>NZ_JQIW01000006.1:0-1658 GCF_000745395.1 Thioalkalivibrio sp. ALJ1 | reverse complement strand
GACGCTCCAGACTCTGGGCCAGCGCACCCTGGGAATTCCCCAGATTGCGCTGCGCGTTCAGGGACAGAACGTTGGTGTTGATAATCTGAGACATGCTCTCCTCCCTGCAAACCCCGTAAGCTGAGGCAATGAGGGCCCGATTAGCCCTCTTTATGCGCCTGTAACGTGCGGAAAGCCCGCAGATTTAGACCCAGCCGGCAGTTTTTTGCTGTCCCTCCGGCAACCCTCCGCCACCCACCACCAAAAAGGGCCGACCCCGAACACGGGACCGGCCCTTCTGGCAACCATCATGCGGACCGGGGCGGCTCGCCCCGGACGGCATCAGGCCTGATCCACCAGGCCTGTACCGCCCAGTTCCTGATCACTCTGGAAGCGTTCCACCAAAGCCAGCACAGCCTCGGGCGGGATCTGCCGGATTACCTGCTCCCGGTCACCGTCCATTACCGTGATCACGGTGCGGCCACTGGTGTCGTCCACGCTAAACTCCAGCGCCCGCTTGGTGGATTGCAGGTAGGAATTGATCGACTCCACCACCTGATTGACCTCGTCCATGTCCATGGCCTCGGTCGCAGGTCCGGTCGAGCCACGAGCCGATGATTCCGTGTTTCCACCCGTACGCGGGACGGCCTCCGGCCGACCCTCGCCACGAACAGGACCCGTACCGGGCCCTGGGGCCTTCACCCCCTCGCCCCCGCGCGGGTTCACTGTACCCGGCGGTGATGTGATACTGCCGATTCCATCACTCATATCGCTGTCCTCTTCAGAAGGGGTGGATGGCGACCTCGCCATCCACCCTCAACCAGAAGCCCGAGTGATCGAGCTTACTGCAGCAGGGCCAGCACGTTCTGCGGAACCGCATTGGCCTGCGACAGCACCGAGGTACCCGCCTGCTGCAGGACCTGGGCGCGGGTCAGCTCCGCCGTCTCCGCCGCGAAATCCGCATCCCGGATCCGCGAACGCGCATCCGACAGGTTCTCGGAACTCACGCTCAGGTTGTCGATGGTGGACTCGAACCGCACCTGCACCGCACCCAGCTCCGCGCGCAGGCTGTTCACCTGGGTCAGCGCCCCGTCCAGTGCACCAATCGCCTGGGTTGCGCTCTCGCGGGTGATGACGTCGATGTCGTTCAGATTTACGTCCGCAGCCGAAGCGCCGTCGAACAGGTCGACATCCGTGGAGTTTGTCCCATCATCCAAGACCACATTGCCACCAGTAACGGCCAGGTCTTCGGTCTCGAAGGCGGAGGTGATCGCGATCGTCGTCTCACCGTCGTTGTTCACGCGCAGCGAGGCCTGCAGGTTGGCGTCGGCGACCGCCAGCGCGTTGGTATCACCCTGCGCCACTACATCGGCAATCTCGCTGTTGATCGCACGAATGGCATCTTCCAGGGTCTCGACACCGGTAAAGCTGACACTGATGGCGTCGAAATCAGCGCCATCAATTGTGATATCGGTAATCGAGTCGATACCGACATCATTGATCGCAGACTGACTCAATCCTTCCGTACCGGCCACTTCGGTCGTACCGAGCTCGGAGGTCCGCGAATCCACGCCGCTGACCGCAATGGTCTGGCCCTGGTTCGCACCCACCTGGAAGAACAGGTCCTGCACACTGCCGTCCAGCACACGGCCACCGTTGAACTCGGTGCTGTTGGCAAT
>NZ_JQIW01000005.1:0-15338 GCF_000745395.1 Thioalkalivibrio sp. ALJ1 | reverse complement strand
CATCGCCGCCGTCAGCGTCGTTTTCCCATGGTCCACATGACCAATCGTTCCCACATTCACATGCGGCTTCTTACGCTCGAACTTTTCCTTGGACACAGCTCAAACCTCTTGCAGTTCTTTCAAATAACGCGAGTTCTGGATCAGGACGCCTTGGCGGCTACCGCTTCGGCGATCTGGGCGGGGGCTTCGGCGTACTTCTCGAACTCCATCGAGTAGGTCGCGCGACCCTGGCTCATCGAACGCAGCTGCGTCGAGTAGCCGAACATTTCGGACAGCGGGACCTCGGCCTTCAGCAGCTTCTGGCCGGCCACGTCTTCCATGCCTTGGACCTGACCGCGCCGGCGATTGAGGTCGCCCATCACGTCGCCCATGTATTCTTCCGGTGTCTCCACCTCAACCTTCATCATCGGCTCAAGCAGGACCGCGCCGGCCTTCAGCGCACCTTCCTTAAAGGCCATGGAACCGGCCACCTTGAACGCCATCTCGTTGGAGTCGACGTCATGGTAGGAGCCATCGAACAGGGTGACCTTGACGTCCTCAACCGGGTATCCGGCGAGCACACCATTGGCCATCTGTTCCTCGATGCCCTTGGAGACCGCCGGGATGTAATCCTTCGGCACCACACCGCCGACGATGGCATTCACGAACTTGAAGCCTTCGCCAGGCTCCAGCGGCTCGATGCGAATCCAGACGTGGCCGTACTGACCGCGCCCGCCGGACTGGCGAACAAACTTGCCTTCCTGCTCGACCGTCTTGCGGATGGTTTCGCGGTAGGCCACCTGCGGCTGACCGACGTTGGCCTCGACCTTGAACTCCCGCTTCATGCGGTCGACCAGCACCTCCAGGTGCAGCTCGCCCATGCCGGAGATGATCGTCTGACCCGACTCTTCATCGGTACGAACACGGAACGATGGGTCCTCCTGCGCCAGTTTGTTCAGAGCGATCCCCATCTTTTCCTGGTCGGTCTTGGTCTTCGGCTCGACCGCGATCGAGATCACCGGCTCGGGGAACTCCATGCGTTCGAGTTCGACCGGGTCGTTCGGGTCACACAGCGTGGTCCCGGTATACAGGTCCTTCAGGCCAACGACCGCACCGATGTCACCCGCGCGCAGCTCCTTGATTTCTTCACGAGAGTTGGAGTGCATCTGCAGGATACGCCCGATGCGCTCGCGCCGATCGTTCTGCGTGTTCAGCACGGAATCGCCAGCCGACAACACGCCCGAGTAGACGCGCACGAAGGTCAGCGAGCCGACATAGGGGTCGGTCATGATCTTGAATGCCAGCGCGGCAAACGGCTCGTCATCCGACGCATGCTTCTGCACCGGCTCTTCGGTACCGGCCTTCACACCCTTGATCGCCTTAACCTCTTCCGGCGACGGCAGGTATTCGACCACGGCATCCAGCATCGCCTGAACACCCTTGTTCTTGAAGGCGGAGCCGCACAGCATCGGCACGATCTCGAGATCAATGGTGCGCTTGCGCAGCGCCGACTTGATCTCTTCCTCGCTAAGGTCGCCCTCATTGAGGTACTTGTCCATCAGCTCTTCGGTCGCCTCGGCAGCGGCCTCGAGCATGTTCTCGCGCCACTTCTCGGCCTCGGCCTTCAGGTCATCCGGGATGTCCTTGTACTCGAAGCTGATCCCAAAGTTGTCTTCGTCCCAGTAGATGGCCTGCATCTTGACCAGGTCGATCACACCCTTGAAGTTATCCTCGGCACCGATCGGCAGCTGGATCGGGACCGGGTTCGCCTGCAGGCGCTCTTTCATCTGCTCATAGACGCGCAGGAAATCGGCGCCGGCACGGTCCATCTTGTTGACGAACGCCAGGCGCGGCACGGCGTACTTGGTCGCCTGACGCCACACCGTCTCGGACTGCGGCTGCACACCACCAACCGCGCAATACACCATGACGGCACCGTCGAGGACACGCATGGAGCGCTCGACCTCGATGGTGAAGTCCACGTGCCCCGGGGTATCGATGATATTCACCCGGTGCTCGTCAAACTGCTTGGCCATACCGGACCAGAAGCTGGTGGTCGCAGCGGAGGTGATGGTGATCCCACGCTCCTGCTCCTGCTCCATCCAGTCCATCACGGCTGCACCGTCATGCACTTCGCCGATCTTGTGCGACAGGCCGGTGTAAAACAGGATGCGCTCGGTCGTCGTCGTCTTGCCGGCGTCGATGTGCGCGCTGATCCCGATGTTCCGGTAGCGCTTAAGTGGTGTCTTGCGTGCCACGGTGAGCCTCTCTAAACAGATTTACCAGCGGAAATGCGCGAACGCCTTGTTCGCTTCCGCCATACGGTGAGTGTCTTCGCGCTTCTTCACGGCGGAACCCTTGCTGTCGGAAGCATCCATCAGCTCGCCGGCCAGCTTCAGCGCCATGGTGCGCTCGCCACGCTTGCGGGCGGCTTCCACAACCCAGCGCATGGCCAGCGCGTCCTGGCGCACGGAACGCACCTCCACCGGAACCTGGTAGGTCGCACCACCGACGCGTCGGGATTTCACCTCAACACGCGGACGAATGTTGTCCAGGGCGCGCTCCAGCGCACCCATCCCGTCGCCCTGCTTGGCCTCGATCTGGTCCAGGGCGCCGTAGACGACCTGTTCCGCGACGGACTTCTTGCCGTCACGCATAACCGTATTGATGAATTTGGCCAGGCGCTCGCTTCCGAACTTGGGGTCGGGAAGGATGTGACGCTTGGGGGCAGCTGCTCTTCTTGACATGTTTCAGTTCCCGGACTGGATCACGGTTAGGATTTGGGACGCTTGGTGCCGTACTTGGACCGGCCCTGGGCACGCTTTTGCACGCCCTGGGTGTCCAGGCTGCCGCGCACCGTGTGGTACCGCACGCCCGGAAGGTCCTTCACACGACCACCACGGATCAGGACCACCGAGTGCTCCTGCAGGTTATGGCCTTCACCGCCGATATAGCTACTGACTTCATAGCCATTGGTCAGCCGCACGCGCGCAACCTTGCGCAGCGCCGAGTTCGGCTTCTTCGGGGTAGTGGTGTAGACACGGGTGCAGACCCCGCGCTTCTGCGGGGAACCCTGCAGCGCCGGCACGTCGCTCTTCTCGACGGGGCGCTTGCGGGGCTTGCGTACCAACTGGTTGATCGTGGCCATGAAACCCTTTCTCCTAGCCTAAAAATAACGACAGGCCGGTGCCGAGACCGGCCTGTCGAGGGAGCGGAATTCTAATCGCCGCCCCCATGAGTGTCAAGGTGGGACGGGTCACTCGGACCCGTCTTCCGTGGTACCCGGGTCGGCAGTGGCCGGTTCGGATTCGGCGGTAACCGCCGGCGCCTCTGCGACCGTCTCGAACTCGGGCATTTCCAACGCGCGCTTGCGGCGGCGTTCCTTGTGATAGGCAAGCCCCGTCCCAGCCGGGATCAGGCGACCGACAATCACGTTTTCCTTCAGGCCGCGCAGGTCATCGCGGGCGCCACGGGTGGACGCCTCGGTCAGTACCCGAGTGGTCTCCTGGAAGGATGCCGCCGAGATAAACGACTCGGTGACCAGCGAGGCCTTGGTGATCCCCAGGAGCACGCGCTCGTAGGTCGCCGGCTGCTGATCGGCACCAATCTGCTCGTTCTCCTCGAGGACGCGAATGCGGTCCACCTGGTCCCCGGCAAGGAACTTGGTATCGCCAGCGTCTACGATGTTCACCTTGCGCATCATCTGGCGGACGATCACCTCGATGTGCTTGTCGTTGATCTTCACGCCCTGCAGGCGGTAGACGTCCTGGATCTCCTGAACCTGGTATTCGGCCAGGGTGGTCACACCCCGCAGCCGCAGGATGTCATGCGGGTCCAGTTCGCCATCGACCACGACTTCGCCACGCTCCACGCGTTCGCCTTCGAACACGTTCACCTTGCGCAGTTTCGGGATCAGCATTTCGACCGGGTCACCCTTGTCCGGGGTGATCACCAGACGCTGCTTGCCCTTGGTCTCCTTGCCGAAGGACACGGTGCCCGAGATCTCAGCCAGCACGGCGGGCTCCTTCGGACGCCGGGCCTCGAACAGGTCGGCCACACGCGGCAGACCACCGGTGATATCACGCGTCTTGGAGGACTCCTGCGGCAAACGGGCGATGACGTCCCCCACTTCGACTCGGGCGTTGTCTTCCAGGTTGAAGATGGCGTTCGCCGGCAGCATGTACTGGGCGGGCATGTCGGTACCCGGGATGTACACCTCGTTGCCGTCATCGTCCAGCAGTTTGACGGTCGGACGCAGGTCCTTGCCCGCGGTCGAGCGGCTCTTCGGATCCAGCACCACGTTCGAGGAGAGGCCGGTAAATTCGTCGGTCTCCTTGGTGACGGTCACGTTCTCGACGAAGTCCTGGAGGCGGATGTTACCCGCCACCTCGGTCACGATCGGATGGGTATGCGGATCCCAGCTCGCGACCTCCTGACCGGACTCGACGGTATCGCCATCGTGGACGGTGATGGTCGCCCCGTAGGGGATCTTGTAGCGCTCGCGCTCGCGGCCCTGATCGTCGATCACGCCCAGCTCCCCGGAACGCGACACCGCGACCAGGTTGCCAGCCTTGTTGGTAACCGTCTTCAGATTGTGCAGGCGTGCGGAACCGGCGCTCTTCACCTGGATCGCACTGACCGTCACGGCACGGCTCGCGGCCCCACCGATGTGGAAGGTACGCATGGTGAGCTGGGTGCCCGGCTCACCGATCGACTGAGCGGCGATCACGCCAACCGCCTCGCCCGCGTTGACCTCGTGGCCACGGGCCAGATCGCGCCCATAGCACTTCGCACAGATGCCCTGACGCGTCTCGCAAGTAATCGCGGAGCGCACCAGCACCTCGTCCACCGAAGCGGCATCGAGCGTATCGACCATCGCCTCGTCGAGCAGGGTGCCCGCCGGGATCAGGGTCTCGTCGGTCCCCGGACGCAATACGTCGACTGCAGTCGTGCGGCCCAGTACGCGATCGCGCAGGGGCTCAACAACGTCGCCGCCCTCGATGATTGGCTTCATCAGCAGACCCTGCTGGGTCCCGCAGTCCGGCTGGGTAACCACAACGTCCTGGGAGACATCGACCAGTCGGCGGGTCAGGTAACCGGAGTTCGCGGTCTTCAACGCGGTGTCGGCGAGACCCTTTCGGGCCCCGTGGGTCGAGATGAAGTACTGCAGGACGTTCAGACCCTCGCGGAAGTTCGCGGTGATCGGCGTCTCGATGATAGAGCCATCCGGCTTGGCCATCAGACCACGCATGCCGGCCAGCTGACGGATCTGCGCGGCAGAACCACGCGCACCGGAATCAGCCATCATGAAGATCGAGTTGAACGAGTTCTGCTCGACCGTCTCGCCATCCTTGTTGGTGACCTGTTCCTTGCCGAGACGCTCCATCATGGCCTTGGCCACCTGGTCATTGCAGTGCGACCAGATATCCACAACCTTGTTGTAGCGCTCGCCCTTGGTGACGAGACCCGAGGCGTACTGATCCTCGATCTCTTTCACCTGGTCCTCGGCACCCTGCAGGATCGGATGCTTCTCGTCCGGAATCACCATATCGTCGGCGCAGAACGACACGCCGGCACGGGTGGAGTAGTAGAAGCCCGCATACATCAACTGGTCCGCGAACACCACGGTGTCCTTCAGGCCCAGGCGGCGGTAGCAGGAGTTGATCAGCCCGGAGATCGCCTTCTTGTTCAGCTCGCGGTCGATCAGCTCGAACGGCAGGCCCTTGGGCATGATGCGCGACAGAATCGCGCGGCCCACCGTGGTCTCGACACGCATCGAGGGAAGCTTCTCGCCCTCCGCCACGTCGGCCATGGTGTCCGGGATGCGCACAGTAATACGGGCATGCAGATCGACCTGCTTGTGCTCGTAGGCGCGGTGGACTTCATCCACGTCGGAGAAAGTCATGCCTTCGCCCTGAGCGTTCACCTTCTCGCGGGAGAGGTAGTACAAGCCCAGCACGATGTCCTGCGACGGCACGATGATCGGCTCGCCGTTCGCCGGGGAGAGCACGTTGTTGGAGGACAGCATCAGGGTGCGTGCCTCCAGCTGGGCCTCCAGCGACAGCGGCACGTGAACGGCCATCTGGTCACCATCGAAGTCGGCGTTGAACGCGGCGCAGACCAGCGGATGCAGCTGGATGGCCTTGCCCTCGATCAGGACCGGCTCGAACGCCTGAATCCCCAGGCGGTGCAGGGTCGGCGCACGGTTCAGCATCACCGGGTGCTCGCGGATGACCTCTTCGAGGATATCCCAGACCTCGGGACCTTCCTTCTCCACCGCCTTCTTGGCGGCCTTGATCGTGGTCGCCAGACCGCGACGCTGCAGCTTGCCGAAGATGAACGGCTTGAACAGCTCCAGCGCCATGCGCTTGGGCAGGCCGCACTGGTGCAGACGCAGGGTTGGGCCGACCACGATCACGGAACGACCGGAGTAGTCCACGCGCTTGCCCAGCAGGTTCTGACGGAAGCGGCCCTGCTTGCCCTTGATCATGTCGGCCAGGGACTTCAGCGGGCGCTTGTTGGTGCCGGTAATCGCACGGCCACGGCGGCCGTTGTCCAGCAGCGCATCCACGGACTCCTGCAGCATGCGCTTCTCGTTGCGCACGATGATGTCTGGGGCATTCAGCTCCAGCAGGCGGCGCAGACGGTTGTTGCGGTTGATTACCCGGCGGTACAGGTCGTTCAGGTCGGAGGTCGCAAAACGACCCCCATCCAACGGCACCAACGGACGCAGGTCCGGCGGCAGCACCGGCAGGACCTTCATGATCATCCACTCCGGCTTGTTGCCGGATTCGAGGAACGACTCGACCAGCTTCAGACGCTTCCCGAAGCGCTTGATCTTGGTCTCGGACCCGGTCTCGGCCAGCTCCTGGCGTAGCTTGGCGGCCTCGGCCTGCAAGTCCATCTCTTTCAGCAGGCTCAGTACCGCCTCCGCACCCATCAGCGCGGTGAAGTCATCGCCATGCTCTTCCATCGCCTCGAGGTATTCCTCGTCGGTCAGGAGTTGGCGCTTCTCCAGCGTGGTGAAGCCCGGATCGGTCACGATGAAGGACTCGAAATAGAGCACCTTCTCGATGTCCTTCAGCGTCATGTCGAGCAGCAGGCCAATACGGGACGGCAGGCTCTTCAGATACCAGATATGGGCGACCGGCGAGGCCAGGTCGATATGCCCCATGCGCTCACGGCGCACCTTGGTCTGGGTGACCTCAACGCCGCACTTCTCGCAGACCACGCCGCGATGCTTAAGGCGCTTGTACTTGCCGCACAGGCACTCATAGTCCTTCACCGGGCCAAAAATCTTCGCGCAGAACAGGCCATCGCGCTCCGGCTTGAAGGTCCGGTAGTTGATGGTCTCCGGCTTCTTTACCTCGCCGAAGGACCACGAGCGGATCTGGTCCGAGGACGCCAGCCCAATACGGATGGCGTCGAACTCTTCGGGCTGCGTCTGCTGCTTGAACAGATTCAGGAGGTCTTTCATTCGCTTGCCTCACAAACTTGGTTTCGAGGGGCGCGTACACCCCGTCGGATCACAATCGGATCGGAGAAGATCAGTCCTGCTCGAGCTCGATATTGATGCCGAGCGCCTTGATCTCCTTCATGAGCACGTTGAACGACTCGGGCACGTTGGCCTCCATATGGTGCTCACCGTCAACGATGTTCTTGTACATCTTGTTACGGCCCTGCACGTCGTCCGCCTTCACCGTCAGCATTTCCTGCAGGGTGTAGGCAGCGCCGTAGGCCTCCAGTGCCCAGACCTCCATTTCGCCGAAGCGCTGACCGCCGAACTGCGCCTTGCCGCCCAGCGGCTGCTGGGTGACCAGCGAGTACGGGCCGGTGGAACGCGCATGCATCTTGTCGTCCACCAGGTGGTTCAGCTTCAGCATGTGCATGTAGCCCACCGTGACCGGACGATCGAAGCCGTCGCCGGTGCGACCGTCGTACAACTGGGCCTGCCCGGTTTCCGGCAGGTCCGCCAGACGCAGCATCTCCTTGATCTCGGCCTCTTCGGCGCCATCGAACACCGGCGTCGCCATGGGCACACCACCACGCAGGTTCTTGCACAGGGCGATGATCTCGGCATCCGACATGGAGTCGAGGTCCACCTTGCGCTCGCGGTGGTTGTAGATCTTGTCGAGGAACTCGCGCAGCTTCGCGATCTCGGCCTGCGCCTCGAGCATGCGGTTGATCTTGTCGCCCAGGCCCTTGGCGGCCCACCCGAGGTGAACCTCCAGCACCTGCCCGACGTTCATGCGCGAGGGCACACCCAACGGGTTCAGCACCACGTCGACCGGTGTCCCGTCCTCGAGGAACGGCATATCCTCTTCCGGCACGATCATCGAGATCACACCCTTGTTCCCGTGGCGGCCCGCCATCTTGTCGCCCGGCTGCAGACGGCGCTTCACGGCCACGTAGACCTTCACCATCTTCTGCACGCCCGGCGGCAGGTCGTCACCCGCGGCCAGCTTGGCCTTCTGGTGCTCGAACTTCTTCTCGAACGCCTCGTGCTGATCCTTGATCTGGCGCCCCAGGTCTTCCAGCTGGCTGTTTACGGCGTCGTCCTTCAGACGCACCTCGAACCACTGGTCGCGCGACAGGCCCTGCAGGTACTTCTTGGCGACCTTGGAACCATCGCCCAGGCCCTCCGGACCACCAGCGGCAGTCTTGTTGACCAGCAGCTTCTCCACACGGGCGTAGATGTCGTCCTCGTAGATGCGCAGCTGATCCTTCAGGTCCTTCTGCACGGCGGCGAGATCGTCGGCCTCGATCGACTTCGCACGGGCGTCCTTCTCCACGCCATCGCGGGTGAAGACACGCACGTCAATCACGGTACCCTCAATGCCGGACGGCACGCGCAAAGACGTATCCTTCACGTCCGAGGCCTTCTCGCCAAAGATCGCCCTCAGGAGCTTCTCTTCCGGGGTCAGCTGGGTCTCGCCCTTGGGCGTGACCTTGCCGACCAGGATGTCGCCCGGATTCACCTCGGCACCGACATAGACTACGCCGGACTCATCCAGCTTGTTCAGCAGCGACTCGGACACGTTCGGGATGTCCGCGGTGATCTCTTCCTGACCCAGCTTGGTGTCGCGGGCGACACAGTTGAGCTCTTCGATATGGATCGTGGTGTAGCGGTCTTCCTGGACCACGCGCTCCGAGATCAGGATCGAGTCCTCGAAGTTGTAGCCATTCCAGGGCATGAACGCGACCATCATGTTCTGGCCCAACGCCAGCTCACCCATATCGGTGGAGGAGCCGTCGGCGATCGCATCGCCACGGGCAATCTCGTCACCCACCGCGACCAGCGGGCGCTGGTTGATGGAGGTGTTCTGGTTGGAACGCGAGTACTTGGTCAGGTTGTAGATGTCGACGCCTGGTTCGCCCGGCACGGTCTCGTCATCGTTCACCCGCACCACGACACGCCCGGCATCCACCGAGTCCACGGTACCGCCGCGCTTGGCGACGATCGCGGAGCCGGAGTCGATGGCCACGGCACGCTCGATACCCGTACCCACCAGCGGCTTGTCGGCCCGCAGGCACGGCACAGCCTGACGCTGCATGTTCGCACCCATCAGGGCGCGGTTGGCGTCATCGTGCTCCAGGAACGGCAGTAGCGCGGCGGCCACCGACACGATCTGCTTCGGCGACACGTCCATGTACTGGATCTTGTCCGGCGTCGAGATCGTGAACTCTTCCTGGTGGCGACAGGAGACGAGGTCGTCACTCAGACGGCCCTCCTCGTCCATCGCCGCGTTCGCCTGGGCGATCACGTACTGGCTTTCCTCGATCGCGGAGAGATACACGATCTCGGCGGTCACCTTGCCGTCCTCGACCTTGCGGTACGGCGTCTCCAGGAAGCCGTAGCGGTTGGTGCGGGCGTACACGGCCAGAGAGTTGATCAGACCGATGTTCGGGCCTTCCGGCGTCTCGATCGGGCACACACGACCATAGTGCGTCGGGTGCACGTCTCGCACTTCGAAACCAGCACGTTCACGGGTCAGACCGCCCGGGCCCAACGCCGAGATACGCCGCTTGTGGGTCACCTCGGACAGCGGGTTGTTCTGGTCCATGAACTGCGACAGCTGGCTGGACCCGAAGAATTCCTTGACCGCAGCGGCCACAGGCTTGGCGTTGATCAGTTCCTGCGGCATCAGACCTTCGCTTTCGGCGACGGTCAGACGTTCTTTCACCGCACGCTCGACCCGCACCAGTCCCAGCCGGAACTGGTTCTCGGCCATCTCGCCCACCGAGCGGATACGGCGGTTACCGAGGTGGTCAATATCATCGGTGCGACCATTGCCGTTCCGCAGGTCGATCAGGACCTTGAGCACCGACAGGATGTCTTCAGGCGACAGGACCCCGGCGCCTTCGTCGGTATCGCGACCCACGCGCCGGTTGAACTTCATGCGGCCAACGGCCGAGAGGTCATAGCGGTCTTCGGAGAAGAACAGGTTGGAGAACAGGTTTTCGGCGGCGTCCTTGGTCGGCGGCTCGCCGGGACGCATCACGCGATAGATCTCGACCTGGGCCTCCAGCTGCGTCTTGGTCGGATCCAGACGCAGCGTGTCCGACATATACGGACCATGGTCGTAGTCGTTGGTATAGATGGTATCGAGGGTCTTCACGCCCTCGGCACGCAGATTGTCCAACAAGTCTTGGGTCAGCGCATCATTGGCATTGGCGATCAGCTCGCCGGTGGACTCGTCCACGATACCCTTTGCCAGGACACGACCCATCAGGTACTCGTCCGGCACCCGCAGGGTATTAATGCCGGCCTTCTCGATTTCACGGATGTGGCGCGGCGTAATCCGGCGACCGGATTCAACGATCACCTTGTCGCCATCCATGATGTCGACCACGGCCGTTTCCCCACGCATACGCTCGGGGATCAGATCCAGTTGACCGCCGTCTTCATCGAGGGTCAGCTGGTTGAACTCAAAGAAGGTGGACAGGATCTCTTCGGTATCCATGCCCAGCGCGCGCAATAGGATCGAAGCCGGCAGCTTGCGGCGACGGTCGATGCGCACATATACCCCGTCCTTGGCGTCGAACTCGAAGTCGAGCCAGGAACCGCGGTACGGAATAATTCGGGCGTTGTACAGCAGCTTTTGCGCACTGCCCTGCGTCTTACCCTTGTCGCTGTCGAAGAACACACCCGGAGAGCGGTGCAACTGTGACACGATCACGCGTTCGGTGCCATTGATGACGAAGGTGCCATTCTCGGTCATCAGCGGCATTTCGCCCATGTAGACCTCTTGCTCCTTCACCTCTTTGACCACGGTGGAGCCCGCCGGGGCCTCCTTGTCGTGGATCACCAGGCGCAGCAGTACCCGCAGCGGGGCCGCGTAGGTCACGCCGCGGATCTGGCATTCCTTCACGTCGAACATCGGCTCGCCCAAGCGGTAGCTCACGTACTCGAGCTGGACATGACCGGAATAGCTGACGATTGGGAATACCGACTGAAACGCCGCATGCAGGCCCAGGGGGTCACGCCCGTCGGGCGCCTTGTCCGCCTGCAGGAAATCCCGATAGGACGTCAACTGGGTTTCGAGCAGGTACGGGACGTCCAGAATCTGGGGACGCTTCCCGAAGTCCTTGCGGATACGTTTCTTTTCGGTATAACTGAGGGCCATGGCTTACCTCGGAGGCTAGCTAAACAACGCGCGACAAAACCCGCGCCACCACGGGCTGAGGCTGACGACCGTACGGCCGCCAGCCTCAGAGCTTCGTGATGTACACGAAAACAACAGGCGCAAGCGCCTTCTTACTTCAGTTCGACGGTGGCGCCCGCGCCTTCCAGCTCCGCCTTCATCTTCTCGGCCTCATCCTTCGGAGCGCCTTCCTTCACGGTCGCCGGCACGCCTTCGACCATTTCCTTGGCTTCCTTCAGACCCAGACCGGTCAGGCCACGAACGACCTTGATGACGCCGACCTTGTTTTCACCAAAGCTGGACATCACAACATCGAACTCGTCCTTGGCTTCAGCGGCGGCGGCATCACCACCACCGGCGGCAGCCGGAGCGGCCGCGACAGCGGCAGCGGCGGACACGCCGAACTTCTCTTCCATCTCGCTGATGAGGTCCACAATTTCCAGGACCGTCATGTTGCCGATGGCTTCCAGGATATCTTCTTTCGAAACGGCCATTTTTCTACTCTCCTAACGGGGAACACCCGTAATTCATTCAGTACTTGCTCAGAAACGGCTTAATGGGATTCAGGCTGCCTGTTTCTGGTCACGGATTGCTGCAACGGTACGCACCAGCTTGCCGGGGACCTCGTTCACCGTACGGGCGAACTTGTCGAGCGGCGCCTTCATGGTGGCGAGAAGCGTAGCGAGCGCTTCATCGCGGGTCGGCAGGCTCGCGAGGCGATCGAGATCGTTCGCCCCCATGAGCTGCCCACCAAAGGACACCAGCCGGACCTTCAGCTGTTCGTTTTCCTTGGCGAAGTTCTTCACCAGGCGCGCGGCCGAACCAGGTTCTTCCTGGCTAAAGGCAAGAATCAGAGGGCCTTGCAGCTCAGGCTGCATGCACTCGAAATCCGTGCCGTCGATCGCTCGCTTGGCAAGGTTGTTCTTCACCACCCGCAGATAGACCCCGGAACTGCGGGCCTGCCGACGCAGGTCGGTCATCTGCGCGACCGAGAGACCCCGGTACTCCGCGGCGACCGCGGAATGCGCCGAGGCAGCAACCGTAGCCAGCTCCGAGACAATCGCCTTCTTGTCGTCGAGATTCAAAGCCACGTTGACTCTCCTCTAGTAAGACCACCCGAAGGTGATCGTGAAACCGGGCGAACCCGGTACTCGGTGCTCCCGTCGCAGGTACTTCCTGAATCGGGTGACACCATCTGCGCAGGCTGGGGTATTAAGCCGGGTCCCAGGACCCGGCGCCTGCGGTCTTGGATGGCGTGCCGCTTGCGCGACAGCCGACCAAAAACCAAATGTTGTTGCTCAGAGCTCCAGCGACCCCTGATCGACCCTGACGCCCGGGCCCATCGTCGTGGAGACCGTGACACCCTTGACGTACTGACCCTTGGAGGTCGCCGGCTTCATCTTCATCAGATCTGCCAGCAGGGCGTTCAGGTTGTCGGTAAGCGCACTGGACTCGAAATCCGCCGCGCCAATCGTGCAATGCACAATCCCGCCCTTGTCCGTGCGGTAGCGCACCTGGCCGCCCTTGGCATTGGTCACAGCCGTGGCAACGTCCGGGGTCACGGTGCCGACCTTTGGGTTCGGCATCAGGCCGCGCGGGCCGAGGATCTGGCCGAGCTGACCCACCACACGCATCGCATCCGGAGAGGCAATAACGACGTCGAAGTCCATCTGGCCGGCCTTCACCTGTTCCGCAAGGTCATCCATGCCGACCACATCGGCACCAGCTTCCTTGGCGGCATCGGCATTGGCGCCCTGTGTGAACACGGCCACGCGCACGCTCTTGCCATTGCCGTGCGGCAAGACGGTAGAACCGCGGACGACCTGATCGGATTTCCGCGGGTCCACGCCGAGATTCACGGCGACGTCCACGGATTCACGGAATTTCGCCTTGGGCAGATCACGCAGGAGATCGAAGGCATCGGACACGGGGTACAGACGGCCCGACTCGACCTTCTCGCGGATGGCCTTCGTTCGCTTGGTCAGTTTCGCCATCTCAGAGACCCTCCACTTCAAGGCCCATACTGCGGGCACTACCGGCAATGGTCCGGACCGCGGCGTCCAGGTCGGCCGCAGTCAGATCCGGCTCCTTGGTCTTCGCGATCTCTTCCAGCTGCGCGCGCGTCACGGTGCCGACCTTGTTGGTATTCGGCTGACCGGAGCCCGACTGGATACCCGCCGCCTTCTTCAGCAGGATTGCTGCCGGCGGCGTCTTGGTAATAAAGGTGAAGCTGCGATCGGAGTACACGGTGATGACCACCGGCACCGGCAGGCCGGGCTCCATTTCCTGGGTCTGCGCGTTGAACGCCTTGCAGAACTCCATGATGTTCACGCCACGCTGGCCCAGTGCAGGGCCGACGGGCGGGCTCGGGTTGGCCTTGCCGGCCGGAACCTGAAGCTTGATATACGCTTCGATCTTCTTTGCCATGAGTACTCCCTCGGGTGCGAACGCCTTTCGGCTCCCCGATCAGCAGGTAACAGCGCTTGCGCGCCTTTAAGTTTTCTCGACTTGGTGGAACTCGAGTTCCACAGGCGTCGAACGCCCGAAAATCTGGACCGCCACCAGCAGGCGGCTCTTGTCGTAGTTCACTTCCTCGACCACGCCATTGAAGTCATTGAACGGCCCATCGATCACGCGGACCATCTCGCCCACTTCGAACAGGACCTTCGGCCGCGGCTTCTCGGCACCTTCCTGCATGCGCTGCAGGATGGCATCGGCCTCCTTGTCACTGATCGGCGCCGGGCGGTCGGCTGTTCCACCGATGAAGCCGAGCACGCGCGGTACGGCCTTGACCAGATGCCAGGCCTCGTCGTTCAAGTCCATCTGCACCAGCACATAGCCGGGGAAGAACTTACGCTCACTCTTGCGCTTCTGGCCGTCCTTCATTTCGACGACCTCCTCGGTCGGAACGAGGATCTCGCCAAAATGATCCTGCATCCCAAAGCGCTCGACCCGCTCCTCAAGGGAACGCTTCACTTGCGCCTCGAAACCGGAGAATGCCTGTACGACGTACCAGCGTAGTGCCATGGAGAGAATCCTGATGCTTATCCGATGAACCGACTAATACCCCAGCCCAGGAACATATCCAGGAGCCAGAGGAAGATCCCCACCAGGATCACGACGGCAATGACGATCAGCGTGGTCTGAGTCGTCTCTACGCGGGTGGGCCACACCATCTTGCGCACCTCGGTGCGCGCGTTGCCCATAAAGCCGGCAAGCTGGCTTCCCTTGGCGGTGGTCATGCCAATCGCCAAGGCCACACCCACGACAGCGAGCAGCCCGAGGACACGAATCAGAGTGGATTCGTCCTGGAACCAATAGAAGCCCATGACACCGGCAATTAGCAGCGCCACGGCTACCGCGAGCTTGATCGTGTCAAGCACGCCGGTCTGTTCCGATTGTTCACTCATGAATACGTATCACCCGGTGCTGCCGCCATCCGGAAGATGGCAGGCCAGGAGGGACTCGAACCCCCAACCTGCGGTTTTGGAGACCGCTGCTCTGCCAATTGAGCTACTGGCCTAAAAATCGAATTGACAAGAAACAAACGCGAGAGACGACGCACCCGGCGCCGCCTCTCGCGGTCGATCTGTCAACTTGTCTACTCTATCACTCGATGATCTTGGAGACGACGCCGGCGCCGACGGTGCGGCCGCCTTCGCGGATCGCAAAGCGCAGACCGTCTTCCATCGCGATCGGGTTGATCAGGGACAC
>NZ_JQIW01000004.1:0-197383 GCF_000745395.1 Thioalkalivibrio sp. ALJ1 | reverse complement strand
AAAACGGGCGTGGGAACGGCGTTGCGGTTCCCTTGTGCAGAATGACTGCACGGCAGTCACCGCGCCTTGTTCGCACGCAAAAGCGACTCGAGCGCGGACGAGCGATTAAGTCAGCGTCTACCTAGACTTTTTGGTAACTTCGAATTCGTAGACCCCCGTCCTCGCGGGCGGCCTCAGACCAACAAGGATGCGCGACCCCATGGACATCAGTGTCGTCACGACCCGCTCGTTCAGTGATCAGAAGCCCGGCACCTCCGGGCTGCGCAAACGTGTTCGGCAGTTCCGCCAGCCGCACTACCTCGAGAACTACGTGCAGAGCCTGTTTGATGCCTGCCCGGAACTCACCAATGGGGAGCTGCTTCTGGGTGGCGATGGGCGTTTCTACAATCGCGAAGCCATCCAGATCATCCTCCGTATGGCCATCGCCAATGGTGCAGAGAAGGTCGTTGTCGGCCTGGGTGGCCTGCTATCCACCCCCGCAGCATCGCATCTGATCCGAACCCGCGGGTCGAACGGCGCCTTGATCCTCTCCGCGTCGCACAATCCAGGCGGGCCAGAGGGCGACTTCGGGATCAAACTGAACACGGCCAACGGGGGACCGGCACCGCCGTCGGTGACCGATGCCGTTTTCGAGAAGAGCATGCAGATCCAGCATTATCGGATCGCCCAGGGTGCCGAGCATGTGGACATCGATCACCTCCACATGCAGACGATCGGCGACACCCAAATCGAGATCCTGGACCCGGTCGCACCCTACGCCGACTACATGGCCACGCTGTTCAATTTCGAACGTATCGGCGAGCTGCTGCGCTCGGATCACTTCGCCATGCGATTCGATGCAATGCACGCGATCACCGGCCCGTACGCCGAGGAAATCCTGGTCAATCGGCTGGGCGCCCCTATCGACACCATCCTCCGGGCCGAACCGCTGGCGGACTTCGGCGGCCGCCACCCCGACCCGAACCTGTCGCATGCCCGGGAACTGCGCGAATCCCTGTTCGGCCGCGACGCTCCGGACTTCGGCGCCGCCTCCGACGGCGACGGTGACCGCAACATGATTCTCGGCCGCCACTTCTTCGTGACACCCTCGGACAGCCTGGCGATCATGGCTGCCAACGCCCACCACATCCCGGCTTTTGCCGATGGGCTGAAGGGGGTTGCCCGCAGCATGCCCACCAGCCAGGCCGTGGATGTCGTCGCCGAGAAACTGGGCATTCCCTGCTTCGAGACCCCCACCGGCTGGAAGTTCTTCGGCAACCTGCTGGATGACGGCCGCATCCGCCTGTGTGGAGAAGAGAGTTTCGGTACCAGCTCGGACCACGTCCGCGAGAAAGACGGGCTGTGGGCCGTGCTGTTCTGGCTCGATCTGCTGGCCGCGCGCCGCCAGTCCGTGGAAGAGATCGTGCGCGACCACTGGCGCCAGTACGGCCGCCACTACTACACCCGACATGATTACGAAGGCGTGGAAAGCGATCGCGCCGAGCAGGTCATGGCCCGCATCCGAGAACAACTGTCGGTGCTGCCGGGGCAATCCCTGGCCGGCATGCGGGTCGCCCGCGCGGACGACTTCGCCTACCGCGACCCGGTCGACAATAGCCTGACGGAGCACCAGGGCCTGCGGGTCCTGTTCGAGGGTGGCGCCCGGATCATCTTCCGGCTATCGGGTACGGGTACCGAGGGCGCCACACTCCGCCTGTACTTCGAGCAACACGAAAGCCATCCGGATCACCTGGACGCCGATCCGCAGGAACTTCTGCGCCCGCTGATCGAGGCCGCCAGCCGGATGGGCGACATACCCGGCCGGACCGGACGCCAGGGGCCCGACGTCGTAACCTGAACGGTTACGCGTACCGGCTCGATGGACGTCATTGCCACCCGGCAGCGCTGGACGCACAGCTATGCCTTCGTACTCGCCGCCACGGCGTCGGCGGTGGGGCTCGGCAATATCTGGAAGTTTCCTTATATCCTTGGCCAGAATGGTGGCGGCGCGTTCCTGCTGATCTATCTCGGCTGCATCGCGCTGATCGGCATACCCGTAATGATGGCGGAGGTCATGATCGGCCGCCGCGGGCGCCGCTCACCCGGATATGCGGCCCTGGCGGTGGCACGCGAAAGCCATGCCCACGACACCTGGACCCTCGTCGGCTGGATTGGGATTCTCGCCCTGTTCCTCATCATGACCTTCTATGTCGTGGTCGCCGGATGGGTCTTCGCCTACATACCCCAGGCCGCCAGTGGTGCCTTCGCATCGGCCAGCCCGGATGACGTCAGCGCCACCTTCCAGGCGATCACCACATCAGGCTCGGGGATGCTGTTCTGGACCACGCTGGCCATTCTCGCGACGTCTGCGGTGGTCGCCCTCGGACTGCGTCGCGGCCTGGAACGCTGGGCAGGCTGGCTCATGCCGATCCTGTTCCTGCTGCTCCTGGTTACGATGGGTAGTGCCATGATCATGGGGGATCTCTCGCAGGCCCTAGGGTTCATGTTCTACCCGGATTTCTCGGCTCTCGACGGTCACAGCATCCTGATCGCGGTGGGTCACGCGTTCTTCACCATGACCCTGGCCTCCGGCGTGCTGATGATGTTCGGGGCTTATCTACCGCAGCAGACCTCCATCGCCGGCACCGCAATCGGCGTCGCGATCGCGGATACCCTGATCGCCCTGATCGCGGGGCTTGCAATCTTTCCCATCGTGTTCGCCTATGGACTGAATCCCGCCGCGGGGCCGGGTCTGATGTTCGAGGCTCTGCCCCTGGCACTCTCGGCCATCCCGGCGGGCGTGCTGCTCGCGACCGTATTCTTCGTGGTCCTGGGTATCGGGGTATTCAGCACCATGATTGCCAATGTGCAGGTCTTCGTGCACCTGCTAAGGGAGCGCTTCGGGATGCATCCGGCCGGGGCTGCGATGATCTCCGGACTCGCCATCTGGGGGCTCAGCCTGATCACCATTGCCTCGTTTACCGATGCCGAATGGGCACAGATCGAGCTCACCCTGCTGGGGCGGGAATTGCCCACGCTCTACCACCTGATCGAGCATGCCTCGATCAATATCCTGCTACCCATAAGCGGATTGCTGATCGCCCTGTTCGCGGGCTGGGTCATCCCCAACCAGATCGCCGCCAGCGAGATGGGACAGTGGCGAATCACCCACTCGGTATGGCGCACGCTCCTGCGGTATCTCGCGCCCGCGGCCCTGCTTGGCCTGTTTTGGCAGCTGTCGGACCTGAGCGGCCATCTGCCGCTGTGAACCGAAGCCCGCTGCACGTTGCATCCTCAGGCACCGTTAGAATACGCCCATGAATGATGAATGGATCGTCACGTTCGAGATCGCCGCCACCCTGTTCGCGGGACTCGGGCTGTTCTTCGTCGGCATCCGCCTGATTAGCGAACATCTGCGCCAGTTGGCGGATCGGCGCCTGCGCACCCTGGTCGGACGGGCAACTGCAAGCGATCGTTCCGCTGCAGCGCTGGGACTGGTAGGCGGCGCCATCAGCCAGAGCATCCACGCCGTAATCTTCGTGCTGATCTCGCTAGTGACCGCAGGCGTGCTGGATGCACGCCGTGCCCAGCCGGTCATCAACTTTGCCAATCTCGGGACCTCGCTGCTAGTGCTGATCGCCGCCCTGGACCTGAGCCTGATGGTGTTCATCCTGGTGGGGGTGACCGGTCTGCTGTTCTACTTCGATCGCGACCAGTCTGCTCGTCTGCGCCACCTGATCCGCGCGCTGCTCGGCATTGGGCTGCTGTTTCTGGGCCTGATCTTCATCAAGGATGGGGCCAAGCCGCTGGCCGACCTCCCCTGGATGACCGAACTCATGTCCCTCTCGGCGCAATCCCTCCTGATCGCGTTCGTGACGGGGCTGGTATTCGCGGTCATCGCCCACTCCGCCTCCAGCATCACCATCGTCACCATGGCCTTGGCCGCCAGTGGCGTGATCGATCTGGAGTACGGGCTGATGGTGGTCTATGGCGCGGGCTTCGGCACGGGCATCAGCACCCTTGTGCTAGCCGCCTCGCACAAGGGGCTCGGGCGTCAGCTAGCGCTGTACCAATTCATCCTCAAGGCCATGGGGTTAGCTCTGCTGCTCCCACTGTTCTGGATCGAGTTCTACGGCGGCATCCCGCTGGTCGCGGCCTTGCTGGCCGCACTCCCGGTCGGGATTGGCTTCCAGATCGCGTTCTCCTATGTGCTCTATCAGATTGCCTGCGACATGGTCATGCACCCGTTCCACCACCGCGTCGCCGACTATCTCGAACGCAAGGCCCCACCCACCGCGGAGGAGACCCTGGGGAAACCGAAGTACCTCTACGCCGGGGCCCAGAACGACGCGGGCAGTGCCCTGATGCTGGCTGAGCAGGAGCAGCTGCGCCTGCTGCGGCACCTGCCGGAATATCTCGACGGCGTACGCGACGAGATTCCGCAGCCCCGTCACGACCGCGTTAGCCTGCAGCGCGGCGGAACCCAGGTCGCGGACGCGACGGCACAATTCCTGGACGAAATCCTGTCGGGCGCCCTCAGCGGCGCCACCCTGGACCATGCGATCGTGTTAAAGAGCCGGAACGAACTGATCGCGTCGCTGCAGGAGACCCTCAACGACCTGGTCATCGAGGTCGAACGCGCGCGCACGGGCAAGGACTCGGCCGAGGCGCGTGCGCTGACCCATGGCCTGATCGAGACCCTCCACATGATGCTGCTGACGCTGAACGATGCGGCACGTACCGGGGATGCCGACGACATCGAACTGCTGCAGTCGCTGACCCATGATCGCTCGGAACTGATGGACTCGATCCGGCGCCGTCTACTGACCGGCGGCGAACTCGTCGGCAGCACGCGCGACGCAGTGTTCGGTGCCACCAGCCTGTTCGAGCGCGGGGTCTGGCTGCTGCGCCGCTACTCCCTGCTGCTGGCCTCCCCGGAGGGCGCCCGCTACGAGGCCCCTGAAACCGCCGCCGCCAGCGCATAGGAGCCGAGTACTTTCGGCGATCGCGGCCGCGCCAGCCCCCCTTCGGCCAGAGGGCTAGCCTCCTACAGTGCGATGGTCACCGAACCGCGAGCGCCGTGTCACCCGCGGGCGAACACGGTTTGCAGGCGCTCCAGCGCCTCGCGCAGGCGGGACTCGGACTGAGTGTAAGCAATGCGCACGTAATCGCGACCGCT
The DNA here is from genome assembly GCF_000745395.1 of Thioalkalivibrio sp. ALJ1. Taxonomy (NCBI): domain Bacteria; kingdom Pseudomonadati; phylum Pseudomonadota; class Gammaproteobacteria; order Chromatiales; family Ectothiorhodospiraceae; genus Thioalkalivibrio; species Thioalkalivibrio sp. ALJ1. Next base: position 192,225 of record NZ_JQIW01000004.1, on the reverse strand, counting down.
GGTGGGGCTGAAGTCCGTGCCCGGAGTCAGGGCCACTCCCGTCTCGTCCAGGATTCGGGCACACAGGGCCTCGGAATCCACTCCATGCGCCCGACAGTCGGTCCAGACATAGAACGCCCCCTCCGGGCGTGCCTGCACTTCCAGGCCGAGCCTCGGCAACGCATCCAGCAGCACATCCCGGCGCGCCTTTAGTTCCTGGACCTGGGACTGCAGCAGGTCCTCGGTTTCGGGGGCGAAAGCCGCGAGTGCGGCGGCCTGCGCCACAGTGCCCGGGGCCACGAAGAGGTTCTGCGCCAGACGCCGTACCGGGTCAACCCAGGCTTCCGGCACCACCATCCAGCCCAAACGCCACCCCGTCATCGCGAAGTACTTGGAAAAGGAATTGATCACCACGACATCCGGAAACCCGGCTACCGCACTGGGCTCCGGCGACTCGAACACGATCTGGGCATAGATCTCGTCCATGATCACCAGCCCCCCGCGCTCGCGAACGACTTCCACGATGGCGGCCAGGCGTTCGCGGGACAGGCAGGTGCCGGTCGGGTTGGCCGGGGAGCCGAGAAGCACGGCCCGGGTGTTCGCACCCCAGGCGGCGGCAATCGTGTCCGCAGTCGGCTGAAAGTCCACCCCTGCCGACACGGGTAGACCGACGGGGATGGCGCCACGGGCCGAAACGAACTGGCGGTTACAGGCATACCCCGGGTCCGGCAGCAGGACCTCCTCGCCCGGGTTCACCCCGGCCGCCAGGGCCAGAAGGATGGCGGCGGAGGCCCCGGCGGTAATGACAATCCGCTCCGGGTCGACCTCGGCCCCGTGACGCCGCTGATAATCGGCCGCCAGGGCCTCGCGCAGGGCCTGGGTGCCATGCGCAGGGGTGTACCGGGTATCCCCGCCCGCCAGCGCGGCCCGGCCCGCCGCAATCACCGGTGGCGGGGTCGGGAAGTCGGGTTCGCCCACCTCCAGGTGAATGATGTCGCGTCCGGCTCGCTCGGCGGCCTGCGCCCGCGCCAGAATATCCATGACGCGAAATGGCTCGACGACCTTCGCGAATGCCGACAGCGCCGGGGGTCCGGCTGGATACGCAGGGGGCTGCGAGGCCATGCCGATGCTTAGCGGCGCACGTGCCGCATCAGGCGCTTGCGCTTGTGCTGCTGCCTCGGGGTCAGCTTGTTGCGGCGGCCGGCAAAGGGATTACGCCCGGAGCGGAATTCCATCCGCATCGGGGTCCCGACCAGCTTCAAATGCTTGCGCAGGAAGTTCTCCAGGTAGCGTTTATAGCTACCCGGAAGGGAATCCGTCTGGTTGCCGTGGACCACGATCACTGGCGGGTTCTGCCCCCCCTGGTGAGCGTAGCGCAGCTTGATGCGGCGACCGCTCACCATCGGCGGAGCATGCTCCGCCACCGCGGCCTCCAGCAGGCGGGTGAGTTCCGGCGTGGAGACCTTTCGAAAGGCGCTGGCGTGGGCTTCTTTCACATCATCCAGCAAGTGCCCGACGTTGGTTCCGTGCAGCGCCGAAATCAGGCGCATGCGGGCGAAGTCCACGAAGCCCAGGCGGCGATCAAGCTCGTCCCGTATACGCTCGCGGGCATCGTCCCGCATGCCGTCCCACTTGTTCACCGCCAGGACCAGGGCACGCCCGGCCTCGATCACCATCCCCAGCAGGTGCGCATCCTGATCGGACAGCCCGGCATGGGCATCGACCACCAGGATCACCACATGGGCGGCCTCGATGGCCTGCAGCGTCTTGATCACACTGAATTTTTCGATGACCTCGTGCACCCGGGCACGCCGCCGAACACCCGCGGTGTCGATCAGGGTGTAGTCCTGGCCGTCGCGCTCGAAGGGGACAAAGATGCTGTCGCGGGTCGTCCCGGCGACATCGGTCGCGACCACACGCTCGTCACCCAGGATGCGGTTGACCAGAGTCGACTTGCCCACATTGGGACGCCCCACAATGGCCACGCGGATACCCGGCCAGTCGTCCAGGGCCGCCTGCTGCGACGCCTCGTCGAGACCATCCGTTTCGGCCTCGTCGCCACTGGCCGTGCCCGCCGCCTGGGATGCCCGGCGTTCGGCCGCCACATCCTTGCGCACCGCCTGCATCAGGCCCTGCACACCGCGCCCGTGAGAGGCCGCGATGGAGGTGACCTCGCCCAGACCCAGCGCATAGAACTCGGCACTGACGGAATCGGCATCCAGACCGTCGGTCTTGTTCACGACCAGGCGTGCCTTGACCCCTGAGGCGCGGAGCTGGTCGGCAATCACCTGGTCCTGCGGTGTCAGTCCATCGCGGGCATCCACCAGCAGCAACACGTGATCGGCTTCTTCGACCGCCCGTTGCGTCTGCTCGGCCATGGCGCGGTCCATCGCCGCACCTTCCCCGGACAGACCGCCAGTATCCACCACCAAATAGGGAAAATCGCCGACCTTGCCAATCCCGTACTGACGATCACGCGTCAGCCCGGCGACATCGGCCACCAGGGCATCGCGCGAACGGGTCAGTTGGTTGAATAACGTCGACTTCCCCACGTTGGGGCGCCCGACAAGGGCGATAACGGGGATCATGAGTCGTTGCGGTCCGCGCGTGGTAGGCGCGTGTCAATCCAGGCGCTACTCACTCGCTGCCCCCAATCTCGGGGTTCACCGCCGTCAGCTGACCGTTGTCGGTGATGACATACAAAGTCCCGTTGACCAAAGTGGGGCGTGTGACCACCGCCCCGGAACTGGCCCGCAGGCGGGCGACAATGCGGCCGTCTTCGAGGTCGACCCAGTGCAGATAGCCCTCGTAGTCTCCGACGATCGCATGCGGACCCACCACCACCGGGGCCGTTACCCCACGCAGGCGCAAGCCGTCCATCTGCCAGAGGTCACCGCCGCTGCGAGGATCCAGTCCCCAAACATGGCTCTCGGCATCGGTCACCACCAGGACATCGGAGTCCGTATCCACGTCCCCACCCTGGTACGAGGAGAAATCACGCGCCCAGAAGATCTCACCGGAGTTCAGGTCCAGTGCGGCCAGGCGACCCTGGTAGGTGGCCGCGATCGCAGCCCCGCGGTACAACGGAATATGCCCGTCCACGTCCACCATGCGTTCGACCTCCGTGCGGCCGGTCGAGACCCCCAGGGTCGTCTCCCACAACACGTTGCCACGGTTGAGCCCGAGCATCAGCAGCCGCCCATTATCGAAGCCAGCCAGCACGCGGCCCGAGGTAATCTGCGGGCGCTGCCCACCACGCAGGCTCAGCGAGGGTGTGGTGCGTAGCGCGGTCCACTGGGTCGCCCCGGAGGAGGCATCCAGGGCATGGATACGCCCGTCATTGGTCCGCACCACGACAAGCCCGCCGGAAACATCCGAAACCGCGAGGACCTCGCTGGATAGCGCAGACCGCCAACGCTCACCACCATCAGCCAGATCCACACCGATGGCGTGACCATCCAGCGTTCCGACCACTGCAATCTCTTCACCAACACCCACCCCGGCCGAGACCCGGGCATTGTCGAGACGGTTCTGCCAACGCTGGCTGCCTCCATCCGGATTCAGGCCCGAGACGCGACCGGCCGCATCACTCACCACCACCAGGTCCTCGGCGATACCCGGGTATACCTGCCACAGGAAACGCTCACCCCCGCTACCGATGGAGCGCGACCAGAGGCGCTCCGGCTGACCCTCAGCCTCGAACTCCGGAAGGTCCGCAGGCGGCTCCGTAGTATCACGCTGCCAAAGCCCGCAGGCACTCAGGGACAGGATCAGCGCGCTGGCAATCAGCAGACGCACGGCCGGACTCGTTAGGGAAGGCACAGACATCAGGCGACGGGTCCTCTAGACGGAAAGTTCTTCGTATTTCAGGCGCAGATACTCCGGGCTATGCCCGGCATCGAGCGCCGCACGGTAGTGCTCGCGGGCCCGGTCGCGGTCGCCGCGGGCATGCGCCAGATCTCCTTCCAGCTCGCGCTTCAGTCCGGTGAATGCCTCGCTGCGAACGTCGGCCAGAGTCGCTTCGGCGTCGTCCAGACGCTCGGCCAGGATCATTTTGCGAGCCAGACGCAGGGTGAAGACGTCGCGGTAGCCCCGATCCGGTGCCGCATCCCGTGCCGCCTGCAGCGCATCGATTGCGCCCTCGATATCGTCCTGTGCGATGGCTGCGTCGGCTCGATAAATCCACGCCAGGGCACGGTACGGCGTCCCCCGGCCCTGCTCGATGACCGCATCAGCAAGCTCGGCGGCGCGCTCGGTTTGCCCCGTCTGGCCGGCGACCTGCAAGGCCTGATACATCTCCGAAGCGGCCTGCGCCCGCGTTTCCTCGCGGTCACTCCACCAGTTCCAGCCGAACAGGCCGCCGATGCCCAGCACCAGGCCAGCCGCGATCGCCAGGCCGTTATCCGCCCACCATTGTTTGATTCGTTCCGCTTTCTCTTCGTCGGAGAGGTCGCTCATCGTCTTCTCTATCCGTTACGTTGCGTCGTCGCGTTATTGCAGCGCCGTGCGTAAATGATCGGCCAGGGCTCCGCGTTCGACAGATACCTGTTCGCCGCCCTGCGATCTTAACGGCTTCACCGTAACCGTGCCCGCAGCGTGTTCGTCACTCCCGAGCACCAGGGCATACTGAGCACCCAGACGGTCGGCTCGCTTCATCTGCGACTTGAAACTACCGCCACCGCAGTGCTGGACCAGGGTCCGTCCGGGCAGTTCACCGCGCAGTGTTTCAGCCAATTGCAGCGCTGGGCCCGTGAGCTCGTCACCACCAACAATCAGATAGACATCCGGGCCAGGGGCCGCCGGGGCATCTTCGCGCGCCTCGAGCAGAGCCACCAGTCGCTCCAGACCCATCGCCAAGCCAATCGCCGGAGTCCCGCGTCCGCCCAGCTGCTCGACCAGGCCATCGTAACGGCCGCCGGCACAGACCGTGCCCTGGGCGCCGAGATCATCGGTGATCCATTCGAATACCGTGTGCGTATAGTAATCCAGCCCACGCACCAGCCGTGGGTTGTGCTCGAACGGGATACCCAAAGCCGCAAGGTGGTTGCAAAGGCCGTCAAAATGGGCCCGGGAAGCATCATCGAGATCATCCATCAGGCTCGGGGCCTGGGCCACGACCTCCCGGGTTGCCGGGTGCTTGCTGTCGAGAATGCGCATCGGATTGTCGTACAACCGCCGCTGCGCCTCTTCGTCCAGGGCGTCGCAATGCTGCTCGAAAAAGGCAATCAGGTGGTCGCGATAGCGCTGACGACTCTCAGGGGTGCCCAGGGTGTTCAGCTCCAGGCGCACGTTGGCCAGCCCCAGCATCCGCCACAGACGGGCCGTCATCGCCAGCATCTCGGCGTCGACGTCCGGCCCCTGCAGGCCAAACACCTCGACTCCCACCTGATGGAACTGGCGGTAACGTCCCTTCTGCGGACGCTCGTGGCGGAACATCGGCCCGAGGTACCACAGACGCTGCACCTGGTTGTGGAGCAACCCGTGCTGGATACCGGCACGCACGCAGCTGGCGGTCCCCTCTGGGCGCAAACTCAGGCTGTCGCCATTGCGATCGTCGAAGGTGTACATCTCCTTTTCCACGATATCCGTCACATCCCCGATGGAACGCTTGAACAACTCGGTCGCTTCCACGATCGGCATGCGGATCTCGTGGTAACCGTAGCCCTCCAGGACCTCGCGCAGAATGGCTTCCAGATGCTGCCAGACGTGAATGGACTCGGGCAGGATGTCGTGCATCCCGCGGATGGATTGAATCGATTTCATGACTTCTTCTGATTATTTCGTGATGAACGCGCCGAAACACATCGGCAACGACAACGGCCTGCAGGCCCCTAGGGAAACACTGATTAATGTACGCGCTCGCGCTCGAGTCGCGTTTGCGTGCGTTTAATGCGCGGTGACTGCCGTGCAGTCATTCTGCACAAAGGAGCCGCAACGCCGTGCGCATGCCCGTTTTCGACAACAACGGGCGGACGAGCCTCTGCTTTTAATGGTTTGCGGGGTTGGCACCCCAGGTTCCCCGATCCTGCGTTGCGCCCCGAATCCATCAGAAACGGGCGGGTAGAACCACTACCCGCTACGCGACGCGCCTTGTCTCGGAACGCTTTGTCTCGAAAACTGGGGGGTACCAACGCGAGTGTGTACATTAATCAGTGTGTCCCTAGCCTTCCAGGTCGAAACGGGCGGTGCGGTCACCCCGGACATGCGGCTCGATGTCGACCGCTTCACCGTCCAGGGTGAGCGAGACGCCGCTGGCGTTTCCCAGGACCACGCGACCCGGAAGCTCCAGACGCATCTCCTCGCGATCGCCCTGGCTCAGTACACCGGTCAGGACCACGTCGTCTGCGGCGTCGCGGATTTCCACCCAGGAGGTCTCGCTAAATTCCAAAACCAGTAGCGCGCCACCGCTGTCATTGGCTGATACCGACGGCGAAGCTTCCGCTGCGGCCAGCGGCGAGAACGATTCCTGCGTATCCGCCGCTGCTCCCGCATCCTCCGACTCCGCGGACTCGGCCCGCGACACGACGAGCTCGGTCAATTCCTCGGCGGAAAACGTCGGTTCGGAAGACGCTGTCGGCGCCGCTTCGGCCTCGCCGCTGGGGGTCGGCGCAACGACGGGCTCCGGGCTGACGGCCTCCGCGGATTCGGATGCCTCACTCGAGGACGCTGGGGCCTCAGAATCCACACCTTCCTGGGACGAGGCCTCCTCGGCCGCGCTTGCGTCCTGGGTACTCGCGTCGTCACCGCTGGTCAGTCCATGCAACACATCCTGTGCATCCCCTAGGTTCAGCGAGGGCAGCACAGGGCTTTCCGTGCGTTCGTTCCAGGCGTATACCCCCAGACCCAGCAGCACCAGCAATAGCAACAGGGCGAGCCAATAGATGCCTCGCCCCCGGCGACGCCTAGGACCACGTGCAGAAGGCGTCGCCACGGCACGCAACTCTGGATCCTCCAGCCCATGACGCTCAAAGGTCTGAATCCAGGGCGTTACATCCACGCCCAATTCGCGGGCACAGGAGCGCAGATATCCGCGCACATAGGCGGGTGGCATGTGGTGAAATCGGTTCGCCTCCAGGTCCTCCAGCGTGCCCCGCCCAAGGTGGATGCGACTCGCAAGCGTTGCCGTATCCAGCCCAGCCAACTCGCGCGCGCGGCGCAGGCTTGCACCCGGTTCGTAATCACCTTCACCGACATCCGCCTCCGAAGGAGTCGGTCGGTCGCGGCTGGTCAGCCCATTGGCCGCAGAGAAGGATGGCTCGGGATCGGGGTCCGCCGAATCCGTCCTGAGTGGGGCCACATTCCCTGTCGAATCATCCACCTCATCAACGCGTCCCAATCCTGGCTCGTTGTCATGCGGTTCTTTCACCCTTCACGCTCCAGTCGCCGTACCTCGTTGTTTTCCGCACTGTCGGGGTACTGACGATTGAGGCGTTCGGCACAGGCATTGGCTGCGCGACGGTTGCCCAGCGCAGTTTCCGCCTGATAGCAGAGCAACAGGGTTTCGGCACTCTCGACATTCTGGCTATCCAGGCGCTGCAGGAAGGCGCGCGTCTGCATCGGCCGGTCATCCTCGTAGGTCAGGCGCGCCAGTTCCAGCAACGCGCGCGGGTATTGCGGGTTCAGTTCCAGCGCTCGGCGCAGCTGGCGTTCCGCGGACTCGATGTCACCGGCATCGGCATGGCAGACGCCCGAGTTCATGTACGCGATGTCGCGACGATCATAGTCGGGATTGTCGATCGCCTTCGCGAACAACTCCTGAGCCTCGTCGAAGTCCTCCCGACCACACAGCAGCGCACCGAGGTTGGTCTGCGCAAAGGGGTTACCCGAATCACGCCGCAGGGCACGCCGATAGTGGTCTTCGGCCTGCGCGGACTCGCCTTTGCGCTCCATCACCGCGGCCATCCCAATGTTGGCCAGCGCATCGCCAGGATCGTAATCCAGCGCGCGCCGCAGGTTGCGTTCCGCCTGTTCGAACTCACCTTCACGCAGGTACCCAATGCCCAGCTCGGCGTGCACCTCGGCCGCCTCCTCGCGCTCGCCGGATACCGGCCGGTCCGCCGTCGCCGCACAGCCACCTACCAGTAGCGCCAGGGCGAGCACCCCGGCGATCCGCAAACCTGTGCGTGCGGTCATGAAACCCTCCGGTCAGTCTGCGGCAACTCGGCGTGCAGGCGGAACATCCGCATCCCACGATTCGTTCGATCCTCAACCTGCCCCACCAACTGGCCACAGGCGGCGTCGATGTCGTCGCCCCGGGTCCGGCGAACCGTGGTGACATAACCCGCCTTCTGCAAGCGCCGTTCAAAGGCCAGCACATCGGACTCCTGCGGACGATCAAAAGGCGCCCCCGGGAACGGATTGAACGGGATCAGATTGATCTTGCCCGGGATACCCCGCAGCAGTCCCGCCAACTCATTGGCGTGTTCGGGCTGGTCATTCACCCCCGCCAGGAGGACGTACTCGAAGGTCACGCCACTGTGGGCGTCGGTCGCCTCAACGTAGCGGCGGCAACTGTCCAGTAGCTGGGCAATCGGATACTTGCGGTTGATCGGCACCAGACGATCGCGCAAGGCGTCGTTCGGGGCGTGCAGGCTCACGGCCAGGGCAACATCCGTGTGTTCGCTCAAGCGGTCCAGCGCAGGCACCAGACCGGAGGTCGACAGCGTCACCCGCCGGCGGCTCAGGCCGTAGGCGTTGTCGTCAGTCATCAACTGACAGGCCGGGACGACTGCATCGAAATTGGCCAGCGGCTCGCCCATGCCCATCAGGACCACGTTGCTGACCGCCCGCTTGCGACCCTCGGGGGCCGGCAGGCGCTGCATGGCCAGCCAGACCTGGCCAATAATTTCAGCGCTGGTCAGGTTGCGGTTGAAGCCTTGCTGGGCGGTGGAGCAGAAGGTGCAGTCCAGCGCGCATCCGACCTGGGAGGAAATACAAAGCGTGCCGCGTCCGCCCTCGGGAATGAAGACGGTTTCAATGGCATTGCCATCGGGAAGCCGCAGCACCCACTTGACGGTGCCATCGGAGGAGGCCTTTTCCAGGCCAATCTCGGGCACTTGGATCTCGGTCTCGCGTGCCAGACGCTCGCGCAACTTGCGCGAGACGTCGGTCATTTGATCGAAGTCGATGACCCCGCGCTGATGGATCCATTTAATCAGCTGGGTGGCACGAAAACGCGGCTCGCCCCACTGCGCCAGCAGCTCGACAAGCTGTTGGTGGCTGTAGCCCAGAAGATTCAGTGGGGTAGTGGATGCGCGTGCCATAAGAGGGACCAATTGATTCAAGCCCCTAGTGTACTGCGCCAAAGGGATGCCTGCCTACGGGGCTGCGTGCATCGGCCCCGTACCGTAGGAGACAAAACCCGGTACTACCGGGTGCGCGGGCAGACGCCGTCGTCGCCGAAGAAGAAGGCGATCTCGCGCTCGGCGGTTTCCGGGGCATCGGAGCCGTGCACGGCGTTCTCGTCGATGGAGACGGCGAAGTCGGCACGGATAGTGCCCGGGGCGGCTTCCTTCGGGTTGGTCGCGCCCATGATGTCACGGTTCTTGGCGATGGCGTCATCGCCTTCCAGGACTTGCACCAGCACCGGGCCGGAGATCATGAATTCGACCAGATCGTTGAAGAACGGGCGTTCCTTGTGCACGTCGTAGAAACCCTCGGCCTGTTCACGGCTAAGGTGCATCATGCGCGCACCGACGATCTTCAGGCCGGCCTTCTCGAAACGGCCGATGATGTCGCCGATCGCGTTCTTGGCAACGGCGTCGGGCTTGATGATGGAAAGGGTGCGTTCAACGGCCATGGGACGGCTCTCCTGCTACTTGGATTGAAGATCGGTCGCCGAGTCCGCCCTGGAAACGAGAGAACCCGCCGAACAGCGGGTTCCCAACGCAAAATCAACGCGGACACAACGTGCGGCGCGTAGTCTAGCGACCTCCAACGCCTACGGCAATCGACCGCGCCAAGACCTTAGTGCACCGCCAGCGTCGTACCGAAGGTCAAAAGCGGTTCACAGGAAGATGGGAAGACTGGAAGGAATCATTATGTGTGGCCATCGGGTGGTTCTTGCCGGGGCGGACCACCGTTGAATTCTTCCAATCTTCAAACCTTCCTGTGAACCGCTCTAGACCTTCAGGGCGCTGATGCGAAACCAGGCTTGGGCGTCGTCAGTCGTCGACGTCGGCCTCGTCCATCCACGCGGCCTGGATCGCTTCGAGGATGCGTTCGCCGGAGCGTTCCGGGTCGTCGTCGAATTCCGGCAGGTTCATCACCCACTGGCGCAGGTCCATGAAATTGATGTTGCGCGGGTCAACGTCCGGGTGTTCATCGGCCAGCTGCATCGCGATTTCCTGGGTGTCGGTCCACTTCATCGCCATCCCCTCGCTCAGTGGTTTTCGGAAACCTGGTTGATGGTGTACTTGGGCAGTTCCACCACCAGGTCAGTATCGGCCACCAACGCCTGACAGGACAGGCGCGAATCCGGTTCCAGGCCCCAGGCCTTGTCCAGCATGTCCTCCTCGTCCTCGGTCGGCTCCTCGAGGCTGTCAAAGCCTTCGCGCACGTAGACGTGACAAGTCGTGCAGGCACAGGACTTCTCGCAGGCGTGTTCGATCTCGATGCCGTTCTTCAGCGCGAGATCGCAAATGCTAATGCCCGGATCGGCCTCGATGGAGGCCCCCTCCGGGCAGATTTCCTCGTGGGGCAAAAAGATTACCTGGGGCATGTTCAGTTCCCTGCGTCGTATTCGCTAACGTTATGGCCGGCCAGCGCCCGCCGAATGCTGTCGTTCATGCGCCGCGCGACAAAGGCCTCGGAGGCCTTTTCAACCCGCTTGCGCGCGACCTCGATGGCATCGGGGTCGCTACCCTTCTCACGCTCCTCGCGCAGCGCGTCGCGCGCCTGTTCGATGGTGTTGCGCTCTTCCGGCTCCAGGTAGCGGTCGCCGTCGGTCGCGAGCGCGGCATCCAGCGCCTCGAGCACGCGATCGGCCTCCACCTGCTGCTCGCGCAGGCGGCGGGCCTCCATATCCTCGCGGGCGGAAGACGCGGAGTCGCGCAGCATCTGCTCGATCTCGGAGTCGGTCAGTCCGTAACTCGGCTTGACCTCGATATGCGCCTCGACCCCCTGGGTCTGCTCGCGCGCGGTCACGTTGAGCAGGCCGTCCGCATCCACCTGGAAGGTGACCCGGATGCGCGCGGCGCCAGCCACCATCGGCGGGATACCGGACAGGGTGAATTGCGCCAGCGAGCGGTTGGCATCGACCACATCGCGTTCGCCTTGTAACACGTGCAGCGACATCGCGGTCTGGCCATCCTTGAAGGTCGTGAACTCCTGGGCCCGCGTGACCGGGATCGTGGTATTGCGCGGCACGATGAACTCGACCAGCCCGCCCATCGTCTCCAGCCCCAGGGACAACGGGATCACGTCCAGCAGGAGCAGCTCGGTGTCCGGCTTGTTACCGGCCAGGATATCGGCCTGCTGGGCCGCACCGATCGCCACCACCCGATCGGGGTCAATGCCCGCATGCGGGGCGCGGCCGAAGAAACTCTCGACGGCTTCGCGTACAGCCGGCATACGAGTGGAGCCCCCGACCAGCACGACCTCGTCGATCGCCCCGGTCTCCAGCCCAGCATCCGCCAGCACCTGCTTGCAGGCATCCATGGTGCGATCCAGCAGGGGCTGTGCAAGGGTCACCAGCGTCAATCGGTCCAGCGCGCCCGACCAGGTGCTGTCATCGGCGCGAACCACCTCGACCGGAGTGCTCTCCGCCTCGGTCAGGGCTTCCTTCGCCTGACGGGCGGCCATCAGCACGCGCCGCAGGAGCTGGGGATCGGTCTCGCCGGCCATCCCGGCCTGGTGTAGCAGCCAGTCGGCAATCGCACGGTCAATGTCGTCACCCCCGAGGGCCGAGTCACCACCCGTGGCCAGCACCTCAAACACCCCGCGTCGCAGCTGCAGGATGGAGATATCGAAGGTGCCGCCACCCAGGTCGTACACCGCAATGGTGCTTTCCTCGCCCTGGTCCAGCCCGTAGGCGACCGCAGCGGCGGTAGGCTCGCTGATCAGGCGAAAGACGTTCAGGCCGGCCAGTTGCGCCGCGTCTCGCGTGGCCTGGCGCTGGGCGTCATCGAAGTATGCCGGCACGGTGATCACCACACCTTCCAGTTCGTCGCCCAGGGTGGCCTCGGCGCGCTGGCGCAGGGTATGCAGGATGTCAGCCGAGACCTCGACGGCGGTCTTGTCACCGGCCGCCGTCTCGATCCGAGGGACGCTGGATTCGCCGGTCTTGAGCCGGAACGGCAGTTCACCGGAGAGCCGCGCAACATCATGGGCCCCGCGCCCGATCAGGCGCTTCACCGAGGCGATCGTGTTGTGCGGATCATCTGCGGCGTGTTCGGCCGCTGCGTGCCCCACGGTCACCGCGTCCGCGGCGTAGTGCACCACCGACGGCAAGATGTGACGACCCTCTGCGTCCGGCAGGGTATCCGCCTCCCCACTACGCACGGTGGCCACCAGCGAGTGGGTGGTACCAAGATCGATCCCGGCGGCCAGGTGGCGCTGATGCGGCGCCGATTCGGCTCCGGGTTCGGTGATCTGCAATAACGCCATCGGGTATTCGGCTCCTTCACTCGGCCGCGGATTGATTACCGCGCGCCAGGCTTTGTCGGGTACGTTTCAGTTCATCCAGCAACCGGTCGAAGAAACGCAGCTCCAGCACCCGGTCCTTGGCATTTGCCCTCGGTGCTTCCGGATCTTTCAGGGCGTCGGCGACCTTCGTCCGCGCCTCAGCCCGAGCCTGTTCCAGCTCGGCGCCGGCGGCCTCAACGGCTGCGACATCCTGCGTGGACTCCGCCTCTTCCAGGCGCTCGCGCCACTCGATCTGGGCCTCAATGAACTCGATGTCCTGGCTGGTATCACGCTCAGGATCGAAGTCCACACCGGTACGCTCCAGCATACGGACCGCACGCCGGTAATCGTCCGCCAGGATCGCGTAGGCCTCGTTCACATCGGCGGCCACAGCCGCGGCCATGCGCCGCGCCTGATCGCCCTGGCGCACAAAGCGGTCCGGATGCAGCTCCGCCTGCAGGCGACGAAAACGCTCATCCAGCTGCGACCGGTCGACCTCGAAGGCCACCGGCAGATCAAACTGTTCGAATGGATCGGTCATCACATCCCCGGTTTGCGGGCAGGCAACAAAAGAAAAGGGGTGGGACGACAACTGGAAGCCAGTCGCCATACACCACCCCGGATGCGATGCTCAGTCAGATGCTGAAGCTTTCACCGCAGCCGCACCGGGCTTTCTCGTTCGGATTATTGAACCTGAACCCTTCGTTCAGGCCTTCCTTGCCAAAATCCAGCTCGGTCCCGTCGAGGTACACGAGGGATTTCGGATTGACCACCATCTTCACGCCACGATCCTCGAAGACGGTATCGGTCTCCTCGACATCGTCGGCGAACTCGACCACGTAGGCCATGCCCGAGCAGCCGGTCGTCCTGACGCCCAGCCGGACGCCCACTCCCTTGCCTCGTTTCTCGAGGAAGTTGTGGATACGCTCGGCTGCGGGTTCGGTCACTGTAATCGCCATTGGGTGCCTCAGGCAGACTTCTTGTCGGCTTCCGCGGCGCCGTGGCGCTCCTGGTAATTGGACACGGCGGCCTTGATCGCATCCTCGGCCAGCACCGAGCAGTGGATCTTCACCGGCGGCAGGGCCAGTTCTTCCGCGATCTGCGTATTCTTGATCTGGCTCGCCTCTTCCAGAGTCTTGCCGCGCACCCACTCGGTCAGCAGCGAGCTGGAGGCGATCGCGGAACCGCAGCCGTAGGTCTTGAACTTGGCGTCCTCGATGATGCCTTCGTCGTTGACCTTGATCTGCAGCTTCATCACATCACCGCAGGCCGGAGCGCCGACCATGCCGGTGCCGACCGTGTCGTCGTTCTTGTCGAAGCTGCCGACGTTGCGCGGATTTTCGTAGTGGTCCAGAACCTTGTCACTGTAAGCCATGACCGTTCTCCTCTTGCGTGTGTACGCGTTGCGTTCGTGTTGCCGAGTCGGAGGCCTAGTGGGCCGCCCACTCGACGGTGCTCAGATCGATGCCGTCCTGGTACATCTCCCACAGCGGCGAGAGTTCGCGCAGCTTGCCGACCGCAGCGCGCACAATCTTCACCGTATGGTCGATCTCCTCCACGGTCGTGTAGCGACCGATGGAGAAACGAATGGAGCTGTGCGCCAATTCGTCGTCGCGGCCCAGAGCGCGCAGGACATAGGACGGTTCCAGGCTCGCCGAGGTACAGGCCGAACCCGATGACACGGCGATGTCGCGCAGCGCCATGATCAGGCTCTCGCCCTCGACGAAGTTGAACGAGACGTTCAGGTTGTGCGCCACGCGCTGCTCCTGGTCGCCGTTCAGGTAAACCTCTTCCATGCCATCAAGACCGGCCCACAGGCGATCCCGCAGCATGCGGACACGCTCCAGTTCGGAACCCATCTCGGCGCCTGCGAGGCGGAAGGCCTCGCCCATACCCACAATCTGATGCGGCGCCAACGTGCCGGAACGCATACCGCGCTCATGGCCACCACCATGCATCTGGGCCTCGATACGCACCCGCGGCTTGCGGCGTACGAACAGCGCACCAATGCCCTTCGGGCCGTAGGTCTTGTGCGCGGAGAAGCTCATCAGGTCCACCGGCAGATTGGACAGGTCGATCGCCACTTTGCCGGTCGACTGGGCCGCATCCACATGGAACACGATCCCGCGCTCGCGGCACAGGTTGCCGATGGCCTCGATGTCCTGGATGACGCCGATCTCGTTGTTCACATGCATCACCGAGACGACGATGGTGTCATCGCGCATCGCGTCTTCCAGCTCCTGCAGGTCGACCAGACCGTTTTCCTTCACGCCCAGGTAGGTCACCTCGAAGCCTTCTCGCTCCAGCTGGCGCGTGGTATCGAGCACAGCCTTGTGCTCCGTCTTCACGGTGATGATGTGCTTGCCCTTGCGCTGGTAGAAATGCGCGGCACCCTTGATCGCCAGGTTATCGGCCTCGGTCGCACCGGAGGTCCAGATAATCTCCTTGGGATCGGCCCCTACGAGCTCGGCGACCTGGCCGCGAGCGTTCTCCGCAGCTTTCTCCGCGGCCCAGCCGAAGCTGTGGCTGCGCGAGGCCGGGTTGCCGAACAAGCCATCCTTGGTCAGACAGCCCGTCATTTTTTCCGCCACACGCTCGTCGACCGGCGTGGTCGAGGAATAGTCGAGATAGATCGGCAGTTTCAGGTTGCTCATTGCGCGTTAGCTCCTTTCCGCAGCCGCCTTGACGGCCGCATTGCTTTGTTCGGTCGAGGTCTGCCGAGCAGCGCCGTGCATCACGACCTCCTGCACACCATCTTTTTCCATTTGTTCCCGGTGGCGCTGCAGCACATCGCCCAACGAGCGGGTGCTGAGGAAGTCGTAGACCTGCTGGCTCAAGTCGGTCCACAAATCATGCGTCAGGCAGCGCGAGTCCTTGTTGCAGTTGGCCTTGCCACCGCAGCGCGTCATATCGACCGGCTCGTCCACGGCGACCACGATGTCGGCCACACTGATCCCTTCCGGGTCACGGCTGAGGGCATACCCTCCGCCCGGACCACGGCTGCTGTTCACCAAGCCCTGGCGACGCAGCCTGGAAAAAAGCTGCTCCAGATAGGACAATGAGAGCTTCTGCCGGCGCGCCACCTCGGCCAGGGATACCGGGCCATCGGTAGTGTGCATCGCCACATCCAGCATGGCGGTGACGGCGTAGCGGCCTTTGGTCGTCAGTTTCATGGTTGAGTGCACTTGTCGGTCATTTGCCGGCAAGCTTAGCAATACCTGACCAAAACGATCAAGTATTCCCTTGCTGTTTACGTTCTTGTTCGTCTGGCGCGCTCCCCGGGACCTCGCACTCGTCCGGCTCCAGACCCTCCAGATCGCAAGCCTCAAGCGGTCCGGAGTCGTCTTCGCCCAGCGCCTCGCCCGGATCGATACCGGCGCGTTTGAGCGCCTGGCAGGCCCGCTCCATGCGTTCATCCAGGTCATGCACCCGCTGCACGATGCGATGGATCGCATTCGCCACCGGGTCAGGCATGTCCCGCGACAGGCCGTAGGCATCGAAGCCCATACGGTCGGCCATCTGCTGGAAACGCGGGTCTGGCTCCGGGCGCGGCCCAATCACTCGCGCCGGAATCCCGACCGCGGTGGCATCCGCCGGCACATCCTTCAACACCACCGCATTGGAACCGATGCGCGCGTGATTACCGATATGAATCGGCCCCAGCAGCTTGGCACCCGCCCCGATCACGACCTCGTTGCCGAGCGTCGGGTGGCGCTTGCCGCCCTCCCAGGTCGTCCCGCCCAGGGTGACCTGGTGGTAGATCGTGCAGTCATCGCCGACCTCGGCGGTCTCGCCGATCACCACGCCCATGCCGTGGTCGATAAAGAATCTCTGGCCGATCGTCGCGCCCGGATGGATTTCGATCCCGGTCAGCCAGCGGCTGAAGTTACCCACCACCCGACCCAGCCAACGCATCCGGTGGGTCCACATCCAGTGCGCGAGGCGGTGATACCACAACGCGTGCAGGCCGGGGTATGCGGTCAGCACCTCGAAGGCGTTGCGTGCCGCCGGGTCGCGGTCAAATACGCAGCGAATGTCCTCGCGCATCCTGTCAAACATTGTCCGGCCTCATTCCTGAGTCATCCACTAAGGTATCACGCAGCTCGTGCGCTCCCTCAGCGGCCCCTTTCCGTGTGCGTCAATATACCGCGCAGCATACGGACCTCACTCGAACTGAGCTCGGCACGCTGGTACAGGTGGCGCAGTCGTCGCATCAGGTTGCGGGGATTCTCCGGGTCCAGCACGTCGATCGTGGTCAGGGCCTGCTCGAAATGCGCGAACAGCCCCTCCATCTCGGCCTGCGTGGCCGGCGGGTCGCGCTCCTGGGCCGCGGCCGCAACGGTGGTGGGAACGGGCGCGCCGGCGAGCGCAGCCATGCGCAGCGCATAGGTCATCACCTGCACGCTGCCCGCGAGATTGAGGGAGGAGAAATCCGGCACCGTCGGCACCTGCACAAAGGCATTGCAGTGATCCAGATCGGTGTTGGTCAGCCCGCTGTGTTCGCGGCCGAAGACTACCGCCACCGGGCCTTCGTCCGCATGCCCAAGCGCCTGGTTCGCTGCGACATCCGGCCCCAGCACAGGCACCGAGTGGGTGCGCAGCCGGGCACTGGTCCCCACCACCCACACACAGTCGGACAGCGCATCCGCAAGGTCGGCCACCACTCGCGCGTTTGCCAGCAGGTCATCGGCACCGGAGGCCAGCGCGGTTGCATCCGCATGGGGAAACTTCTCCGGCGCCACCAAGACCAGGTCGGTGACGCCCATGGCCTTCATTGCCCGCGCGGCGGACCCGATATTGCCCGGATGGGTCGTCCCCACCAGGACCACCCGCAGGCGTGCCAAACGTTCTTCCATCGAGCCTTCGCTCCCCGAACCCCGCGCCCCGAACGGCGCGGCCGGATTGTACACGGCACGGGCCACGACTTCCCAAGAAAGAGCCGCTTGTGTATTGTTCGCGGCCTTCCCGCAGTACCAGCGCGCACCCGCGGGACACCCCGCAGAACACCAGGAGACACCCATGCACCCCATGCTGAACACGGCGGTATCGGCGGCCCGCGAGGCCGGACGCATCACCACCCGCGCCTGGGGCCGGCCGGATCGCATGAACACCCGCGAGAAGGCCCGCAACGACTGGGTGTCGGACGTGGATCTCAACGCGGAACAGGTGATCGTGCAGACCCTGCGGCGCGCCTACCCCGACCACGCCATCATGGCCGAGGAAGGCGGCGAGCAAAGCGGCAAGGATGCCGACTTCGTCTGGATCATCGACCCGCTGGACGGCACTACCAATTACCTGCGCGAGATCCCGCAGTACGGCATCTCCATCGCCCTGCAGCACAAGGGCCGTCTGGAACAGGCGGTGGTCTACGACCCGCTCAAGGAAGAGCTGTTTACCGCCACGCGCGGCGCCGGCGCCTTCCTCAACAGCCGCCGCATCCGCGTCTCGGAACGCAAGGACCTGAATGGCGCCCTGCTGGGCACTGGCATCCCGTTTCGCGAGGGACAGGACCTGGAGCGCTATCTGAGCAGCCTGCGCCATCTGGTGCCGGGCACTGCGGGTGTGCGCCGCCCCGGCTCCGCCGCACTGGATCTCGCTTGGGTCGCGTGCGGGCGCTTCGATGGCTTCTGGGAGATGGGCCTGCAGCCCTGGGACATGGCCGCGGGCCTGCTCCTCGTGCAGGAGGCCGGCGGTGTGGTGAGCGACTGGCAGGGCAACCCCGACGTGATGCGCCGGGGCGATGTCGTCGCCGCCAACCCCAAGGTCCTCAAGGCCATGCTCCAACGCCTCCACAAGGCCGAAAAGGAAGCCACTAGCCCCTCCAACACCTGAAAGGCCTGCTCACCACGAAGCACACGAAGGCACGAAGAAGGTCAAGGTCAAAAGCATTCGACAGGAAGAAAGGAAGGCTGGAAGGAATGATTCTGGGATGGCCCTCCACCTGTTCCATCGCGTATCAATTTATCGATTTTCTTCTGAACTCCCAACCTTCCTGTCAGCCGCTCTTGACCTTCTTCGTGCCTTCGTGCGCTTCGTGGTGACAAAAAACCCGTCAGCGCGCGCGATGCTGGAGCCAGAGGATCAGGCGGGCGTGATGGTGCGGGTCGCTCTCGATGGCGCGTCCCGGGCGCAGGTCATAGTCGGTGAGTGCGGCCTCCAGCGTCTCGTGGTTCTCGGCCAATTCCTCGGTCAGCGCCAGGATGAGCGTGGTGGGCGAAGGCCGATGCACGGCTGGATGGAAGCGCTGCGAGATCATGCCCGGTAGCGGGGGCTCTGGTTCCGGGCGAAAGCCGTCCGCGTCGAGGAAGCGTTCCCAGGCGTTCTCGAGCAGGGCCGCGACCACCTCGGTGCCACCCTCCCCCTGCTGCCGCTCCCAGTCGTTCAGGCCCTGGGCAACGAAGGCATAGTCGTTCAACGTCGCCGCACCCGCCTGGTCTGCGGGCAACCCCATCAATGCCGGTAGTGCCGCCGGGTCATCGGCCACCTCCAGCAACCAGTCCCGTACGGCCTCGCCCGCCTCACGGAAGCGTTCGTCATGGTCGGCGGCCACTGCCAGCGCCGACAGCAACAAACCGTGAGCGCCCGTCAGGACCTTCTCGTCGCGCGGCAGACCCCGCTCTTCGCGAGCTCGAATGAGCGCCTCTCGACCGGCGTCGATCTGCTCCTTCACGGCGTCCTGGTCGAGGTCGAAGCGTTCGACCAGCTCGGCCTTGCTGTCGCCACTTCGGGGCAGATGCCCGAGATCAAAAACCGAGGACCCTTCCATGCCGAACCATGCACGCACGAGCTCGGGATTCTCGTGACCCTCCAGTGCCGTCTCCAGGTCTTCCTCTGGCCAAAGATAGGCACCGCCTTCCCGACCCTGGTCGTCCATGGCCGATAGGCTGGAGGCAAAACCGCGGAATCCGTCCGCCGAGGTTTCGGCCTGCTCGCCCATGTCGTCCTCGCGCAACGCCATGTCCCGCTTAACAAAATCCAGGTTTTCGAGTCCAAGCTCGATCCAGTCCTCGCGGCCGTAGTGCTCGCCGGCCTGAAGATACAACCAGGCTAGCTGCGCCTGATCCTCCAGCATCACCTCGAAATGGGGCTCGTTCCAGTCAGGGGACTCGGAATAGCGGAAAAACCCGCCCCCCAGCACATCCCGCAACCCGGATCCGGACATTTCATCCAGCGTGATCTCGAGAAACTCGGGGATCCAGTCCGGGGCATCGTCCGCCTGATCCGCTTCCAGCATGGCTCGAAGCCAGGGCGAATGCGGGAACTTGGTGGACTGGCCAAAGCCACCCTCAAGGTCATCCGCCTCCCTTTCAAATCGGCTCCACAACACCTGTGGCAGACGCCCGGCGCGGCTGTCGGACATCGGCTCCTCGCCTTCGCGCAACTGGGTGGACAACTCCTCACTCCCACGGCGTGCCAGATCCACCAGCGCGTCGTAGTCCGCATCCAGACGCTCGGTGATGCCATCCAGGAATTCGGCAAACTGATCGCGCGGGGCATACACCACGCCGGTCAGCGCATGTCCGTCAGGGGTCACCACGACGTTCAGGGGCCAGCCGGCACTGCCGGCCGTGGCCCGCTGGAATTCCAGCAGGTAGCTATCCAGGGCACCATCGACTTCGCGGTCAACCTTCACCGGGATGAAATGCTCGTTCAGACGCTCGGCAATGCCCTCATCCTTGAAACTCTCCTCCTGCATCACGTGGCAGTAGTAACAGGAGTAGTAGCCGCTGGAGATCAACAAGGGCCGCTGCTCTTCACGCGCCTTGTCGAGCAGGGCCGGGTCCCAGCCACGCCACTTGACCGGATCATCTACGTGCAGGCGCAGATAGGGCGAGATGCTGTCCGCCATTTCCGGATTGGCCTTGGCCACACTCGGCAGAACCATCGCACCCAGCAACAAAGCGGTAATCAGGGCAACCCGGTACCTTCCGAAATGCACAAACATGTCGACTCCCAGCATCATATTGTGAAGATTGCTACTCTTTGGTGGACGGACGTGTACCAAAGGTTCATCCCGGCCTGGACGATCGGACACATATCCGAGACGCGGCGACGCGAAACGGAGCACGGCCTTGTACATCTGCTGTATAGATGTCGTACAATTACTTCATGGCGAGCGCAACGCACATCGGACTCCAAGATCAGGAAGGGCTTTACCCGATCCGGCATGTCTGTTCGGAGACGGGTATCAATGACGTCACCCTGCGCGCCTGGGAACGCCGTTACGGGCTGATTCGCCCGATGCGGACGCCCAAGGGGCACCGGCTATACAGTACCGGGGACATCGCCCGCATCAAACGCATCATGGAGCTACTGGAAGAAGGCATTCCGGTGTCCCAGGTGCACCGCGTGCTCACCGACGAGCCGAAAGCGGCGGATCCCGCATCCACTCGCCAGGAGCCATCTCCGGCCGCTCAGCCAGACCGCCGCGAGAGCCCAGGTCCCGGGATCGCACCCCACACCATGGACCCGATCGCGGAAACGCTCTATGAGTCGGTGACCCGTCTCGATATCGGCGACCTGGACCGCACCTATTCACGCCTGGTCATGCGCCACGGCTGGAACGGGGTACACGAGAGCGCCTTCCTCGAAATCTACCGGCGGCTGCGCGAGGAGTCGCGGCATAACGCCGAGGGCGAGGCCCGCCTGGCCGTCTTCGCTGCCTGGGCCACGGCGGCCTTCTCCGACCAACTGCGGGCCGCGCTCCGCGCCTGCGAGGGGCCATCCTGCCCCTGTCTGGTATTGGGTGGCGGACACCAACAGGTCGGCGGGATGCTCCTGCAGCTGGCCTGCGCACGACAGGATCTCCAGACCCTGCCCCTGTTCGATGTCACCAGCCCTGCCGGACTCGAAACCCTGATCCAGCGCCTGAATGCACCGGCGTTCATCATCCACGCCTCATCGCAGCTGATGCGCAGCCCGGAACTGCCGCGCGTGGAGGCAATCCTCCAGCAACCGGGGCCGACCTGCTACCTCGCCGGCTCCGCCGCGCTGGAACTGTCGCAACTGGAGCATGCCCGGGAGGTTGAAGTCCTGCCCGGACCGCCACTTGAAGCCGCTGCCCGGCTTGCCCGGCAGCTCAACGCTTAGCCCACTGCCGTTCGGACCACCGGCCCAGTGCCTCCTCCTCCCAAGGGCATCCGCCGCCTGCTGGTCATCCTTGGCGATCAGCTCGACCCGAACCAACCCAGCCTCCAGGAACTGCACCCTGACCACGACGCCCTGTGGATGGCTGAGGTGGTGGCGGAGTCCCGGCATGTGCCTTCGCACGCAGCACGCACCACCGCGTTCCTTTCGGCCATGCGCCATTTCGCCAGGGATCGTCACAATGCCGGCCTGAGCGTCCACTACCGTCGTCTCGGCGAACATTCGGAGGAAACTCTCGGCGCAGCCCTTAGAAAGAATCTCCTGCGGCTGCAGCCACAACAGGTACAAGTGCTACAGCCGGGTGAACACCGCATCCAGCGCGAGCTGGAACAGGCCTGCAACGCCTGCTCCATCCCGCTCGAGATCCTCGACGACCCGCACTTCCTGGTCACCCTCGAGACCTTCACCACCTGGGCCCGGGGGCGCAAGCAACTGCGCATGGAGTACTTCTACCGCGAACAGCGCGCACGCCTCGGCATCTTGATGAACGATGGCGAACCCACCGGCGGACAGTGGAACTTCGATGCCGACAATCGAGGCCATTTCGGCCGTGACGGACCCGGCCTGCTGCCTGCACCCCTGGGATTTTCGCCGGACGCCCTGACCCAGGAGTGCCTGCGGGACGTCGCCCAGCATCTGCCCGAGCTTCCAGGGGGGACCGACCACTTCGACTGTCCCGTCACCACCGAACACGCCCAACAGGTCCTGGACGACTTCATCACGCACCGCCTGCCCCACTTCGGCACCTACCAGGACGCGATGTGGACCGATCACCCATGGCTCTATCACGCCCGCCTCTCGGCGGCGCTGAACCTGCACCTGATCCATCCGCGCACCGTGATCGACGCGGCCGAACAGGCCTGGCGCAATGGACACGCGCCTCTGGCCGCTGTCGAGGGCTTCATCCGCCAGATCCTTGGCTGGCGGGAGTACGTGCGCGGGCTGTATTTTCACTTTGGCGAGGCCTGGCACGACTGGAATGCCCTGGAGGCCGACGAGCCGCTCCCCGCCTTTTACTGGGACGCCGACACGTCCATGCAGTGTCTGCATCAGGCCGTGGGCCAGACCCTGCAATACGGCTACGCCCATCACATCCAGCGGTTGATGGTCACCGGTCTGTTCGCACAGCTGCTGGGCGTGCGCCCCGAAGCGATCCACACGTGGTATCTAGGCATCTACGTGGACGCCGTCGAGTGGGTGGAACTCCCCAATGTGATCGGCATGTCCCAGTATGCCGATGGCGGCCGCATGGCCTCCAAGCCCTACGTGGCCACCGGCCGCTACATCCAGCGCATGAGCAACTACTGCCGGCACTGTCCCTTTGACCCGGCCGAGGCCCTGGGGGAAAGCGCCTGCCCCTTCACCACGCTGTACTGGGACTTCCTCGCCCGTCACCAGGACCGCTTTGCCCGCCACCCGCGCACCGCGTTGCAGTGGAAACACCTGGAGAAGATGGACCCCGACCGCCTGCGGGCCATCCGCAAACGGGCCGGCACGATCCGCGATACCCTGAGACGAGGAGACCGCATCTGATGGCCAAGAGCCCGCCCACCCTGGTCTGGCTGCGGCGCGACTTGCGCCTGGCCGACCAGCCCGCACTGCACGCCGCGCTGGCGAACGGCGGCCCGGTCATCCCGGTCTTCATCCACGCCCCGGACGAAGAGGCCCCCTGGCAACCCGGGGCCGCCTCCAACTGGTGGCTGCACCACAGCCTGGAGGCCCTGAACGCGGCGCTGACGCGACAGGGAAGCCGCCTGGTCCTGAGAAGCGGCCCCACCCTCGATACACTGCGCGCCCTGGTCAACGAGACCGGGGCTACGGCCGTCTACTGGAACCGCCTCTACGATCCCGCGCTGGTATTGCGCGACCAGGACATCAAAGCTGGCCTGCGCGCCGACGGGCTGGAGGTGCGAAGTTTCAACGGCCACTTGTTGATCGAACCCTGGGAGGTCGAGACCGGACAAGGTCGCCCGTACAAGGTCTTCTCGCCCTTCTGGAAGGCCTGCCGCCAACGCGGCATCGACCGCGATCCGTTGCCCGCACCCGAGACACTCCCGGCACCCCGGGCCTGGCCGGACTCGCTGTCCCTCGAACAACTCGAGCTGTTGCCCACAATCGACTGGGCCGCAGGGCTGCAGGCCACCTGGTCACCCGGCGAGGCCGGCGCCCACCAACGCCTGGAACAGTTTCTCCCCGAGGCCGCTCGCGACTACGCCGAGGGTCGCGAGCGGCCGGACCACGACGGCACCTCGCGCCTGTCACCGTATCTGCACTTCGGCGAGATCAGCCCGCGCCAAGTCCTGCGCGCCCTGCGCGAGGCCGGGCTGGACCCGGAGAGCGGCGGCCCCGAAGCCTTTGTACGCGAGCTCGGCTGGCGCGACTTCGCCCACCATGTGCTCTACCACTTCCCGCACACCCCGGAACAACCGCTGAACCCGCGCTTCGAGGCCTTTGCCTGGCGCGAGTCACAGCAGGATCTGGTCGCCTGGCAACAAGGCCGCACCGGTATCCCCCTGGTCGATGCCGCGATGGGCCAGCTGTGGGAAACCGGCTGGATGCACAATCGGCTGCGCATGGTTGTGGGGTCCTTTCTCACCAAGAACCTGCGCCTGCACTGGCATCTCGGCGCAAGTTGGTTCTGGGACACCCTGGTAGACGCCGATCTGGCCGCCAACACCCTGGGCTGGCAGTGGGCCGGTGGTTGTGGCGCAGACGCCGCACCCTACTTTCGGGTATTCAACCCCCAGCGCCAGGGCGAGCAATACGATCCCGAAGGTACCTTCGTACGCCGCTACCTGCCCGTGCTCAAGGACACCGAAACGCGGTATATTCACGCCCCGAGCGCCGGCGGCACCCGCGGCTATCCCGATGCCATCGTTGACCTGAAGGCCAGCCGCCTGGCCGCACTCCAGGCCTTCGAGGCCGTTAAGAACACATGATCCAACAGGGCCCAAGCATGAACTTTTCCGAACAGAACCTGCAGTACCCGAAGGGTGTGAGCTACAACTTCAGCCGCTACGACAGCACCTCGCCCGTGCGCCTGAACCACGAGGGCAAGCGCTATGTCGGCCAGTTGCTGAACAACCAAGCGCCCTACCGCATCCGTCTGACCGAAGAGATTGTCGGCCCGGGTTCCTCGCGCTACACCCCGATCCGCGAGATCCAGCTGCAAAGCCTCGAAGGGGTCGAATACCTGCACAAGGGCCACCACGGCCACTAACGGATCTGGGGCCAGCGCGGGCCCCGGCTCTCCGGTGCGGGTCCAATCGACCGGGTACGCAGGCGATTGGCATGGTACGGCAGCCGACCAAACGTGCAGTTTGGTCGATTCGCCCCTATTCTCGAGACATGACGTGCAAGTAAGGGACGAACACCATGAAAATGCTGCTGACTAGCCTCCTGGGCTTCAGCCTCTTGCTGCCGACGGCCGCCCTCGCCGACAAGCCTTCCGACGAGCGCGCAATTGCCGGCCTGGAAAACGGGCGCATCCTCTGGGACATCACCATCGGCGATCCCGAACGCCTGATTGCTCGCCTCAGTGTGATCGAGGAAACCTACGACGACATGGTCCGCCAAGGCCTGGAACCGGAAATGATGTTCGCGTTTCGGGGTGGTGCCGCGGGAATGATCGCTGCTTCCACCGATCACCTGGAGCTTGAGGACGTCTCTGCCGTACGCCACATCCATGAGCGACTGGAAGACCTGCTAGCGCGCGAAGGCGTGCACATGGAGGCCTGCAGCATCGCCACCCGGCGGTTCGATCTGACGCAGGATGATCTGCTGCCCGGCATCCAACTGGTCGGCAACACCTTCCTGTCCATCATGGGCTATGAGAGCCAGGGCTACGCCACCATCCGGATCGACTAACTGCTGTCCCCGAATCCCGCTACAATCGAATCGGGCTGCCCAGTAACACCGAATAACGCGGCAGGCGCCATCCAGTCGCCCGCTGCAGCCGGACGAAAGCGAAGCAACAGAAGGGAGGCCACTTGGCGCATATGGAAATCACGACCTTCGGCACGGTCGGCGTGCGTGTGGGAGAACGTGACATACCCGCTCTGTCCGGGACCAAGCTCGGCCTGCTCCTGACCTACGTCGCGGCCGAAAGCCGGCGGCGCATCCCGCGCGAGGAGATCGCGCGGCTGTTCTGGCCCGATCTGGACGCGGACAGCGCCCGGGTCAACCTGCGCCAGGGCCTGTTCCAGCTGCGTCGACAGCTGCCCAACAGCGATCCGCCTCTGCTCGACACGACCCCGCGCTATGTACGCTTCCAGCCCCAGACCGGATCACGCGTCGACTTTCTGACTCTGCAACGCGCACGCTCCGAGCGCCGCACCACGGAGGGCCGCGAGAGCAACGCCCCGCCCCCCGATCTCGCCATCGTCTCCGATTACCGCGGGCACTTCCTGGAAGGTCTGCGGCCCCTGCAGGATCTCCCCGAACTCTGGACCTGGGCGCAAAACCAACGCGAACAGCACTGGCAGAACCTGCTGGTCTTCATCACTCACAACCTCGCCGAGCTGGCCAAGCCCAACGAGGGCGAACCCCTGCTCGCCGAGCTCCATCGACTGCTGGCAATGGAGCCGCACGACGAGACTCTCCACCACCTGTTAATGAAGGCCCTGGCAGTCACTGGACATCCCAAGCGCGCCCTGGAGCATTACGCCCACCTGGAGGCCGAGTCCAGCAAGCCGCTCGGCGAACTCCTGAGCCGCACTCGCGAAGAGATCCTGGGCGCCGAGCGGGCCGAGAACTCCAGCCAGCACGCCTCCGCCGAAGACGCCGAGCCGCCTGTCCTGCGCCCCGAACGGCGCCGTGTCACCGTCGTCGCCTGCCACGTCCATCCGGACCCATCGGCCGACATCGAAGTCCAGCAACAACAGGTGAACCGCGCCCTGGAGCACATCGACTTCGTGCTCCTAAGCCATCACGGACACGTCGTACCCGCCCCCGGCCATGGCCTCCTGGCCTATTTCGGTTACCCCGCCGGGCGCGAGGAGGCCACAGTCGACGCGGTCCACGCCGCCTGGCAGGCCCTGGAGACCGCCCCCGGCGACAGCCAGCTGCGTCTCGCCGTCGATAGCAACCTGATCGTCACCGGTGCCGATCCCGACCTCCCCGACCCGACCGGCCAGCTCACCGCCCGGGTCCATGAGCTTGCCCAGCATGCGGACCCCGGCACCCTGCTTGTCAGCCATGACGCCCATGCTCGGATCTCCGGCTATTTCACGTTCCGGCCACTGGACGATGGCTCCGGCGCCTATCACGTCACCGGGGACCCGGGCCCGTTGGATCGAGTGGATGCCCAAAGCCAGCTCGACCAGACACCCCTGACCGGCCGTAATCCCGAACTGCAGGACCTGCGCAAACAATGGGACCACGTCCTGGAGAACGACGAGGTTCGGTACATTCTGATTCAGGGGGAAGCCGGGCTCGGCAAGAGCCGCCTCGCGCGCAGCCTCGACCTTCAGGTGCGGGCCCAGGCCCGCTCCCGCTACCTGCTGAAATGCCGCGAGGACCGCGCGCGCCAACTCCTCGCGCCAGTACGCCAGGCCTTTGCCGCATGGGTGGGTCGCGACCGCCTGCGAGAAGCCCGTCTGCGGCGCCTCGCCGGGGCGTTGCAACAAGCGGGAACGCCCGCCAAACTCGCCGATCAGCTCGGCCGCTGGCTCGCCCACCCCGATGCCGAAGGGCCCGAGAGCCTTCTACACGAGGGGCTGGATCGCGACCGCATCATCGACATCCTGGTGGAGCTGATCCACCGCCGGGGGGCGCACGGCCCCACGCTCTTGATCTGCGATGACCTGCACTGGATGGATTCGGGAACCTCGGAATTCCTGCGCCGCCTGTATCAGCGTTCCCGCCACCGCCCGATCATGGCGATCCTCACGGCCCGCATGAGCTTCCGGTCCTCCTGGCGCGATTTATCTCTCAAACACGTCCGCCTGCACGCCCTGGACCACGACGCGGCTCGCGCGCTCGTAGACCGCCTAGATGCCCACGGGCGCCTCCCCGGCACGTTACGCGAACAGCTGATTGAACGAGGCGAAGGGGTTCCCCTCTTTCTCGAAGAGCTGACTCGCTATGCGCTTGAGGGCGCGCGCAGCGGGCAGCTACCCGACACCCTGCCGCCGGGGCTGTCCAATCTGTTGGTCGCGCGTCTGGAGCAGCTGGGAAGCGCCCGCGAGATTGCCCATTTCGCGGCCGTCATCGGACGCGACTTCGACACCCGCATCCTGAGCCGACTGCGCGGGCAACCGGCAGACGCCATTCGCCGCCAGCTCACCCGCCTCACCGGCAAGGGATTCATCGAACCGGCCGGCATGGTGGATGGTGTGCGCTATCGCTTTCGGCACGCGCTGTTCCTGCAGGCCGCCTATGAATCCATGCTGGTCTCGGAGCGTACCCGCCTGCACGGGCAATTGGCCGACCTGATGCGCGAAGACTCCGAGAATGGCATGCAGTCAGCCGACTGGGGTCGCATCGCCAATCACCTGTTTCATGCCCATCGCTATCCTGAAGCCGTCGCGGCCTGGCTAGACGCGGGCGAAGACGCCTTCGCGCGCGGGATCCTCCCGGAGGCCTCGCACTACTTCGAGGACGCTCTCAACTGCCTGGATCGCCAGCAGGCCGAAGAAGGTGACCAAGGACCCGAGCACGAAAGCACGACCCTGCGCGCGCTGGGCGGCCTGGGCGCCTCCAATCTCGCCCTCTTGGGCTACGGATCGCGCACAGTCAACAACATCTTTGAACGCGCGATGCGTCTGACCGCGCCGGAGCAGGACCCGGTACAGTATTTCCGCGTCCTGTGGGGCCTATGGCACGGGGCGGGCTCCTGGCACGGTTTCGAAGAGGCCCATCGGCTCGCCAACGAGATGGAACGCCTCGCCGAGCGATCCGGCGACCGCCTGCTGCAAATCGCCGCGCACTACGTCCAGGGCAACACCCACTTCTGGACGGGTCGATTTGCCGAGGCGCTGGAGCACCAAACCCGGGCGGTCGAGCTCTACCAAGACGAAGACCATCCCGCTTTAGTCGCTCGTCACACCGAAAACCCAGCCATCAGCGCCCGTGGCTTCATGGCCTGGACCCTGCTCTACCTCGGCAATCACGCCCGCGCCTGGGCCGAGATGGATGCCGCCTGCGAGCAGGCCGACCAGCTCGGGCATCGCCCCACCGAGGCCTTCGTCCACAGTTTCCGTGCCGCGCTCGGCTTCTACGGCAACGATCCCGACTCGGCCCTTCCCGCGGCCCGCCGCGCGCTGGCCATCGCACGCGAATACGACTATCCGTTGTGGCGTGCGGCGGGCATTACCCTGGAAAGCTGGGCCCTGACGCGCCAGGGACAAGCGACCGCCCACGAGGTGATCGAGCAGCAAGTGGATGCCATGAGCCACATCATGGATGGCGTGAACACGATCTTTCAGTTGATCCTGCTGGACGCCCTGCAGGCCGCCGACGCGCCGGCCCAACGCCGCCTTGAGGTCGCCGACGAGGCCCTCGCAAGTTGCAGAACACGGGGTGACCTGGGCTTCGAAGCGGCCATTCGCCGGTTACGCGCCAACGCCCTGCTCAGTCTTGGTCAAGGCAAGGAAGCCGAAGGCTGGGAAGAACTCGAATGCGCTCGCCGTACCGCGCATGAGCAGGGCAACCCCAACATTGAACGCCTGGCGCTTCTGGACTATGCCCGCCTCGCGGAAAAAGAAGAGGTCCAGACCTGGGCGGAACGCGAACTCCTGCGCATCAACCATTGCATCATTCCGCGACCACACCCTGACGAGGACGAGCCGCGCCAACGCGACCCCCGCCTCGCCTGACCGGAATAGCGGTGCTCGACTCAGCACCGGCTACGGCTACAAAAAGAAAAGGCCCGAACCTTTCGGCTCGGGCCTTTTCGGGATATGGCGTCCCCACGGGGATTCGAACCCCGGTCGCCGCCGTGAAAGGGCGGTGTCCTAGGCCTCTAGACGATGGGGACGTAGAGGCAACGTCTTCGTTACTCGGGTGGGCCCTTGGGCCGGTCTTCTTCGCTACCCGGTGCGCGATGCAGAAGCGTCGTCACCAGACCACTGAATACCAGCAAAAACCCGATCGGTACCAGCGCGATGAGAGGTTTGGACCAGGTCTGTTCCCCGGAAATCATCAACCCAAATCCGCCGATCAATCCGACTACTGCAATCACCAGCCCCACATAGAGGGATATAACGCCAAAACGGTGCATTGGTGAACTCGCAGTACGCCTAAATTTGGTGGAGCCAGGCGGGATCGAACCGCCGACCTCCTGCATGCCATGCAGGCGCTCTCCCAGCTGAGCTATGGCCCCGTGTCAGGCGAGCGCGTACTGTAGCCAGCACCCCCAAATGTGTCAACCCGCAGCGACCGAAATTTTCTTGAGCGCACGATCGATCCGGGCCAGTGCCCGCTCGCGCCCAATCAGCACCAGCGTATCGTCGATCGGCGGCGACACCGTACCCCCCGTCAGCGCTACACGCAGCGGCTGCGCGACCTTGCCAAGCTTGAGATCCAGGCGTTCACCGGTATGCACCACGACCTCGTGCAGGGGCTCTTTGTCCCACGCCCCCAGGGCACTGAAACCATCATGCAGCGTCTGCAGCACCGGTTCCGCCTCGGGCGTGAGCTGCTTGCGGGCGGCCTTCTCGTCGTAGTCCTCGAACTCGCGATAGAAGTACACGCTATTCTCGGCCATCTCGCGCAAAGTCCGTGCGCGTTCGCACTGGGCGATCACCACGTCGCGCATCGCTGGGCCATTGGACGGGTCAATCCCCAACTGTCCCAGGTGCCAGCCAAATTCCAGGGCCACGTGGTCGGGATCCAGCGTCTTGATGTAGTGCTGGTTCAACCACAGCAGTTTGTCCGGGTTGATCGCAGAGGCGGACTGGTTCACGTCCTCGATATCGAAAAGGCGCACCAATTCGTCCAGTGAAAAGATCTCCTGGTCGCCATGGGCCCACCCAAGACGCACCAGGTAGTTCAGAAGGGCCTCCGGAAGATAGCCCTCGTCGCGGTACTGCATCACCGATACCGCGCCATGACGCTTGGACAGCTTGGCCCCGTCCGGGCCCATGATCATCGGCAGATGGCCGTAGCGCGGCGGCTCAACACCCAGCGCCTTAAGGATGTTGATCTGTCGCGGGGTATTGTTCAGGTGATCGTCGCCCCGGATTACATGGGTGATCTCCATATCCATGTCGTCGACCACCACCGTCAGGTTATACGTCGGCGAGCCATCGGAACGGGCAATAATCAGGTCATCGAGTTCACTATTCTGGAAGGCGACCTTTCCCCGCACCATGTCGTCGACAATGGTCACGCCCTCGTCCGGGGTGCGGAAGCGGATCACCGGCTCCACACCTTCGCGCGGCTCGGTGCGCGAACGACAGCGGCCGTCATAGCGCGGCTTCTCCTTGCGCGCCTTTTGCTCCTCGCGCATCGCATCCAGCTCTTCCTTCGAACAGTAGCAGCGGTAGGCGTGGCCCGAGGCCATCAGCTGGTCGATGATCTCCTTGTACCGATCAAAGCGCTCGGTCTGATAGAACGGCCCGTGATCGTAGGTCAGCCCCAGCCAGTTCATCCCCTCCAGGATCGCATTCACGGACTCGGCCGTACTGCGCTCCAGATCGGTGTCCTCGATGCGCAACACGAACTCGCCGCCGTGATGACGGGCATACAGCCAGGAGAACAGCGCGGTACGCGCACCACCGATATGCAAATAGCCGGTGGGACTGGGGGCAAAACGGGTACGAAAGCTCATGCGAAAGACACTCGATTACGGTGGCAGGTGAGGCGCATAGCCTAGCAGAACGCGGGTCTACGATGCCCCGGCAAATCCGGACCACACACCTATACTCAAGGAAGGCGATGACCCCGTGGCTTGCGCAAGACGCGCAAAGAAGATGTTATGCAGGACTTCCGCTTCTCTCTTCTCGCCACCGCTGTACTGATCGCCGCAGGGTTCGTGCTGGGCAGTGGCGCGTTGTCCGCCAGCGACCGTGTCGCGGCACCCGAGGACGCCAAGGTCTACTTCATCGCCCCGCAGGATGGATACACCCTGGAGGGCCCGGTCCGCGTCAAGATGGGCCTGCGCGGCATGGGTGTCGCCCCGGCCGGCGTGGAGATGGACAATACCGGTCACCACCACCTCCTGGTGAACAAGCCCCTGGACGAGGTCGATCTGGATGCCTCGCTGCCCTTCTCCGATCACAAGCGCCACTTCGGCGGCGGTCAGACCGAAGGCGAACTGGAACTCGAACCCGGCGAATACACGCTGCAACTGCTGTTCATGGACTACCGGCACATCAGCTTCGACCCGCCCGTCGTTTCCGAGAGGATCACGATCACGGTCGAATAGAAAGACCCCACGAAAAAGCCCCCTCCGCAGACGGAGGGGGCTTGGTTTCCTCGACTCCGGATGCGGCTGCTTACGGCAGGGCCGGGATGTCGAACTGCGGCATCTCACCCGTCAGGGCGTGCATGAAGGCTTCGATATCCGCAACCTCATCATCCGTGAAGTCCTGCCCCAGCATTTCCTCGCCCATGATGCGGATCGCTTCTTCCAGCGTCGCGGTTTCCCCGTTGTTCATGTAGGGGTAGGTCAGCGCCACGTTGCGCAGAGTCGGCGTCTTGAACGCGAAGCGATCGCTCTCCTCGCCGGTGACCAGGTAGCGGCCCTCGTCCTCGGAACCCGGCACCTGGATACGATGGAAATTGCTGTCGGTCAGCGCCGGGCCCGCGTGACAGGCGACACAACCATTGTCGGCAAACAACTTCATCCCTCGCATCTGCTGCTCGGTCATCGCGCCCTCGTCTCCGACCAGCCAGCGATCCAGCGGCGAGTTCGGGGTGTTCAGCGTGCGCTGGAAGGTCGCCAGGGCCTTGGCCACGTGGTCGGTATTGATCACGTTGTCGCCGTCATAGTCGGGATAGGCGGCCTCGAACTTCTCCTGGTACTCGTTGAACTCCTCCAAGCGCGCGATCGCCTCCTCCAGCGGCATCGCCATCTCGATCGCGTCCTGGATCGGGCCCAGCGCCTGGCCTTCCAGATCGTCCTCGCGGCCATCCCAGAACTGCGCGGTGAAGAAGCCGGAGTTCAGCACAGTCGGGGTGTTGCGCTCGCCGACCTGGCCGTCATGCCCCACCGCGCGCGGAATACGATCCGCCCAGCCCAGCGCCGGGTTATGGCAGGTCGCGCAGGAGATCACGCCGGAGCTGGAAATGCGCGGCTCGAAGAACAGCATCTTGCCCAGCTCGATCTTCTCCTTGGTCATCGAGTTGTCCGCCGGGATCGGCGGCAGCGCCGGCAGCGGCTCGAACACGTCGCGATACTGCGAGTAGTCGGTATCCGCCACGGCGGGCGCGGCCACGCCCAGCGCCAGGGCGGTGCAGGCCGAAAAGATGGCGCTGCGAAGATAAGAACGTCGGATCATGGCGGGTCTCCCTGAGATTGGATCGGTGTCGGCGAAGACCGATATAGACTCGGTCCAAATCACCTGAATCCCACCCTACAGACGCGGGAACCGGGTCGCGATGAAAACCTGCATGATCGTTGATCTGGATCAACCGGCCCCTTGTGCAGAGGCCAGGGCAATCAGAGTTCGATGCCCTTCTGCGCCTTGATGCCGGCCTGGAAGGCATGCTTGACCGCATCGATCTCGCTGACCGTGTCGGCCGCCTCGATCAGGGCCTTTGGCGCGGCGCGGCCAGTGGTGATCACGTGCTGCATCTCCGGCCGTGCGGCGATGTCTCGGAGCACCTCGTCGCGATCGAGGTAGCCGTACTTGAGCGCGATGTGCAGTTCGTCCAGCAGCACCATGTCGAACGCCGGGTCCGTGAGCATGTCGCGGGCATGGGCCCAGGCCTCGCGCGCAGCTGCAGTGTCCTGGTCGCGATCCTGGGTCTCCCAGGTGTAGCCCTCGCCCATCACGTGGTACTGCACGCGGTCCTGCGCGCGGAAAAACGCCTCCTCGCCGGTGGCGAACTGGCCCTTAATGAACTGCACGATCCCCACCTGCATGCCGTGACCCAGGGCGCGGGCCACCATGCCGAATCCGGAAGAGCTCTTGCCCTTGCCGTTGCCGGTCAGGATCAGGAACACACCCTTCTCGTCCTGGGCTTCCGCGATCTTGCGGTCCACGATCTCCTTCTTGCGCGCCATCCGCTGGGCGTGGCGTTCTGCACGCGCGGCTTCGTCGTCCATGGTGAACTCCTGTTACCGATCGGTTTGTGTACGGTTGTTGTGCCTGGGGAACGGGCCCGCCTGAGGTTATGGCCCGACGGACCAGCGATCCTGCTCCTTTGTCAGTCGCTCCAGCCCATGCACGATCACCGGGGCCGGATGCTGAAACGGCTCCGTGGGCAATGACACCACCCGGAATGGCCGCTCGGCGGTAATGGCCCTGCATTCCTCTGCGGCATCGGCATTGAAGGCGAAGACCACCTGCGCCCGGCTGTGATTGATCAGATCCGCAAGGTCGTCGCGCTGGTCGCTGAACTCGAGGTGGGTCACGCCCGACTGGTCGGCCACCACATCGAATCCCGCCGCGACGAACGCGTCGAACAGCCAGGTCCCAGGGCCATAGGTGTAGCCCTGCCCACTGCACGAGGATAGCAACAGCACCCGCTCGCCGGAGGCCGGGACGGCTTCCGCGGCCGCTCGCCACTTCTGGTCGAAGCGCTCGGCACGCGCCGGCCCGTCCTCGCGCCCGACCGCTCGGCTTACGCGCTCCACATTCCGGACCACAGCGTCCATCCCGCCGAAACCACCGAGCACCAGGGCACGGGTATCCTCCGGCAGGACCGCTTCCCACTCCTTCTGGTCCATCCACTCGGATGTGATCGCCAGTTCCGGCGCGAGGGCTGCAATCGCCTCGGCATCCGGGTCATAGACGCCACCCGTATCCGGATGGGCGGGATCATAGCTGCTGGACCCGACAATGCATCCGTCCAGGCCCAGGTAGTCCAGCGTGTGGGTGACAAAGGGTGACTGGCTGACAATCGTCGGGCAGTCGGAGTCCCCGGGGCCGGACAGCACCGTCCCCGGGAACACGACCAGACCGAACAGCAGCGCAAATGCCCGCGCGGTCACGTACTCCCCCGGCGATTCGCCGGCTGCCACAGGACTTCCGCACCATTCTCGTGGCGCGCCAGCACTCGGCAGAGCACGAACAACAAATCCGAGAGGCGATTGATGTAGGCGAGTGAACTCGGCCGCAGCGCCTCGTGGTGATTCACCGCCACCAGCCGGCGTTCCGCGCGCCGGCAGACCGTGCGCGCGATATGGCAGTCGGCCGTCGCCGGGCCACCGCCCGGGAGGATGAACTCCTTGAGCGGCGGCAGATCGGCGTTGAAGCTTTCCAGCTCCACGTCCAGGCGCTCCACCGAGGCCTCCGGCAGGGCCTGATGCCCCGGCACCGCCAGCTCCGCCCCGAGGTCGAACAGCTCGTGCTGCACCATGGCCAGTACGCGGCGAATTGCTTCCGGCAGGTCGTGGACCAGGACCCGGCCCACGACACTGTTCAGCTCGTCCACGTCGCCAAACGCCTCGACGCGGTGGCTGTCCTTGTCCACCCGCGAGCCGTCGCCAAGACCGGTACGGCCTTCGTCACCCGTGCGGGTCGCAATCTTCGACAGTCGATTACCCATGATCCATTACCTCTGCTGATAGCGAAGCTTCACGAATACCGTGCGCCCCGGCTGGTCATAGTCGATGCCCATGAAGTTGCGGCCCAGGGAGTAGTCCCGATCAAAGGCATTTCGTACCGTACCCTGAAGTGTCCATTCCGAAGTCAGGGCATAGCTGGCCCGCAGGTCCACGGTCGCGAAGCCGGACAGGCGCACGTCATTTTGCGCATCGTCATAGCTGCGGGCCTGGGCCGCCACGCCGGCACCCAGCGTGAGATCACCCATCCGCCGGTCCAGATCCACCCGTCCCGACACCGGCGATCGGCGGGGCAACTCGTTACCAGTCGAACGGTCCTCCGCGTCCAGCAGTGTCAGCGCCCCTCTCAGGCTCCACACGCCATCTTCGTAACCGGTCTCCAACTCCAGACCCTGCGCCCGGGCGCGACTGAAATTTTCCGGACGCAGCCCGCTGCCCGTGTCGGTGTTCACGATCAGGTCGGTGAAGCGAGTTTGAAATAGCGCAGCGTCCCAGTAATAGGTGGAGCGCTGGTAACGCGCACCCAGCTCGAAGGTCTCCGACTCCTCGGGCTGCAGATCGGGATTCGCGAACCCGGGATAATAGAGATTGTTGAAACTCGGGGCATTGAAGGCCGTCCCGTACGAGGCCCGCAGCCGCAGGTCATCGGTGATGTCCCGCCCCCAGGCGACCTGCCCGGTGGTCTTGCTGCCGAACTGTTCGTTGTCGTCGTAGCGCAGGCTGCCTTCCAGGTCGTGCTGCCCCACACGCGTCTGCAGTACCGAATAGACGCCCGTGTTGGTGCGGCTGGAAACGTCAAGCGAATCGAATCCCAGCACTTCGTCCTGACCGTCGACGCGCTCCTTCTGCCAGTCCAAACCGGTAATCAGCAGGGTGTCGCGCCCCAACGCGATGTCGTTGCGCCAGTCCACAAGGTCCCGGCGGGTGTCAAAGGTCGATCGATACTGTCCGAACTCGTAGCCGTCGTTATCGTCGCGGCTCTGGCTG
The DNA here is from genome assembly GCF_000745395.1 of Thioalkalivibrio sp. ALJ1. Taxonomy (NCBI): domain Bacteria; kingdom Pseudomonadati; phylum Pseudomonadota; class Gammaproteobacteria; order Chromatiales; family Ectothiorhodospiraceae; genus Thioalkalivibrio; species Thioalkalivibrio sp. ALJ1. Next base: position 155,813 of record NZ_JQIW01000004.1, on the reverse strand, counting down.
AGACTGAGTTCGGTATCCCAGATATCCGTTACCGGGAATCGGATCCCGCCACGAATGGCGGCCTGCACGTAGTCGGTATATTCATCCTCGGCCCCACCGTCGAATTCGGTACGGCCCTCGGAATACAGCAGGCTCCCGAACAGCTCGGCGCCACCGCCGAGCCGATGCGTGACGCGGGAGGAGAGTGAGGTGTTCTCGTACCCGTCCCGATCGTCGTCCCCATACCCAGGCAGGACATCCACCCCGTCCGTCTCGAAATGGCTGACCGAGACACTGTAAGTGGTGTCTTCCGTACCACCGGCCACACCAACCCCAATCTCGCGCGTCCCGTAGCTGCCACCTCCAACGAATGCGTTGACGCGCGGCGGGCCTTTGCGACCCTCGCGGGTCATCACCTGGACGACCCCTCCTATCGCATCAGAACCATAAATGCTGGTACGAGGACCGCGAACGACCTCAATGCGTTCGATCTCCTCGGGGGGCAGGAACTGCCAGCTCGGCGCGCCAGCCGTCGCCGAAGCCGTTCGTACCCCGTTGATCAGCAAAAGGCTGTGGTCGGAATTGGCACCCCGGATTGAGACCCGACTGGTCTTCCCGAAGGGCCCGTTATCGGACACGTAAAGGCCCGCGCGGCCGCGCAGGAGGTCCGTAAACTGCTGCGGCTGTGTGCGCTCGATCTCCTCGCGGTCGATGACGGTGACCGAGGAGAGAGACTCGTCCACGGTCTGCGCGAAGCGCGCGGCCGTGACCTGAACCACATCGAGGGTGTGTGCTTCGGAATCGGTGTCCGGCGTCTCGGCCAGAACCGGGGTGGTGGCCAGCAGGATGGCCGCGGAAAGTGCTGTGCGTTTCATGTCGTCCGTGTCTCCCGGCGAGCCGCCCGCACGCCGTTGATTCGTCGGGATCGCGGGACACGGGAATACGAGACACGAGGGGGACGACACCGAGAGCAAGGCCACCGGGATCATTATCCGCCTCGCATGCCCTCCGCATGCCGCGCGATCATTCCCTGGCCGGTCTCCGGGCTGACGAGCGTTCCGGTGCGGCGCCTTCCCGAGCACAGGGCTCAGTGGCATTTGCCGCGACCATCAGAGGCCCAGAGGCCTCTCGCTCGATCACCGTTGCGGGGGCAGCGTCGGATTCACCCCTCACCTGCGACGAGGCGGGTTCACCGAACTTCCCGTTTAACCCGCCGAGCCAACGTCGGTCGGGCACCAAGGAACGCCGCGAAGACTACACACTTGGGTGCAAAATTACCAGTTACTGAAATGCCAGGCCGTCCTCGATATCGCAATCAACGCCGCCGACGTTCCTCGGCGTTGAGATAGCGGGCACCCCGCTTGACCAGTCGGCCCCAGTCCTTGTCCTGCAACATGGCGTCGAACTCCGGGGAACGCTCGGCTCGCAACGCAATCGGTTGTGACGTCGACTCGTCGTCCGAGTGCGTGGCCAGCATATCCATACGTTCACGGTTCGCCCCATAGCGGGATACCAGGAAGTCGCGCATGGAATCGCTCAGTGGCAGGTGATAGATGCGAGTCAGCCGCATAGCCAGCCATTCGGCCATACGGCCCAGATCCTGGCGTACCTTCCGGACCATGGCAGACCCCAGACCGGCCTTCGCGTCGGCGCTCATCCCGACATAAAGCCCCCCGAGGTAAGCGGCAGGATTGGCGTAGATGGCGCGCTGGATGCTGGGATTGGTCAGGTCGACCAGCGGCTCAAGGATCAGCGCCAGCTGGATGCCGAGACGCTTGGCAGTTTCCGCGTCCAGCACAGACCCGCCCAGGTAAAAAAGCTCCCCCTGACGCTCGATCTTCAGTTCGCTGAGATAGTTGCAAAAGGCATTCGCCAGCTTGAGCTTCTGGTCATCGCTTAATTCGATCAGCTCTTCGCTGACCCGAATACCGCGCACGCTGCGCTTGAACCAACCCTTCGCGCCCTTCTTCTCGACCTGTGCGCGCCGCAGAGCCTCCCAGCGCCCCACTGCATTCGTATAACGGCTTTGAGCCTGCATCAGCTGGTCACGCGCCTCGCGCAGATCCTCCACCCGCCGCAGGGCAAGACCCAGCAACTGACCCTCGGGCGAATGTTCCTCTGGTTCGAGGTCCTCAAGCCGCTGCAGCGCTTCGAGCACCTGCCGCCCCAGACTCACCACCGGCTCTCGCAAGGCTTGAGGTTCCAGGCCGGATGCCTCGCTCTGTGCCAGCAGCATGCCCAGGGAACGAAGGCGGCTAACGACTCCCGCCTGTGCCACCCGAAAGCGGTTGCCCTGCGATTCCAGGCGATCCAGCGCCGCGCCCAGCTGCCAGCCCCCGGACCACTCGAAACTCAGGCGTTTGATCTGGCGGCCGTTGACCAGCTCGAAGGCAAGCACGAAGATCGCCTGCACGTCCTCCAGGGTGCAACGCACGAGGTCGTCCGAATCCGCCGCCGAAAACAGCCGATCGAGGAATTGATCGACTCGACGCACCCCGTCTTCCTGGGTCGGTGCCAAGCCACGCAGGCGGGCACGCAGCAGCTCGGCCACCTCGGGTGCCTCGTGATGCAGCTTCTCCAGGGCCGCGAGCCGGGAATCCTCGGTGGCATCCACAAGATCGCCTACCCGTGAGCGCAGGCCCAGGCGGCGATAGATCTCGATCTGCTCCGCGGCGGCCGCCAGACTGGCGTCGCCGGTCATCTCGCGCACCGCGACCGCGACCGCTTCCGGCGAGATGTCCACCTCGTGCAGCAGGACCTCGGCCGACTTGCGCCGGCGCATGTCCGGGGCCAGCTCGCTCATCGCCAGATCGCGGGTCACAAACAGTAGGTCCGGCAAGAGATCGATGGTGTTGCGCAGCTGGTCGCGCGACTGTTCCTGGCGTTTGCCACGGGTGGCATCCGCCACAAAACGCGCGACTAGGCCGATCACCCCGAACAACAGGGTATAAACAGCGAAGAAAATGAAGTTCTGCGCGGGTGCGGCGTGTCCGAAGCCGAGGAAGTACCCCCCCTGCATCGCCAGGAAGGTGACCGGGCCTGCAGCCCACAGCAGCTGGAGGAAATTCAGCGACCAAGGCACTCGCCGGGCACTGGCCGCCACTTCGGTGATTCGGCTGCGGCCGGCCGCCTCGATCAGGACGTGCTCCTGCGAAGGTCCGGTCGCCTCCGGGGCGGATTGGGCTTGCGTATCCCTGCGTTTGCGAATCCGACCGAACACCCGCCCCTGCTCCAGAACGTGTCACCGTACCCGGCATGGGCACCTACGTGCCCCTAGTGTAGGGAAAGCTGGCGCCGTTCGCCCGGAATTGGGGCCAATGCCCGCTACGATCAGGCGGCGTCACTACGCCCGGTCTGAGCATCACCGGGCGGGGTCGAAGTCACCGGTTCGGGGTCGTCGCGGTAGAGGTAATCCCGGGTCAATGGAACGGCGTCCTGCTGCTTGGCCATCTGTAGATGAAAGACGACCTGGCCCCACCAGCGGAAGGTACCCTCACAGCTCGCCAGGTAAAACTCCCACATGCGGCAGAAGCGCTCGTCGAAACGCCCCACCGCCTCGGAGCGGGCCTTCTGGAAGCGCCGATACCATTCGCCCAGGGTCTCGGCGTAGTGCAGGCGCCAGTATTCGATATCCGTGGTGTATAGCGGTGTGGGTTCCAACGCGGCCATCACCTCGGACAGGGCCGGCGTATATCCACCAGGGAAGATGTACTTGCTCAGCCAGGGATTGGACGTAGCCGGCGGCTCCTGGCGCCCGATCGTGTGCAGTACCGCAATGCCTTCGGGCTTCAGCAAGTCGTGCACGCGCTGGAAGAACGTCCCGTAGTTGGGTGTCCCCACGTGTTCGAACATACCAACACTCACAATGCGATCGTACTGGTCATCGTGTTCGCGGTAGTCCTGATAGAGGAAGCGCACTCGATCCTCCAGCCCGCGCCGCTTGGCCTCCTCGCGGGCAACGCGCAGCTGCTCTTTCGATAGCGTCACGCCATCCACCTGGACATCGGCGTGCTCCGCCAGATGAAAAGCCAGAGCACCCCAGCCACAGCCAATATCCAGCACGCGCATGCCCGGCTCCAACATGAGCTTCCTGCGCAGCATGGCGGACTTGGCCTGCTGGGCCTCCTCCAGGGTCATATCGGGCCGTTCGAAATAGGCACAGCTGTAGAACATGCCCTCGTCCAGAAACTGGCGATAAAGCCATTCATCGACGTCATAATGATGGGCGATGTTCTGGTAGCAGCGCGCCACCTTGTTGCCTTGCTCAATCAAGGCCCGCAGCATCCGCACCGCGGGATTGACGCGTTGCCTGAACATGGGCGCGAAATTGCGCATAGTGGCGTCCAGGAAGACCTGTAGACCCTCCGGCCCCGGAGACCACAAACCATTCATGTAGGTCTCACCAAGCTGGAAGCCGGGGTCGCGTGCAATCTTGCGCAGGGCAACGGCATCGTGCAGCACCATCGAAACCTCGGGGGCCCCGCTACCGAACCGCTGCTCGCGACCGTCCGGGTACCGCAGCACGAAGGTGCCATAGCGAATGTACTGTTCCAGCAACCTCTCGATCATCTCCACCCCTGTCCTTGTTCAGCTGGCTGCGACACCCTCCTGATCGTGCGCTGCTCGTTGGATCATCTGGATCATCTCTGTTTGGACTCAGTCTAAGTATAGGATCGCTGGGATGTCCATGCCCGCCTTCCAAGGCGCCGAGGAGCCGACCTGCCCCAAGAATACTCACACTCTCAACAGGGACAGTAGCGCATTTCAGGCCCGGATGGCACGCCTCGAAAATCGCTTCCCCAAACGCCGGGAAAACGGCTACCCTGAAGGTATGACGCTTCGACCCACGCACGCCTGCCAGCACTGCACCCTGCGCCAACTGTGCCTCCCCATGGGCCTGCCGCAGGAAGAACTCTGGCAGCTCGACGAGATCGTCCAGCAACGCCGCCCCATCGCCAAGGGTTCCGCGCTATTCAGTATGGGCGCGAAGTTCGACACCCTGTTCGCAGTTCGCACCGGCGCCCTGAAGACCGTACTGATCGCCAACGACGGGACGGAACAGATCACCGGCTTTGCCCTGGCGGGCGATCTCCTGGGGCTGGACGCGATTCATTCCGGCAAGCACCCGGTCAGCGCACTAGCCCTGGAATCCACCAGCGTGTGCGCCGTTCCGTATACCCATGTAGACGATCTTGCCGGGCGCCTGCCGACCTTTCGCCAACACATGATGGGCGTGATGAGTCAGGAACTGTCGCAGGACGAAAGCCTGCATGCCCTGCTCGGCCAGCGCAGCGCCGAGCAGCGCCTGGCCACCTTCCTGATCACCCTCTCCGAGCGGCATCGCGCCAGGGGCTTGGCGCCGGACCACTTCTATCTGCCAATGTCCCGGGCGGACATCGCCAATCACCTGGGGCTGACCCAGGAGACGATCAGCCGCCTGTTCACCCAGTTACGCAACCAGGGTGTGATCAACCTGCATACCCGCGATCTCCAGATCCTGGAACCCGACACTCTGCGCAACACCGCCGGCGTCACCCTCACCTCCGCCGCGAGCAGTGCCTGACACGGACTCGCCGGCAGGCGACTTCGCCCGCTTCTGGCAGTACGCCAACCGCGTCTGGAACCATCCGGCCGCCCGCGACCGGCTGCTGCACTGGCAGGACACGTTCGGGGTCGACGTGATGCTGCTCCTCTACGCGCTCTGGTTTCCGGCCCTCCTTGCACCCGGCCACTGGCATCAGCTCCAGGCCGAAGCCCGCACTTGGCAGGACTCGCGAACCCAACGCATTCGGGCCCTGCGCCGCCGCCTGCGAACACCGGAACGCACTTCCCTTTATCGCGCAGTGCTCGATCTCGAGCTGCGCTGCGAACACCTGGAAGGCCAGCTGCTCCACGCCCGCGCCCGGCGGATCCCGCATATCACGGCATTCCCTATCGACCACCGGGAACGCCTGGACCGGCTGTTTCCCGAGGTCCCCAAGGACGAACGTAAGGCCCTGCTGGGGACGCTGCAGGCCGCGGCGAATAACTTCGGGCCCGGCACCACGGATCGCACCCCTTAGGGAAACACTGATTAATGTACGCGCTCGCGTAGGTACCCCAGGTTTTCCTAGACAAGGCGCGTCGCGTAGTGGGTAGTGGTTCTACCCGTAAGCGGCGCAACGCAGGATCGGGGAACCTGGGGTACCAACCCCGCAAGCCATTGAAAGCAGAGGCTCGGCCGCCCGTTGTTGTCGAAAACGGGCATGCGCACAGCGTTGCGGCTCCTTTGTGCAGAATGACTGCACGGCAGTCACCGCGCCTTGTTCGCACGCAAAAGCGACTCGAGCGCGAGCGTGTACATTAGTCAGTGTTTCCTTAGGAAACACTGACTGCACGAAGGGCCGCATTCCAGCTATGCTCCCCGGCACATTGACCGAATACGGCAGGATTCATGTCCGACGATCTGCGCAGCCAGCTCCTGAAGACGGGGCTGGTGGACGAAAAACAGGTTCGCAAGGCCAAGACGCAAAAGCACAAGGCCCAGAAGGGGAACCAGAAGAAAAAGAAGGACCGTCAGGCACCGGAGCCCGGCGTGGCCGAGACGCGCAAGGCCGAGCAGGCCGAGCGTTCGCGGCAGAAGAATCGCGAGCAACAGGAACGCGCCGAGCGCCGGGCGCGTCATGCGCAGATCCGTGAACTGGTCAGCAAGCATCTGGCGCCCATCCCGACCGGCGATGCAGCCCTGGACTATCACTTTCAGCAGGCTGGGCAGATCCGCCACATCCCCGTGACGGCCGACTTGCAAACACGCCTGATCGACGGCCGCGCCGCGATCGCAGGACTCGAGATCCGCCCGGAGAAGGGATTCCGCGTGATTCCGCGTGATATTGCCGATCGGATCCGCGAACGCGACCCGGAGTGGCCTCTGGTGATCCCGGCAGAGGGCGACACGGGTGGCTCGGAACCGGACCCGGATGATCCGTACAAGGACTACGTCGTCCCCGACGACCTCATGTGGTGAACGCCCAAGGGGAGTGCCCACTCCCCATGCAACTCTCTGAGAAGCCGTTTAGTCCGTCGTGCGCTTCACATCCGCGTTGGGCATGCCACTTTGCTGCGGACGCCGGGCCTCGTCGTTGGACATGTCCTGCGGCGTAAAACCGCCCTCGCCCAGGTTCTGCGCCGGACCGGCTTCGGATTGCTCCGGTTCGCCGCTACCACAGCCGAGGACCAGAAGCCCGATGGCGGTTAACCCGATCACCAGGGGTGCGGCTCGCTGAATCTCTCGCATCACTCTCACTCGTTTCGCTTCCGGTGGGACAAGCCTGCAACCTCAACGCCCCGCGCGCAAGAACCGCTCCAGCCGGCACGGCTTCAGTGGGCGCCCACCGGCAAGATCCGGGTACCGGCCCGACCGGCCACAATCGCGGCAGCATCCTGCAGTGACCCAATGCCGGTGCGAATGCCAGCCTGCGCCGCGCGCCGAGCCGCCTCCATCTTGGGCCCCATGGAACCCGCCGAGTACTCACGTGGATCCACCGCCGTCACCAGCAAGGCCTTCAGCCGATACGCATCCAGCGTGCCCCAGTTCAGATAGACCCCATCGACATCGGTGAGCATTAAGAGCCAATCGGCCTCGAGATGCTCCGCCAGTCGCGCGGCCGTCAGGTCCTTGTCCACCACCGCCTCGATTCCGTAGAGGCGTCCGGCGCGATCGCGCGCGACGGGTACGCCACCGCCCCCGGCACAAATCGTGAGCGTCCCGGCTTCAACCAGGACACGAACCGCCTCCATCCCCAGCAGGCGTTGCGGCTCCGGCGCGGCCACGACACGCCGCCAACCTTTTCCATCGGGCGCGATGTCCCAGCCCCGCTCGTCCGCCAGCGCTCGCGCGCGGGATTCATCCCAGGTGGGACCAATAAACTTTTCCGGGTGATCAAAGGCGGAGTCGTTCGGGTCGACTTCGGTCTGGGTCAGCAGACTCGCGACCCGGTCGCTGCCCAGGGCGTTGTGCAGCTCCCGCGCCAGGATGTAGCCAATCATGCCGTGGCTCTCCGCCCCGACCACGTCCAGCGGCCAGGCAATGCGGTCGCACTCCGCCTGATTGGCCAGCAGCCCGACCTGGGGGCCATTGCCATGGGTCACCACGACCTCGTGCTCTTGCGCGAGGGCGGCAATGGATTCGGCGGCTATGCGGGCATTGCGCTGCTGCGCCTCGGCCGAGGGCGACTCGCCACGTTGTAGCAGGGCGTTGCCGCCCAGCGCGATCACAATGCGCATGGCGGGCCTCCGTACATTCGGAACGGGGTCAGGTACGCGGCAGCGTAACGCCGCGTTGGCCCTGATATTTTCCGCCACGATCCTTGTAGGAGGTCTCGCAGACCTCGTCGGACTGCAGGAACAGCATCTGCGCCACTCCCTCGTTGGCGTAGATCTTGGCGGGCAGCGGCGTGGTGTTCGAGAACTCCAGCGTCACGTGCCCCTCCCACTCGGGTTCGAGGGGAGTGACGTTCACGATGATGCCGCAGCGGGCATAGGTCGACTTACCCAGGCAAATGGTCAGTACGTCGCGCGGGATACGGAAGTACTCGACCGTGTGCGCCAGGGCAAAAGAGTTCGGCGGGATGATGCAGACATCCGACTGCACATCCACAAAACTGCCTTCGTCGAAGCCTTTCGGGTCGACAATGCTGGAATTGATGTTGGTGAAGATCTTGAAGTGGTCCGAGCAGCGCACGTCGTAGCCGTAGCTGGACGTGCCGTAGGAAACGATGCGCTGCTCGTCCCGATAGCGGATCTGACCGGGCTCGAAGGGCTCGATCATCCCCTCACGCTCGGCCATCTCCCGGATCCAGCGGTCCGACTTGATACTCATGGGCCTGTCCCTGGTGTCCCGAATCAGTTGTTCTGAATGACGATATTCGGGAACTTGCTGCTGTAGTCCTTCGACTGTTCGGCCAGCTTGGCACCGGTGCGGCGCGCAATCTCGCGGTAGATCTCCGCGATACGACTATCCGGGTTCGCGACGACGCTCGGTTCACCACCGTCCGCCTGCTCGCGGATGCGGATATCCAGCGGCAGCGCACCCAGCATGTCCACACCGTATTCCTCGGCCATGTTCTCCGCGCCACCCTGGCCGAAGATGTATTCCTCGTTACCGCACTTGGAGCAGATATGGATGCTCATGTTCTCGATGATGCCCAGCACCGGCACCTCGACCTTCTCGAACATGAGAAGTCCCTTGCGGGCGTCCAGCAAGGCGATATCCTGCGGGGTGGTCACGATGATGGCCCCCGACACCGGAATCTTCTGCGACAGGGTCAGTTGAATATCGCCCGTGCCTGGCGGCAGGTCGATGATCAGGTAGTCCAGGTCCTTCCAGTTGGTTTCGTTCAGCAGCTGTTCCAGCGCCTGGGTCACCATCGGACCACGCCAGATCATCGGCGTGTCCTCTTCGATTAGAAAACCGATCGACATTGCCTGAATGCCGTGACCTTCCATAGGCTCCATGGACTTGCCGTCCTTGGACTCCGGGTTGCCCTTGATGCCCAGCATGCGGGGCTGGCTGGGACCATAGATATCTGCGTCCAGGATACCCACCTTGGCGCCTTCGGCGACCAGTGCCAGCGCCAGGTTCACCGCCGTGGTGGACTTGCCTACGCCGCCCTTGCCGGAGGCGACGGCAATGATGTTCTTGATCCCGGCCATCGGTTTGAGGCTCTTTTGGACCGCGTGGCTCGTGACCTTCGTGTTGATGGTCACTTCCGATGACTCGAGACCCGCGACACCGGCGAGTGCGCCCTGGATAGCGGCGCGCAACTCGTCGTGATAGCCATTGGCGGAATAGCCCATCTGAATATCGATGGCCGCTCGCGCACCGTCCACGCGGATATCCTTGACCGCTCCAGCGGCGACCAGGTCCTGTTCGAGGTATTTGTCCTGAACGGTCTTCAGGGCGGTTTCGATCTGCTCTCGCGAGAGTTCGGCCATGGGTATCGTCGTATCCGGTGTTTGGGAGTGATCGCGCGATTCTACTGGTACCGGGATGGGACGCCAATGGCAACACGCGCGACCCGTCCTTTCCATCCAACCAACCGGCGCTATCGGGGCCATCTGTCAACCCCCTTTGGTGCTTTTTATGCACAATCTCTGTGCAGTAGACGGGTAACCACCAGGATAGGTGCACAATCCCATATTCCGCCACATAAAAGTCTACTATCTATCTGTTAAATAAGACTTCTTACAGGTTGGTCGATTTTTAACCAATTTGTCACACGGCCTTGCGTGACAAGGCTTGGCGGGGAATTCCACCGGGTTTCCCACAGACTTATCCACAGGTTCTGTGGACAATACACGGAAGCCTGCGGCACGCCTCGACAAGCTGGCAGGCACACCGGACAATAGCCGCTCCCGCGAACCCGGACCCCCGACCGAAGGCCCAAGCCCAGATGACCGACACCCCGCGCAAGATCCTCGTCACCAGCGCCCTGCCCTACGCCAACGGCCCGATCCACCTGGGCCACCTGGTGGAATACATCCAGACGGACATCTGGGTACGCTTCCAGCGCTCGCGCGGGCACGAGGTGATCTACGTCTGCGCGGACGACGCCCACGGCACCCCGATCATGCTGAAGGCTCGGGCCGAGGGCATCGAGCCGGAGGAATTGATCGCCCGGGTGCGCGAGGAACACGAGGCCGACTTCGGCGAGTTCCTGATCGGTTTCGACCATTACCACTCGACACACTCCGACGAGAACCGCGCCCTGGCCAGCGAGATCTACACCGCCCTGCGCGACGCCGGCCATATCGAGACCCGCACCATCGACCAGGCCTATGACCCCGAGGCCGGGATGTTCCTGCCGGATCGCTTCATCAAGGGCACATGCCCCAAATGCGGCGCGCAGGAACAATACGGCGACTCCTGCGAGGCCTGCGGCGCAACCTACAGCCCGATGGACCTGAAAGACGCGGTCTCGGCGATCAGCGGCGCACGCCCCGAATCCCGCGCCTCGGAACACTACTTCTTCAAGCTGGGAGACTTTGAGGCCTTCCTGCGCGACTGGACCCGCTCCGGGCGTCTGCAGGACGCGATCCGCAACAAGCTGAACGAATGGTTCGAGACCGGCCTGAGCGACTGGGACATCTCCCGTGACAAGCCCTACTTCGGTTTCGAGATCCCCGACGCGCCGGGCAAGTACTTCTACGTCTGGCTGGACGCCCCGATTGGCTACATGGCCAGCTTCCGCGCCTTCGCCGAGCAGCAGGGCCTAGACTTCAACGCCTGGTGGGGCGCGGACTCCGACGCCGAGCTGTACCACTTCATCGGCAAGGACATCGCCTACTTCCACACCCTGTTCTGGCCGGCCATGCTGCATGGCGCCGGCTTTCGCACCCCGTCCGCGGTCTTCTGCCACGGCTTCCTGACGGTCAACGGCCAGAAGATGTCCAAGTCGCGCGGCACCTTCATCCGCGCCCGCGACTACCTGGACCACCTGAACCCGGAGTCCTTACGTTACTACCTGGCCGCCAAGCTGGGCGACGGCGTGGACGACCTCGACCTCAACCTGGACGATTTCACCCAGCGCGTGAACTCGGATCTGGTGGGCAAGGTGGTCAACATCGCGAGCCGCTGCGCCGGCTTCATCAACAAGCGCTTCGACGGCCAACTGGCCGCCGAACTGCCACGCCTGGACCTGCACGAGGCGTTCGTAGCCGAGGGCGAGACTATCGCCCACGCCTTCGAGCAGCGCGAGTTCGCCCAGGCGATGCGTCGCATCATGGCCCTGGCCGATCAGGCCAACCAGTACATCGACGAGGCCCAGCCCTGGGTACTGGCCAAGCAGGATGGCCGCGAGGCCGAGGTCCAGGCCATCAACACACAGGGCCTGGACCTGTTCCGTATCCTGATGGTCTACCTCGCCCCGGTGCTGCCGAAGCTGGCCGCCGACGCCGCCGCGTTCCTGAACCTGGAAGACATGCACTGGGCCAGTCGCCAGCCACTGGTCGGCCGTTCCATCCAGAAGTTCAAGCCGTTGATGACCCGCATCGAGCCGGAAACCATCGAAAAGCTGCTGGAGGCCTCGAAGGCCTTCCTAGCCGCAACCGAGGCCCCCGCCACTCCCGCTCCCGCCGCGCCGGAGACCCACGTGGACCCGATCGCCGAGACCATCGACTTCGACACCTTCGCCCAAGTGGATCTGCGTATCGCCCGTATCGCCAATGCCGAGCACGTGGAAGGCGCCGACAAGCTGCTGAAACTGACGCTTGATATCGGCTCCGGGACCCGCCAGGTGTTCGCCGGCATCAAGTCGGCCTACGCGCCGGACGATCTGATCGGTCGCCACACCGTGATGGTCGCCAACCTTGCGCCGCGCAAGATGCGTTTCGGCGTCTCCGAGGGCATGGTGCTGGCCGCCGGCCCGGGCGGCTCGGAGCTCTACATCCTGAACCCGGACGAGGGCGCCCGCCCCGGCATGCGCGTCAAGTAGTGCCGGCCGCATCCCGCGAGATTTGGTCCCTGACCACCGCGGTCATGGATTTGCACTCAAGGCTCGCGTAAGCTGCCGCTCTTTTCTCGACCCCCGGACGCATGGAACAAAGCCCAGAATTCAAAGCGCAGGTCCGCCTGCTGGCCGAAGCCGGACGCGAACTCGCGGACCGTGGCTGGCTCCCCGCGCGCACCGGGCACTTCTCCGCGCGCCTTGATGATCAGCACATCGTGATTACCGCACCCGGTCGCAGCAAGGACCTGCTGGATGCGCACGACTTCATGGTCGTCGACCTGGAAGGGCACCTGATCGCCGGCAGCGGCGAACCCAGCCCCGAGACCTTCCTGCACATCATCATGTATCGCCGCGACCCCAAGCTCGGGGCCGTGCTGCATACCCACAGCATTCATGGCACAGTGCTGTCGTGTCAGGTCAGTGGAACGCTGATGCTGCGCGACTACGAGGCCCTGCGCGAACTCCCTGGCTGCAAGCACCCGACCCAGGGCATCCGGGTCCCCGTATTTGCCAACCACCCGGAGATGCGCCAGTTGGCCGCCCAGGTGGATGCCGCGATGGACCGCGACCCGGCGCTCGCCGGCTACCTGATCAGCGGGCACGGCCTCTATACCTGGGGCCAGACGGTGGAGCTGGCCATGCAGCGCACCGAGGCCTTCGAGTTCATGTTCGAATGCGAGACGCTGGCGCGCCAGCTAACCCAATGACCGATACCGCACCCCTGCCGACCCCTCAGGCCGTGATCCTGGCCTTCGAGGGCATCCTCGCCCCGTCCGGCGTACTGCGTGACACCCTGGAACCGCACGCGCTGGAGGCGTTACCGGACTTTCTCGACCGCCATGCCAAATCCACGGCCGTCCAGCGCGCGCTGTCGGACATCCTTGCGTACTCCGGACGTGAACTGGACGTGGACGGCATGCTGTCTCAGATCCGTGCCTGGATTCGAGGTGGGCAGGACATCACGCCCGTTCGTCAGCTGCAGGGACTGGTCTGGGCCGACGCGCTGGAGGCCGGCTCGCTGCAGCCCGAACTCTCCGACGCCACTGCCGAGGCGCTGGCACGGCTGCATCAGGCCGATGTCGACCTGTACAGCTTCGGCGCGACCCCGGCACCGGTCCAGCGCGACTGGCTGCGGCATGGCCCGCACCCGGAGACAGAACAGCTCCTGAGCGGCTGGTTCGACACCCGCATCGGTGGGCGTCGTGACGCTGGCAGCTACCGTCGTCTGGCGGACGAGATTGGCCTCACCCCGGAAACGGTCCTGGTGCTGTCGACCCGCCGTGACGAGCTGGACGCGGCCCATCAGGCCTGGCTGCTGACGGGCCGGCCCACCCCCGACCCGGACGCCACAGACCACCACCCGCTGCGCAGCCTGGACTCACTCGTCCCGAAAAACGGCTAGGGAGACGCTGATTTAATTGCACGTCCGCGTTGGCGCCCCCTGTTTTCCGAGACAAGGCGCGTCGTGCAGCGGGTAGTGGTTCTACCTGCAAGCGGCGCAACGCAGGATCGGGGAACAGGGGGCACCAACCCCACAAGCCATTGAAAGCAGGGGCTCGGCCGCTTTTGCGTGGGAACGGCGTTGCGGTTCCCTTGTGCAGAATGACTGCGCGGCAGTCACCGCGCCTTGTTCGCACGCAAAAGCGACTCGAGCGCGGACGTGCAATTAAATCAGCGTCTCCCTAGGAGACGGCAGGATCATCGGCATCCCCGCGCATCCCGAAGGGTTGAGTCGGTGATGGCGCTCCCCGATACTGTGTTGTTGACCTGACGCCTCGGAATTAACCCGAACCCGCGGAACGAACTTGGAATACGTCCTGATCCTCATCAGTACGATCCTCGTGAACAACTTCGTACTGGTGAAGTTTCTGGGCCTGTGCCCGTTCATGGGGGTCTCGCGCAAGGTCGAGACGGCCACCGGCATGGGCCTGGCCACGACCTTCGTACTGACGTTGTCCGCCGTTAGCTCCTACGTGATCAACGAATACCTGCTGATCCCGCTCGGGCTCGAGTACCTGCGCACCATCGCCTTCATCCTGGTGATCGCCGCCGTGGTTCAGTTCACCGAGCTCGTCGTGCGCAAGACCTCGCCGCTTCTGTACAACGTGCTGGGCATCTTCCTCCCGCTGATCACCACCAACTGTGCGGTGCTGGGCGTGGCGCTGCTGAACGTCCAGGAAGCGCACAATTTCGTCGAATCCGCGCTCTACGGCTTCGGCGCGGCGGTCGGCTTCTCGCTGGTCCTGATCCTGTTCTCCGCGATCCGCGAACGCATCGCGGTGGCCGATGTGCCAGTGATGTTCCGCGGCAGTGCCATCGCCATGATCACCGCCGGGCTGATGTCGCTGGGCTTTATGGGCTTCTCCGGGCTGGTGCGGCTGTGAGCGTGCTCTACGCCATCCTCGCGATCGGGGGCCTGGCGGCCCTGTTCGGGATCATCCTGGGCTTTGCCGCCCAGCGCTTCCGGGTCGAGTCCGATCCCGTCGTGGACCAGATCGATGCCCTGCTCCCGCAGACCCAGTGCGGCCAGTGTTCCTACCCGGGCTGCCGCCCGTACGCCGAGGCCATCGCCGCCGGTGAGGCGGACATCAACCGCTGCCCGCCCGGCGGCCAGGCCACCGTCCAGGCCCTGGCCGACCTGCTCGACCGCGAACCGACACCGCTTGAAGAGGAAGAGCAGGAGAAAGCCGTCGCGGTCATCGACGAGAACATCTGTATCGGCTGCACCCTGTGCATCCAGGCCTGCCCGGTCGATGCCATCCTCGGCGCCGCCAAGCAGATGCACACCGTCATCGAGGAAGAGTGCACCGGCTGCGAGCTGTGCATCGAACCCTGCCCGGTGGACTGCATCACCATGGTCCCCGTCCACACCGACATCACCGAATGGCGCTGGTCGGAACCGGAATCCTCGCCGATCGAGCGGCCCATACATACGGTCGTGGACGGTTCGCGGCAGTCTGGCTAAGCCGGATCGCCGCAAACCGTTAGAATGTCCTTATGCAGCTGCATCGTTTCCACGGGGGCCTGAAACTGGCCGACGCAACCGACGCCAGCACCCGCGATCCGGTGCTGGTGATGGGCGTGCCGTCACGCCTGGTCATCCCCATGGGCCAGCATATCGGCGAGGCGGCCGAACCCTGTGTAGCGGTCGGGGACCACGTCTCCAAGGGCCAGCGCATCGGGCAGTCCAAGGGCTACATCGCGGCCCACGTGCACGCCCCCACTTCGGGCGAGGTAGTGGAGATCACCGATCACGCAGTGCCCCACCCATCGGGCCTCAGCGCGCCCTGCGTGATCCTGCATAGCGATGGCCACGACGACTGGGGCGATAGCCGCATGGAGCCCTGGCTCGACTGGGACACCCGCGACCCCCGCCGCCTGCGCCAGCGCATACGCGATGCCGGGATCGTCGGGCTGGGAGGCGCCGCCTTCCCCACTGCGGTCAAGATGAACCCGCGCGCCGGCCAGCACATCCACACGCTGATCGTGAACGGCGCCGAGTGCGAGCCCTACATCAGCGCCGACGATATGCTGCTGCGCACCGCCCCCGATGCGGTCTTCGAAGGCATCCGCATCGTTGCGCATCTGCTGAATGTGGAAGGCGTACTGTTCGCAGTAGAAGACAATATGCCCGAGGCCATGCGGGCACTGACCGAAACCCTGCCGGACGAACTGCGCTCCCTCATCCGGCTGGTGTCGGTCCCGTCGATCTACCCGACCGGGGGCGAGCGCCAGCTGATCAAGGTCCTCACCGGCCAGGAAGTCCCCAGCGGCGGCCTGCCCGCGGACATCGGGATGGTCTGCAATAACCCAGGCACCTTCAAGGCCATCTGCGATGCGGTCATCCAGGGGCGTCCGCTGCTTTCACGCATCGTGACTGTCACCGGTCCTGGGGTACAGCATCCGCGTAATGTCGAGGCCCTGCTGGGCACACCCTTCGCCGATGTAATCGAGGCCGCAGGCGGCTATGCCGAAGGCGTCGACCGCCTGATAATGGGCGGCCCGATGATGGGCTTCGCCGTCCACGACGACGCCATCCCCGTCATCAAGGGCACCAACTGCCTGTTGGCCACCCGCCCCCAGGACACGCCCCCACCCGGCCCGTTGATGCCCTGCATCCGCTGCGGTGAATGCGCGGCGGCCTGCCCGGCCCAACTGCTGCCACAGCAACTGTACTGGCAGGCCAAGGCCAAGGACTTCGACGCAATTCAGGACTACGGTCTGTTCGACTGTATCGAATGCGGCTGCTGCGCGCATGTCTGCCCCAGCAACATCCCGCTGGTGCAGTACTACCGCTACGCCAAACACGAGATCTGGGCGCGCGAGAAAGAGCGGCAGAAATCCGATCTTGCGCGTGAACGCTACGAGTTCCGTCAGGAACGCATCGAGCGCGAGGAGAAGGAAAAGGCCGAGCGCATGGCCAAGAAGCGGGCCGCGGTCAAGAAAAAGGAAGGAGGGGAAGGCGGCGGCGACGAGAAACAGGCGGCGATCCAGGCCGCACTGGAACGCGCCCGCGCGAAGAAGGCAGCACGAGCCGCCGAGAAGAAGGGCGAGCCGGGGTGCGAAGGGGCCTCCGGTGAACGGCCGGACGAGACTTCTAACACCACCTCCAACACCTCTCCCACGGACGGGGACAGCCGCTGATGCGCTTTCGCACGGAATCCTCCCCGCACATGATCCCGGCCCACTCGGTGGGTGGGGTGATGCAACAGGTACTGATGGCCCTGGTGCCCGGCACTCTGGCCATGGCCTGGTTCTTCGGCTGGGGCGTACTGGTCAACGTGGTCCTGGCGGTGCTGTTCGCCGTGGCCTTCGAAGCCGCCATCGTGGCCGCCCGCAAGCGCCCGGTGATGGCCACCCTGGGCGACAACTCGGCCATTGTGACCGGCTGGCTGTTCGCCCTCGCAATACCCCCGCTCACGCCCGTCTGGGTCACCCTGATCGGCATCGCCTTTGCGATCATCGTGGCCAAGCACCTGTACGGCGGGCTGGGTTACAACCCCTTCAACCCGGCGATGGTTGGTTACGTGGTGGTACTGGTCTCGTTCCCGCGCGAGATGGCCCTATGGCCCGCCCCCGAAGCCCTATCGGATCTGTCGCTCGGCCTCGGCCAGACGCTGCAGACCGTCCTCACCGGCAGCCTCCCTGCCGCCCTGGAATGGGACACCCTCTCGCGGGCGACACCCCTCGATGCGATGCGTGAGGGGCTAGGCTCGGGGCGCACCGTCGGCGAGGTCACCGCCAGCCCGCTGTTCGGCAGCTTCAGCGAAACCCAGTGGGAATGGATCGGAAACTTCTTCCTGCTGGGCGGGCTGTACCTGCTGTTCCGGCGGATTATTCACTGGCATATCCCGGTGGCCGTGATCCTGGGTGTTGCCATCCCCGCCGGCTTTTTCTGGATGCTGGACCCGGACTCCTTCGCCTCGCCCGCCTTCCACGTGTTCTCCGGCGCGGTCATCATCGGGGCCTTCTTCATCGCCACCGACCCGGTCTCCGCATCCACCACAACGCTGGGACGCATCCTGTATGGCGCCGGAATCGGCCTGTTGATCTTCGTTATTCGCACCTGGGGCGGCTATCCGGACGCGGTGGCCTTCGCCGTGCTGCTGATGAACATGGTGGCGCCGACCCTGGACCACCTGACGCGCCCGCGCATCTTCGGCCGTTCGCGCCGGGGGCCGCCTCCGGGGGACGGGCATGCGTAACCTGAAGGCCCGTGACATTGCACTGGCGACCGTGCTGCTCGCCGGCTTCGCCGCCGCGGGCGCCGGGATCGTCGCGCTGGTACAGGACTCGACCCAGGCGCGCATCGAGGAAAACCGCATGGAGGTCAACCGCAACCGCATCGCGGAACTGACCGGCGAACTCGACTATCGCAACGACCCGGTGCACGACACCACTACACTCGGCCACGAGCTGCTGGGGGGTAACAACCTTCCCGCCTGGTTCGCCCGCGACGCGGACGACGAGGTCGTCGGCATCGTGTTTTCCGCAGTAGCCCCGGATGGCTACAGCGGAGACATTCACCTGTTGATCGGTGTCGACCGCGACGGTGAGTTGCAGGGCGTGCGGGTGTCCGCACACCGCGAGACGCCTGGGCTGGGCGACGCCATCGAGTCCGAACGCTCCAACTGGATCCGCGACTTCGACGGCCGCTACCTGGGCAATCCCCCGGCGGATGACTGGACCGTCCGCAAGGATGGCGGTGTGTTCGACCAGTTCACCGGCGCCACCATCACCCCGCGTGCGGTGGTTCGCGCCGTGCGCCGCACGCTGGAATACTTCGACGAACACCGCGACGACCTGCTGGCTACCCGCCCGGAAGAAGGCACCTCGCCCACCGAGCCGGTCCCGCAGGCAGACGCCAACGCAGAGGACGAGGCCACTCGATGAACCCGACCCTCACCGAGATCATTCGCGACGGGCTTTGGCACAACAACCCGGGGCTGGTACAGCTGCTGGGCCTGTGCCCGCTGCTGGCCATCTCCGGCACCATGGTCAACGCGATCGGCCTGGGCATTGCCACGACCCTGACCCTGCTGCTGTCCAATGTGCTGGTCTCGCTGATCCGCAACCATGCCCGTCCGGAAATCCGCATCCCGGTGTACGTACTGATCATCGCCTCCATCGTCACCGCGATCGAGCTGGCGATGAACGCCTGGTTCCACGGGCTATTCCTGATCCTTGGGATCTTCATTCCGCTGATCGTGACCAACTGCGCCATCATCGGGCGTGCCGAGGCCTTCGCCTCACGCAACTCTGTACCCCGCGCTGCACTGGACGGCCTGATGATGGGGCTTGGCTTCACCGGCGTTCTGATCGCGCTGGGGGCCCTGCGCGAGGTCCTCGGTCAGGGCACGCTGATGGACAATGCCCACCTGCTGTTCGGCGAATGGGGCCATGGCATGACCCTGCAGCTGTATCCGTCCGAACATGGCTTCCTGCTGGCCCTGCTACCCCCGGGCGCCTTCATGGCCATGGGCCTGCTGATCGCCGCCAAGAACTGGATCGACAGCCAGTTCGAAGCCGAACCCGCGCCCAGCGCCGAGGACACCGCAGCCGAGCCCGAGGCCGGCAATACCTGATTCTCACACCCCGGTTCATTCCGGGCGGCCTTGATTCCTGGCCGTCAGCCGGTAAACTTCCGGCGCCACGAATCCGTTCTACCGGGGCAAGCCCCGGACACTCAAACATTCCAGGAGATAGGCATGGCTGGACATTTCCCGTTTGCTGGCAAGCGCGGCACGCGCTACGGCCTCGCCCCGCGCGGCACCATCGCCGCCTTTTTCGAGAACCACGGGTTCAATGACGAGTTGCAGGAGAAGTACTACAAATGGTGGTACGACTTCGCCAAGGACTTCGTCGAGAAGGATAGCGACCTGTCATTCACCATGAGCACCAAGTTCACGAGCTATCCGATGGGGACCCATGCCCATCACGCGTTCCATCTGAACGACAAGTACTGGCCGAGCTGCCTGGACGAGCTGGGTTCGTTCATCCGCGACGTGATCTTCCCGAAGATGGACGAGAAGGCGATGGAAGACCTGGAGAAGAAGCACGCCAAGCTGATCAAGGACCTGGAGAAGGAATCCGAGTCCAATCCGCGCGATGCCGCGCCGGATGTCGGCCTCTTCCGTCACGTCTAATCTTGGCCTGACGAAGACCGTTCCGGCCCCGCTTCTCGCGGGGCCGGTTTGCGTTGGAACCACGGTATGAACGCCGCAAAGCGAGAAGCCATCTTCGAGCGCCTCAAGGCGGCGAATCCCGAGCCGACCACCGAGCTCGATTACGACACCCCGTTTGAACTGCTCATCGCGGTCATCCTGTCGGCCCAGGCCACGGATGTCGGCGTCAACAAGGCCACGCGCCGCCTCTATCCGGTCGCCAACACCCCCGAGGCGATACTCGCACTGGGCCTGGACGGCCTTAAGGAACACATCAAGACCATCGGCCTGTACAACGCCAAGGCCGAAAACGTGATCAAGACTTGCCGCATGCTGGTCGAACGTCATGGGGGCGCAGTCCCCTGCGACCGCGAATCGCTGGAGGCCCTGCCAGGCGTCGGCCGCAAAACCGCGAACGTCATCCTCAACACCGCCTTTGGCGTTCCGACGATCGCAGTCGACACGCACATCTTCCGGATCGCCAACCGCACCGGCATGGCCCCCGGCAAGACCGTGCTGGAGGTCGAAAAACGCCTGATGCGCCTGACACCCATGGCCTACTTGCAGGACGCCCATCACTGGCTGATCCTGCACGGTCGCTACGTCTGCAAGGCGCGCAAGCCCGAGTGCTGGCGCTGTCCCATCCAAGACCTTTGCGAGTACAAGGCCAAAACACCGCCACCCGCGGGCGCCTGACGCTCCCAACCCCGAGGACACTCCTATGTACGGCAACCGCGACCAGATCCGCACCCAGTTCGTCGATGCCTGGCTGAAGGCCCAGGCCGGCGAGCCCCTGACCGATCTGGAACAACAGCTGGTGGACGTGATCTCGGAGCACCCCGAGTACCACGACTACCTCAAGGACCGCGAGACGGCCCTGACCGGTGAATTCCCGCCCGAGCTCGGCACCTCCAACCCGTTCCTGCACATGGCGATGCACTTGAGCCTGCGCGACCAGGCCCGCACCGACCGCCCGGCCGGCACGCGCGAGATCCACCAGGGTCTGTGCGCCCGCTTCGGTGTCATGGACGCCGAACACCGGATGATGGAATGCCTGGGCCAGACCCTGTGGGACGCCCAGCGCAGCAACAAGGCCCCGGACGAGAACGCCTACCTCGAGTGCCTCAAGCGCCTGGCCAGCCGCTAACGCGACGTCGCTCCAGCGACCCGCAGCGGGACCGCCCACGCACCACTACCGTTTAGCCAACCCGTTCGTGTGGCCGGCGCATGGAACATCCGGCCTACCAGGACGATCCAATCGGCATGGACATTACCCTGCTCATCCTCGGCGCCCTGCTGGTCGCCAGCCTGACCGCCTTCTTCTCCGGCGTCCTGCCCTACCCGATCGGATGGATCATCCTCGGCGTGGCCTTCATCGGCCGTCTCCTCTATCTCGCCCAAAAAACGTGAACACAGGGACAACCCACGCCCATGTCCACGGCGCGCCATCCGTACCGCGGTGCGATTAGCCGCTTTCCAGGTATTCCTTGAGCCGTTGCAAGTCGTGCTCCACGGCCCGCCGGTCCACCGCGTACTGCTCATCGGTCATGCCCGGCTGGCGCATCAGGCTGAACACAAACTCGCTACCCGCCTCGTTGGGCAGCACGCGCATGGGGTTGTGAAACACGGCGCCCGTGGCCAGCTCGACATCGTGATCCATCACCCCAAACGCATTGGGTTCCACAAACCGTACCCGCGCCGCTCCCGAAGGGGTCTCGATCCGCCACCACGGGCCCGCCTCCGTCACTTTGCCCTGGGCAAGACCTTCGGCCCACAAGGGCAGGTTTCGCGGGTTCGAGGCAAATGCGTAGACATCCTCCGGCGGACGAGCAATGTAGACACTGATATGCACGACCTCAGCCACGACGTATCCAAGCCTCCCGTTGCTCAAGGGCCGGCATAGGCGCGCTCCAGAGCGACCAGATCGAACTTGCCCATCCTCAGAAATGCCTGAGTCACACGGGCCACCGCCTGTGGGTCGCTGGATTGCAGCATCAAGTCCAGAACGGAGGGGACCACCTGCCAGGACAGGCCGAATTGGTCCTTCAACCAACCACACTCCACTTCCTGCCCGCCTCCAGCCGTCAGACCGTGCCAGTAGTGATCGATCTCCTCCTGCGTATCGCACTTCACCATGAAGGAGATCGATTCGTTGAACGAAAATAGCGGACCGGCACTGATGGCCTGGAACGGCTGCCCCAGGAGAAAGAAGGTCACGACTTCCACCGCGCCCGAAGGCGTGTCTTCCAGGGTCACCGTGTGTTCGATCCAGGCGTCGTCGAATATGGAGGTGTAGAACTCCGCCGCCTGCCGGGCCTCCTGGTCGAACCACAGATGGGGAACGAGTTTCTGTCCAATGGTTGCCATCGTTGTACTCCCTTAGGGAGACGCTGATTGAATGCACATGACCCAGGGCGTGACCCGATGTGCCAGTCGGCTTCGGTGCATCGGCTATCAACCGCCCGTGCAGTGGTTCGCAAAGGCGAAGGCATCGTTCATGGTCCATTGGGCTTGCGGTGTGTTCGCCATTCGCTGGCACCAGGCCGGCGAGCCTACCGATTCCGCCGGCGTGGCCTCGACAGGCCTCGCGCCCGTTTCTGGCGAAAGCAAATGATCCAGTGCCAGCACACGCTCGTCCTGCATGAAGGCCTCCACGTTGTCGCCTAGGGCGAGCATCCCTTCGAGTACCGCCTGCCCCTGCTGGGGGTTGCGCATCATCAGGAGCTCAAGCTGCTGGCCCGCCCGATCTGTAGCGCGATCGAACCGCATTCCAGCTTCCTCGAGGTTCGCAGACTCCGCGAAGAGCCCGTCAAGCTCCTGGTCGAGCAACACCCGATCCGCGGCGTCGACCGGAACCAGATGGGCCTCCGCCCAGATGACCATGTCTTCGATCTGCGCAATCGTGCGGGCTGTGTACTCACCCGCCAGGCGACTCCCGAGTGCATCGGCCGCCCGCTGATCATCAATCGCGTCAATCTGATCGCCAATCTCCTCGAATAGCGCCGCCTGGTCGTGGATGTTCCGCACAATGCGGTCGGCGATCATGTTTGCCTCCACTGCGGCGGGCGCCGAGGCGACCGGCGCCGGATCGGTTTGCGTGTCTGCTGCCTGTTCACTTCCGCAGCCCAATGGCAACAAAATCATCAGGCCCAACAGGGCCCACCACTTTGGGATATTCATGTCTGCAGCCCTCCGTCTATGGGGCTGTCGGACGACGGATGGGAGTGCGTATCCGCCGTCCGGCGGGCCGTCCTCGGACCCTGGCCTGAGGACCGGGGGAAATGAGAATCCTGCGAGGGCGGCCCCTGTCATCCCAGGTGCTCGCCTGACCCGCCCAAAACACTCCGCACTAAATGAGTATAGATCCGCAAAAACCACGCGTGACTCGGCGCCATATCGGGGACGCATCCAACCACCCCGACTGTTGTATCGTCGACGTCTTCAAGCCTGCGCATTACACCCCGGATGGCCCCAATGACGACCGTCACGATCCACGGCATCTACACCGGCCGCATAGCCCCGAATTACGCCAAGGGTCGCGCCAGTGCCATCGACAAGCAGCCGGTTCCCGGCAACATTACGGTGGGCCACCTCGGACTGACCGGTGACGAGCAGGCCGACCCGGACAACCACGGCGGCCCAGAGCGCGCACTGCTTCACTACAGCCTCGACCATTACCCTGGGTGGCAATCGGAGTACCCGGCGCGTGCCGTCCGGTTCGCGGCCCCCGGTTTCGGTGAGAACCTTGCCAGCCACGGCATGGACGAGCACAGCGTCCATATCGGCGACATCTACCGTATCGGGACCGCCTGCGTGGAGGTCAGCCAGCCCCGCACCCCATGCTGGAAGCTGGACGTGCGCTTCGACATCCCGGGCCTGGCACGCCAGGTCCAGGAAACCAGCCGTTGCGGCTGGTTCTACCGCGTACTGCAACCGGGCACGCTTGCCGGCGGCGATGCAATCGAACTCCTCAAGCGTCCCCCCGGAAGCCTCAGCATTGCCACCGCCATGGCCGCGGTGTATCAGCAAGCGAACCGAGAACACCTGCAACAGCTCGCCGACTGCGCACCCCTGGCCCTGAACTGGCGCGAAAAGGCCCGTAGAAAGCTACGCGGCGCGCCCGACTCCAGTAGTGATCGGCGACTCAGCGGCGAACCGCCCCCGACCTAAGCCGCTTCCAACCTGGTCGGAGCTGGGTCGTTCATAAAGTGCCGAAACGGGACGGTTTCAGGAGAATGCAAGTTAGGTCCCTGTTCTCGCTCGACTTCTTTCCGCCGAAAATTTGATCTACATCAGCATATCGGTACGTACTTATTTTAACCTGCAGATCACTTGAGAGGCACTGATCCAACGTCAGCACCTCCCAAGGTGCTGGTGGGCCCGGAAGCCCCGCGCCCCGGCAAAGGGACATCATCCATGTCCCGAAGCGTCTGATCTTGTTAAATGGTCTCGATTTTTAGGAGGTAATGCCATGAAAAAATGGGCCATAGCACTTTCTTCCGCGGCGCTGATCGGCGCCTTCGCCGTCCCGCTGCAGGCCTCGGCCCAATGGTGGGGCCCGGGCTACCAGGCTCCGTATCACGGCCCCTACCACGCGCCCTACTATGGGCCTCGTTACGGGTACGGTCCCGGCTGGGGTCGCGGCATGGGCGACTGGTTCGGCCTCGGCGATATGTTCGGCGACTTCGACTTCAGCATGCGGGGTCGTGGGCATGGGTATGGCAGCGGGCATGGATACAGCGACTACTACGGCCGCCATTACGGGTACCGTCCGTATTACGGGTACGGCCCCTACTACCATCCCGGCCCTTACCATGGTGCGCCCCAGGCGCCTCAGCAGGAGGCAGAAGAACAGGACAATTGATCCTTTTCTCCAACCTCGACCCGCTGGCCCGGCCTGCCCACGCAGGTCGGGCCAGTTACCTTCTAGGTGTGATCTCTCAATAGGTTGTCCACGGGACGACTCCGAAGGATGCGCGGCCACGCCTCCACCCAGTCCTCCTGTATCGGGGGAAACGCCGACCCGACCCTCGCCTTCCGAGAACACCGGCTTTCCCGTTTCTACCGGAATTCCGAACCCCCTCCGGGGCGCCACCCGCTAGACCACAGAATGCAGTAGAATCGGCCACTTACATCGTTAGCCAAGCCAATCAAACCCAGGCCACGTGATGACCAGCCCCGCCCCCAAAAAGGACTGCTACTTCTGTCGCGTGTCCGCCGGCCTCGCGGATCCGTTCATCTACGAAAACCGCTCATTCGTCGGGCTGTTCGACACCAACCCGGTCAATCCCGGGCACGCCCTCATCATTCCCCGGAGGCACGTGGTATCCCTGTTCGAACTCAACGAAACCGAGCAGGCGGACTACTTCGACACGATCCACGGTGTCCGCGAGGCCATCGAGTCCACCGACATGACTGACCTGTACCAGAACATGCTGCACCGCGACTACTTGCGCGACCGCCCGAAGGATCATATCGAGGCCGTCCTGAAACTCCCCTTCCTGAACCAGAAGCCAGATGCCTACACCGTCGGCAACAACGACGGCCGCGCCGCCGGCCGGAGCATCGACCACCTCCACGTGATCCTGCTCCCACGCTACCAAGGCGATGTACAGGACCCCCGGGGCGGCATCCGAAACGTCATCCCGGATCGCGCCAAGTACCACTAGCCTCGGCCGCGAAGCGACGAAGCAACACCTAACATCGCCCCAGAGGTCTCCACCGCGAGCGCCACCGCAGAACCGCGACTGGAACTGCGTTTTTTCATTGACTCCGGAAGAATCCCTGACGAGGATGGAGCCGGAATTCCTGTCCAGACTCAGGGGTAAGGGCGTGCAAAGGACCACCATGCGAGCCGTCCGATGAGATGGACCGGAGGACACAGCAACCCCCTGGACTGGTGGTTGAACCTGGGCGTTTCACCCCAGGACCCGCCCGATCTGCGTCTCAAGAAGGTGGTCATGACCCTCGTATCCACGGGGATCGCCACCCTCGCGATCTTCTGGGGCATCCTGTACATCGCAACCGGCTACCCGCTCTCCGGCGCCATCCCGCTCGGCTACTCCGTTGTCTCCTTCGCCAGCATCCTGCACTTCTTCCGCAGCAAGCAGTTCGACCTGTTCTGCTTCAGCCAGCAATTGCTGATTCTGATCCTGCCCTTCGCGCTGATGTGGAGCCTGGGCGGCTTTGCCAATGGCAGCGTCGTGATGATCTGGGCCTTCTTCGCCCCGCTGGCCGCCCTGTTCTTCCTGGACCTGGAAGCGGCCCGGCGCTGGTTCATTGCCTTCATCGCGCTGTTGATTGTTTCCGCAATCCTGGATAGCTGGCTGCAGGGCCTTGCGCGGCCCATGCCCACCACACTCAACACCCTCTACTTCCTGATGAACATGGGCATGGGCTTCATCCTGATCTCGCTAGTGCTCTATTACTTCGTCAAGGACCGCAACAAGGCCTACCGGGAGCTCGAACAGACCCAGGAACATATTCATCACATGATGATGACCGACCCCCTAACCGGTATGCCCAACCGCCGCCACCTGGAACAACGTTTCAACGAGGAACTGGACCGCAAACAGCGCTACGGCGAACCCCTCTCGGTGCTGATGACCGACGTGGACTTCTTCAAGACGATCAACGACCGCTATGGCCATGCTGTGGGGGACGAAGTGCTCAAGGCCTTTGCCAAGACCCTCCAGGGAGGTCTGCGCTCCTCGGACTTCCTGGCTCGCTACGGCGGAGAAGAGTTCATCGTTCTACTACCCGCCTCGGATCTGGACGCCGCACGGAACCTGGCCGAACGTCTGCGCAAGACCGTCAAGTCCACCCCCATCGAGGGCTACGACATCCAGCTCACGTCCAGCTTTGGCGTGGCCGAGGTTCAGACCGGAGAATCCCCGGAACAGGCCATCAGCCGGGCCGACAAGGCTATGTATAACGCCAAGCACGAGGGCCGAGACCAGGTATCATCCAAAGACGACTCGGCGCACATCTGAGCACCCTTCAAACAGGAACGAGCAGCGGTCCGGGCACACACTCCCCTCAGGAATACACCGATGCAGTCGACCCTTGGCTCGTCGTTTATCAAAGATTCGCCAGGCGTTACGCCCATCCGAAACGCTTGATGTGTTGGCCGCGGGCCCCGTTGGTTTGATGCTGACAAAGTGGACCTTAACGTCCCCTTCACGTAAGTCACGCGGTCTGCCCCACTGACCTGTCGTGAGCACGTACCCTGCCCCTAATCCGCGACCACCATGGAGGGGGCCGCTACAGCACGGCTTACGTACGCCCACCGGATTCCGGGCGGACGTTTGCACAGAACGCGAACAGGGACACTCTCAAGTGTCGTTATCAACGCTTCTGCGGTGGTTTACCCGCAACCAAAATCGTTTGCCCACCGCCTCCGCCAGCGATCCTGCCCAATCCGGGCGCGCAGCCGTCACCCACCCGCTGAAAGTGCCTGGCGGCGAGGTGCATCCCGTTGAGGATCCTGAACTCGCGTTGTCGTACTGCTCGGGCCTTTTTGACGCCAGGCATTACCAGAAGGGTCGCTCAAGCACGGCGGAACGCGCCTGGATCCACCACTACAGGGAGCTTCTCGCGACCAACCCGGATGCGTTCTCCGCCGAGGTGCCACGGCTGCCACGGGTCGTGCCAAGACTCATGTCCGCGCTTCGCGAGCCCGACAGTACCAGCACGCGGAAGATCGTCTCCCTAATCGAGACCGACCCGGTCCTGGCCGGAAACGTGCTCAAGGTGGTCAACAGCCCCGCCATGCGCCTACACCGCCGCCAGATCGTGAGCCTCGAGCACGCCGTTACACTCATGGGGAACCAACGCCTACGCGAGATCATCTTCGCCGCCCTGATCAGCCCCCTGGCCACGTTCGACAAAGATGCCCGCGTGAACGAAGAAAGCCTAAAACAGATCTGGCCCGAGACCCTGCAAACCGCGATGAACGTAAAGATTGGCGCGCGACACCTGGGAGGTGGAACCGAGGGATTTGCGCTCTATCTTGCGGCCCTCACTCATAGCAGCGGGCTCATTGTCTTGTTGCGTGGGCTGGAAACGCTCAAGGCGACCACTGTGTCCTCGGAATTTGTCGGTCAACTCGAAGCGCTTGCCCGCACCGCGTCGGTCGCTATCGCCCGCAGTTGGGAGTTCGACCATTCCAGTGTTCAGCTGCTGCAGAATTGGGCCGACGCCGACCGGTCGACCCTGGAGACCGCGCTGTTAGCCGATGCCATCGCGTTCACCCGACTCAACAGCCTCTGCCAACGCGGCGCGCTGGAGAGCACGTCCTTGCTTACCTTCCGCGAAACACTGCCCCGATATGCACAGGAATGGGCCGACCTGCCCCCGCCCTCACCTTCACCCTAAGACTAAGTTCTCCCACCGGACGCAGTGGCACCCGATCAAAGGCAACTGCGCGAACCGGGTACCCGCGAGTCGCCGTACAAGATCATGACGACCCTTTACCCCTTTTTCGCTTCACCCGGTAGATTTCGCCATCCGCGCCACTGCGCCCGCCTCCCGCACGCAGTCCTCCTCCGCCCGCCAGAGCGCTGTCACGTCGCGCCCGACGCCAATCCGAACCCCTTCCTCCTCGACCCAGTGTGCCGACTACAGGATATGCACGACGACGCCGCTCTTGCGGATCTAACGGTTCCGGAAATCGACTCGTGGCTTGCCCCCCATGACCCGGACACAATCGAGGCCAGTGAGGCGGCCAGGTCGTCCGGATGCATGTAGTCGGTGATCGTGGTGTCGATCAGCCCTTTGGCCCAATAACCGAGCAGGTCCTCTCGGGCGACGCTCACGAAGACGGTGTCGTGGATCACGATTGATCAGCCTGGAGGAAGCTGCTTTCAGTTTAACCGGCATGGATCAGCCCACCCATGCGGAGAACCGCCTTCGGCGCACGCCCATACGCCCAGCCCAAAACCGCCGGTCAAGGCGCTCACTCACCCGACTGCACCTGACCTCGAATCAACAGGATGTCGCTATGGCTGCCCGGCACGAAGCGGCTCTGGGCAATCGCGATCTCGCCACTTGCGTTCACCGCCATGCGGCGTTTTAGCTGGCCCTGCAGACCTCCGCTGTAAGGGGTCTCGGTCGTACCCGGAACCGCCTCGATCGAGCTGAATGCGGTGAAATCCAAAGGGGCGTACGTAAATGCCAGGCCGAACGGGCGGTCGGTCGGGTGGGGATAGCGCTGCCATACCAGGTACAGGCGCTGGTGGTCGTGCGCAAGGGTCGGGAACCCGCCGGGCCAATCATCGGCATCCAGCTTCTGCGCGGGTCCAAAATCCAGATCCTCGGCATCCGCCTGGCTGATGTGTAGCCGGCGGTGGTACGGCTGCCGATAGTCTTCCACATCGTTTGCCGGGATCGCGCCAAACGCGAGATGCACCGTGCCGTTGTCGTCCACCACCCACGAGGGCGCGTCGGCATGCCCTGGGTGTTCCAGTGCCGTTTCGGGTGCGGAAAAGCCCTGGTCGAGGTCATCCGACCAGGCCATACGGATATCGGCATACGGACTGTCGCCCTCCGACCAGGCCAACAGGACCCGCCCGGAGGGCGCCAGGGCCAGCGTCGGGGCACGAGCCGGCACCTCGGCTCCGGCATTCACCGTGACCGGCTCCGAAAACGAATCGCCACCATCCCTCGAGTAGGCCACGCGCAAAGGCCCCTGGTACTCGGTCCATGCCGCCACGACATGACCCTCGGATGTGCCGAGCAGGTCCAGGCTACCGTTGTCCCAGCGATGCGCAGTGATACGCCCCTTGCCCGCGCCATCGCGCACATTGGACAGGTTTTGGTGGTCCTCGAACGTCTCGCCACCATCCTGGGAGCGTGCGTACAAGATCTCGCCCCCGTGGTCGCCCCCTGTAAACAGAATCTCCTGCCAAAGTAGGTGGACGGTGAACGCCTTGCCCTCCTCGGAAGCCTCGTCGATCACCACACGTGGCAGCCAGGAGAAGGTATCCACCTCACCACCGATCCGGGTGGGCTCATCAAATACCGCGTGACCCTCTCGGTCATAACGCTGCAGGAAGATCGCCTGCTCCACCTGGTCGGCCCATACAACCACCACCTCGCCGCGCTCGCTGATGGCCACCGAGGCATCATCCACGTAGCGGAAATCCGATGCGTTCATCCGCCAAGGCCCACGGTAGGCCTCACCGCGAGCCACTTCGATTGGCGCTTCCCACACCACCTGCGCCTGCGTGTCGGTATCGGCCAAGACCGGTGCCATCCAAAGGCATAGGGCAAGCAGGACGGGCAAGACAAGCGTTCGGTTATCGCTACGCATACGACCTCCAGACTTCCATTATGGGCCTTCGCGCATATTCAAACCGGGTTAAAGCTTCTGGATAGGGGGTTCCGGGCGCCTCACCGGCCATTCATGATGACGAACACGGGGCACCTCCGTCAGCACATCCAACCGGTCCGAAACAGGAAAGTATATCGGCCACCTTCTTGTAGACTCCCCTTTCGCCACCCAGGATCCCCACCCCATGACTCAACGCATACACCTGCTACCCATCGCGCTCGTCGTCTCCCTCGCGAGCTTCGGCGCCAGTGCGTCCGACTACAATGAGTGAACCAGAACCCCCAGAAGGTCAGGACTAGTGCTTCGCATCGCTGCCGTGTTGCTGGGCCTTGTGATGCTTGCCAGCTACATCGGAGTGCAAAACTGGGAGGCCATGCGGGTGCTCCAGGACATCGAGGCCGGTGACGGACCGAGCGCGCTGAAGGACCGCACCCCGGAACCCGCGCGCGAAACGCTTACGGTCACGACGAGCGAAGGGGCCATCGAAGCCGACCTCTACCATCCCCGGCAGGATGTCGGCGCCCGTATTGTCCTTGTGCCGGGCTTTACGCCGGAGGGCAAGGACGACCCCCGCCTGGTACAACTCGCCAATACACTGGCCCGGGCACGCTTCCTGGTGCTGGTCCCCGATCTGGAGGGCACGAAAGCCCTGAGGATCCGCACCCAGGATGCCGCCGCCATCGCAGATGCCGCTGCCCAGCTGTCCCGCATGGAGGCAGAACGCACGCCGGATGACCAGGCTGTCGGGGTCGCAGCAATCTCTTACGCCGTGGGCCTGGCCGCGCTCGCGACGCTAACGCCACAGGGAGAAGCGAGCATCGACTTCCTGGTCGGGATCGGCGGCTACTACGACACGAAGAACGTCATCACCTTCGCCACTACCGGGGCCTTCCAGGAACCTGGGTCAGACCGCTGGATGACCAGGACGCCCGATCCACTGGCGAAGTGGCTATTCCTGCGCGGCAATCTGCACATGCTCGATGATCCCGCAGACCGCGAAATCCTCGACGAAATTGCCTGGCGGCGCATGCACGATCCCGGGGCACCGATCGACGAGCTGGCCGCCGGTCTCGGCGAAGAGGGGCGAAGCCTATTGGCATTAATCCGGAACGATGACCAGGAACGCGTGCCAGGGCTCCTCGAAGACCTACCTGCAAGCGCACAGGAGGCCATCGAGAGGCTATCCCTGGCCCATCGGGACCTCTCGCACCTTTCCAGCGGGGCGCTCCTGATCCACGGCCGCGACGACAACATGATTCCCCACACCGAAAGCGAGCGCCTCGCCCATGCAGTCGGCGAGACCGACCTGCATCTGATCGATGGTTTCTCCCACATCGATGCGCGAGGCTTGGGCCTGGTGGGCCAGTGGCAGCTCATCCGTGCCGTAAGCAACCTGTTGGATCGGCGGGACAACTGACTGCGACAGGGGCATCTTCTCGCCCGGTCACCGCCTACTGGACGGCCTTCGTCCCGCGGCAGGCGGGATACTGCGTGCACCCCCAGAACTCCTGCCCCATATTGGAGCCCCGACGGGCCTTGCGCTTCACCATGGCGCTGCCGCATTTCGGGCAGGCTTGACCTGGCGGCGCCTCGTGACGCTCTCGAAGCTGCTGCACATGGGCCCGGTGCGTCTGCCGCGTGGGTTCCAGCCGACACATCTCGAGCGTCTCGTGCAAAGCCTGTACTTCTTTCTCGCTTAAGGTCTCGGTACGGTACGAGCGCAGATAGCGCAACAACCCTAGACCGCGGACCACGTTATCCGGCATGGGTGTCTTGAACGTGCTCCCCCCGATGAACACCACCACCGAATGGACTGTATCCGGGTCCACCGCCAACGCGTCGGCAAGCGCTTGTTGGTGACGGTAGTTCTGCCGCAGCGGATTCTGGAAGCGGAACGAGTTGCGGTAGATTCGCTGGGTCCACTGAGCCTGACGTGGACCGCCGAAGATCCAGCCGCGCATATTCTTCGTCTCGATGACAAAGATCCCGAACCGCCAGATCAGCACATGATCGATTTGCGTTGTGCCGTTGTCCGTTTCCAAGGTGACGTTATGAACGACTCGGCCCGACTTGCCGTCGAGCCCAAACGCCAGGATCAGGCGGACCACCCACTCTCCCAGCCATCCCTTCACCACCGGCAACCGGCCGATCGCCAACGCCAACAACAGGGGCCAGACCCACCACCAGTGAAGGAGTCCCTGTAGAAACGCCGCGCCTAAGTCGAACTCCATCGCCCCCTCCCAATTGTTCCGAGTTCAGCCTTCACCGCACGGGCGCTGGGGCTCCAAACAGCAGCCCTTCGGTGCGGAGGTCTTCGTCGAGTTTCACCCAGTGGATGCCGTCGCCTCCGCCACAGATCTTCCAGGTCCGCAGTTGCTCCGGGAGAAGATCGTGGGTGTCCTTGTCTTCCCCAAGGGCGCGCGAGACGTCCCTTGCCGGTCTGATGCAGGGCATCGTGAGCGAACGGGAAGAAGAAGAAATGGCGGCCCTGGCGGCCTACTACGCCTCTCTGCCGGCCAGCGACCAGTAACCAGGGCTCGCGGCAACCTGTCCGTTCGGTCTGGCACTATTCCGCTTCAACCGCCTCCGTAGCCGGATCAAACACCCATGGTTCGTCGCCGAGTCGGAACCGAAGAATCCCCCCCACCCAGCCCAGAACCTCGTAGCGTTGCGCCTCCGGGCCCAACTCCCCGTGGTGATCAACGTGCACCAGGATTGCATTCGCTTCCACCGAATCACCCAACGATTCGCGATCCACGACCGTCAGCGTACGGTTCCCGGCCGGCCCTTCCCGCGCGAACACCACGTGGCGCCCATCATCGCTCCAGGGACCGATCGTGACGCGGCCCCCGTACTGAAACGCAGCCGGGCTCGCCTCCCCGCTGTCCGCCCGTACCAGCCAGCCGGCGCTGTGGGCGGCACCACTGGAAACCACCGCTACCCAAGCATCGTCCGGGGATGCCTGGGCCTCCCTGAATCGCATCGTCGCCCCGAAGGCGTTCTGCGCGTCCACCTGGATATCCTCGGGCAGGTCTTCAATGCCAAGGAGCGTGGTGCCCTCTGCCGTCCGAACAGACGCCTCACGGATGTCGAGCGGCGCCAGCACGGACGCCTCCCCATACCCGGACGGTTGCTCGACCTCCCCCCACGGCGTGCAACCACTGGTCACGAGCAACGTGACGACCACACCCGCGGCTACCCGGGGCGCGAGGCGTCGAACCGAGCGGCCGTGTCCAGGCCAGAATGCGCCCGCGCGCGACCGCTCCGCCAGCGCATCCTCGCGTTCTCGACTGTTCGCGCGCTCCCGCATCAACCCTCCATCGACACGCACCTGCATCCGAAGAAATCATAGTGGGTGTCCTCATTGTGGTGCTTTGTGTTGTCTCTCTTTGAAGTTGTACGGCGTTCAAGCCTTGACCCGGCCCCTCGCGTGAATCCACGCGGATTCTTATTTTTTCCTCGCGTATTCTTCCCTCCGCTCCAGCACCCGCTGTATCAGCTCCGTCGTGGAGATGCCGTCCGTATACCGGCAGGGCACCACCCTTTCGGGCGGCAGATCCGGACATTGCGAGCGCTTGACCCCAAGCTCCGCCTCATCGCAGTAGGAAAACGCGTAGGCAGCGAAGCCCTCCGCGTCCAGAAACTCCCGCGTGATGTAAAAAGGCCCGTGCGCCCGCGCCTCGTCCACCCAGCGACAGGAGGAAATCACCGCGATACGCTCTTCCTGCGTCATCACAGGCCGGCGCTTGAAATCCGTCACCCGCGCGTCGTCCACCACGTGCACCACAAGACGGTCCCCGTATTCCCGTGCCTGTTCGAAAAATCGAGCGTGGCCATGGTGGAACAGGTCACCGACAATCTTTGAATAAATGATCCTCATGACTCCACCCGCGACATAGCCGGGCAGGGCAAACGCTGCCAGAGCGGATCGGACGGAATCGCGCGCATGCCGACATGCTTCAAGCCGCGATACTGCCGGTCGTTTCCCTGCACCAGGTGAATAAACAGAAGCGACTTGAGCATCAGCTGGACGCTCTCCCTCGAGAAATCGGTCAGTGGCGAGGTCAGGATGTAATGGTGGAACGCGCTCCTCTCCTTCCAATCTTCATAGTTTTCATCCAGGAAGAGCTCTGGTGGCGACGGAATCCGAACCAGCACTCCGTCCAGCTCCGCCCTCTCCAGGCCGAATGGGGATCGATTGCGTATCAGCAGATCGCCGTAGCATCGGGTATATGTCTGCAGACGGTCGCCGTCTCTTCTGAAGAACACGATGTCCAGAACGGGATCGGTGGCAGTCCGCTGCGCCTTCACTCGGCAGGGCCATGGATCGCGTTGAAAGACCAGGATCTTGTACCCCGCCTTCTTCAAGGCCGCCCTCGTGGCGGAAGCGCTCGTTTCCGGCCAGAAAACGCCCAGATCAATGTCCCCGTCATGCGCCATGAACGCACCCTCGCGCACCAGGCCCAAGAGCGTACCAAAGCAGATGAACACGGATATCCCCTCCGCTTCCAGGGCCCGCAGAGCCCCATTGAGGGCATCTCGCATGTCCGGGCTCGAGTAGGTACCTGTGGCATTCGAGCCATCCGGTTTACGGGTCCGGTAAAGGTGAGGGTTCTGCAGGTAGGCACCGAACAGCCCGTCAATGAGCTTCAGAGAATCGGCGGGTGCGAGGCGGTGGTTGCATGAATGGATCCAGCGGCCCAACAGCGCGATCGGGAGCCGCCGACGGACCCACTGCAGGTGCGCCACCTTCTGGCGTGACGGCAAAGGCCAAAGCGCACGGATATAGAGCTCGAATGCCAAGCCCGCAACATTCCCAGCGACCTTTCGCAAGCGCAAAGCCTGCCCCCTTGCGTATCGGCTGCCCCCCGGAATTAGGCTCGTGGGCCTCAATGACGCTCGGAAACGATATCTACCCGGCACTTCTGGTTCCACGAAATTACAGGGTAACGCGTATGTCACCCAAACGCCTTAACGAGAGGAACAAACCGCAGGGTCATGCCATGCACAAGCCACTGTGCCACTTCTTGCGCGCGTGATGCATAACCAGACTGGGAGAGCGAGACACAAGACCTGACCCACTGTGCTGGATCCCGATGCCTCCGTGAAAACAAGACGGCCCAACTCAGGCCGTCATGAAGTGATGGGCCCTCCCCTTCATTCCATTTCTTGAATGGGACATAGCGGGTGCACTCTGCTTCGTTGCTGGCCCATATGGACAGACCTGTTTTACCGGTGTGGCGCGTTATCGGACCGGCGAAAACGTTGACACTCTCATCCGTTGAACCGATTAAGCGCTGTACAACGCGGAGCGTTCAGGCCGCGACCAAACGGTCATTGCCTACGGTGGGGCCACGTAACCTTTCATTCCGGTCGTGCTCAAGATCGGGCCCCGACATCCAAAGGTCCGGGACGACTCGCGTCATCCGCTCCAGGTGGATCCACGTACCATGCAGGGTCCTCGAACTCGCCAATGACCCGGACGTCCACGCACGCCGCCTGCTCCGCAATGATGCGGAGTACGTCGTCCGGCTGGTCCGCCTCCATCGCATCGCGCTTGTCCTTCGATTCCCAATGCGCGATAGCCAGGAGTACGTGCGGATCGCCAATCTTCCGGTGCAACCGGGTGCCACGGGCACCGGGGGCCTGCTGGATGGTGCGGCTGGCCCGCACCCAGGCATCGGCATACTCCTCGGCGGAAAAGCCCGGACGGAGATGGATCTCGAACACAAAGATCATCCGTTCCCCTCCGCAATCGGCAAGGCCATGCGCTTGCTGCGATGTCGCTTCCGGACGCGTCAGTCGTAAAACATAATGCGAGTATGGGCCGGATCGATATCCGCACGACAACTCGCGTACTCGCAGGCGTCCGCAACGTTGTTGAGCTCGGCCAGCTTCCGCAACAGACCTTCACCCTCCCAGCCACGCTGCATCCCGCTGTGCCGGGCAGCCGTGCACCCGAACCCGCTCCATCCACCGACCAGCGATAGCCCAACCGCCCACAGCGCTACCCGTCTCAGCCCCGTGATCATCCTGCCGCTCCCTGCCCCGTCGCCCAGGCCAAACGAGCCTGAGCCAGTCCGTGCGAATATGCCAACGGAACCCTCGGGGCATGCCTTTGGCGAGACGCGTTTGTAAGCAACCCTGAGTGTCCTCTTCCCTGCCTCTCAACTAGCAGCCACCACCCCCGCCACCTCCGGGGCCTCCACCGCCCCCGGCGCCTCCCGATCCCCCAACGCTTTCTTCCAGCCACATGGCCATGTGGCTGGCGATTGCGATCGCGGCCACGGGGAGGGGCCGCGACGCCTCGAGGAACCAGCCGCGTTCGGACAATAAACCCGTCTTCGGGTCGAATGTGGCGACAGGCCCTTGAGCATCGTAAAGGGTATAGGCGAAATGGTAATGCCAGTCCGCCTGCTGGCCTTTTAACACGTAACCGACATCACGCAAGCGAAATCCGCCACTCAGGGTATTGCGATCTTGGCTGTTTTCCTCGATGCGGGTCACCGTGCCAGCTCCCGCTCGCCACTCCCGTTGACGTCGGGGCATGGAACCAAAGAAACTGACCTCCTGCCGCAGGGTTTTCAGAATCCCACGGTCCGAGCGTCGTGCCAGCCGCATACGGGTCGTGGCGAAGTGCAGTTCGTGTTCCCCGAACAAGGCTGCGAATGTCCCGGGCGGGCGTCGCAGTCGCGCGATCGTGGTGCCGGACATCTTCAGTTCAGCGACCGTGCGGCCATCATTCTTGCCCACAAACGGCAGCCGCTTCAGGGACGACAGCAAGACAAACTCCAGCGACCCCTCCACCGTGGTCTGCTCGCCTGGAGGTGGCGCGGTCTCGGTTCCCGATCCGGTTCTCTTACCAGGGGTCCCAGCGGAGGAACGATCGATCGATTGCCAACGACTAGCTGGTCCAAAACCACGCCTTGCCATGCTGGACTCCTTTCCCTGCGTTGAGACCGAGGTCAGACCTCGCTAACCGCCGGTTCTCACGAGCAAGAATGATGGGTGTCATCTTCTCGCCCACCCCTGAAACCTAGACAGCCCGCCTCAGGCCGTCAAGAAATCATGGCTGTCCCGTTCTGCGCCGCTTCTGCGCCGCTCGTGAGGTGAAATGCTGCGTGCCCTCCTCTCTTGGCATTTGCCGCTGCGTTCAAGGAGACCGAACGCTTGCGAACGCGCGCAGTTCGACTTCGGGGGCATCAGGGTTCAGCGGGGCCACTACGCGCAGTTCCAGCTCCGAGCTTGCACCCGGAGGCAGCGCGGGCACGACGGGGCGTAGCCCATCTGGCCCGGGAAAGATCTCCGCTACTGAGACGCGCCAATCGGGACCGAAGGCCGCCAGCACGGTCGGGTGTCTAACCCGCCCAGTCCCCACCAGTACGGGCTCCGCCTCGGCGGACTGCCCGATGACCAGGTAGAGCGGCCCGACCAGCGCAACGTCGGAGTGGTTGGTGACCCGGACCGTCTGACGAAGCGCAAAGCCACCGGAGGGCCCCGGCTCGCGCGGCTCATCAACTCGAAAGATCACACGGTCGGTCACATCGGCTGGCCGGGAATCCCTCCCTCCGTCGTCACTCGATACACGAACGCCGATCCACTGCGTGGCCGCTCCGGCACGGACCTCGACGGCACTGGTGCCGGGCGCCAGAGACTTGAGTGCCCAGCGATCCCCCTCGGGCGCTCGAACGACTTCTACGACCGAAGGATCCGAGACACGCAGGCGAACCCCCTGGCTCGGTCGGGAGAGATTCGAACGACTGCCCGGGAACCTCCGCCCGTGTACCTCCAGCGTTCGTGTCTCGTCGGGCCCCAGATGAAGCGTATCGGGGCGCACTTCAAGATGTCGGGGCTGACCGAGAACTCTCAGCGCCGCGAGCCCCGGCCGGGTGGCAAGGGGCTCCTCGAGTATCCGGCGCCCTTCATCGGCCCAGGCAACCGAACTCGACCGGATCGTATCCGCCACCGGGAAATGCACCATCCATCCGAGGGTGCCCGCGACCAAGGCGACGCCAAGGAAGGCTGGACCACCGGAGCCCCGAGGACGAAACCATAGCCCCATAAGCCCGGCCAGCAGCAGGGCCGGCCATGGCCACCCTCCAAAAAGCGCTCCCAGTTTCCACCCGAGGTCGCCCAGAAAGCCCGTGGGCACCCCCAGAGCGGCCCGGGTCCAGAAAAGCGCCGTGAGCATGAAACCGGCGAGCCCAACGGCCACGAGCAACCACACTCCCGGAGCCTGCACCGGGGCAGCCGCAAATCGACGGCCAAGCCACGCACTCGTCAGTGCGACCCCCCAGGCACAGACAACAAGCAAAACAACACCCCATCCCCACCGACCCCAGACCTCAGCCGGAGGCAGCGCTACAAGGAGGAGAGTGACCCCGCTCGTTACAGCGAACGCACTCCACCTGAGTGCACCGACGCGCCTCCGGGCTGGTCCCGCCGTCACGCCTGCACGACCCACCGGACAATCCTCCACAGGTAAAGACTCAGGGGCCAAATCACGGGTGTCATCATCTTCGCCTCTTGCCCGACGGGCCCTTGCACCTCACAGCAGGCGGTGAACCTTGCCCGGCCCGTTAACGCCAGTCATTAGCGGCGGCTCGCCTTCTCGTTCACAAGCATGGGCGCAAACATCGGGAGAAAGACTGAGAGTCCTCCCTGTTCCTCTCCGCCATGGTCGACCTTCTCCATGATCGGAAACAGGCCAGTCCCCAGATGTTTTGTGGCCAGGGCCGTACAAGTGAGACAGCAGTAGCCGGCTCCTGGCCTTGAGGATACTGGCTTTTACCTTGGGGGTACTCGAATCACATCGAAGCCAACAGCGTCCGGAGCTAGTCGAAGGGAGATTGCCAGGCGAAAACCGCCGACTCTGATTGCCCGGGTCGCCTCAGGCACAGATGCAGTTCCTGATCATTGCGCCATTGCATGGCGTAGACGGCACCGCTGAGCAGTTGCACGGGCTCGGCGTCGACAGCCGTCAGCCAGGTATGCGACAGCCCACCCCAGCTTCCGCGCAACTCGCGAACCACGTAGGCAAGCTGCATCTGGTCAGGTGACCAGGCGTGGTCAGATACCATCAGCGAGCGCGTACTCCAGCGAACGGGTCGATGTTCACCCAGCACGCGGCCACCCGATAGTTCCAGCCTGATCAGGCGCGGATCCACCTTCTTGACTTGCGCCTTGCCCAGTTGGGTCCAGTCATCCTGATACGGCGGCTCAAATCGCCAGTGACCGATGTCTTCAGCACCACATGCAGCGGTATCGACTCGTTCCATTCGATCGGGCCGGTCAAGGTCGATTGCGTGAACCACAGCCGGTCGTTGCTGGCCGCGCGGTTTCACTCTCAACGATGCGGAGGACGGCTGTACGGGCGTCGCCTCGTTGGCGTCGGGAGGCAACACACCGGTCAGGAGGCGTTGTCCATCACGACTCCAGCAAAGCTTGTCGATTCGTGGTGCGGCGGTTGCCGCGTCACCGTTGCTCTCGCGCCCATCGGGTTCCGGCAGATGGCGGATGCCAGTGTACAGATCGAGCAAGGCCAGCCGATGCTTGGGAGGTGCATTTTCACCGCGATTGGTCCATAGCCAGAACGCCAACCATTGCCCATCGGGCGAATAACTCAGCGGCAGATGATCGCCGCAATCGATGCCCTCGGTACCGGCTACCATCTCACCGCCGGTGCTGGCAGGTTCGGTGTTCGGGTGACATCCTCCCAGGCCAACAACCAGCAAACCGACCAGTGCCAGCCCCGCCAACGCCCGTTCGAAACAC
The DNA here is from genome assembly GCF_000745395.1 of Thioalkalivibrio sp. ALJ1. Taxonomy (NCBI): domain Bacteria; kingdom Pseudomonadati; phylum Pseudomonadota; class Gammaproteobacteria; order Chromatiales; family Ectothiorhodospiraceae; genus Thioalkalivibrio; species Thioalkalivibrio sp. ALJ1. The sequence continues at coordinate 115,578 of NZ_JQIW01000004.1, read as the reverse complement.
CGCATAGACAACTCCACCAAAAGCCCCCGTCCACAAAGCCGCCCTGAACGGCATGCCTGACTCTCGAAAACATGCGCTCAAGTAGCTGGCTCAGTCCAGCGGTAACCACATCATGACGCGCCTTGCAGCAGGAAAGCCCGCGCAAGCAAATGTCGGAGTCTTTTCATACTCACTGCTTTCTTGCCCCCTGATCCCGCGACACGCGGGATACTGCGAGCCGCCCCAGAACCTCGGCCACCGCCCGTTCGTGGCGATGGTTCTGGCGCAACGGGTTCTGGAAACGGAACGACCGGCGATAGGTCTTCGGTGTCCACTGGGCCTGGCGCTCACTCCCAAGGATCCAGCCCCGCATGTTCTTCGTCTCGACGACGAAGACCCCGAATCGCGACACCAGCACATGATCGACCCGCGTGGTGCCGTCCGCGGTGCGGAGCATGACGTCGTGAACCACGCGGCCGGACTTGCCGTCCAGGCCAACCGCCAGCATCAGGCTTACCCACAGCTCGCCGAGCCAGCCCTGCACCTTTGGAAAACGAGCGACTTCAACCAGCGCCGCAAGCAACCAGGCCCACTAGAACTGCAGAGCCGCGTTCACGAAGGCTGGGCCGAGGTCGATATCCAATTCGATTTCCTTAACGTTACTTCCGATGTTTACCGTGGTCCGACCCCGTTATTCAACCGGTCACGTGGGAAAATCCGCGATGGTCTCAAAGGTAACTGGATCGTCATATCGTCGAAACCTAGGTACAACCTCTTTGTGGGACGGTGACTTAGTCGATGCAGCTAGAAGTCGGCACGAATCTCTCACACATGAGGAGACGCTCAATGCTTAGTGCAACGCGTAAATCACTTTCTCTTCGCCACTCCATCTTCGCCCCGCGGCACCTTCTGATGGCTGCTCTAATGGCCTTTTTCGTGGCCGCGAGTTTCGTTCCCGCCATCGCGACGAGCGCCCCGGGTGCACACGATGAGCCTTTAACCATTTATCTCGTTCGTCACGGGCAGACTGACTGGAACAAGGAGGGCCGCCTGCAAGGAGATACAGACAATTCTCTAAATGCGACCGGCCGTTCACAGGCTTACGCAAATGCCGAAGCCCTTGCCAATGTACAGGTGGATCACATTTATCCGAGCGGCTTGGCGCGAGCAATCGAAACAGCCGAAGTGTTTGCGGCACGAGCACCAATTACTCCCCTTACGATGCTAAACGAACGATCGCGCGGCAAATACGAGGGTGAAGTTGCAGAAGAAGTGGCGGACGAGTTTCGCCCGCGGTTTACGGACCTGGACGACGACATGGATGGAGGCGAGAGTCTGTCTTCCATCGCGAATCGTGTAGGTCTTGCAACACGCGAAATTGTTGCCAGCCATCCGTCGGGCACCGTGATGATTGTCGGTCATAGCGGCGTCAATCCACTGGTCATCGCCGAACTCATCGGTATCTCACCCGTAAAAGCTATCGAGGAAATTCGCCAGGGCAATGACGAGGTGATCAAGCTCAAGGTCTTCCCGAACGGACATGTGAGCATGTGGAAGATGGTTCAAGAACATGAACTCGAAATGTTCTGAGAACGGGTTCCGATGCTTCCGACATGAGCCCTTCTAGAAGGAACGAAGTGGCCGAGCCGATCAGCTTGATCGGCCCGGCCCTTTGGTTAACACGGGGCACGTGTGGGGGGGCAGGCCTTGTCTTTTGCCCCTCATGCCCAAAGCGAGCGCAATAAAAGGGCGCCTTCTTGCGGCACCCACTTCTGTTACTACATCGCCATTTGCCTGGCTCCGCTGCGTTGGGTCTCGGCTTCGCCGGATCAATCTCACCCTAACAAGACATCATAGGTGTCCTCTTCTTCCTATCTTCGACCTGGCCCGACAGTCCGGCCGGAGAACGCGGCACCGCGCCCCGGTCAGGCCAGTAGACGCGCGCCCGATCTTGGGTATGCTGCAGGTATGCCCCGGCTATCGCTCGCGATCGGCAGCGGCCGGGATTCCGGCATCCGTGCGGGCGTCGGGAGCGCCGCGATCCGCTCGGTGCCGTATCCAGATGCCGCGCGCGTTAACGAGGAGCCTCACCGTCATGGGCATGGCCTGTTGTGCACCGCACGGCGCGAACGCCGACATCAACCCCTGCCACTGTGGCGCGGCCCATACCCAGGCGGCCCTCCGGCGCATCGAGGCCGACCTGAACCGGCGCCAGTTCCTCGGCGGTGCCGCCGCCGTGCTGGGCATGTTCGCGGGCTTCGGCCTCGCCCCGCGCGAGGTCAAGGCCGGTGAACCCGGGCAACCGCTGCTGCTCACACACCTGCGACTGTTCGACGGCGAGACCCTCGAGATGCGCGAGGACGTGGACATCCTGATCGAGGACGGCCGCATCGCCGCACTACCCCGACACGGCGAGGGCCCGACCGCCGCACGCACAATCGACTGCGGCGGGCGCGCGGTCATCCCCGGCCTGATCGACGCCCACTGGCACAGCACGCTGGTCGGGGTTAGCCAGATGACCGCCATGACAGCGGACATCGGCTTCCTGCACCTGATGGCCGGGCGCGAGGCCGGCGCGACCCTGATGCGCGGCTTCACCACTGTGCGCGATCTCGGCGGCCCGGCCTTCGGCCTGAAGATGGCCATTGACCGCGGCGCGGTGGCCGGCCCGCGCATCTTCCCCTGCGGCGCGATGATCTCCCAGACCTCCGGGCACGGCGATTTTCGCCAGCGCCACGAATTGCCACGCATGCCGAGCACCCCGCCGAATTACATCGAGAGCAGCGGTGTCGCTGCGATCGCCGATGGCGTGGACGAGGTGCTGCGCCGCACCCGGGAACAACTGATGCAAGGCGCCAGCCAGATCAAGATCATGGCCGGGGGCGGCGTCTCCAGCCTGTACGACCCGCTGGACACCGCCCAGTACCTGGAAGAGGAGATGCGAGCCGCCGTACGCGCCGCCGCGGACTGGGGCACCTACGTATGCGCCCATGTCTACACGCCGCAGGGCATCCAGCGCGCGATCCGTGCCGGGGTGCGCTCCATCGAGCACGGCCAGCTCGCGGACGAGGAGACGGTGCGCATGATGGCGGACGCCGACGTGTGGTGGAGCATTCAGCCCTTTCTGGACGACGAGGACGCCAACCCAAAGACGGACCCCGTCTCCCGGGCCAAGCAGCTCCAGGTGAGCGCGGGCACCGAGCGCGCCTTCGAACTGGGCCGCCAGTACGGCGTGCCCATGGCCTTCGGCACCGACATCCTGTTCAGCCCCGAGGGCGCCGCCAGCCAGGGCCGCCAACTGGCCAAGCTGACCCGCTTCATGTCCCCGCTGGAGGCCCTGCACATGGCCACCGGAGCGGCCGGCCAACTGCTCGCCCTATCCGGCGACCGTGCCCCCTACCCCGGCCGGCTCGGCGTCATCGCCGAAGGGGCCCTGGCCGACCTGCTCGTGGTCGATGCCGACCCGTCGGCCAGCCTGGACTGGCTCGATGCACCCGCCGACCACCTGGACCTGATCATGAAGGGCGGCAGCATCGTCCGGAACGAACTGGACCGTACTCTGTAGATCAATATCCGTTGGTCTTCCTGACCAGGAATCGTGGGTGTCCTCTTCTTCGTTCTCTCAGCTGACACCGCGCCCCACTAGCCAGAGAGCCAGTAGCGGGACGGCATTGAACAGGATGATTCCGAGCTTGTAAGCGCCCATGAGGCCATAGTGAATGGCGTCAAACTGCTCCGGCTTCAGCCGAAACCACTTGCTATGAAGTCTATGAATTGAGTCCCGCGCAAACAGAAAGGCAATGAACCAGAAAACAAGAATCCCGTAGTTGATCGCCAGTGAGTACAGCAGGAAATTCCAGAGGAATGCATCGTGCATGGGTCTCTCCTGTGGCAGTTAGCGCTTCCAACACGCGAGGCTTTGTAGAAGGAATTATGGGTGTCCTCTTATCCCTCTCCCCGACTGGCCACCCGCCTCACAATCAATGCCTCGCACTGCGGCTCACGGTTCATGGCGCTCAAACCACTCGAGGATGAGCTCCAGGCGTTTGACCAGATTCACCGGGGTGCCGTCCCGGGACAGGTTGTGGCCTTCGCCATCGAATACCGCCAGTTCACTCTCCACGTCGTTGTTGAGTAGCGCGTAGAACCATTCCTGGCCCTGTCCAATCGGCGTGATCCGGTCATCGGTAGAGTGGATGATCAGCGTCGGCGTACTCACCTGGTCGGCATACTTGAGCGGTGAACGTCCCCAGTAATAGTCGTAGTTCGTCCAGATCGTGCCGCCAAACTCGGCATTCATCCGTGCCGGCACGTAGTCCTGGGTGCCGGCCTCGGAGATCCAGTTGGAGACACTGCGCTGGGTCACCGCCGCGCGGAAGCGGTCGGTCTGCGTGGTGATCCAGTTGGTCAGGAAGCCGCCATGGCTGCCGCCGGTCAGAAACAGGCGCTCCTCGTCGATCCAGTCGAAGCGCTCCAGCGCCGCGTCCAGGGCCTGCATGTTGTCGCGATAGTCGACCCCACCGTAGTCCTGGTGCACCGAGGCCTGGAACTCGTGGCCGTAGCCGGTCGAACCCCGATAGTTGGTGAACAGCATCGCGTAGCCCGCGCCCGCGATCATCTGGAACTCGTGGAACCAGCGATGGCCCCACATATGCGCCGGGCCGCCACGAATGTTGAGTACCAGTGGCCAGTCATCGCCGGCGTCAAATTCTTTGGGCCGCAGCAGGAACGCATCGACCGTCCGGCCGTCCTCGACCTCGTAGCTGAAGCGTTCGAGCTCGGTCCGGTACCGCGATTCCAGCAGGGCGTCGTTGAAACCCGTCAGGCGTCGCGACTCGAACCCGTCACTGTCGGCGACGTGCACCTCCGGCATCCGGGTTTCGTCTTCGACCAGCAAGGCAAGGGACTCGCCATCGGCGGCAAAGTCGACATCGCTGAGAGCGGCTTTGTCACCGAGGACCACCTCGCTATCACCATCGGGGTGCAAGCGAATCAGTGGACGGCTGCCGCGGAAATCCGCCCATACCAGGGGACGATCGAACCCCTCGGGCCACCAGGCCTGCGTGACGGAGAAGTCCATGCCATCGTGCAGTACCTCGTGGTCGTCGTTGCCGATCCCGATGCGGTGCAGTTCCACGGGACGAAAGCGGTCTGACTGATAGAGGAAGGCGACCTGGCGCCCGTCGGGCGAGAACAGTGGGCCGGTGGCACGCCCGTCGGGCGCGGCCAGCTTGCGTTCCTCACGGCTTTCAAGGTCGAGCAGGTAGACGTCCTGATTGAAGCTGCCGTCGTACTCGCGGCCGCTGCGGTCGGCATTGAACGCCAGGAAGCGGCCATCGGGCGAAACCGTCGGGTTGTTGTAGTTCCACTCGGCGTCCCCTGCCAAACGCTCGAGCTCGCCGCTTTCCGCATCCAGCAACCACAAGGTGCGACGGCTCTCATCCAGCCACCCCTGCGACTCACGACGGCTGAGCGGCCGCGAATAGATCTTCACATCCGCCTGCGGTGCGTCATCCCCCCGCTCCTCCTGCGCGGGATCCTCGACGGCCGGGTCGATGGTCAGGGTAACGATCAGGTGTTGACCATCAGGCAGCCATGCAAAGTCCGCGATACTGCCCTGTTGAATCTCGGTGATGGCATGGGCTTCACCACCGTCAACAGGCATCAGATGGATCTGGGCGTCCTCGTCGACGGTCCTCAGAAAGGCCATTTGCCGCCCATCGGGAGAAAAACGGGGATGCCGATCGGAATCACCCTGGGTGAACTGCCGTGCCGATTCGGAGCCATCGGCTGGCACCATCCAGATACTCGATTCCCGATTGTGGCGTTCATCGTCCACGCGACTGCGCACGAAGGCGACATGGCCCGCATCCGGCGAAAGCCGCGGCTCGGTCGCGAACACGAAGTCGTAATAGTCGACGGGCACCATCGGCTCCGGCGCCTCCGCCCATACCGACGGCGTGTAGAAGAGGACGATCAGCAACAGTGTTCGGGTCATGGAGTCCTCGGGGGAAGGGAAATGCGCCCGAGTTTGCCGCAACGAGATCATGGGTGTCCTTTTCTCCCTTTTCTCACCCTGTTCCTTCCGCGCCGGGTGTCAATATTTTTTACGCGCTCGCCCGGACCAAGGCTGATGAAGGCCGATCGGCGTAAAGCAGGATTTACACTTACCTCGATGCTCATCTTGGCCGCTCCGGTCACGAGACACGTGGGCACCGCCAAACGCCCGTCATGGGCGCCCCTCAGCGACACCCCCACTGAATGGCACATCATTTGCTTTAAGAAACATAGGCTTACAGTCGAAATGTAGCGGGGTTCCCAAGATGATCTCAATGAAACGCTGGAAGGCACCCACACTGTTCGCGATAGCGCTCTCCGTACCGGGTGCGTTCCTGTCGAGTACCGCCTCTGCCGCACCAATTAATGTTGGCGAAGAGCTCGACGGACTGAATTGCATTCCCTTCGGCTGCGATCTGGCGCAACAGACGCAATACATCTACGGAGCGGAACTGTTCTCCGAGCCCCTTAACATCGATGCGTTCGGATTCTGGTCGGTGGCAGGACAGGGCAATCTGGTCAGCGGATCGTTCGACATACGTTTCTCGATCACCGACGCCGACCCCGCCGACACCAACCTTCCGCTGGAAGACAATTTCGGAGAAGTGGACCATTACTTTACCGATCTGACTCTGGATGGCAGTAGCGATCACCCATTTACCATCAGTGGCGAAACGTTCTACTACGACCCCAGCGATGGCAACCTACTGATCGATATCCGTGCCGATGGCGAGCTCACCCATGAGGGGGATTGGGCCAACTTCCAGTCAACGGCGCACGAAGAAAGCACCGAACACATGTGGCGGGGACGAACTCGCGACGATGAAGACCCGGGAGTGCCAAGTTCGGACTGGGGGATGACAACGACTTTCTGGGACCTCACCGAGGATGATCCTGTAGCGGTCCCGCTCCCTGGTAGCCTGGCCCTCATGATTGCGGGCCTGATGGCCATGTTCTCCGCTGCCTACATGTTTCGCGGGCGCCCGAGGAGAAACAACGACATTGAACCCGCGCGGAAGACTTAACGGGAGCTCAAAGGTCATGCGGGGTCCTCTTCGTCGGCTCTGGCTCTTGTAACGGCCTTCCCAGAGCCGGCCCCGCAACCATCCTCCGCATTCTTCCTCCGCGCCGTTTGTTCGTTCAGGCTTGCGCATTAACCAGCCAGCCTGTGCAAGCGTGCCTGCCACCTGGCAACCTGGCCCGCTCGGTACCAGGCTACAAGACCCCGCACCGAGGTCAGCCACGCCAGTGCTCATCGTTCTAACCTCACCAGGAAGCCACGCCGTACAGGAACGCACGGCGTACACAGCGACAGATACAGGGGTAATACGGCGTCACCTCAGCCGAGACGCGCTCCTTCCTGGCTCGCGTCATCTGCGGACCCTCCCTGGTCCATCCACTCCCCAACACACCTAGACAGCCCGCTTCAGACCGTCAAGAAATTTTGGGCGTCCTCTTCTGCTCTGCCACCGGTAAAGGAAGATCAGCTTTCGATCTGCTTCTTCAGGTGGTTCAGGGTCTCGCAGTGCTCATGCTGCGGACTGAAGAGTATGATCTCGGCGTCCTCTTCCACCCGGAGGGTGTGCCCAGGAGGCCAGTAGAAGAGATCCTCACCGGATACCGCCTCCTCGCTACCATCCCCGTACGTCATGATCAGGCGGCCCTGAATCATGTACCCCCAGTGGGGTGACTGGCAGAGGTCCTCCTTCAAACCGTGGAGCAGCGGGGTAATGTCGGTGCCCGCCTCCAGCGAGAAGTACTCCCCCGTCATCTGCGTGTAATCGGTTGCGTCACCGAACTCCAGGGCCTGACGCGCGACTGCCCCCGGTGCGCTGAACACCTCGGGCACTTCGGACTTTGCCATGCGCATGACCTGCCTCCTTCCCGTCCTGCAACGGGCTTGCCTCGAGACCGAATGGTCCCCCCACGGAGTCTAGAAGAAGAAATCACGGATGCCCGCTTATTGTTGGCCCGCCTCGGACCATAGAAATCATCGGTGTCCTCTTCTTTCCAGACATGGCCTCGCAACCGATGGCGATTCGCCCGTGGCACAGCTTCCCTCCCTGGAAAACCCATTTCCTAGCCAAAATGGCCGCGATAAGCTCCAATCACACCCTCTCTAGACCATTTTCCTTGGATCTTTCCGAGGGTTACCGTGGTCCGACCCCGTTACTCCTCTCGCCACAACCGGCGGTCGCGCGCGAACTTCAGCAGAAACTCCTGCTTATGGCACCGGTGCGTGATATGCCAGACATGGCCCGGCAAGTGATGGCGATTCGCCCGTGGCATGGCTTCCCTCCCTGGAAGACCCATTTCCTGGCCAAAATGGCCCCGATAAGCTCCAATTACACCCTTTCTATACCCTTTCTCTTCGATCTTTCCGTGGGTTACCGTGGTCCGACCCCGTTATCCGCACAAACCTAGACAGCCCGCCTCAGACCGTCAAGAAATCATGGGTGTCCTCTTCTTTTCCTGTTCCCAACGCGAAGCTCAGCCGCAGCGAAGCCGTCGGCTGCAACTTGAGGTTAGAACTCTGCTTTCACAGATTGAAGGAAGCGCGACCCGGCACGCGTAGCGAGGTAGAGCGAGCCTCCTTGTGAATTGTAGTCGAGCCGGAGAAGCCCTAACCCCACTAGCGTTTGAAGATCGTCCTCAAGGAAACGATGCTCCTGGTAGTCAATTTGCCCCTCACCATCGAGTGAGAGAAGGATCGGCGGCCTGTTAAGCGCTTCGGACACCAGAAACCCCTTTGACTCCTTCGATTCCAACTGCTGGAGAACCGAAACCGCCTGATCCGACAGCTGCTCCTCCGGCCGCACGGCCTGAGCAAGTGGACCCAGCACCTCAACATGTGCCGCAAGGGCGCTCAACATTTGATCCAAACGACCCAACTGAGCAAGTAGAACGTCCGTCCGCTCCCTGAGGAGGGCCCTTATGCTCACGCTGAGCTGCGTGTTCCTCTCGAGCTCCGCCGTAAGCTCCTGGAAGCCATGGTCGCTTAGCCACCTCAGGAAGTCATCTAGGTCGGCGCTCTCGTTTGCCCGCCGTTCTGACCGATATGTCCCCATCAGACCAACAATGGTCGCCAGGGATGTTGCCAGAGTAATGGGTTCCATTTTGCCCTCTTGTTCTAACGCTTGGCACAGCGGACGTTTCGGAGCGACGAAGGAGCGGAGAACAAATCATGGGTGTCCTCTTCTTCCACGGTCGCGCGAGAACTTCAGCAGAAACTCCCGCTTATGGCAGCGGTGCGTGATGTGCCAGACATGGCCCGGCAAGTGATGGCAATTCGCCCGTGGCATGGCTTCCCTCCCTGGAAGGCCCATTTCCTGCCCAAAATGACCCCTATAAGCTCGAATTACACCCTTTCTCGACCATTTTCCTTCGATCTTTCCGGGGGTTACCGTGGTCCGACCCCGTTATTACTGGTCGCCTGCATCAGTTTGTGCTGAAGGGCCCAGGCGGTGCGGTAGCTGACGCCCAGCTGGCGTTTGAGCGCCAGCGCCGAGAGCCCGGTCTTGGCCTGGCTGAGCAGATGGATGGCCAGAAACCAGGTGGTCAGGGGCAGCTTCGTTCCCTGCATCACGGTGCCGGCGATCAGCGAGGCCTGATGCCGACAGGCGTTGCACTGAAACAGCTTGCGCGGGCTGCCGTGCAGGACACAGTGGGCTTGGCACCCGCAACGCGGGCAGCGGAAGCCGTCCGGCCATCGGGCCCGCTCCAGCGCCGCCTCGCACTGGGCCTCGGTGCCGTACTGGGCGATCAATGCCGGCAACGACATCCCCGGCTGAAACTGAATCCGATTCTGCGCCATGGTGGCACCCTCCGCTCGCTGTGTAGCCTCAGCGTACGCCCGGGGGTGGCTCACCCTGTGAGCCTGGCTGACTCTCGTCGCTAATCAGGAGAAATCATGGGTGTCCTCTTCTTTTATGGGTGTCCTCTTCTTTTCCTTCTTTTCTGCCGGTCCGACCCCGTTATTGGACCTCTCAAAGCGCATATGCACCTATAGCAACCGCCACCGCAGCAAGTATCACTTTGGTAGTGATCGCAGCAGATAGATTTGGAGTAACTCCCGCAGCTATAGCTTTTCTTACGTACCAATCAGGATTTGCCAGAAGCACGACAATCATGATCGCGCTATGGGCGGCCACTATAAATGCGATAATGCTCACAATAGACATTTATCTCTCCCGCCGCTTCAAGAGAGCAGCTCAATTTGACCCTTGATATAGCTTGCATCTGCCCTGGAAAACCCCATGCTCATCAAACTGCCATAGATCATCCCGAGAAATTGATTCTTTTTGTACCAGCCCATGCCCTGCTCTCGAACTACAGATGCCGCCATTTGAACAAGCTGATTCATGCTTGTTGGCGCGCCTTCACTGCGCATGCTCGCCAAAATGGCTTCTCTTTCCGAGCCTTCAGACTGCTGGAGCATCTGAATCTGCATGGCTACAGCGGCAATGCCCTGAGACATAGTTAATAGAGTGCCCTTAGAAGGCCCGCCGAAGAATCCCATACCCCCTCCTTTGCATATAACGTCTTGGTTCAGGCGCGTTTGAGGCGGTGTGAAGCCTTGCGGCGTCAAGAAATCATGGGTGTCCTCTTCTTCGCCCTTACCAAGACACCCAGGATAGATTCACTAGATCCCGAACTCTTCTTAACCTTTGTAAAACGAAATCATGGGTGTCCTCTTCTTCCTTCTTCTTGAAAATGGGCAGCCGAAACACCGATCGAGGTGTCCGAAATCACTTGACCACTACACATCAAGCACCCTGGTCGAAACGTACGCTTGCAAAAGAAATCCTACAACAAATAGCACGCACCTAGACACCCCGCATCAGACCGTCAAGTAATCATGGGTGTCCTCTTCTCCTCCATCCGAGGCTTACCGTGGTCCGACCCCTTTATTTCAGCCATTACGTAATCGCCAACCTTTCTTCAAGCGTGGCAAACACCGCCGCAATGCGAGCGCGGAAGTGTGCCCCAAGATCCACAACATCCTCCCTAGCCAACCTCTCCTGAAAAAACCTGCGAACATGCTTCTTATTTGGCCGCCCATCGAGCGCCAAAGCTTCAGCGATTCTTCCTTCTGCCTCGTCGTCCAAAATATCTTCAATCTCGCAGACACCAGTGAGAAGCTCGTCTAGCGTCGCCGCACGATCCGCGGACATACCAAAGTCTACAACATAACGGTTCTTTTCGGTCTTGCCTTTTGAGTCACCATCTAGGAGAAAAACCATCTCTAGCCCCCAACCAACTTGAAGCGCCACCAGCGCGCCAAGCGTCCCAGCCCCAAGCCCCGGAAGAATCGCACAAACATCCTTTTCGAGAAGATGCGAACCATACCTCAACACATAATAATCGGACCTCCCTTCCACCACTATGGAGGGCTGCTTCATATCGAAACGAGAAGGCACCACTTCAAGCCTATCCAAAATGGGCTGAAAGTAACTGGTGTTACCTGGATTCCGGTTTACGAACTGACGATAGGGAGTTGCTCTAATATCTAGCGCCTCTTCCGACAGCGCGGCAGACTCAACTATTGACTCAGGCGGCGCGTCCATTCTGTTAGTAACAATGAATGTCTGCTCCAACCATTTGGGCTCTACCATGTAATGGCTGTGAGTTGTATACGCCAGGCTGTTCTCGTTCTTGGCCACCTCAGGAAAGCTCTCGATCAACTTCTGCTGCGCAGCTGCGTGAAGATTTGAAGCAGGCTCATCAAAAAGAAAAAACACCGGGCGCGAATTCTCCCGGGCGACCCGGAACTGTGTGAACAACATAAAAGAGAAAAACCAACGAAACCCGAGACTTCGATCGTTTACGCTGAAACGTCTCGTTCCATCCTTTATCTGAAACTCGATGTACAGATCATGCTCCCCCGTCTTGGTTATTTTTCCCGTCTCATCTCGAACTTGGCCCTCGACCGGCTCAAAGGATATATTAACCTCTTTACCTTTCGGGTCCTCACCGAATATTTGGTTCCACCTACCAAAAACTACCTGAGTAACGACTGAGCCAGCGCGATCCATCACATGCTGAATTTTCGCTTTATCGTCCCCCGAGTGCCATGACGGCAAGAAATCAGTCCAGTCCCCCACATTTTCGTCACTTCGGATACGCCGCACAATCGATCCTTCAATGGTGTCGCCCTTACCATCGTAATCCAGGATGTCTTGAAAGACTTTTCGGTAGAACTGATTTACCTTTCCCGCATCTTCTCTGGTCAAAAATATCTTTTTGGGGAAATCAAAAACAAATGTCGGGAAATACGCTATCCCCGGCATTCTCTTGTGCATATGTTGTAGAATTAGTTTTCTTTCTTCAGCATTGGGCTGCCTCCAGTTTTTCTGCCTTCCAGTTTTCACGGAAAAGCCGGTCTCAAGAAGAATCGCGCTTTGTTGATGATCCCCCTTTTCGAATCGATGGACTCTTTTTACTTCTATCTCATCCGGAAACGAATCTATATCGACCACCAACCCACGCTGTTTAATGTCAGCAATGAGAGCACCCTTCTCATCATTAGACATACCCAGCGCCGCGGTGACGGATATCTCATCAGAGAAATTGGACAACAGGTGCTTAGGAACTTGATCTGCCACAGATGGACCAATACCTCGGTTGGCCTGGCCGATGAGATCCTTGGTCTCGGTATCTGGCAAGAAGCTATGTATAGCCTCCAGAATGGTGGTTTTTCCGCTTTCGTTTAGGCCGACAAATGAGAAGACGCTAGTAGAGCCATTCCTAGTGAGTCCAACTTTGGTGTCCTTGATTCCTTTGAAGTTTTTTATTCGAAAGGATTTGTAATACATGGCATTTCCCTATTTTTCTGAGATCGCACACAAATAAAAAAGGGCGCCGTATTGCGGCGCCCTCTTCTGTTGCTGCACGGCCATTTCCCTGGCTCCGCTTCGCTGGATCTCGGCGTCGCCGCCTCAATCCCAGCTCAACGCCCCACCCGTCTGATACTCCGTAACCCGCGTCTCAAAGAAGTTCTTCTCCTTCTTCAGATCGAGCACCTCGCTCATCCACGGGAACGGGTTATCGGCCCCCGGGTACAGCTCGGCGAGCCCGATCTGCGCACAACGGCGGTTGGCGATGAAGTGCAGGTATTCCTCGAACATCCCGGCGTTCATGCCGAGCACGCCACGCGGCATGGTGTCACGGGCGTACTGCGCCTCCAGCTCAACAGCATCCGAGATCAGGGTGCGCATCTCGTTCTTGAAGTCTTCGGTCCACAGGTGCGGGTTCTCGAGCTTGATCTGGTTGATCACGTCGATGCCGAAGTTCATGTGCATGGATTCGTCGCGCAGGATGTACTGGAACTGCTCGGCCACGCCGGTCATCTTGTTGCGCCGGCCCATGGAGAGGATCTGCACGAAGCCGACGTAGAAGAAGATGCCCTCGAACACGACGTAGAAGGCGATCAGTTCGCGCAGCAGCTTCTGGTCCGCCTCCGGCGTGCCGGTGCGGAAGTTCGGGTCCGCCAGGTGCTTGGTGAACGGCAGCGCCCACTCGGCCTTGGTGGCCACGGAGGGCACCTCGCGGTACATGTTGAAGATCTCGCCTTCGTCCAGGCCCAGAGACTCCACGCAGTACTGGTAGGCGTGGGTGTGCAGCGCCTCCTCGAAGGCCTGGCGCAGCAGGTACTGGCGGCACTCGGGGTTGGTGATGTGGCGGTACACGGCCAGCACCAGGTTGTTCGCCACCAGCGAGTCGGCGGTGGAGAAGAAGCCCAGGTTGCGCTTGACGATGGTGCGCTCGTCCTCGGTCAGACCATTCGGGTCCTTCCACAGGGCGATGTCCGCGTTCATGTTGATTTCCTGCGGCATCCAGTGGTTGGCGCAGCCGTCCAGGTACTTCTGCCAGGCCCACTTGTACTTGAAGGGCACGAGCTGGTTGAGGTCCGCGTGGCAGTTGATGATCTTCTTGTCATCGACGCGGATGCGCTCGGCACCCATCTTGATGTCTTCCAGACCGGTGCCGGTCAGGGCGTCTTCGTTCGGCTCGGCCAGCGGCTGGCCGGCGTTTTCCGGGTCCGGCGAGACGCTGGGTGCGGCGCCGGCGGTGCTCATCAGGGCCTCGTTCTCCTGAAAGCCCATGCCGGGGCGGACGGCGGGTTCTTTCTGGCCTTCGCCTTTGATGGCTGCGATCGGATCGTCCCAGGAAAGCATAGTGTCCCCTCTTCTTTTCGGTGGCGGTCCGGCGCGGTGGCCGGGCCTTTTGTTCAGTGCGTTGTGATCAGTGCGTGCTGCGTATTCGGTGCCCGTGGGCGGGGCTGCCTTACTGGCAGGCCTCGCAGTCCGGGTCGAGGATGGAACAGGCCTTGGGCGCCTCCGGCTCGGCCGCCTGCTGGCCGCCGGAGACGGCGTTCAGCTTGTTGCCGCGCGAGGTGTCGGCCACGGTGCTCTTTTCCACGTGGGTCGCGCCCATGGAGCGCAGGTAGTAGGTCGTCTTCAGGCCGCGCACCCAGGCCAGCTTGTACAGGGCGTCCAGCTTGGGCCCGGAGGGCTCGGCCATGTATAGGTTCAGGCTCTGCGCCTGGTCGATCCACTTCTGCCGGCGCGATGCGGCCTCGACCAGCCAGCGGGTGTCCAGCTCGAACGCAGTGGCGTACAGGGCCTTGATGTCCTCCGGCACGCGGTCCAGCGGCTGCACGGAGCCGTCGTAGTACTTGAGGTCGTTGACCATCACCTCGTCCCACAGCTCGCGGTCTTTCAGGTCGCGCACCAGATACGGGTTGATCACGGTGAACTCGCCGGACAGGTTCGATTTGACGAACAGGTTCTGGTAGGTCGGCTCGATCGACTGGCTGACCCCGCAGATGTTGGAGATGGTCGCGGTCGGTGCGATCGCCATGGTGTTGGAGTTGCGCATGCCGACCTTCTTCACCCGCTTGCGCAGCTTGTCCCACTCCAGTCGCTGGGTGGTGTCCATCTGCAGGTAGTCGCCGCGGGTCTCGGCCAGCTTGTCGATGGAGTCGATCGGCAGGATGCCCTGGCTCCACAGGCTGCCGGGGAAGCTCTCGTAGCGCCCGCGTTCCTCGGCCAGGTCGGTCGAGGCCTTGATGGCGTAGTAGGACACCGCCTCCATGGAGGTGTCGGCAAACTCCACCGCCGCCTCGGAGGCATACGGCACGCGCAGCTTGTACAGCGCGTCCTGGAAGCCCATGACCCCCAGCCCCACCGGGCGGTGGCGCAGGTTGGAGCGCCGCGCCTGCGGCACGGAGTAGTAGTTGTAGTCGATCACGTTGTCGAGCATGCGCATGGCGGTGTTCACGGTCTGCTCGAGCTTGGGCAGATCCAGCTCGCCGGCCTCGTTCACATGCGCGGCCAGGTTAATCGAGCCCAGGTTGCACACCGCGATCTCGTCATCCGAGGTGTTCAGGGTGATCTCGGTGCACAGGTTGGAGCTGTGGACCACGCCGGTGTGGCTTTGCGGGCTGCGCAGGTTGCACGGGTCCTTGAAGGTCATCCACGGATGGCCGGTCTCGAACAGCATGCCGAGCATCTTCCGCCACAGGTCCACGGCCTTCATGGTCTTGTGCACGCGCAACTCGCCGCGCGCGGCCTTCTCTTCGTACTCGCAGTAGCGCTTCTCGAACTCGGTGCCGACCAAGTCGTGCAGGTCCGGGGCCTCGTTCGGGGAGAACAGGGTCCAGTCGCCGTCCTCGGCCACGCGCTTCATGAACAGGTCCGGGATCCAGTTGGCGCTGTTCATGTCGTGGGTGCGGCGGCGGTCGTCGCCGGTGTTCTTGCGCAGCTCGATGAACTCCTCGACATCGATGTGCCAGGTCTCGAGGTAGGCGCACACGGCGCCCTTGCGCTTGCCGCCCTGGTTCACGGCCACGGCGGTGTCGTTCGCCACCTTCAGGAACGGGACCACGCCCTGCGACTTGCCGTTGGTGCCCTTGATGTGAGCGCCCATGCCGCGCACGCGGGTCCAGTCGTTGCCCAGGCCGCCGGCAAACTTGGACAGCAGCGCGTTGTCGCGAATCGCGCTGTAGATGCCGTCCAGGTCGTCCGGGACACTGGTCAGGTAGCAGCTGGAGAGCTGCGGGCGCAGCGTGCCGGAGTTGAACAGCGTCGGCGTGGAGCTCATGAAGTCGAACGAGCTCAGCAGGTTGTAGAACTCGATCGCGCGCGCCTCGCGGTCGATCTCGTTGATCGCCAGGCCCATCGCCACGCGCATGAAGAACGCCTGCGGCAGCTCGAAGCGGGTGCCATCCGAGTGGATGAAGTAGCGGTCGTACAGGGTCTGCAGGCCCAGATAGGTAAACTGCAGGTCGCGCTCGGGCTTGATCGCCGCGCCCAGCTTGTCGAGGTTGTAGCGGGTCAGCTCGCTGTCGACCAGCTCCAGGTCAGCGGCGCGCTTGATGTAGGCGCCGAAGTACTCGGCGTAGCGCTCGGCCAGCTGGGCCTGGGTGGCCTCTTCCGGGCGGCCGTGCACGAAGCTCAGGGCCTCGCGGCGCAGGGCATCCATCAGCAGGCGCGCAGTGACCTGCGAGTAGTTCGGCTCCTGCTCGATCATCACGCGGGCGGCCATTACCAGCGCGGTGGAGACGTCCTTCTCGGCCACGCCGTCGAACAGGTTGCGGCGCGCCTCGGTCAGGATCTTCTCGCCATCGACCTGCTCGATGCCGTCACAGGCCTCGGCCACCACCGCCTGCAGGCGCTCCTCGTCCAGCGGGGCCTGGCTGCCGTCGGCACGGGTCACGTTCAAGGCCGGGGCAATCTCCTGCTCGTCCACACCCTGCTCGGCGGCCTCGGCGGCGCGCTTTTGCGCCTGCTGTTCGCGGTAGATCACGTAGGCCCGCGCGACCTTGTGGTGGCCGCCGCGCATCAGGGCCAGTTCCACTTGGTCCTGGATGTCCTCGATGTGCACCGTCATGCCCTGGGTACCGGCACGGCGGAACAGGCTGTCGACCACCTGGCCGGCGACCTCCTTGGAGATCTCGTGGATGCGACGGCTGGCCGCGGCATTGCCACCCTCCACCGCGAGGAAGGCCTTGGTCACCGCCACCTCGATCTTGGACGCATCGAAGCCGGTGACCTTGCCATTACGGCGAATCACCTGATGCTGGCCCGGGCTGGTCGCCAGGACCTCGGCCGACGGTTCGGCTTGCGGCGGGTACTGGGTGCCCTCGTGGGCTTCGGCGGTGTAGGGTTCGCTGTTCATGACGGGCCTCGTGCGCTGGTGTTGGATCGAACGTGGAATACTATAGATCGGGGATCGGGAACTTCATAGCCACTACATATTGTATCCCGAGAGAGAACAACAGGCGGACAAGCCGTGGGCAAGCTGTGGATAAAAACGGCCATTGCCCGTCCTGTCGCCATTCCCGGGCGGGCACCCGAGTTATCCACCAAACCCTGATGTAGTGACTCACGGGCCGGTCTCTCCGGGCGGCGCAGTCATGAAAATGTCTTATGGTCCGCGATTACTGAAATCGAGGGCCCTAACCGTTGGATGCCGACAGCGATCCCGCCGTTCCCGCGATGCCTGTGACCCCGTTGGACAAAGCCCCGCGCCGTCCCAATAATTCCCGGCATTCGAGGCCCTAGGGAAACACTGATTAATGCACGCGCTCGCGTTGGCACCCCAGGTTTTCCGAGACAAGGCGCGTCGTGCAGCGGGTAGTGGTTCTACCCGAAAGCGGCGCAACGCAGGATCGGGGAACCTGGGGTGCCAACCCCCACAAGCTATTGAAAGACGGGGCTCGGCCGCCCGTTGTTGATCAAAAACGGGCGCGCGCACGGCGTTGCGGTTCCCTTGTGCAGAATGACTGCACGGCAGTCGCCGCGCCTTGTTCGCACGCAAAAGTGACTCGAGCGCGAGCGCGTGCATTAATCAGTGTTTCCCTAGATCCGAACCCGGCCACTACCACGAGCTCGGCGCACGCCGCCGGCCTCCACGTGGGCCATGGGCCGCAACGCGACTCACGCCAGCAGCCCCCGGAACCCGGACACTGCGCCGTGATCAGGTATCGTGTGCAACACCCGCAGTGACGGCCCGACCGCCACTGCCACCAAATTCAATATGACTTCAGAAGGAAAGCGCGATGAGCGACGGCAAGAAATCCAAAAAGGACAAGAAGAACAAAAAGAGCGAAGCCGCCCAGGCCCCAGACAAGGCACCGAAGATGGCCACTGCCACCGGGGCCATGCAGTCCGCCGCAGGCGCCGTGCAGCTGGGCGGGCCATCCGAGGCCAAGTCCGACAGCAAGGGGAAGGATAGCGGGAAGGAAGCCCGCCATTGCCCGCTGCTGATCCTGGGCTCCGGCCCGGCCGGCTGGACCGCCGCCGTGTATGCCGCGCGCGCCAACCTGAACCCGGTCGTGATCACCGGCCTGGAACAGGGCGGCCAGCTGATGACCACCACCGACGTGGACAACTGGCCCGGCGACAACGACGGCGTGCAGGGCCCCGAGCTGATGGAACGGATGAAGAAGCACGCCGAGCGCTTCGACACCGAGGTCATCTTCGACCACATCCACACGGTGCAACTGAAGGACAAGCCCTACCGACTGACCGGCGACAGCGGCGAGTACACCTGCGATGCGCTGATCATTTGCACCGGCGCCTCCGCCCAGTATCTGGGGCTGGAGTCCGAGACCACCTTCGCCGGCAAGGGTGTGTCCGCCTGCGCCACCTGCGATGGCTTCTTCTATCGCAACCAGAAGGTGGCGGTGATCGGCGGCGGCAATACCGCGGTCGAAGAAGCGCTGTACCTGTCCAACATCGCCTCCGAGGTGACCCTGGTCCACCGTCGCGATTCCCTGCGCGCGGAGAAGATCCTGCAGGACAAGCTGTTCGAGAAGGAAAAGAACGGCAACGTGACAATCGAGTGGAACCACACCCTGGACGAGATCCTGGGCGACGACTCCGGAGTGACCGGCATGCGCATCAAGCACGCGCAAAGCGGCGAGACGAAGGATGTCGAGCTGATGGGCGTGTTTATCGCGATCGGCCACAAGCCGAACACCGATATCTTCCAGGGCCAGCTGGACATGGCCGGGGGCTACATCAAGGTGCAAAGCGGGCTGAAGGGCAACGCCACCGCCACTTCGGTACCGGGCGTGTTCGCCGCCGGCGACGTGATGGACCATGTTTATCGCCAGGCGGTGACCTCCGCCGGCACGGGCTGCATGGCCGCATTGGACGCGGAGAAATACCTCGAAGAGAACGGCTAGGCCGTGAACGCCGAGGGCGACACCGGGGCACCGAGCCCACCGGCGGAGGAACCAGCGGAGCGCATCGAGTTGCGTGATGGCCTGGCGGACGTCGACCCGGCCGCCTGGGATGCCCTGACCGGCGGCACCGAGCCGTTCCTGCGTCATGCCTTTCTGGAGGGCCTGGAGCGCCACGAGTGCCTGGGCCGCCAGTTCGGCTGGTTCCCGCAACATGTGCTGATCTTCCGCGACGACCAGCTCGTCGCGGCCGCACCCGCCTATGCCAAGACCAACAACTACGGCGAGTTCGTGTTCGACTTCGCCTGGGAAGGCGCGTGGAACCGCCACGGGCTGAACTACTACCCCAAGCTGGTCGTCTCCGTGCCCTACACCCCGGCCACCGGGCCGCGCCTGCTGGTGCATCCGGAGGCGCCGGACTTCGACCACCTGCGCACCCTACTCGTGCGTGCCCTGGTCACCCATGGGCGCGAGCTGAACGCCTCGGGCGTGAACATCCTGTTCCCGACCCAGGACGATTTGGAGGTGACCCGCGAGATGGGGCTGCCCGAGCGCATGGGCTGCCAGTACCACTGGACCAATGCCGACTACGCCACCTTCGACGACTTCCTGGCCGCGCTTAGCTCGAAGAAGCGCAAGAACATCAAGCGCGAACGCCGGCGCGTATACGAGGCCGGCATTCAGTTCCGTACCCTGACCGGGGCCACCGGATCGCGCGAGGACTGGGCGCGCTTCCATCGCTTCTATGTCGACACCTTCGAGAAGCACATGGGCATCCCGACCCTGTCGGAGGCCTTCTTTGTAGAGAGCGCGGCCGAGCTTGGTGATCAGGTCGTGCTGTTCGAGGCACGACGGCCAACCGGGACGGGATCAGACGCGACCGACAAAGGCGAAACCATCGCCGCGGCGCTTTGCTACCGCAGCCACGACACCCTTTACGGGCGCTTCTGGGGCTGCACCGAGGAGCTGGCCGACCTGCACTTCGAGACCTGCTATTACCAGGGCATCGAGTTCTGCATTCGCGAGGGGCTCACTCGCTTCGAGCCCGGCGCCCAGGGCGAGCACAAGATCCCGCGCGGCTTCCTGCCGACGCCCACCTACTCCGCCCACATGATCCTGACCGAGGGCTTCGAACAGCCGGTACGCGACTTCTGCGAACGCGAGGCGGCCATGATGCGCGCCCAGTGCGAACGCCTGCACGAACACTCGCCCTACCGCCAGCCCCAACCCGACGATGCCCCCAACACCTGACCAACCCCCACCTGTGGGAGCGGGCTTGCCCGCGAAGCCCCTGCCCGCGCTGGAGCCCGCCACGGACCATTCGCCTGCTAGCAGGCTCCCACGGAACACAGGTCTCCCATCTCCTGCGCCAACAGGAGCCACCCCATGAACTCCGGCCCACAGATCACGCTGCCCTGGCTGGACCCCGAGCACCCGGAGGCGCCGTTCCCGGACCCGGAGCTTGCCCTGCCTGAGCCCAACGGCCTGCTCGCGGCCGGGGGCGACCTCTCCGTGCCGCGGCTGCTGAACGCCTACCGCCACGGGATCTTCCCCTGGTTCGAGGCCGGGCAACCGATCCTGTGGTGGAGCCCGGACCCGCGCGCGGTGCTGGAACCGAGCCGGTTCCACCTGCACCGCAGCCTGAAGAAGGCGATCCGCAATCGTGGTTACCGCGTCAGTTTCGACTGCGCCTTCGAGGCGGTCATCCAGGGCTGCGCGGCGCCGCGCGAATACGCCGAAGGCACCTGGATCACCTCCAGCATGCAGCAGGCGTATATCGCACTGCATCGCACGGGACACGCGCACTCGGTGGAGGTGTGGGACGGCCCGCGCCTGATTGGGGGACTGTACGGGGTGAGCGTGGGGCGGCTGTTCTGCGGCGAGTCGATGTTCTCCCGCGAGCGGGACGCCTCCAAGATCGCCCTGGCCTGGCTATGCCGCCACCTGGTCGCCTGGGACTGGCCGCTGATCGACGTGCAGATGGAAACCCCCCACCTGCTGAACCTGGGCGCCGAACGCCTGCCCCGCCACGAATTCCTGGCGCGCATCTGCGAGATCGCCGACGCGCCCATCCCGCCAGACCCCTGGCAAACCGATCCCGCCTTGAGCCCTCTCGACCCTGGCTGGAACGCTGCCCTCTAGCAGAAGCGTCGCAAGTGCGCCTTGTGGGAGCGGGCTTGCCCGCGAAGGGGTCTTGCCCAGTTTCGACGCGGGCGGGGGCTTCGCGGGCAAGCCCTCTCCCACAGACCTCTCCCACAGCCCCCGCCACAGAGCCCCCTCCCCGTTCGCCCCCGCCCCCGTCACTGCGAGGAGGCGCAGCCGACGTGGCAGTCGGTTGGGGGTATCCCGGCACCGAGGACTGTATTGGGAGATTGCTTCGCGATGCTCGCAATGACGGGATGGTGGAGCAACCGGGAGCCCGTATGCGCGTCGCTGCGAGGCGCCGCAGGGGCCGGGGCAACCTCCGAAACCGGGCACGTCATCCGGCGCACCCTTGGCCCCCGTTGCGGGTACTTTATACTCCCGGCCATCGGGGAACCGAACGGGAGATTCGGGTGGGCAAGGCATATCAGGGGGAATGGCGGACCATAGCGCTCAACGGCCTGCGCGCGGGCTTGCTGCTGGCGCTGGCCACGATCACGGCAGGGTGTGCGATGCTCGCGCCCTCCCCGCCCCAGGACCAGAGCAATATTTGCGAGATCTTCCGCGAACAGCCGCGCTGGTACGACTACGCCCGCGATTCCGAGCAAGAATGGGGCACGCCCATCGCGACCCAGATGTCCTTCATCCAGCAGGAGTCTTCGTTCCGCAGCCATGTGCGCCCGGATCGCGAACGCGTGCTGGGCTTCATCCCCTGGAGCCGCCCCTCGTCCGCCTATGGCTATGCCCAGGCACAGGACCCGGTCTGGGGCGAATACCAGGAACAGGCGGGCAGCCGCTTCGCGCGGCGCACGCACATGAAGCACGCCACCGACTTCATCGGCTGGTACAACGCCCGCACCCAGCGCATGACCGGCGTCGCGCTGAATAACCCCGAGCACCTGTACCTCGCTTACCACGAGGGCCAGGGCGGCTACAGCCGCGGGAGTTACCAAAACAAACCGCAGGTGCGATCCGCAGCCCAACAGGTCGCCCAGCGCGCAAGCCGCTACGAGTCCCAGCTCTCCAGCTGCGAATCCGAGTTCCAATGCCGCCGCTTCTACCAGATCTGGCCGTTCTGTCGCCAGTAGCCGAAACCACCTCCAGAGTCGTTCAACAGATCGTCATCGCGAGCACCCTGACGCGATCTACCGGGAAACCCCAACGTCGGGGCCACCCCGCCGACTGCCACGTCGGCTGCGCCTCCTCGCAGTGACGGGCATATGGTTCCCCGGCCAATCCACCATCCCGTTATTGCGAGCATCGCGAAGCAATCGCCCGACGCATCCCCCGGCGCAGGGATAACCCCCAACCGACTGCCACGTCGGCTTTGCCTCCTCGCAGTGACCGAGGGGCATATTCACGAGGGCTCCAACACCCGGTCATTGCGAGCGCCGCGAAGCAATCTCTCGGGGAACCCCAACGTCGGGGTTGCCCCGACCGACTGCCACGTCGGCCGCGCCGCCTTGCAGTGACGGAACCTGGGCCCGAGGCGTGACGGGCGCACTTGAGGGAACCTGCCCCATCGTGTTCCTGTCTCCGGATTACCCTTTTTCGGAATACAAGGACGAACCATGAGCGAGCAACCGACCACCGGCTTCCGCCTCAACCACACCATGCTGCGCGTGAAGGACCCGCAGAAGGCCCTGGATTTCTACCAGCGCGTCTTCGGCATGCAACTGGTCAAGACCCTCGATTTCCCCGAGTTCGAGTTCACGCTCTACTTCCTGGCGAAAATCGGCGAGGACGAACCGCAGCCGCCGAAGGACGAAGGCGAGGCCACCCGCTGGATGTTCAGCCAGCGCGGCATCCTTGAGCTGACCTATAACTACGGCACCGAGAAAGACGCGGACTTCCACTACCACGACGGCAACGAAGAGCCCCAGGGCTTCGGCCACATTTGCTTCTCCGTGCCCGACCTGGACGCGGCCGTGCGCTGGTTCGACGACAACAATGTGGAGTTCGTGAAACGCCCGGACGAGGGCGGCCTGAAGGACATCGCCTTCGTGAAGGACCTTGACGGCTACTGGATCGAGATCCTCGAACCCAGCCGTCTGACGGGACTGGGGCGGTAGCCCCCACCCCCAACCGACGAGCGGGTGACGCCGTCAGGTATTGCCCGCCACCAGCGCTGGCGGGGGCTTCGCGCGCGAGCGCGCTCCTACAGGGTTCGGGCTAGGCCTGGCTCATTGGGAAAGGCCAGCGATTCACCGAAGTTGAACCATCGTGCTCATATCTCGGGTTCGAATCCCGGATATCTCGGGGGCCAGACGTGCGAAAGGGGCCACTCGGGCCCCTTTGCAGGATTTGGCGGAGAGTGAGGGATTCGAACCCTCGATGGGCTTTTGACCCATACTCCCTTAGCAGGGGAGCGCCTTCGACCACTCGGCCAACTCTCCGGAAACGGGGCACAGGATAAGGCCTTGGGCCGCCAAATGAAAGGCCCGGCAGGCCGATTCGGGCCTCCGGGCCGTCTACTACCCCTGCGGTAGGTTCAGTCTTCGCGTGCGGCTGCCGCGGCACCACCAGCGCCGGTGTTTCCACCGCTGGAGGTTCCGCCACCCCCTTCGCTATCCGCCACGTTCGATTCCCGCTGAATGCGCTGGAAGATCTCCTCGCGGTGGACGGCGACGTCCTGGGGCGCATTGATGCCGATACGAACCTGATTGCCCTTGACCCCCAGGACGGTGACGGATACGTCTTCGCCGATCATGAGGGTCTCGCCCACACGTCGAGTCAAAATGAGCATGCTCTTCTCCGCAGTGCCTGTGTCGGACGCAGTCGGTCGTCCGGTAACCGTTTTACGGTCTGTCATCCTTAACCGTCCTCCTGTTGACCGACAGGTTCCTGCTCAAGTTCAAAGGCATCATGCAGAGCACGTACTGCAAGTTCGAGGTACTTCTCATCCACGACCACGGAGATCTTGATCTCGGAGGTGGAGATCATCCGGATGTTGATGGTTTCGTGTGACAAGGCCTCGAACATCTTGCTTGCGATCCCGGCGTGCGAGCGCATTCCCACGCCCACTACCGAGATCTTCACGATATGAGTATCGCCGGAGACTTCGCGTGCACCAAGCGCCTTCGCGGCGGCTTGCAGGATCTCCAGGGCCTTGTCGTAGTCGTTCCGGTGGACCGTGAACGTAAAGTCGGTAGTCTGATCGGCACCGACGTTCTGCACGATCATGTCCACCTCGATGTTGGCCTCCGCAATCGGCCCGAGGATGCGATGCGCGACCCCCGGCTGATCGGGGACGCCCTGAACCGTCAATTGGGCTTCGTTCTGATTGAACGCGATACCCGCAACCAGCGCCTGTTCCACCTGCGCATCCTCCTCCGTGGTAATCAGGGTCCCCGGTCCTTCCTCGAACGAGGACAGCACTCTAAGAGGGACGTTGTACTTGCCGGCAAATTCCACCGCGCGGATCTGCAGCACTTTGGAACCCAGGCTCGCCATCTCCAGCATCTCTTCGAAGGTGATGCTGTGCAGGCGACGGGCATGCGGCACCAGACGCGGATCCGTGGTGTAGACACCATCGACGTCGGTATAGATACGGCACTCGTCGGCCTTTAGCGCCGCCGCCAACGCCACGGCCGTGGTGTCCGAACCGCCACGACCCAGGGTCGTGATGGCGCCATGCTCGTCCACACCCTGGAAGCCGGCCACGACCACCACACGCCCGGCGTCCAGGTCCGCGCGCACCCGGGCGTCGTCGATGCTGCGGATGCGCGCCTTGTTGTGGGCGCTATCGGTGCGGATGGTGACCTGCGCCCCGGTATAGGACCGCGCCGGGCAACCCTGCGCCTCCAACGCCATGGACAGCAATGCAATGGTGACTTGTTCACCCGTGGACAGCAGCACGTCCAGCTCGCGGCCATCGGCGCGCGGGTTGAGGGCATGGGCCAGCCCCAGCAGACGGTCGGTTTCGCCGCTCATCGCGGAGACCACGATCACCAGTTGATGGCCTTCCTCGCGCAGTTTTAGCGCGCGTTCGGCCACCGCCTGGATACGTTCCGGCGAACCCACCGAGGTGCCACCAAATTTGAGTACCAGCAACGCCATTTGAAGATTCCATTCACCGCCGCCTGGGAAGGCGGCGCATTAAACACTATTCGTCCCCTCGTTGCGAGGCCCCGTGAGGCGCCGTGGCAACCTACGCCCGAAACCATCGACATCGTTGATGGCTCCAACACCGGGGCCTGCCCCCGGAGATCGCCGCGGCGCTGCGCGCCTCGCGATGACAAGACCATCGTCATTGCGAGGCCCCGACCGGGGCCGTGGCAATCGCCATCCGAAGCCACCGGATCCATCTTCTGCCTTCCAGCGCCGGGGCCACCCCTGGAGATCGCCGCGGCGCTGCGCGCCTCGCGATGACAGTGTTGGCATGTATTGGGCCGGTCAGGCGCGTTCGCGCACCCAGTCCTCGACCGAGGCCAGTGCGGCATCCAGTTTGTCCGGGCTCTGGCCGCCGGCCATCGCCATGTCCGGGCGACCACCGCCCTTGCCATCCACCTGCGAAGCAACATGACCCACCAGGTCGCCGGCCTTGAAGCGCTCGGTCTCGGCCTTGGTCACACCCGCCACCAGACTGACCTTGCCCTCGCCGGTCGAGGTGCCTAGCACCACCACGGCCTGGCCCAGCTTCTGCTTGAGCTGGTCCACCATGTCGCGCAGGGCCTTGGGCTCCACGCCCTCGACCTTCGCCGCCAGCACCTGGATGCCGCCAATGTCCTTCGCCTGAGAACCGAGATCGTCCCCGGCCTGACTGGCCAGCTTGCCCTTGAGTTGTGTGACCTGCTTCTCCAGTTCGCGGGTACGCTCCTGCAACTGGCCGACCTTCTCGGCCGCCTCGCCGCGCCCGGCACGCAGGCGGTCGGCGATCGCGTCGAGGTGCCCCAGCTGCTGGTCGACCCAGCGCAGCGCGACCTCGCCAGCGACCGCCTCAATACGGCGGATACCGGCGGCGACACCGCCCTCGGAGGTGACGCGGAACAGGCCGATATCGCCGGTGCGATTGACATGGGTGCCGCCACACAGCTCGACGGACGTACCGATCTTCAGCACGCGCACCTGGTCGCCGTATTTCTCACCGAACAGGGCGACCGCGCCGGATTCCATCGCGGACTCGATGTCCATCACACGGGTGTCGGTTGCCTCGTTGGCCAGGATCTCGGTATTCACCTGAGCCTCAATGGACCGCAGCTGCTCGGCGGTTAGCGGCTCCATATGGGTAAAATCGAAACGCAAGCGGTCCGGGTCCACCAGGGAGCCCTTCTGCTGCACGTGATCGCCCAGCTGGTCACGCAGGGCCTTGTGCAGCAGGTGGGTGGCGGAGTGATGGCGGCGGATATTCTCGCGGCGCGGGCCTTCCACTGCAGCCTGCAGTGTCTGGTCACGCTCCAGCGTACCGGCTCGCACCTGACCAATATGGATGTGCGCGGCGCCCTGCTTGCGGGTGTCGGAGACCTGAAAACGTACGCCGGAACCAGACAGCGTCCCGACATCGCCGACCTGACCACCGGATTCGCCGTAGAACGGTGTGCGGTCGAGCACGACCAGACCCTCGGCTCCGACCTCAAGCCGCTCCACGGGTTCGCCTTTTTGGTACAGGGCGACCACACGGCCCTCGTCGTCCACCGTGTCATACCCGGAGAACGTGGTCTCCGCATCGACCTGGGGCAGACCACCGCCCTCCATGGAGAACTGACTCGCGGCCCGCGCGCGGGCGCGCTGGTCGCCCATGGCGGCCTCGAAACCTTCCATGTCCAGTTCCAGGCCCCGCTCGCGGGCGATGTCGCCGGTCAGGTCCACCGGGAAGCCATAGGTGTCATAGAGCAGAAAGATCGTCTCGCCGGGGATCACCGTGCCCTTCAGGTCACGCAGATCGTCTTCCAGGATCTTCATGCCCTTGTCCAGGGTTTCCAGGAACTTGCGCTCTTCCTTCTCCAGTACCGTCTCGACCTGGCCTTGTGCCTCGGCCAGCTCCGGGAAGGCCTCGCCCATCACGCGCACCAGATCGCCAACGATCTGGTAGAGGAAGGCGTCCTGCGCCCCCACCTTGAAACCGTGACGGGCGGCGCGGCGGATGATGCGGCGCAGCACGTAGCCACGGCCCTCGTTGGAGGGCAGCACACCATCGGTAATCAGGAACGCGATGGAGCGGATGTGATCGGCGATCACGCGCAGCGAGGCGGAATCCTTTTCCTTGGCTCCGGTCACGCGGGCAGCGGCCGCGATCAGGTCCTGGAACAGGTCGATCTCGTAATTGGAGTGCACGCCCTGCAGCACAGCAGCCAGGCGTTCCAGGCCCATGCCGGTGTCCACCGACGGGCGCGGCAGCGGGTTCAGCGTGCCGTCCGCATCGCGGTCATACTGCATGAACACGAGATTCCAGATCTCGATGTAGCGATCCCCGTCCTCTTCCGGGGAACCGGGCGGGCCGCCCTCGACGGCGGGGCCGTGGTCATAGAAGACCTCGGTGCAGGGGCCGCAGGGGCCGGTGTCGCCCATCTGCCAGAAGTTGTCGGAGCCGCCATCCGGGTCGTCGCCGATGCGGATGATGCGCTCGGCCGGGACCTGGATCTCGTTCGCCCAGACGCTGTAGGCGTCCTCGTCGGTCTCGTAGACCGTAATCCAGAGCTTTTCCGGCGGCAGACCGATGGTCTCGGTCAGGAATTGCCAGCAGTAGTGGATCGCATCGCGCTTGAAGTAGTCGCCAAAGCTGAAGTTGCCCAGCATCTCGAAGAAGGTGTGATGCCGTGCGGTGTAGCCGACGTTTTCGAGATCATTGTGCTTGCCGCCAGCGCGCACGCAGCGCTGGGTGGATACGGCTCGGGTATACGGGCGCTTCTCGCGCCCGAGAAACACGTCCTTGAACTGGACCATACCCGCGTTGGTAAACAGCAACGTGGGGTCGTTGGCGGGGACCAGCGGGCTGGACGGCACGATGCTGTGGCCGTGCCCTTCAAAAAATTCGAGGAAACTCCGGCGAATGTCGGCGCTTTTCATGCGGTTCCGATGGCGTCTGGGATCAAACCCGGAATGCTATCACGCCGACCCGCCACCCGCGTATTGCCGGGCCCAGCTTCTGGCCATGTTGCCCGTCATTGCGAGGCCCCGGAGGGGCCCTGGCAATCGTCGGTGGGTCTCTCGGCGTCTGGATCGGGTGGCCGTGGATGCAGATTGCTTCGTCGCTTCGCTCCTCGCAATGACGTCGTCTTTGTCCCGTCATTGCGAGCGTAGCGAAGTAATCTCTTTACGGAACCACCTGATCCCGATTCTGGCCAGGTCCAGCCGATTGCTACGCCCTTTTCGTAGCCTCGCAATGACGCAGCATGATCGCCGTCAGTGCGAGGCGCCCGGCGCCGTCGCGATCGGCAAGGAGCTCCCCAGTCGCGTTCAACCCACAATGTCGTCGAACATATCCCGCCACCCGGGGTTTACCTGCTCGATCAGCGCAACCTTCCTGCGCCGCGGACCCGCCTTCAGCTGCTTTTCGCGTTCAATCGCGGATTCCATCTC
This sequence comes from Thioalkalivibrio sp. ALJ1, assembly GCF_000745395.1. Lineage (NCBI taxonomy): Bacteria > Pseudomonadati > Pseudomonadota > Gammaproteobacteria > Chromatiales > Ectothiorhodospiraceae > Thioalkalivibrio > Thioalkalivibrio sp. ALJ1. Next base: position 86,690 of record NZ_JQIW01000004.1, on the reverse strand, counting down.
CACGCATTGCTCGAACCAGACGAGCCGATGCAGACCGTAGCGGCTGGTGAACCCGGACACCTCTCCCGAGCGATGCTGCCAGACCCGCTGCACCAGGTTGCTGGTCACACCCACGTAGAGGGTCCCGTCACGACGGTTGCTCATCATGTAGACACAGGGTTGTTTCATCGCTCCCTCCCTGGGCGACTGCACATTGGTACTCAGCGGCCGAGACTCCTTTCGGCCCTTCACCACCGGCACATTGGGCGTGCCCCCAGCACAAGGATGTCATTGCGAGGCCCCAAAGGGGCTATGGCAATCGCTGGTGGATCACTCGGCGTCTGGGTCGGGTGGCTCTGGACACAGATTGCTTCGTCGCAAGGCCCCTCGCAATGACGGGGTCAGAAATACGTCATTGCGAGGCCCCGCAGGGGCCGTGGCAATCGGTTGGGTCGTCGGCCGGACCCCGGATCTGGTGGTTCTCTCGGAGATTGCTTCGTCGCTTCGCTCCTCGCAATGACCTTCCTCCAAACCCGTCATTGCCAGGAGCAGCGCGACGAAGCAATCCGTCAGGAGTCGCCTGCGTCGTCCTTCCAGGCGGCCAGGGCCTGGTGGGCGATGCCACCGGGGAACCCGCGGCCAGCGAGGTGGCGCAGGTAGCGGGCCTCGTCCTCGCGGGTCTCGGGGGAATGACGGAAGTGGCGTTCGAGCTGGGCACGGGCCTGGTCGAGCCAGTCGACATCGAGCGCCTCAAGGGCGGCGTTGACGGTTTCGTTGCCGATCCCGTTGTGGGCAAGTTCGGCGCGAATCCGCTGTTCGCCGTAGCCCTGCTCCGTCCGGTGCCGGGCCATGAAATCGGCATAACGGGTATCGCTCAGGTAGTCGAGCTCGCGCGCGCGCTCCAGCGCGGCGTCGACCGCATCCCTCTCGAAGCCGCGCTCGGCCAGCTTGCGGCTCAGCTCCAGCGCGGAGTGTTCGCGTCGAACCAGCAACCGCAGGCCGGCTTCAAGCGCGGCCTCGGGGTCGGCTGGGTCAGCCTTGCTCCTCGATCGGGGCATCGACCGGGGCGTCCTCGTCCGAGGCCTTCTTGCGCTTGGGCAGCAGGCGTTCGCGCAGGGTCTTTTCGACTTCCTCGGCGATATGCGGGTTGTCCTTCAGGTACTGGCGGGCGTTCTCCTTGCCCTGGCCGATGCGCTCGCCGTTGTAGCTGTACCAGGCGCCGGCTTTGTCGATCAGGCCTTCCTTCACGCCCATCTCGATGATCTCGCCCACCCGCGAGATGCCCTCGCCATAGAGGATCTCGAAGTAGGCCTCGCGGAATGGGGGGGCCATCTTGTTCTTCACGACCTTCACGCGGGTTTCGTTGCCGATCACCTCGTCGCCCTTCTTGATCGCGCCGATACGGCGGATGTCCATGCGCACGGAGGAGTAGAACTTGAGCGCGTTACCGCCGGTGGTGGTCTCGGGGCTGCCGAACATCACGCCGATCTTCATGCGGATTTGGTTGATGAAGATGACCAGCGTGTTCGACCGCTTGATGTTGGCGGTCAGCTTGCGCAGGGCCTGCGACATCAACCGCGCCTGCAGGCCGACGTGGGAGTCGCCCATCTCGCCCTCGATCTCGGCCTTGGGCGTCAGCGCGGCCACGGAGTCGACGATCACCACGTCCACTGCGCCGGAGCGCACCAGCATGTCGGCGATCTCCAGCGCCTGCTCGCCAGTATCCGGCTGCGAGACCAGCAGATCGTCGACGTTCACGCCCAGCTTCTCGGCATACGTCGGGTCCAGCGCGTGCTCGGCGTCGACAAAGGCGGCCGTGCCACCCGCCTTTTGCGCCTCGGCCACCACCTGCAGGGTCAGGGTGGTCTTGCCCGAAGACTCCGGCCCGTAGATCTCGACCACGCGGCCACGCGGCACGCCACCGATGCCCAGCGCGATGTCCAACGCCAGGGAACCCGTGGAGATCGCCGGAACGTCCACCGCCTCCTGATCGCCCATGCGCATCACGGCGCCCTTGCCGAATTGGCGCTCGATCTGTCCCAGTGCGGCGGTCAGGGCCTTCTTGCGATTCTCGTCCACGGTATGCCTCCCGATACGTACAGCGATGGTTGCCGACCCGGGTCCGGGTAACGGCCGGCGGGTGCGGGGCCGCAGTATCCCACAGGGAGGGAGACGACCCAACCCGCGCGAGTCCTAGTACGGCCATGATGAAGTTCAGGGACGATGGGGCAGGCGAACACCGCCCCGACAACGCAACGCCGCGTCAGGCCGCCTCGTGGGCCAGCAACTCGCCCAGGGCGTGTAGCATGGCCTGCAGGCGGACCTCGTGACGCTCACCCTCGAAGTGGAGGGTGTGCACGCGCGCTTCCTGGCCGCGCGCCTGCCAACCGAAGCAAACGGTGCCCACCGGCTTCTCCGGGGTGCCGCCGGAAGGCCCGGCGACCCCGGTCACGGAGAGCGCGAAGTCGGCATCACTGCGGGCCAAACCACCCTCGACCATGGCCCGCGCCACGGCCTCGCTGACCGCGCCCTCGGCCTCGATCAGCTCGGGGGGCACATCGAGCATGTGGGCCTTGGCGGCGTTGGAATAGGCAACCCAGCCGCATTCGAACCATTGCGAACTCCCGGGGATATCGGTCAACGCCTGGGCGATGCCACCCCCGGTACAGGATTCCACGGTACACAGGCGCTGGCCGCGCGCCATCAGGCGCTCGCCCAGGTCGTACACCAGAGCCGAAAGGCTCGGGGCATCGGCCTCGCGCAGCGTCAGGATCGTGGTGGTGGATTCTGCTTCCATGTCAGGACTCTCCTTCGGGATCAAAGGCAATGGCCACCCGCCAGCCACCACCAGCCTCATCCACGGGCTCACAGCGCACGACCCGACCATGACGCTCCAGCCCCTGCAAGCGACCGTCCGGGCTCGGTACCGTGACGCTGACCTTCACACCCGGGTCGGTCTCCCGCTGCACGACGAAACTGCAGCCGGTGGCGGAAAGGTCTTCCAACTGCACATCAACGGATTCTCCGCTGGAGCGCCAGGTCATGCGCGCCTCGGCCGACACCTGCATCCTTCGGTGATCGCGCCGGTCCTCTTCCCCGATCATGGCCCCTCCTCCCTGATGTTGCGTCGCTTGCGCTGCCCCGAGTGTGGCACAACTCACTCGGACAGCCCCACCTGCCATGTCGCGCCCGGCATCCGTATACTGCGCGTTTGCCCGGATCGAGCGTCGCCGAACCGATGAGCACCGCCGAAGCCCTCTCTGCCCATACGCCAATGATGCAGCAGTACCTCGGGATCAAGGCCGAGTACCCGGATACACTGCTGCTCTACCGCATGGGCGATTTCTACGAGCTGTTCTACGGCGACGCCGAGCGCGCCGCGGGCCTGCTGGACATCACCCTGACCCGGCGCGGTGAGTCGGCCGGGCAACCGATCCCGATGGCCGGTATCCCGGTGCACACCCTGGAGAGCTACCTCTCGCGCCTGCTGAAGCTGGGCGAGAGCGTCGCGATCTGCGAGCAGACCGGCGCGGTCGGCGCACAGAAAGGTCCGGTCAAGCGCGAAGTCGTGCGCGTTGTCACCCCCGGAACGGTGACCGAAGAAGCCCTGCTGGAGGCCCGCAGCATCAACCGCATGGTGGCGGTCTGCCCGGCCGCCTCGGCGGCGATCAAGGGCCGCACGGAGGGCTTCGGCATCGCCAGCCTGGAGTTCGCCAGCGGCCAGTTCCGCCTGCTGGAGGTACGCGACGCGACCGAGCTGGCGGCCGAGTTAGCCCGCCTGGACCCTGTGGAATGCCTGATCCCGGATCAGGCCGGACCGATCCCGGGGATCGAAAGCTTCGCCCCGCAACGCCACGCGGACTGGCACTTCGATGGCATTTCCGCCCGGCGCGTACTGACCACCCATTTCGGCACCCGCGACCTCTCCGGGTTCGGCTGCGAGAGCCTGGATCTCGGCGTGGCCGCGGCCGGCGCACTGCTCGCCTACGTGCAGAGTCGCTACCGCGGGGATCTGGCCCACATCACCGGCCTGGCGCATGAACTGCGCAGCCACATGCTGGTGCTGGACCCAGCCACCCGTCGCAACCTCGAACTGACCCGCACCCTGTCGGGCGAGCGTCGTGGCTCGTTGCTGGAGCTGCTGGACACCACCCGCTCCGCGATGGGCTCGCGCCAGCTGCTGCAATGGCTGCACCAGCCCCTGCGCGATCGCACCCTGCTGCGCGAACGCCAGACCGCGATCACCGCGCTCTTGGAGGCGGACGCCTGGGAGGCGCTGCGCGAGGCCCTGTCCGGAAGCGCGGACGTCGAGCGCATCCTGTCGCGCATTGCTCTGGGCAGCGCCCGGCCGCGCGACCTGACCGCCCTGCTCGCCAGCCTCGAACGGCTGCCGCCCCTGCACCAGGCCCTGGAGCCCCTGCAGACGGCCGGCGGACGTCTCGAGGCCTTACACGCGACGCTCATCCCGGAACACGAGCTAAGCGCGACGCTGGCCGCCGCACTAGTGGAGGAGCCACCGCTTCGGGTCACCGACGGCGGCATGATCCGCACCGGTTTCGATGCCGAACTGGACCGCCTGCGCGCACTGGAGAACGACGCCGACAGCTTCCTGCGCGAGATCGAGGCGCGCGAGCGCGAGGCGACCGACATCCCTACGCTCAAGGTCGCCTATAACCGGGTCCACGGGTATTACATCGAGGTCTCGCGCAGCCGTTCGGCCGAGCTGCCCGGGCGTTTCATGCGCCGCCAGACCCTGAAGAACGCCGAGCGCTACACCACCGAGGAGCTCAAGCGTTTCGAGGACGAGATCCTCTCCGCCCGGGAGCAGGCGATGGCGCGTGAACGCACCCTGTTCGATGGCCTGATCACCGAGCTTCAGGGCCGTATACCGCGCCTGCGGGCGATTGCCGAGGCCCTGTCCGAACTGGACGCCCTCACCTGTCTGGCGGAGCGCGCCCAGCGCCTGGACTGGCACTGCCCGGAGCTGGTGTCGGAGCCCGGCATCCAGATCGAGCAGGGCCGCCACCCGGTAGTGGAAGCGGGGCTGGACGCCCCGTTCGTCGCCAACGATACCGAACTGGACCCGGAGAGACGTCGCCTGCTGGTCATAACCGGCCCCAACATGGGCGGCAAGTCCACCTACATGCGTCAGACCGCGCTGATCGTGCTGCTCGCCTGCATGGGCAGCTTCGTCCCGGCGACGCGCGCGCGCATCGGGCCGGTGGATCGCATTTTCACTCGTATCGGGGCCTCCGACGACCTGACCTCCGGACGCTCCACCTTCATGGTGGAGATGACCGAGGCGGCGAATATCCTGCACAATGCCGGTCCGGAGAGCCTTGTATTGATGGACGAGATCGGTCGCGGTACCAGCACCTTCGACGGTCTTGCCCTGGCACTGGCCTGCGCCGAACGCCTGGCGCGCCACAACCAGGCCTTGACGCTATTCGCGACGCATTACTTCGAGCTCACCGCCCTGGCCGAGCGCGAGTCGGCGGTGGCCAACGTGCACACCGATGCCATGGAGCACGAACACAGCATCGTGTTCCTGCATCAGGTGCGCGAAGGCCCCGCCAATCAGAGCTATGGCCTGCAGGTCGCCCATCTGGCGGGTGTGCCAGCCGACGTGCTGAAGCTGGCTCGCCACCACCTGCGCGAGCTAGAGGACCGCGCGGCCACTGCCGAGTCACCACAGCTGGGCCTGTTCACCCCGACGCCGAGCGAGCCGCCCGTCGAGCCGGAACCGGACATACACTCCGCGCCGGCCCCGGAAGAACGCGCGCTGAAGGCCCTGTTCGACACCCTGGACCCGGACGAGATGTCCCCGCGCGAGGCCCTGGACGCCCTGTACCGAATGAAAGAGGCCCTGCGCAGCCCGGATTAGCCGCGGCACGCCGACGTCGGTTTTGTCTCGGGCGCTCGCCGCGTCGCTTTACGCCAGAAGGCGGGGAAAAGTGAACAGGCTTCTCCGGGGATTCCCGAACGGTGGTCCCGAGGCGTTACAATGCGGCGAAATCCTGCCGGATGGCGGCGCAACAGGCCGACCGGTCCGAGGAAGCGACCGGTCACAAGAGTGAATTTCAAGGGAGAAACAGCATGACGTTCGTCGTTATCGATAACTGCATCAAGTGCAAGTACACCGACTGCGTCGAGGTCTGCCCGGTCGACTGCTTCCATGAAGGCCCCAACTTCCTGACGATCGATCCGGACGAGTGCATCGACTGCACCCTGTGCGAACCGGAATGCCCAGCCGAGGCGATACTGCCAGAGGATGACGTACCCGAGGATCAACTCCACTTCATCGAGCTAAACGCCGAACTCGCCCGGACCTGGCCGGTGATCACCGCACGCAAGGACCCGCCGGAAGACGCCGAGGAATGGGATGGCGTCGAGAACAAGCTGCAGTACCTGGAACGCTAGCCTGGAAACGGACGGCTGCGCGCCCTCGCGCGTGCGGCCGTCCTGGCCACCCGCAAACGCCCGTCCAAACTCAGGCGCGATTGTCGTCGATCCGGAAGCGCTCCATCCCCGCACCCAGCTCCTCGCTCAGGCGCTGCAGCTGATCCGCTACCTCACGGCTGGCGGCCGCATCCTCGGCCACTGAACGGGCCACCTCGGACACGTGCTCCACGTTTTCCGCGGTTTCGCCCGTCACACGTGTCTGTTCCTCGGCGGCCAGGGCAATCTGGTCGTTCATTTGCCGGATATGGGTCACAGCATCGGCAATGGTCTGCAGGGCATCCGTGGCCTCGCGCACCCGATTTACCCCGGCCGCCGCCTGCTCGCCGGCCTCGCGGCTCGCCACCTCCGCGCGCCTCGCGCCTTCCTGCAGGCGTTCGACGATGCCCCGGATCTCCTGGGTGGACTCACCGGTCTGCGAGGCCAGCCGGCGCACCTCGTCGGCCACCACCGCAAAGCCACGACCCTGCTCGCCGGCCCGTGCGGCCTCGATCGCGGCGTTCAGGGCCAAGAGGTTGGTCTTCTCGGCGACTGACTGGATGACCTCGAGCACGCCGCCCACCGTCTCCGCCTGAGCCACGAGATTGCGCACCCCCGCGCCGGAGGTCTCCACCTGCTGCGCCAGGGACTCGATCATGGCAACCGTATCCTGCAGCTCCGCCCGCGCACTACGCCCCTGTTCATCCACGCTGCCGGTGGCCGCCGCGGCATCGCGGGCATGGCCCGAGACCTCGCGCGCGCTGGCCTCCATCTCGGTGACCGCCGACGCGATCTGGTCGGTATCCGACTGCTGGCCCCGTGCCGCCTGTTCGCTGCGGTTGACCGTCGCCCCCAGCCGCACCGACATCTCATCCAGAGCCGTGGCGGTCGCACGGGTCTCCAGCACCGCACGCCGTACCGCGGCAAGGTAATCGCCCAGTTGCCGGGCGATGGCGCTTTGCCCCTGCGCCGCATCCAGGTTCAGGTTCACAACACCATCCCGGACCTGGAGCTGACCAGTGATCGCATGCAATTCTTCGGCCTCTTGGCCCTCGCGCTGCAGCAGCCGGGCCATGTACACCAGCAAGCCGGTCTGGAACACCACGAACGCCGCGTGCAACATCACCAGCCCCAGCCCGTGTGCATGGCCCGCGTGCGGCGGGAATACGTAAACCCCCACCCCGGCCTCCTGCAGGTAATGAAACGACAGGTGATGGATCGCGATCACGGCCGCGGCAAATACCAATACGCGCCAGTCGCGGTAGTAAAGCAGGAAGGCCAGCAGCACGAAGATGGCAAAGTGCATCTCGATCATGCCCTGCCCCTGATGGATCAGAAGCGCCGAGAAGCCCATCAGCAGCCCGCCAATCACCAGACGCGTCAGCAGGCAGCCAGGACAGAACCCGACCAGGAGCGCGGCCACCAGAAACCCGGGCACCCCGAAGGCCAGTGCGGAAACCAGCGTCCCGTGCCAGCCAGAAATCCCCAGGGAAAGAAGCAGCAGAAAGCCGAGCACGGCTACCATGATGCGGTCGCCCTGACGGTACAGGCGGTCAAGGGTGAATCTTTCAGAGGCCATGCCATTCTCCGGTTGACGGGGTAATGCGACAGAACAGATCCCGAATCCACCGCCCGGGTTCCCCGTTTTCGGGGCAGGCGGCGAACGCGCCAATATCGGGCAGATCGTATATGTCCGTTAACGGCCGGCTGGAGACAGATTCAAGCGCCTTTTTCCGGAAACAGGTGTCGCGGCACCCACCACAGGAACAGGGCCATGCCGATCAGCTCCACCAGCGACTGAAACACCACGACCACCACCGCCAGCTCGAAACCGGCCGGCAGCGCCAGCGCCAGCGGGAGCACCACAAATGAGTTGCGTGAGGCCAGACTGAACGCCAGCACACGCCCCTCCGGCGGGTCCAGCCGGAAGGACCGAGCCAGGCCCCGGGCCAGCACCCCGGCTGCAAGCAGGAAGCCCGCGAACACAACCAGCAACACTGGCAGCAGGCCTGCCCCTTCCAGCACGGTGCTTGCCTGCGACAGTGCGACCAACCACACCACCACCGCCAGCAGCGGCACCGGCAGCCAGGCCAGCCTATCGATCACGCGCCCCCGGCCACCATCGCCCCCCGCCCAGCGCTGGGTTGCGTAGGCCGCGAGCAACGGGAGCACGATCACCCCGGAAAAGGCCAGCAGCAGGTCACCGCTTCCCAGTGCTCGGGTGAACTCGCCACCGAAGATCAGCCAAAGATAAGCCGGCAGCAACAGCATCTGCAGCAGCAGCGACACCGGCGCAAAGGCGATCGCCTTGCGGGTATCGCCACCACCGAGATGGGTAAAAGTGATGAACCAGTCGGTACAGGGCACCAGCAGGACCAGGGCAATCCCGAGCAGCACCACCGGCGGCAGGGGGAGCAGCCAGACCAGCAGCGCCACCAGCAGAGGGATCAACACAAAATTGCCAACCACGGCCGCTACCAGCAGCCGCGGCTCGCGCAGCGCCACACCCAGCTGATCCAGCCGCGTCTGCGTGAACGTGGCGTATAGCAGAACGGCCAGCAGGGGCCATAGGGCCGGCTCCAGCGCCGTCCCAATCTCGAGCGCCGCCCGGCCCATCCAGAGCCCCAGGCCGATCGCGCCCAGGAAGATCAGGACCTGGTATTGCTCCAGGCGCTCACGCATTCGCCAACGCCGCTCAAGGACGGCGCACGGGAATGATTACCAGAGCCAGGTTTCGGGCTGCTCGATGGCGCGGTTGTCGTTGTTCGCCAGCAGCCCCTTGATGCAGCGCACCAGCATCCAGATGAGCAGGGCTAACAGAATCAGGAAGCCGATCCCGATCGGGGACGTAATCACACCGAGGACTGCGAACAGCAGCCCGATCCAGAAGGTGCGGATCTGGTAGGTGAAGTGAGAGACGCTGACGGCATCACTCTCGCCCCGTTTGATGTAGGCAATGATAATCCCGGCAATCGCCGTAAGGGCGGTCAGGAAACTTACCAGGTAGAGAACGTACACCACGGTCACCATGGTGGTGTCCTTGCGCGGACCCACTGCAGGCTCACTGACATCACTGCGCACGACTTCCGGTTTCGGATCTTCAGACACCTTGCACCTCCTGTGGGGGTTCACAACACGCGCCCCGAGATTATCAGACTCTACCGCTGACTATCCGGGACCGCCCAGCACGATCAAGACGATGCCGGCGAGAGCAAAGACAAAACCGGCGAGCTGTACCCACGACATACGTTCGGCCTGGAAGAAGCGTGCCATCAGCGCGGTCGGCGCCGGCGACAAGGCCCCGGCGACGGCGATGATGGACAGAAGCCCCATGCGCACGGCCACTACGAAGGCCAGGGTCGCGGCGGCCTGAAGCAGACCCGCCAGCGACAGCAGCACGAGGGTCGAGCGACTCATGCCGGTCTGCGGGCGGCGGATCAGCATCACCCCCATCAGGGTCACCGCACCCACCGCCGAGGTGGCCACCACCGGCCACAGCGGCGAACCGGCCTCCGCCTCGTTCAGAAACACGAATATCAGACCGAAGCAGACCCCGGCGATCGTCGCGTCCACCAGCCCGCGTACCGGGTGCTGGCCCCGGGCCAGCGCCATCAGACCACGTACCGGTTCATCCAAACGCCGCGGGCTCGCCTTGCGCGAACCGCCGGAAATCATCCCGATGGCGATCACGATGGCGGCAATGCCAACGAGTGCAAGCAGACCCGGCTCCTCGCCCAGTGCAAGCCCGACCAGCAGCGGCACCAGTGCCGAGATCACACCCGTCACGGCGGCCACCAGACCCATCGAACCCTGGGCCAGGCCGTGGTAGTACGCCAGCAGGCCCAGCGCCAGAGCCAGCCCCGCGGCCCCACCCCAGACCAGGGCCTGCGTTCCGGGCAGCCCGGCGAACGGGAGGGCAATCACCAGCAGGGCCGCGGTTGCAAGGATCTGCGAGTAGCAGGCGACCACCAGCGCCGGGATGCGCCGGGAGGCCAGCCCACCGAAGAAGTCGCCGGCACCAAACCCGAGGGCCGTCAGCAGGCCCAGGAAGAAGGCCACGTCAGACCCGCAACCGGGCCCGGTCGGTCAGGCGACGACGCCTATTCACCGGCGTTGGCGAGCATGTCCTTCAGGGCCTCTTCACTACCGGCATGGCCGACATCGGTGACCACGCCCTCGTCATCCAGCAGGATCACGGTGACCTGTTCGCGCTCATGCGGCAGGAAGCCGGCATCGGCCTCACTGTTGGTGACCACGATGGAGTAGTCGCGCGCCTGCATGCGCGGCAGCACGACGTTCTGCATGGGCTGCGGCGGCATCTCGTGGATATCGGCGATATAGACGATACCTTCACGTTCCTCGGCACTCATCTCGCCCAGCACCGCATTGGCAATATCGGCGGGCGCCATCTCCACAGTCTTCAGGATGACACGGGCATTGCCCGGCAGCTCCACCGGGTTGCCGTGCTGGTCATTCAGGGTGCGCTCGGGGAACGGCTGACCCTCGGCAAACTCGGGCTCCGGGCCTCCGCCCGACATGCAGCCGCTCACCAGCACAAGCGAGGCCAGAAAGACAGCCGGGAAAACGAATTGGGAAACACGGGACATGGGGATTCTCCAGTCACTCGACTAAATGGGTCGGCCGCCCATATGTGGCGGCATGGAAGCGACGCCGATGGTAACGCATCGAAGGCGTCAGTAGACTGCAATCACCTCCACGGACGACCGCCCGTATGCTGCACTCGCTGATCAAACTGCTGCGCCCGCACCAGTACATCAAAAACGGGTTCGTGTTCCTCGGCGTGGTGTTCGCGCACGAGTGGGGCGAGCCGGATACCGTGCTCGCGGCCAGCATCACCTTTCTGGCGTTCTGCGCCATCGCCAGCGCGGTGTACGTGCTGAACGATATCGTGGACGTCGAGGCCGACCGCCGCCACCCGACCAAGCGCGATCGGCCGATCGCCAGCGGCAAGATCCCGGTCTCCACCGCCTGGGCGATCTTCGCCTCCGCAGCCGTAATTGCTCTGATCCTGGCGGCGATGGTCAGCACCTGGGTGATCGGACTGATCCTGACCTACTTGGTGCTGAACGTGGCCTACTCCTGGTCGCTCAAGCACATCGTGATCCTGGATGTATTCAGCATCGCCGCCGGCTTCATGCTGCGCATCCTCGCCGGGACCCTGGGCCTGGGCATCGATCCTTCGCAGTGGCTATTGCTATGCGGCCTGATGCTGACGCTGTTCCTGGGCTTCTCCAAGCGCCGTGCGGAGCTCGCCGATGCTGCGATCGAGCGAGTGCCGGATGAGGACGGTACGCGCCGCGTACTCGACGACTACAGCGTCAGCCTGCTGGATCAGTTCATTGCCATCAGCGCTGCCTGCACCGTGCTTGCCTACGGGCTCTACACGGTCAGCGCCGAGACCATCGCCCTGCACGGCACGGACGGGCTCATCTATACCCTGCCGTTCGTGATCTACGGGATCTTCCGCTACCTGTTCCTGCTGCATGCGCGGGGGGCCGGCAACGACACCTCGCGCGACCTGGTCACCGATCCCCACCTGCTGGCCACGGTCGCGGTCTGGATGGGCGTGACCATCGCCGTGCTCGCATGAGCGCCGTCCTGCTCTCCGGCTGGCGCCTGCGCGCGGTGATGGCCTCCATCATCCTGGCTGTGGCGCTTTATCTGGGGATTGCCCTGTGGGCCGGCGCCGACGAGGTCTGGCGGGCCCTGCAAATGGTCGGGATCGGCGGCCTGGCCCTGGCATTGGCGCTGTCGCTGGTGAACTATTCGTTGCGCTTCACCCGCTGGCAGCTCTACCTGCACACCCTGCATCACCGGGTGCCCTGGATCGCCAGCCTGCACATTTACATCTCCGGATTTGCCCTGACCACGACCCCCGGCAAGGCCGGCGAGGCCCTGCGCGGGGTCCTGCTCAAGCGCCGGGGGCTGCCCTATCCCGACAGCTTCGCGGCCTTTGTCTCCGAGCGCCTGTCGGACCTGATCGCGGTGGTGCTGCTGTCGATGCTGGGGCTGACCCTGGTGGCCCAGGGCATCTGGCTGATCGCGGCCGGCGCGGCCTTCATCCTCGCGGCGCTGATCGTGCTGTCCTGGCGGCGGCCGCTGGCCTGGCTGCAGCGCATCAGCGACCGCCCGGGCCAGCGCCTTTGGCGCAGCCTGCACCATATCGCGACGATCCTGTTGCAGGCCCGGCGCTGCCATCGGCCCGGACTGCTGGCCGGGGCCACGGCCCTCAGCGTAATCGCCTGGAGCGCCGAGGCCCTCGCCTTCTGGTGGATCCTCAATGCGATGGGCTTCGAGGTCAGCTTCGCCTTCGCCGCCTTCGTATTCGCTCTGGCCATGCTGGCCGGGGCCCTCAGCTTTCTGCCCGGTGGGCTGGGCGGCACCGAGGCGGTCATGGTCGGCCTCCTGCTCCTGCATGACATCCCCGCCGCCGACGCAGTCGCGGCCACCATGCTGATCCGCTTCACCACGCTGTGGTTCGCGGTGATCCTCGGCCTGATCGCGTTGGCCACCAACCCCGAGGCCCGCGGCCACGAACGCCCGGTGCAGCCCCATGCGTAGGCGCCTCGCTCTCACCACGTCATGGCGAAGCCCTGTAGGAGGCCAGCCCCCTGGCCGATGGGGTGCAACCAATGCCCCAATCGCCCGGAGGGCCGGGCTCCTACAGGTTCGAAGCCACAGAGCCGCAGGGGCCGCAAGATTATCCTGGTGCCATCCCGACATCGTCGTGCGCAACCGACATTCCACAGCCCCGTCATTGCGAGGCCCCGCAGGGGCCGGGGCACAAAAGCGCGTAGCGCGTCGAACGGTCGCTGGCCGGCCCGAAGGGCGAGTGCAGCGAGTTATCCCCCGATGCCGGGAACAGCTTCGGGAGATTGCCGCGGCCCCTGCGGGGCCTCGCAATGACCGGTACGGGAAAGGCGCCGGAGGCCTTGCATGACTGCCAGCTGGAACCGCATCCCGCGGGTCGAGCATGCCGCCGAGGTCGCGCTTGCACGCCGCGGCCAGCCGCTTCCCCTGGACATTCCGCGCCCATTGCTCGCCCATGGCCTCGGGCGCAGCTACGGAGACGTCTGCCTGAACCCGGGGGCCTCGTTGCTGCACACGCCGGGGCTGGACCGCTTCATCGCCTTCGACGCCACCACCGGACAGCTCACGGCCGAAGCCGGGCTGTCTCTGGATGCGCTGCTGCGCTTTGCCGTCCCCCGTGGCTGGTTCCCCCCCGTGGTCCCCGGCACCCGCTTCGTGACGCTGGGCGGCGCGGTCGCCAATGACGTGCACGGCAAGAATCACCACCAGGCGGGGAGCTTTGGCGACCATGTGCTCGGCGTGACCCTGCGCCGTTCCGACGGGCAGGTCATGGAGATCACACCCGATTCCAGCCCGGACTGGTTCGTCGCGACGGTTGGTGGACTGGGGCTGACCGGCCTGATCGAGACGGTGACCCTGCAACTGATGCCGGTGCGCACCGGCTGGATGCGCGCCTGGTCGCAGCGTTTCGACAGCCTGGGCGCCTTCTGGGAACTGAATGCCCAGGCCGAACGCGAGTGGCCTTACACCGTCGCCTGGATCGACTGCCTGAACCCGGGCCCGGATGGCCGCGTCGGACGGGGTATCTATAGCGCCGCCCGCCACGCCACCACCGTGCCTTCGCGCAGCGAATATCGTGAACGCCGCCGCAGCATTCCGCTGGATCCGCCGGTTTCTCTGGTGAATCGCCTGACGCTGCGAGCCTTCAATCACCTCTATTACCGACAGCCGGTGCACGCCACTCCGCGTGCAGCCCATCATCTGCCCTGGTTGTTCCCGCTGGATGCGATCCGCCACTGGAACCGCATCTACGGCCACAAAGGCTTCTATCAGTACCAGTGCGTCCTGCCACCTCATACCGCGAAGGACGGCGTACAAGCCCTGCTGGACGCGATCGCCGCCAGCGGCCAGGGGTCGTTTCTTGCGGTCCTCAAGACCTTCGGCGCAAGCGCCGCGTCGGGCATGCTGTCGTTCCCGCGCCCGGGCGCCACGCTGGCACTGGACTTCCCGGAGAAGGGCCGCGATACCGAGCGCCTGTTCGCGCGCCTCGACGCGATCGTGCAAGAGGCCGGCGGTGCCCTGTACCCTGCGAAGGACGCACGCATGCCGGCGGCCGTCTTCCGTCAGGGCTTCCCCGACTGGGAGACCTTTGCCGAGTATGTAGACCCCGAATTCTCCTCCGGCTTCTGGCGCAGGATGACTGCATGAACCCGATGAAAAACGTTGTCCTCTTTGGTGCCACCTCGGCCATCGCCAGCGCGGTCGCCCGCGATCTCGCGGAGCAGGGGGCGCGGCTGTTCTGCGTCGCCCGCGACGCCGAGGCCCTGGAGGCCCTGCTCGCCGATCTGCGCGTGCGTGCCGACGACCCGGATGGCGCCCGCATCCTGGGCGCCACTGCGGATCTGGCCGACATCGACGGCCACGCGGCCCTCTGGCAGCAGGCGCAGGAGGGCCTGGGCGAGGTGGACAGCGTGCTGCTGGCTTGGGGCACCCTGCCCGATCAGGCGGCCTGCGCCGCCTCCGTGGACGAGACTCTGCAGGCGATCCATGTGAACGGCACCAGTGCCATCGCCCTGCTCGCCCGTATCGCGCCGGACTTCGAGGCGCGCGGGCGTGGCGTGATCGCCGCCATCGGTTCGGTCGCCGGCGATCGCGGACGCCAGAGCAATTACACCTACGGCACCGCCAAGGGAATGCTGGCCACCTACCTGCAGGGCCTGCGCAACCGCCTGTTCTTCAGCGGCGTGGACGTGGTCACCATCAAACCGGGCTTCGTGCGCACGCCGATGACCGAGGGCCTCAACCGTGCCGGGGCCCTGTGGGCGGAACCGGAGACCGTTGCCCGCGGCATCACCCGCGCCATGCGACGCGGACGTGAGGTCGCCTACCTGCCCCGGAAGTGGTGGGTCATCATGACGATCATCCGCCTGATCCCCGAGTACCTGTTCAAACGCCTCAAGCTGTAGTCGTGAGCTCCACACCCAACCAATCCGGGCCCGCGCGGCGCATCGTGCTGTTCGATTTCGATGGCACGCTGACCCGGCGGGACAGCCTCTTCCCGTTCCTGCGCCATGCCCTGGGGACCGGCGAATTCCTGCGTCGCCTGCCCGCCTGTGTCCCGGCCCTGACCGGCCTCGCGCTGAAGCGCCTGTCCAACCAGGACGCCAAGGAGGCCGTGCTAACCCGAATGCTGGCCGGCGAGACCCTGGCCCATCTGCAGGCCAAGGGGCGCGAGTTCGCCGATCGCAAGCTGGATCGCCTGCTACGGCCCGCCGGCATGCGCGCTCTGCAGGCCCATCAGGCGGCCGGGGACGAGTGCGTACTCGTCTCCGCCTCGCTGGACGTCTGGTTGCGGCCATGGGCCGAACGCCATGGCATCCAGGGTGTGGTCAGTTCGCGGCTCGCCGTGGATGACGCCGGGCGGGTTACGGGCCGTCTGGATGGAACCAACTGCCGCGGCGCGGCCAAACCGGCCGCCGTGGCCGCCTGGCTCGCCACCCTGCCACCGGAGGAAACCGTGGACATCACCGCCGCGTATGGCGACAGTACGGCGGATCGGCCGATGCTCGAACTGGCCCGCAGCGGCTATCTCCTGCGCCTGGGTCAATTCCGCGCAGCCCACGGAGCCGACACGGAGAAACACCCCGCGTGACCAACCCAAGCCCCACCTGGCCCTGGCTGGCTCGCCACTACGGCGCGATCCTGCTGGCCGTCCTCCTGGTGAAGATTCTGATGGCCTGGTGGGTGCCGATCACCGGCGACGAGGCCTATTTCCTGGTCTGGGGACGCAACCCGGATCTCGGCTACTACGACCACCCACCGATGATCGGCTGGTGGCTCAGCGCGATCCTGCCACTGTCGGATCACCCACTAGCGATCCGGGCCCTGGGCATCTTCGTCTCCATGGCCCCGGCCCTGGCGATCTTCGCCTGGTGGCGGCATACCGATCCGGTTCGGGCACGCCTGGTCTCGCTGCTGGCGCTGTTCATGCCGCTGTTCTTCATCGCAGTGATCACCGCCACCGACACCCCGCTGATCCTGTTCAGCCTGCTGGCCACCGCACTGACCTGGCAGGCCCTGCGCTCGGGGCGTGCGGCGTGGTTCCTGTTGGCCGGCTTCGCGCTGGGGCTCGCGTTCCTGTCCAAGTATTTCGCGGTGTTGCTGGGGATCGCGCTGGGGCTGCACATCCTGTTGTTCGCGCCGCGTCACTGGCGCGGGCTGCTGCTGATCATCCTGGGCGTGGTCCCGGCGGTCGCGGTCAATCTGTACTGGAACTGGGGCAACTGCTGGTACAACGTGATGTTCAACGCCGTGAACCGGCATGGCGAAGGCGGCTTCGATCCCGGCAACTGGCTCACCTACGCGGTGCTGCTGGTTTATCTGTTCACGCCCTGGCTGCTGTGGTTCTACGCTCGCCAGTGGCGCGCCCTCGGTATCGGCATCCGCGAGCACCGCTTCGGCGTCTTCCTCTCCGCCGGGCTGATCCCACTGCTGGTCTTCGCCCTGCTGGCCCCGTTCAAGAGCATCGGGTTGCACTGGCTGGCCGCCTTCGCCCCCTTCCTGCTGCTACCCGCGCTGTTCTTGACAGGACGCGCGCTGAACATCAGTGCCTGGCTCTCGGGTGCCCTCGCGCTTCTGCATGGCGTGGTCATCCTGACCATCGCGCTGATGCCGGTGGAATGGCTGAAGAGCCAGGTCCGCTACGCCGACGCGGTGTTCTACCTGGCGCCGGAATCCGTCGCCGAGGCCGTGGCCGGGTATGACGACGACTGGCACCTGTTTACCCGCAGCTACTCCCGCTCCGCGGTACTGGCCTACTACGCCGGGCGCGAAGTCGGCGTGTTCGGGCCCGGCTCCCATTACGGCCGCCAGGACGATCTGCTCACCGACTTCCGCGCCCTGGACGGCGCCAACCTCCTCTACCTGCCCACGCGCGGCGAGCTGGACCTGGACCATGTCGAGCCCTTCTTCGACGAGGTCCGGGTCAAAGAGATCACGATCCGCGGGGTCGAATGGTCGCTCGCCGAAGGCCACGGCTTCGACTTCACCGCCTACCACGAGCAGGTCCTCCAACCGATACTCGAGCACTACTACGACTTCCCGGCCTGGCTGCCGGAGGGCCGCTGTGCCTTCACCGACCGCTACACCCGAAAGGCGGACTAATCCCCCTGGCAACCGGCTTCTGCAGGGTTCACGCCAGGTTGTGGCGATGCATCTTGCGCCAAAGGGTCGAGCGATCCATCCCGAGTTCCTGGGCAGTACGGGTACGATTTCCGGCGTTCGCGATCAGGGCCTCGCGCAGGCGACGGGCTTCCGCATCTTCGGAGGCACGAGCCAGGCTGCCTCCGGAAACCGCATCGGGCGAGTTCATCGCGTCGGCACCTTCGCTATCATTCGACGGCAGGTTGGCGGCCGCCGACTGGATACCGGAGGTCGCTTGCACCAGTGGATCGGACAGTTCGAAGTCACGAATCTCGCCGTTGCGTGAGCGCAGGCACATGCACTGGAAGGCGTTCTCGAGCTCGCGAAAGTTTCCGGGCCAAGAGTACGCCATCAGCTTGCTCCGCAGATCGGGCGCGAGACGGAGTTCATTGGCCGACTCGAACTGATCAAGCGCCTGCTGCAGGTCAAGAGGGCGTTCGCGCAGCGGCGGAAGGGAAACCGTCGCTACGGCCAGGCGGTAGTAGAGGTCGCTGCGAAACTCACCAGAAACAACGAGCGACCGCAGATCCTTGTTCGATGCGGCCACGACGCGCACATCAACGATCCGCGACTGATTCTCACCCACCCGCTCGAACGTGCCGTCCTGAACCGCTCGCAGCAGCTTGGCCTGCAGCTTCGGGCTCATCTCCCCAATCTCGTCCAAGAACAATGTACCCGCGTGGGCGGCCTCGAACCGCCCCTCGCGGTCATTCACAGCTCCGGAGAAGGCCCCACGAACGTGGCCGAACAATTCGGATTCCAGGAGTTCTTCCGGGATGGCGGCGCAGTTCACCTCGACGAAGGGTTTGCCCGCCCGCGGGCTGTGCCGATGCAGGGCGCGGGCGACACGCGTCTTGCCAGTGCCGGACTCGCCCAGAATGACTACTCGCACGTCACTGCCGGCCACCTTGCGGGCAAACGCGAGTGCCTTGCGGCACTCGCTGTCCAGCGAGCGCAAGGTCTCCGTCGGCCAGGCCCGGGCCGTGGTCACCGTCTCCGACTCTTCGCTCCGCCGTCGCAAGGGCTGCAGGGTGATCAAGCGCAGCCGCTCGTCGCCCTGCATACGCACCGACTGCTCGATAACTCGCAACGGCAGGGACTCCCCGTCAAGGTCGACGGACAGCGTGAAATCCACGTTCGCCATGGGGCCGGCATGAGCGTTCGTACTCGCATCATCCAGCGCTCGGCGCAGATCGAGCGGCCCCAACTGGGCCAGGGTAAGAGAGGCGTTTTCCGGGAGATTAAAGAGGGTGTGGAAGGCAGGGTTACCGAAAACTACGTTGTCTTGATCGTCGACGATAATGTGCGGGTCTCGACTGTGTCGAATGCATATCTTCGCCAATTCCGTTCCGGTCATGTCGCCTCCCGCCCCACAAGACGTTGGTGGGGACGAGCAGGACGTTACATGCAGAATTTATTTCACCGCAACTATTTGCAGACATCTGTGAGGGACTTTGCCGGCTGCCGGATCGAGGCCCAATACGTTGCACTGTTGCGCGCTGTTGTTGCGAAAGCGTTGCAACGAAAATCCGCGTTAAAAAAGGGATTTATGTACGGAGACCCGCAGCCACACACGCTCCGCCGTACATGGCATGTTAATTGCTCTACTCCTCCGTAGGTGATTCGTCCCCTAGTAGCCGCGCGCCCCCTCTCTCCAGGTCACGCGTCTACCAGCGAATCGTCTTACCTATGGACAGGGCCTGGAAGTGCCGTCGGAACCGCTCTTCGCGGTTAAGTCGATTACCAAGCCCAAGGCAGTGCGGGCCGGAAGCCCGCGCTCTCCGAGCGAATGGAGGGCTGTTTACCACGTTTGTTCTCCTTTCGGCCTGCTCCGTGGGAGCAGGCCTCTTTTAGAGAGCAGGATGGCTGCCAAGCCGAAATACAGGGCGCTTCGCCCGCGTTCCCGGGGGCCAGGGGGTCCACGCCGGTAACTCGGGCCACGCTCCCGAAATGCGCAACGAGCGGGCTTGATCCCGACGGCGCGATAAAGGTCTGGACTATGTAGCCAGACCCGAGGATGAAGGCAGTTTTCGAAAGCTGCCGCCCAATGAGTCAGCCCATTCGATACAGAGGAGTCTGTTCATGAACACACGTACCTACATTGCGGGCATCTTTTCCGCGCTCGTGCTCACCAGCGCGGCTCCAGCCGTGGCCGCCGATGCCAACGACGAGATCACTCGGGGCCAGTTGATGGCCGCTTCCTGTCAGGCTTGCCATAACGCGGCAGGTGCTAACGACGGCGTCACTAATTTGTCCACCCTTTCGGAAAACCTGATCGCCAGTCAGATGCGCGCATTTCGGGATGGCCAGCGCGACGGGACGATCATGGATCGTCACGCCAAGGGGTACACCGATGAAGAAATCGACGCCATGGCAGCGCACTTCGGCAATCAATAACAGGGGATAGATCATGAGTCATTTCACACGACGCAGTTTTCTCAAAGTGGCCGGAATCACCGGGGCCGCGACATTCACCGGCATTGGCTGTGCACCTGGCGATTCACAAGCATCCAACGGCGCCCATGTGGTGGTGGTCGGCGGCGGGTCTGGCGGCGCCACTGCCGCGAAGTACCTAAAGCAGTTCTCGCCGAACCTGCGGGTTACGCTGATCGAGCCCAACGCCACGTATTACACCTGCTACGGCAGCAATTGGGTCCTCAGTGGTTTCGCCTCGATGGACGACATCGCTCAAACCTACGACAGCCTGCGCAACAATCATGGAATCGAGGTGGTGGCAGACCGCGTAACGGCCGTCGATGCCGAGAATCGTCGCGTTCACCTGCAAGGTGGCGATCGCGTCGACTACGACCGCCTGATCATGTCTCCAGGCATCGACTTCAACTACGATTCGGTAGAGGGCATCGACGAATCCGATGCGGAAGCGATTCCCCATGCCTGGAAGGCCGGCGACCAGACCCGCCTGCTGCGCGACCAGCTGGAGGATATGCCGAATGGCGGCGTGTTCGTAATGGTCGCGCCGCCCAACCCCTTCCGCTGTCCTCCGGGACCCTACGAACGGGTCTCACTGATCGCCCACTACTTCAAACAGCACAAGCCGCGCTCGAAGATCATCGTGCTAGATGCCAAGGACGGCTTCTCCAAGCAGGGGCTATTCGAAGAGGGCTGGGCTCAACACTACGGTGAAATGATCGAATGGCGAGCCGCGTCTGAGGGCGGCCTGGTCGAAACTGTAGACGTGGCGGAGAAAACAGCCCGTGCCGACAGCGGATTTGAACGCGTCAAGGCCGACGTCATGAATTTCATTCCTCGCCAGCGGGCCGGACAGATCGTCCGTGACGCGGGGCTTGTCAACGAAGAAGGCTGGGTGCCGGTCAATCAGCAGACCTTCAAGACCGAGGCCGACGCCAATATCTACGTCCTGGGCGACGCCAGCGTGGCCGGCGCCATGCCGAAGTCCGGCCATTCAGCCAACAACCAGGGCAAGATCGTTGCGGCGGCGGTTGTCCGCGAATTGGCTGACCAGGAACCGTTGAATCCTTCCTCGGCCAATACTTGCTATAGCTTGGTGACCCCGGACCACGGGATCAGCGTGGCCGCGGTATACCAGTACAAGGACGGAGCGCAGTCCGGCGTTGAAGGTGCCGGCGGCGTGAGTCCCTCCGGAGCCAGCGAAGAATTCCGTGCCCGCGAAGCCGGATACACGCAAGGCTGGTACAACGGCATCACTGCGGACATCTGGGGCTAGCAAACCGCAAAGCATTGTGCTGGAGGCGTTTCAGCTTCAGCCGGGGACAAGCGACGCTTGTCCCCTTTTTTATGTATGATCGAACGAGCCTTGTACAAATCTTTTGCACAATCATTACGAATGATAGATACAAGGCAACGGAGCCATTATGTCGGACGAACTGCCTCACAAAGCGGTCTCAGACGCGCTGTCACAACTCGAGGCGCTGGATTTACCGCTCGAGCGCGATCTTTTCCTGCGCAAATTGATATCGGAACTAGCCTTCGCTCTGGAAAAGACCGTCGGAGTGGAAGAGGCATCCGGTTTCATCAGCCTCGTAGGGCAGGCAATCGGTGAATGGATAAACCGGGAGTACCGGGATGCCTACGGCCAACTTCAGCTGGATCCGGTCCAGGTCGCATCCGCATGCGTCGATCTGAAACGACGCATTCAGGGCGATTTTTTCGTCATCTCGATAGACACAGATAAAATCATCTTTGGGAATCGCGCGTGTCCCTTCGGCAACGCTGTAAAGGGTCGTCCTTCACTCTGCATGATGACTTCCAACGTCTTCGGAACCATCGCGGCGGAGAACCTTGGGTACAGCAAGGTCCGAATCGATGAATCGATCGCTCAAGGGCACGCCGGTTGCCAAGTCACACTCTTTCTGTCAGCGGGCACCGCAGCGGGTTCCCAAGGTCGCGAATACTATGGCCTGTGAATCAGGCCGTGCGAATGAGGCAACCGGAACATGAGTGACCTGTTTCGGAAAGCCTACGACCCTCTCGACGAATGCGCACTACTGGTTTCGTCATGCGGAACAATTTTAGCTTGCTCTCGGGCACTCGCCAGGCGGCTCGAACGGTCACCGGCGGAACTCACATCGACACCGCTCACATCCTGGCTCGAACATGGCTCGGATCTTGGCCCGGATGATGTGGCGAACCTGCTGGCTCGTGCCCAGCGAACGCCAGAACCCGTCCCTATGCCGTTGCGCCTGGCGAATCACACCAAACGGTTCGGTGGGCATAGAAGCAAGGCCTTTCGCGCCCCAACGGCCTTCGTTGACGATGCAGGTTCCGGTGTCGTGATCGTCTGGGTATCGAGCGAATCCGGCTGGGATCGCAAGTTTGCCCTGCTGAACGAAGAACTGGAGAAGACGCGCGCGCTACATCAGCAGATCCGCGCCGAGCGGGATCTGGCTGAACAACGGAGGGAGACCCATCGCATAACGCTGGAAGCGCTCAGCGAAGGCGTCCTCACAACTACACCTACCGGGAAAATAACCTTCATTAATGACGCCGGGTGCAAGATACTTGGGTTACCCCGCGCGGCACTCGTGGACTGCCCGGTGGATGACTGCATGGCGGTGTACGCGGACGTTCGGAACATCTCTCTTATCCAAACGCAGGAAGACCTCAAGGAACGCATCGCATCCAGCACCATCCGCACCGGATCTTTCCTTCTGGCAAGCGCCGACGGAGGGATTCGTAGCGTCGAAATCGAAAACAAGGACTTTGACGAACACGTTCGAATCGGCAACGTTTTTGTACTCCGTGACGTCACGGCCGACCGAATTAATGAGCGCCAGCTCGAGTATCAAGCGACGCATGACCACCTGACGGGTCTGACGAATCGTCATCACTTCGAAATCGCTGTGAAGGAGCGTATCGGCCGCTGTGATCCGGCCGGGTCGAAGACGGCGGCACTGATTGCGCTCGACCTGGATCGCTTCAAACTGGTTAATGACAGTGCCGGCCATGCCGCGGGCGATCAGCTGCTGCGAATGGTGAGTGAAGCGCTGCGCCGCCACCAACGTAGCAGCGATGTGGTCGTGCGGCTTGGTGGTGACGAATTCGCCATGTTCATGCCGGGTGTAGGCCGGAGGGAACTGCCAGCCATCATTACGCGGCTCATGCAAAATATCGCCTCCATCCGCATCCCCTGGGGCGACGGCGCGATTTCGGCTTCAGTGTCAGTGGGTGCGACGATGTTCACGCCGGCCACCGAGCCCCTTGACCGTGCGCTGCAAAAGGCCGATATGGCCTGTTATGTGGCGAAGAACCAGGGGCGTAACCAGTTCCATATCTTCACGGATTCCGACGAGCTAAACGAGGTCGCCGGGTCCAGCGAGCTCGAGATCCTTGCCAGAGTGCGCAGCGCGCTGGAGCAAGGTACCTTCTTTCTCGAATTCCAAACGATCCAGGCCCTCGGACAATCGCGCCCCCCGATGGTCGAGGCGTTGCTCCGAATCCATGATGCAAAAGGCCTGCTCATGCCCGGACAATTCATTCCACTGGCGGAAACGTACGATTTAATGCCGGACGTCGATGCTTGGGTTGTGCATCAGGTTCTCGAACGCCTCGGACAGGAGAACGATTTTCGGGCGGCCGGAGGAATGGTCTCCGTCAACGTATCGGGGCGGTCATTGAACAACAAGGCATTCCTCAAGGCGATCACGGAGACCTTGAAACGCTTGCCCGAGTGTGCACATCACCTGGTCGTCGAGATTACAGAGACCGCCGCCCTGGAAAGTCTTGATCGAACGTCCGAGATCATCGGGCAACTGAGCGTACTTGACGTTCATTTCGCGATCGACGATTTCGGGTCGGGCTACAGCAGTTTCAGCTACCTCAAAGCCTTGCCAGTCAGCTTCGTCAAGATCGATGGCGAGTTCGTTCGTGACATGCGGAACGACCGCATGAGTAGCGCCATGATTCGAGCCATCAACGAGATCGCTCACTCCGTCGAGCGCTTGTCGATCGCCGAGTATGTCGAGGACGAGGAGACCCTTGAGACGCTGAGATCAATGGGGGTCGACTACGGACAGGGGTTTCTTCTCGGTCATCCAACCACGTTCGAAGAAGCGGTCAGTTCACCGCCCCTTAAAGTTAGTGGTGACGAGATTTCTCCACAATCCCGCTCCGGTGACATCGAACGAGCCCCCTAAGGAGACGCTGATTTAATCGCACGTCCGCGCTCGAGTCGCTTTTGCGTGCGAACAAGGCGCGGTGACTGCGGTGCAGTCATTCTGCTCAAGGGAGCCGCAACGCAGTGCACGCGCCCGTTTTTGATCAACAACGGGCGGCCGAGCCCCTGCTTTCAATAGCTTGCGGGGTTGGTGCCCCCTGTTCCCCGATCCTGCGTTGCGCCCCGAATCCATCGAAAACGGGCGGGTAGAACCACTACCCGCTGCACGACGCGCCTTGCCTCGGGAAACAGGGGGCACCAACGCGGACGTGCGATTAAATCAGCGTCTCCCTAAGCAAGGCAGAACGTCGCAAATTACTGATGAATAATGTCAGAACGCATTTCTGCCAGCTTCCGTAGCAGACGGTTTTGAGCGGCAAGCGGGACACGCGCCGTATCCATCGCGGTGATGAGATTTTCCACTAGGGCGTTGAACTCGGCCTCGGTAATCTCCATGCCGCCATGCACAAGCTCCATGCTGTCTCCGGAGTATTCACAGGGACCGCCCGAAATATCGCAGATCTGCTCAACCAGAAGACGCCTGAAGCGCTCGACGTTCGTTTCGGCGAACTGTTCCACGATGCGCAAATCGCGCGAAATTTCGACCAACAGCTCCTCAACGATGAGGTCAATGCCACCCATCCCTCCAAGTTGCTGAAACAGTCGGTCATCGCGCTCAGATTCGTCCGCCAAGATCTGCGCCGGAGCGATCAAGGACAGTGCGACCATGCTCGCCGCGACGCTGGCTACCCATCGATTCATCGGTATTCCCCTAAAAGCTCGCCTGGAGGGACACGTAAGCCCCGGACTGACGTTCCAGACCCGCTACCGAACCGAGATCCACGAATGCGCCGATGACCGAGAAGTTCTTGTTCGGGAAATACCCGATAAACACGTCCCACCAGTCATCCTCGTCGACCCCCGAGAGATTCGCTCGCTTCTGCCGATACTCAACGCCAATGGCAGTGTTGCGACTCAGAAACAGGGCCGCAGAGGCCTCCCCGACCAGCCGGTGGCTATCGTTCTCTGCACCCCCGAATCCCAGGAGCCCCGTCTCGTTCGCATTCGTGGCCCGGACAGTACCGTTCAGCAACAGACTGCGGCCACCCGGTCCCGCCAGGAAGAGTTTGCTAGCCGACAGGTAGACATCGGTACCAGAACTCGAACGCGCCCCCAGCGCAGAAGGGATCACGAAATCCTGCTGACGTTTGTGCTGCACCCCTAAAGAAATCTGTGGCATATCCGTGTAGATCAAATCGCCGGCGAGTCGCATCTTGGCCCCAAATACGTTCTGCCGCACCTGAGTATCTAGCGGACCCACGTCAAGACGCTGATGCCCGAAGCTGAGTTCGAAGCGATTATCGAATCCCACGCTAAGCGCCAATACCGAGAGATCGAGGTCGCGCGTGGTGGCATATGAGACCGTCGCATCTGCGCCAAACTCGTCCTCGGCCCCATAGCCCGCGATCACAGCCCAGGGGACGAGTCCTCCACCGGCAGCACCCTCAATCTGGGTTCCACCACCTGTCGCCAGCAACCGCCCCCCAGTATCTGCGGATACCGGAACGGAAACCGCGATCAGCGTCATTCCTGCCGTCCATCCAGCCACTAATCTGCGCCAGTGCATCATCACTGCGTTCTCCCCTATTTGATTTTTGTCTCAGCTTTGTCGCCTAAGGCGGAGTGGTCATCCATTCTTTGTAGGCACGCGCGGACATCGGCTTCGCGATACCGAAGCCTTGAGCATAATCACACCCCAAGCTTGCAAGCTGCTCGCGAACGATGTCCGTCTCGACACCTTCGGCGACGACGGTCATGCCGAAATCGTGACCAACACGAATCATGGACTGGACGACTTTCCAGCCGTCAGCACTGTCATCAAGGCGAAGCAGAAATTCGCGGTCGATCTTCAACTCGTCCGCCTGGACACGTTGCAGCTGGGCGAGGGAAGAATACCCGGTGCCAAAATCGTCGATTGAAATCGCCAAACCCAGAGACTTGAGTGCAGCCACCGTCGCCAGCGCCTGCTCCAAATCTTCCATTAGATACGTTTCAGTCACCTCAGCCACCAATCGGTCACCCGACACGCGATGGGCGCGCAGAATACCATCCATCCGTGTCGCCAGACGTTCATCCTGGAGGTCTCTACCCGAGAGGTTGATCGAAAGTCGTATGTCCAGCCCTCCTGCCTGCCACGCGGCGATCTGAGCGACAGCCTGCCCTAGCACCCAATCGGTCAGTTCGGTGATCGTCCCCGACTGTTCAGCGAGAGGAATGAACTCGGCCGGCGAAATGTTCCCTAGTGTCGGGTGTGTCCATCGAAGCAACGCCTCCGCCTGATTGGCGTTCCCCTGGGCTAGATTCAATTTCGCCTGATACGCCAAATGCAGTCCGATGCCGGGCTGGCTAACACCTTCTGGGGATTGAAGTGCTTCCGCAAGCTGGCGCAGGGCGGCGACAATCTCCAGCGATCGCAGGTAGCGGTTCTCTTCGCCCGCAGCGTAGACGCCAAACGGCTGCCGATCATGCTTGGCGCGGTTTAGCGCGATGTCGGCCCGACGCAAGATGGCTTCTACCGAGTCGCCATCCTCCGGCACACTCAGTAGGCCGACAGCCACCTCAAGCTGAACCTTGGCTTGGTCGAAGGCGTATGCTCCGTTTAGCCGTTCAAGAAGCCTCTCCCCCTCGGAACCGCATCCGGCGGCCTCGCGGTCGGATACCCAGACAAAGACATCTCCACCGATCCGCGCCACCAACAAGGGGTCGAGCTCGGACAGTCGCTGCGCGACAGCCTGCAGCACTCGGTCGCCAACATCCGGCCCCATCACGTTGTTGATCTCACCAAAGTCCCGCAGATCGATCAGCGCCACCGTCAGCCTGCGCTCCGGACCCAGGGTCGCCAACGTATCCGCCAGATCGATAGCCAGGCGCGTGCGATTGGGAAGCTGCGTCAGAGCGTCATGATAAAGTCGAAACAATAGCTTGTCTTCACGATCGCGAACGGCCTCGCTCATCGCATTAAAGGCGCGCCCAAGTTGCCCCACTTCGTCCCGGCGACGCGTGGGCACCGGCGTATCGTAGGAACCGTCGGCGATCTCGCGCGCCCGCCCGGCTAAATCAGCGATGGGCCGCGAGATGAGCTTTCCCATCCACAACGCAAAAAGAATCGCCAGCAGCAACGCAAACGCACCAACAAGCACCATTTGATTCCGTAGCGCGAAAAAAGCGCTCATGACTTCCCGCATATCCTTCTCGAGCAGGACCATCGGTGCGCCCGCATGCGTGGGGTCAAGGCTGACTACACGAGCCAGCTTATCGTCCGAAAAACCAAAAAGTCTCGTTCTTACAGATGAGCCATCATCATCAGATTCTAAGGTATACGGACGCTTTCGGTTGACTTGTTCGCCCAGCGAACGCCGCGAGTCTGCGAGCGCAGCCGAGCTCTCTTCATCCGAAGACCAGACACTCACGTGCGGGCCTGTAAGCTTCTTGATACGTTGAGCGTAGTCATCGCCAATCTGAAACCCGAAGCCTACCCAACCGATTCTTCGCGGCGCATCGACCGACACAAGAACCGTCTCGAAGGCTCTGGCATCTAATTCATATACCCCCGCCGACCCGCCCAGGCGCCGCGCCTGGCCAATCAGAACCGCTTCGGGAAACGCCTCCCCCTCAGGGACCGCGCGATCATCCGTCGATGCCATGACTTGACCATCCGCATCGAGAACGAAACCAAAATCGGCATTCACCCGATCGCCAAAGTTGTCTAGCGCTGACCGAATGGTCGCCGTATCACGGCTCGCTACAGCCTCGCGGAACCCGAAATCCCTCGAGGTGAGCTCAGCGTTTTGCACCGCCTTTAAGAGGTCGGCAAGCACCAGCTCCTCGAAAACGGCCGCTGCACGATCAAGCGCTTGCTGGCCCTGCTCCAGGGCCGAATTCTGGGCAACGGTCGTCACGGCGAGCGTCCCTCCGGTCACAACCAGTAGCAGGACGACCGCCATGGAAAGAAAAATCCGGGTTGCGAAACTGCTTAGCACCTTTAACTACTCACGGGTTCGGAAGCGACGGAATCGGTCTTCTAGGCCGGGCGAATCACTAGCTTCGCTGTCACCGGCATGCCCATGATCGTGATGTCGATCACGCTCCGGACTGACCGAGATCTCAACGTCGATGACCGACTCATCTCGATCGATCAGATCCGCAAGTTCAATCACTTTAGAAGGCCCATCAGACCGCGGATGCCAGAAATGCACCGCCGTTGCCGCTGCGGGCAAACCATCGAGCCGAACTCGGCCATCGGGACCTGATCGCGCAAACACTGAGGTCTCGACTACGTAAATGTAGCCCAGCATCTGGTCGTGGATGTTGCACCCCAAAACCACTTCACCAGCTTGATCGAAGACAACCGGATCCGACGGCACTCCTGAATAGAGTGGCAGTTCAAATGTCTTTGCTTCAGAAAACGAATACACGTGATGCCGAACATCGTCACTGTTCGGGAAGTCGACTGCTGCTCCACGCTGCACTGGGAGCACATGCGGAACAAATGCGTGGTCCACCTGATCCATAATCGCTGGCGATGCAGAACCCTTGTCATTATCAGGCAAAGCATAAACGACAGCATTCGCCAATGGCTCGCTATGTTGATCAGTCACCAAGAACGAAAGTCCTTGCCGTGTGTCCGCGCCAGCCGGGACCACCACCAGAACCAATCCCAAAACGATCAAAACGTTCCTGAAGAACATCCCGGACTCCTTCACTCAACCTAAAGTATTGGCACGGTAATCTCTATCCGCATTCCCAGCCTCGTGGAACGAAAATGGATTCGAGGAACACGGTGTCTCTGCATTTGTAATGAACAGCCACAGGCTCGAGAAAAAAATAAGAACGTGAAATTTTTTTAATACATGAAGATGGCAATCCATATTAGGATCGAGGTTTACCTCTCACTACCATTTGCAGCGCTTCGTACAACCCGGGAAGTAAAAACAGGTTAACCAATGCCTGAGAACCGGGACCACATTAACGAAAAGCCTTTGGTCAAAGGCATAGTAAGCCCCTATGCCAACGTGGAAGAAAACCCTGAAATTAGGCATGGCCATCCACACTTTTTGGCGAGTCCGCCGCGGCCCTCTTTGACGAGCGTGCCCTGACGGTCGTCGACCGTCCCCGTGCCAGCAAGGGATGACAACGTAGAGTACCCCGAGGAGCCGCAGACGCACTGTGCAGCCGGAACCGGGGAGCTGGGTCTAAAAAAACACTGGGAGGCCACCACCTGTTCAGGACCCCGCAAGGCGAGCGCGGGCGGACAAAGCGGACGTTGCAGATCGAGGTAAACTTTGAGTCATGTGCACGTTCGCGCTCGAGTCGCTTTTGCGTGCGAACAGGGGGCGGTGACTGCCGTGCAGTCACTCTGCACAAGGGAACCGCAACGCCGTGCGCGCGCCCGTTTTTGATCAACAACGGGCGGCCGAGCCCGCTCTTTCAATCACTTGTCGGGTTGGTGCCCCCTGTTCCCCGATCCTGCGTTGCGCCCCGAATCCATCAGAAACGGGCGGGTAGAACCACTACCCGCTGCACGACGCGCCTTGTCTCGGAACGCTTTGGCTCAAAACTGGGGGGCACCAACGCGGACGTGCGATTCAATCAGCGTCTCCTTAAGCGACACGCGTACAGCAGGGCTGCGGGGATAGGCACTTAAAGGGCCGCCGATGAGCGCACTGCGGGGCAGTCAGTCCCTGAGTGCGGCCATCTGCTCCCCGCGCCAAGAGCAGCCGCTCCGCTTTGATAAGTCCCTGATTGGCCTAAACAACGCTAACAACCGGTCGCAATCGCCAATAGCTTTGCAACCTGAAACCCAGCACGTTATCTCACGGTAATTCGCCGGATTGCGCTACGAAGGCACCGCACACCGAACTGCACCAGCGACCAACCTGCGCTGGTGGGCCATTGCCAAACGCCACGACTTCGACAACGCCGGCTACCACGACCAAGTGCTGGAAGCACAATGCCCACCCGCAACTCCGACTTCCCGACCTGGCTGCCACCGGGCCTCTGCGCCTTCACTGACTGTTACCGCGCGAACTGAACCTGCGTTTGCCACCGCGGTCTCGTTTTAGGGGAACACTGATCAATGTACGCGCTCGCGCAGGTACCCCAGGTTTTCCCAGACCAGGCGCGGTGCGCAGCCGATAGTGGTTCTACCGGCTGCGCACCGCAGGATCGGGGAACCTGGGGTGCCAACCCCAAAGGGGCTCGGCCGCCCGTTGTTGACAGAAACGGGCGTGAACGCGAGCGCGTACATTGATCAGTGTTCCCCTAACACCCTCAATGGTTGCGACCGAGGGTCGCCATTGGCCATTCTGTACGGCTTAATACATGTTCCGGAGCACACCGAATGACTATCCGCCCCCTGCGCGCGGGCCTGATCCCGGCCCTGTTTCTTCTCCTGCCCGGCCTGGCGCAGGCCCAGCAGGCCGATCCGCAGATGCAGCAACAAATGCAGCAGCAGGAACCGGAGACCACAATCCACCAGGACTGGGAGGTCGCCTGTTTCGACACCCAGGAAGGCGAGCGCTGTCGTATGCAGCAGACGCTCGAGATCCAGGACGAACAGGCACAGGGGCTATTCCTGCAGGCCACGGTCCGCCGTGAAGGCGACCAGCACGTGATTGAGGTACTGGTCCCGCTGGGTGTGGACCTGCGCCCCGGCATCCGCATGCAGGTCGATGATGCCGGCGAGGAAATGGATGCCGGATTCGTGACCTGCGTGCAGCAGGGTTGTGTGGCGGGCCGTGAACTCAGCAGCGACCAAATGAGCGCACTGCGCGGGGGACGCGCGCTGACCGTGGCCTTCCGCGCACTGCAACAGGAACAGCCGTTTGTGTTCGACATCTCCCTGATGGGCTTTACCGACGCGAGTAACGAACTTTAGGGGTTCAGCCAACGCGGTCTGCACCACCTGCACAGAATGACACCCACGACCCGATCGGGACCCACCAAAACCCGCTTCGCCGGCCGCACACGCTCGCGCGCCCGGCGAGCCTTGGCGACCGCAGCGGGCGCGGCATTCTTGTGGTGGATTCTGGCCGGCCCGGAGGCCCTGCTTGAGCCGCTGGCCCTGCTGGCGATGCTTCTGGCGGGCGTCGCCAGCTTGTTGCTGCCAGTCAGGCGCCCGTTGCCGCTGCGGCCGCGAGCCATCCCTGTGCTATTGGGATTCTTCCTGCGCAGCTCCTTCGTGGGTGGGCTGGATGTTGCTCGCCGGGCCCTGCACCCGCGTTTGCCGATCGAGCCGGCCTTTGTCACATACCGCAGCGAGCTGGCCCACGGCCCGCCACTGACGCTGTTCATGGCGGTGGTGAGTCTGCTGCCGGGTACGCTTAGCGTGCGCCTGGAGGGGCGCCTGCTGACGCTTCATGTGCTGGACCGTAATGCGGACACCCGATCCGCGTTGATCGCCCTTGAGGGGCGCATCCGGGCGGCCTTCCGCGACCCGCGCAAGGAACGGGGACCTCACGAGGAGAAGAACGCATGAGTGCTTTTTATCTGGCGGCCGCGCTATTCCTGCTCGCCACCATCCTGCTTGGCCTGATCCGGGTCCTGCGCGGTCCGGGCTCCGGCGACCGCATGCTCGCGGCACAGTTGTTCGGCACCACCGGTGTGACCATCCTGCTCCTGCTGTCGATCGCCCTGGGCGAATCGGCCCTGGTGGATGTGGCCCTGGTCTTCGCGCTGCTGGCCGTGGTCGCGGCCGTCGCCTTTGTCCGTCAGCACGGCTTGCCGGAACCGCCGGATACACCTGTCCATCGTCAGCATCCCGAAGATGCCCCCCCCCGCGATGATCGCTAACACCCTGACCGTCATCCTGGTACTCGCGGGACTGGTCTTCTTCGCAGCGGGAACTGCCGGGCTGCTGCGCTTCCCGGATGTCTACTCGCGACTGCACGCGCTGACCAAGGCCGACAACGTCGGGCTGGGCCTGGTCATCCTCGGACTGATGTTCCAGGCGGGCGGGCCGGCGGACATCCTCAAACTGATACTGATCTGGGTGCTGGTCCTAGCCGCCGGGACCACCGCCGCGCACATGGTTGCCCAGCGCACCTGGACCCACGGGG
This sequence comes from Thioalkalivibrio sp. ALJ1, assembly GCF_000745395.1. Taxonomy (NCBI): domain Bacteria; kingdom Pseudomonadati; phylum Pseudomonadota; class Gammaproteobacteria; order Chromatiales; family Ectothiorhodospiraceae; genus Thioalkalivibrio; species Thioalkalivibrio sp. ALJ1. Next base: position 54,248 of record NZ_JQIW01000004.1, on the reverse strand, counting down.
AGTTCGAGTCGGACCGATGAGCTTGCTGCTGGTGATCTTCGATCTGGTCCTTTTGGCCGGGATCATCGGGGTGGCCTGGCGCTGCCTGGCAAGCACGGATCTGTTCCGGGCGGTGGTGCTGTTTATCACCTTCGGGCTGTTGCTGGCCCTGGCCTGGGTGCGCCTGGAGGCCCCGGATATCGCGCTGGCCGAGGCCGCGATCGGCGCCGGCATCACCGGGGCCCTGCTCCTGGTCACACTGGAACGCCTGCGCAGCATCATGGCGGAGCGCCGTAGCGGGCGACCCCACACACCCCCGCCCGACCCAAGCGGACCGCATGCCCTGCTACGCGCGCTGCATGACCCACCACCCGAACGCCACAGCTTCTTCCCGGCGATGATCTTTGCGCTGGTGGTGGGCAGCCTGCTGGTGACTGCCTTGTGGCATCAGCCGCAATCCACCGGGCTGGAGCCCGTCGTCGATGCCCACATGGATGTCTCCGGTGTCGATCACCCGATCACGGCGGTACTACTGAACTTCCGTGCCTATGACACCTTCCTGGAATTGGCGATCGTGCTCATCGCGCTGCTGGGCGCCTGGTCCCTGGGGCGTCATGACCTGATCCCGGCGCGCCCGGCACCGGGGCCGATCCTGCCCGGCACGCTGCGGCTTCTGGTCCCGGTGGCGATCGTCACCGGGGTATACGTGCTCTGGGCCGGGAGTCACGCGCCCGGCGGGGCCTTTCAGGCCGGGGCGATCCTCGGCGCGGCGGGTATCCTCCTGGTGCTGGCGCGGCCCCGGCAGTTGCCAATGGCGCCGGGCATTCCTCTGCGCCTGGGAATTACTGCCGGAGTCGCACTGTTCCTGCTCGTGGGGCTGTACGGCCTGGGCGCTGGGCACGGATTCCTGGGCTATGCCGACGCCTGGGCCTATCCACTGATCATCCTGATCGAGGTCGCCGCGACACTCTCCATCGCGCTGACCCTGGTCGCCCTGTTCGTGGCCGGGCGCCCGGCGGGAGATGATGCATGAACGGTCTGGCCGAACTCGCGCATACGCTGGCCCCGGGCCTGCTGTATCCGACTGGCGGTGCCATCCTGTTTGCCCTGGGGCTGTACGGACTGATCCGACGACATCACCTGGTGCTGCGCATCCTCGCTCTGAACATCATGGGCTCGGGTGTATTCATGGTCCTGCTCGGGGTTGCCGCCCGCGGCGAGGGCCCGCCCGATCCGGTGGCGCAAGCACTTACGCTGACCGGCATCGTGGTCGCGGTCAGTGCCACCGCCTTCGCCCTGGCCCTGGTCGTACACCTCACCCGCCTGACCGGTCATGCGGTCATGCTGCCCGGCCCACCGGACGACGACGCCCCGGTGGAGGACATCTCGCGCGAGGAACACCACGCCGACGGCGGGCCTGCCGCACCGCACCCGGATCAGGACCGCAACCCGTGATCGAGGCCCCTGACACGTGGTTGCCGACGGCCATCGCCGGACTGGTCGGCCTGTCGCTGGCGGTCGCCGTAGTGGCCACCGCCTGGCCGCGCCAGGCGCATCGTATTGGGCTATTCGGGGCCCTGGCGGTATTCGCCTGGGTGCTCGGACTCAGCGCGCTGTTCGTGGCGGCAGGGCCCGAGGCCGAGGCCGCCGCAACCCGCGTGGCACTGGGTGGATGGGAGGCGCCTCTGGGTCTGATGCTGCACCTGGACGGACTCTCCATGACCCTGCTGGTACTGACGACCATCGTGGCGCTGGCGACCAGCCTTTACAACCTGGGCTATATCCACGACCGCATCGAACGGCGCCAGTTCTGGCCCCTCTGGTTGTGGCTCTGGGCCGGGCTGAACATGCTGTTCCTCTCCGGGGATGCCTTCAATCTGTACATTACCCTGGAGGTGGTCTCGCTATCCGCGGTCGCGCTGGTCGCCTTCACCGGGACGGCCGCGGCCGTCTCCGGCGCCGTGCGCTACCTGCTGATCAATATTCTCGGATCGCTCAGCTTCCTCATGGGCGTGGTGTTGCTGTTTGGCGAGCACGGGGTGCTCGATCTGGTGCTGCTGGAGGCGCGCAGCGAGGCGGGACCCACCGAGCGCATGGCGGCGGTACTGATGACGGCCGGGCTGATGTTGAAGGCGGCGTTATTCCCACTGCATGTATGGCTGGCGCCGGCCCATGGCTCCGCCCCCGCTCCAGTCAGTGCAGTGCTGTCGGGCCTGGTGGTCACCGGGTCGTTCTATCTCCTTTTGCGCCTGTGGATGGGCGTATTCGCCCCACTGGCGACGCCGGCCTTCGGCATCCTGATTGGCCTGCTGGGGGTTGCCGCCCTGACCTGGGGCTCCGCGCAGGCCCTGCGTGCCGGGCGCCTGAAGTCGATTGTGGCCTACTCCACGGTTGCTCAATTCGGCTATCTGCTCGTGGCCTTTCCGCTGATGCTGGTCGATCCCGGCGCGTGGCGCGTGGTGGTGTTCTTCGCGGTGGTACACGCCCTGGCCAAGGCCTCGGTGTTCCTGGCCGCTGGGACCCTGCAACATGCCGCTGGCCATGACCGCCTGGCGGAACTGGGCGGCGTGCTGCGCGCCCGACCGCGAACGGTCTTTGCCCTGGGACTGGCCGGCGTCAGCCTGATGGGACTGCCGTTTACCGGCGGCTTCATCGCCAAGTACCTGTTGCTGGAGGCCGGCCTGGGCACGATCTTGGCGGGAAGCGTGATTGGCGTGCTGTGGGTGGTGGCGATCGCCGGCGGCGGCCTGTTGGCCGCCGCCTACGTGCTGCGCATGGTGGCCCCGGCGTTCCATCGCGGCCCTGAGCGCGCAGGTGAAGCGGTCTCGCCCTGGATGGACTGGGTTCCGCTGGGTCTCGCAACGGTCGCCGCCCTGGCCGGCTTTGCCGGCACCCTGACCCTGCACACCCTCACGCTGACCCCAGGGGCCCCGTAATGGATGGCGGTTGGCTGCTACTCGCGATCCTGTTCAGCTCCCTCGGGCCGGGGATCGCGATCTTCTTCCTGCCGGAACACCGGCACCGACTGCGCATCACGCTGAACCTTGGCGGTGCGGGTATCAAGCTGGTCCTGGTCGGCGTTCTGCTGGCCGGGGTCCTGCGCGGCGACGAGTACCAATTCAGCCTGCCCCTGATGCCGGGGATCGACCTGGTGCTGGCTGCGGATGCCCTCTCGCTGCTATTTGCCTCGCTGTCCGCGGTGCTGTGGTTCGTGACCACGGTCTACGCGATCGGCTACCTGGAGGGATCCCCTCGGCGCAGCCGTTTCTTCGGATTCTTTTCGCTGTGCGTCAGCGCCACGGTGGGGATCGCGCTATCCGGCAACCTGATCACCTTCCTGATCTTCTACGAGATGTTGACCCTGGCGACCTGGCCACTGGTGGTCCACCGCGGGACCCCAGCCGCGTTGCGGGCCGGCCGGCTCTATCTTGGCTACACCTTGACCAGCGGGCTCGTGCTGTTCACTGCCATCGTCTGGCTTACCCTCCTGGCCGGGGCCGAGGGCTTCACGCCGGGTGGCTACCTGGGTGACCTGAGCGAGACCCACGCCCTCTCGCTCCAGGTGCTGTTCGTGCTGCTGATGATCGGGTTCGGGGTCAAGGCTGCGTTGTTTCCCCTGCATTCCTGGCTGCCGATCGCCATGGTGGCGCCGGCCCCGGTGAGTGCGCTGCTGCATGCGGTGGCCGTGGTCAAGGCCGGGGCCTTCGGCATCATCCGCGTGGTCAACGACGTCTATGGCGCGGAGCTCGCGATCGAGCTGGGGCTGACGGCCGGACTTCTGGTCGTCGCGGCCTTCACCATTATCTACGGGTCCATCCAGGCATTACGGGCCGACGACCTGAAACAACGCCTGGCCTTCTCCACCGTCAGCCAGGTCTCCTACATCATCCTGGGGGTGGCACTGGCGGGACCGCTCGGGATCATCGGGGGACTGGTACACCTGGTGCACCAGGGCATCACCAAGATCACTTTGTTCTTCTGCGCGGGCAACTTCGCCGAGACCCTGGGGATTCACCGCATCAGCGAGCTCAACGGGATTGGGCGGCGCATGCCGTTGACCATGCTCGCCTTTACGCTCGGGGGGCTGGGCATGATCGGCCTGCCGCCGCTGGCCGGGTTCGTGACCAAGTGGCACCTGGGGCTGGGGGCACTGGAGGCCGAGGCCCACTGGGTACTCGGCGTCCTGGTGCTGAGCAGCCTGCTGAATGCGGCCTATTTCCTGCCCCCGATCATCCGCGGCTGGCTGGGTGAACGCCGCGAACCCTGGCACGAACCCCTAAGAGATCACGCGGGTCCGACCCGCTTCGAGACCCACTGGATGCTGTTGTTCCCGGTCGTCTTCACGGCCGTGTTGGGCATGGCCGTCGGCTTGTTCTCCGGGTTGGGCCTGAGCCCGCTGGGCTGGGTTAGCCTGATCGTGCAACGCGACTATTCCCTCCCGGAGTTCAGCCTGTGACGGCCGCGCTGCTCCTCACCGTCCCCTTGCTACCGCTGATGCTAGCGGTACTGATCGGGCTGCGTCCGGGCCGAACTCGCCTCAACCATCTGGTGCCCTGGGTCGCACTGCCTGGGCTGTTGCTCGCCGCATTCGCGCCGCCCGGTCTCGAGGCCTCGATCGATGGCCTGTTGATGGGGACGCAGCTGGCCCTCGACCCGACCGGCCGGGCCTTCCTTGCCCTGACCGCCGGACTGTGGCTGGCCGCCGGCCTGTTCGCGCTAGGCGATCGCGGCCAGGACCCTCAGCGCCATCGCTTCTACGTGTTCTGGCTGCTGGCCTTGACCGGCAACCTGGGGTTGATCCTTGCGCAGGACGCCCTGAACTTTTATCTGTTCTTCGCGCTCATGAGCCTGTCCGCGTACGGGCTCGTCGTACATTCGGGCAAACCCGAGGCCTGGCGGGCCGGACGCATCTATCTGATTCTCGCGGTGCTGGGCGAGGTGCTGCTGTTCGCGGGCCTGGTCCTGGCCGTCCATGCGGCCGGGCAATCGGGGCTTGCGGCGGTCGCGGCGGCGCGCCCCGAAGGCTGGGCACTCGCACTGTTGGTCCTGGGACTCGGAATCAAGGCCGGCATGCTACCCCTGCATTTCTGGCTACCACTGGCTCACCCAGCAGCCCCGGTGCCCGCCAGCGCGGTACTATCCGGGGCGATGATCAAGGCGGGCCTGCTCGGCTGGATGCGCCTGCTCCCCTTTGACGCCACGGGTCATATGATTCTGGGCGAGCTCCTGGTCGCACTGGGCCTCACCGCGGCCTTCCTCGGGGCAGTGATCGGCGCACTTCAGGTCCGTCCGAAGACCATCCTGGCCTACTCCAGCATCTCGCAGATGGGCCTGATGACAACGGGCATCGGACTGGCCCTGCTGCTGCCGGAAGTCCGTGGCTGGCTGCTGGCCGCGGTCACGCTCTACGCCGTTCACCACGGGCTGGCCAAGGGGGCGCTGTTCCTGGCGGCCGGCATGCAGGATCAGCGGCCGACCGGGCCATTGGCCAGCCGTCTGTTCGCGTTGTTCGTCCTGTTACCGGCCGCGGCCTTGGTCGGTGCCCCTCTGACCAGCGGCGCAGTAGCCAAGAATGTCCTCAAGGGACCACTGGACGCCGAGGCCCTGCCGGGCTGGCTGGCCCACACGGAGCTGCTGCTGACCCTGGCCGCCACCGCAACCACCCTCGTGCTGCTGCGCTTTCTGTGGCGCTGGCGAGCCGGACTCCAGGCGCCCATCGAGGGACTCGACCATAGCCGGTGGTGGGCCTGGGGGAGTCTCGCCCTGATGGCGCTGTTGATCCCGATCTGGATCGTCTGGACCGCACCCGGCGCGTTGCCTGCCGAGGTCCACGATCTGTTTGGATTCAGCCTACTCTGGCCCATCGCCCTCGGGCTCGGACTTGGATGGCTCACCTATCTTCGTGTGCGGGACCGCGCCAACCCACGCCTGCCGGAAGGCGACCTTGCGATCCTGATGGAGGCCGCCTGGAGGACGGCCCGGCACAAGCGCCGGAGCCTGGCCCTGCCCCCTCCACGGCCGCGCCGCATTCCGGCACGCCTGCGTGGCATCCGCTTGCTCTGGCGCGCACGCCTGGAGGCCGCCGAACGCGTATTAACCCGCTGGGAGACCATCGGCCTTTTGTTCGCCAGCGCCCTGCTCGGCCTCTACCTGACCTTGCTGCCGTAGCAATCAGAGGCGGATGGGCGCGCACAAAAAAGGCCGGCTCCAAGCCCGGAACCGGCCTTCAGGGTCAAAGCGTAGCGATCACTGCTGGTTGATGAAGTCCGCCGCAAAGTCGGCCACGTCATCGGCGAAGAAGTCGCGGAAGAAGTGATCCGCACCGTCCACCGTCATGACGCTGATATCGCCAGAGTCCTTCACCGCCTCGACCTTCTCCGGCAGATCCGGCACCACGTCATCCTCGGAACCCACAATCACCAATGTCGGGGTCTGAATGCCACGAATGACAGTCGGAGTGTCGTTCTCGCTGGTCGGCTCGTAGGAGCCCAGGAAGGCGCGCGGGGTGACGTCCAGTTCCTCGCAAAAGAGGAAGCGCACGTCTTCCATCAGGGTCTCTTCCTGATCCATGCGCTGGAGCTCCTTGGCACGGTCCAGCAGCACCTGCAGTGGCGTCCCGGCCTGCTCCTCGTACTCGGCGGCGGCCTCTTCCTCGTCGAAGGTGGACGCTGCCACCAGCACCAGCCCCTTGATGTCCTCCGGTTCGTGCGCGGTCAGATAGCGCGCCATGTGGTTGGCACCGCGGGAATGCCCGAACAGGGTCACGGGGCCATACCCCTCATCCTGCAGCCACTGGTGCCACAGGCTCACTTCCTGCATGTGATCATCGATACCGTGGCGCACTGGGGCGTCGCATTCAAACATCCCTTCGCGGGCATCGATGCCATAGCTAAGATTGATGGACAGGGAATTCAGCCCGTGGTCGGCCAGGAGGTCCTGCACCGCAGCCATTACCTCCATTCGGCCATGGGCCAGGGTGCCGTGAAGCATCAGCACCACGCCATCGGACGGACTGGCCCCCATGCCCTCTTTCATATGCCCGACCAGCGTCAGGTCGTCGTGCTCTAGCGTGACCTTCTCCGCAGCCATGGCAGAAGAAGCGAAAAGGCCGGCAACCGCCAGAGCGGTTGTTGCAATCCATCGAGACATGGGAACCTCCTGATTGTGGAATCTTAAAATAGACTCACTGGCTGCAGGAAAATTCCCCGGAGACGTATCGCGCTCGGCACAGCACTTGCCGGAGATCGCCCTCAACAGGTTGTCCACGCCCCGCCAACTGTCGGATTCAGAACTTCACTCGAACCGGCAGACGATCCACTCGCCAAATCTCGGGCAAGGCCTCTTCCGGCTCCACGATCACAGGTACCGCACTCTGACCATCCCCAATGCCCGTTCGCAACTCGGCGGGCAGTCGATTTGCCGCACCGAAGGTGTCCCGCACCACCGCCGCCCGCTGCGTGCGGTCGGGGAGGATGAGCGTCACCTCCCGACCGGGGACGATTCGCCGCTCCAGATGGCGCGGCTCGATGTACGCCACGATACGCAGCCGGGTGCCGCTGTAACGCAACAAGGGGGTTCCAACGTTCACGAACTGCCCGGGCTCGATGAGCTGCTCCGTGATCACGCCATCCAACTCGGCCTCTTTCACCAGCAAGGCCCGCTCTTGCTCAAGCCCAGCCCGTTCAGATTGGAGCTGGGCGTGGCGAATTTGCATGGTATCGGGCCAGGTGGCGACAGAATCGACCTCCGGAAGGCTTTGCAAGTCGCCTTCTAGCTCGGCCAGGCGCTCTTCGAGCCGCCCCCGCTCGGAGCGAATCGGTATCCATTCCCCCTGATTGGCCGACCCCCGTTCAATCAAGCGACCCAGGCGTTCTTCGTGGTCGCGAAGGTCGGCCAAATTGACCTCCAGGAGACCGATCCGTCGCTCCAGGTCCGACTGTTGCTCGCGTCTTGAATGCGCCACGCGTTGCCGCAAATCCACGAGATCCACCTCAACCTGCAGCAGTTTGCTGGTCAGTTCCGGACTCCGCAGCGCCACGACCTGATCACCCTGAGTCACGCGGTCCCAGGGCTCGACTTCGACCGAGTCGACAAACCCCGGGACCCGAGCCAGAAGTTGGTGCTGCGGATACCAAATCATCGCCGGGACCTCGGTCGATACTTGGTCACTGATCAGCGAGTACAGGAAGTACAGGACCGGACTGGCCACCAGTAGCAGGATCAGATACCAGCGCAGGCGGAACGCCGCCCTCCGCGCGGGCCCATAGCGAACGCGCAGCCCTGAGTCCTGGCCTGCTCGCCGCCGCTCGTTACCATCAAAGCGAATCTTCATCTGCCCACATGTCCTTCAAATCCGAATAACTCTGGATGGCGATCGGGAGCTGCGACTGTCCCAGTGGCTCCAACGCCGCCTGCAATCCCTCGCGCATGGCCGACCAGCCGTGCTGGAACCAGCTGTTCTCCGGCGGCAACACCCGCTCCACACTTTGCGCCAGCACCCAGTCCAGTCCCGGTTCGCGTGCGAGGATGGGCTCCAGGCGATCTCGCAGGCTCGCGGGGCGCGTCACATAGGCCATCAGCGCGATCTCATCCACGCCACGATCGGCGAATTCGCAACTCAAGCAGCGATCCGCCTGCCCAAAATCCCGTGGATGCGCACTAATGCCCACCCGCCATGGAGAGACTCCGGTTGCGGCAGCGACGGTCGCCAGCCATTCCTCCAGGAGCCAATCGCGGTCGTGGGGTTCGGAGTCGAGCTGATCAATCTCGATATCCAGGTGCAGATCGCTGAACCCGATATGGGCCAGGTCCCGGATGGTGTCCAGGAGATCATCGCGGTAGTCCGGCAGCGTCCAGGTGGGCTCGCCCAGAAGGAGGCCGACATCGACCCCCTTGCCTTCGGCCTCGCCCAGGAATCGTTCCAGATCGGTCGCGGTCTCTCCGTACCGATCGATCTGGTCACGGTCGAGTGACAACCAGACATGGTCCACGCCGGCTCGTTCCACGATGGGCCAGAAATCCGTGTCACGGCCGGTGATGACCGGCTCGCTCTGCCAGACATAAAGGCGTGCCGGCCCGCTAAGTGGGAGTGTGGCCTGCACGGGTTCTCCGAGCTGATGGCGTGCCTGCGCCTCACGCTCGAGGCTGCGCGGCTGATCCGTTGCCAGCTGATCGCATCCAACCTGCGCCAACCAAATCTCCAGGCTGGCATCCAGCCAGTCTTTGGCGGCGCGGTAGTAGTCCGCGCGGGCGGGCAATACCTCCTCCCACGGTACCGCGAGGGCCTCTTCGGTTCGATCCTGCGCCACGCGAAGGGACCGCGCAGCCCGATCGACCTCGGCCGCCCGGTTCTCTAGCCGGCGCTGGTGAACACTGAGTCGCCGTTCGGCCAGACTCTGGCGCTGCTGGACGGAACCGCGCGCCTCGGTCTTGAGATGTTCAAGGCGGCGCTGTTCGGCTTGCAGCTCGCGCCGGAGAGGACTATCGCCGCTGAACGATCGCAACGGGATCGACACGGTCCAAATAAACTCGAGTCCGCCACCCAAGCGGCTCACGTCGTCTTCATAGGTCGACGAATAGCGAAACTGCAGATTGGACTGCAACGTATCAAAGCGTGTCAGTTCCTCGCGGTCCACCGCGCTTTGCAGCTCCACCTCTACGGCCCTGACCTCGGGCGCTTGATGGGCCTCCTGGAGCGGACAGGTCGTCCGGTCAGGATCGAACCAGGCCGGCACTTGCCGCAAATGGACGGGGCGTCCGAGCAGACTCTCCAGTTCAAGAAGGGCTTCTTCCTCATCGATCGCGGCCTGATCAGCATCCATGCGCGCAGTGTCGAGCGTTTGCTGCAAACGTCCGATCTCGTCCTCACGCATCACCTGCTGATCGCGGCGTTCCCTCAGGGCGCCCTCGAGGTCTGCCTCCACCGACTGCAGCGCACGGCTAAGCGCCTGAACACGGCGGGCATGCCAAACCCGGGCATAGGCCTCGGCGATATCGCGGCGGATCTCTTGGAGCTGTTCCCGATAGCGGTATTCGGCCGCCCCCGCCTCCCCTTGCGCCTGCAGAAATGCCCGCCGCTGCTCCTCGTCGCTTCCCAGCAAGGGGCGTTGCACCCCAACCGATGCGCTCGTGCCGGTGTAACGGCGGTTAATACCCGCGGCGACAGGCTCTTCGAAACGCCCCGCACCTGCGCTGCCGAACAGCTCCCAGCCGTGGCTTTCATACTGGCGATCTTGTTGTGCCCGCAAACGATCGGCCTCGGCCTGTTCCGCCAACAACGAGGGCGAATAAACGGCGTCCTCCAATAGCTCCGGCAAGCGATCCCCGGCGCCCACGCTTCCACCCAGGGCAACCCCCAACAGACAGCAAACACCCATGGAAAGCATTCGTAGCGTCATATCAGCGCTTGCCCTTGCGGAGCACCCACCAGGGGGCCATGGAGGATTCCTGATTCGAATGACGCCACCACTCGTTGATGATGGCCACCAGTGACCAGATCCGCATGATCATCGCGAAGAAGGGGAAGATCGGGATGAGCCAAGCCAGGCGCACGTCGCGGCTGCGACGCTCCGAAATAAACACGAGGGCTGTGATGTACATCAGGAAGGTCAGTACCGCGTACAAACCCATGATGAGCGTAAAGGTGGCCACGACAACCGCAGGCGCCACCGCGATGACCAGCCACAGCGTGTACATCACGATCAGGACGGGCATGACCATCTGAAACAGCATGCCGTACCACACCCCCAGCAGTACATTCCAGAAGCCCATCTGCCGCACCGAAAACGCCGATCGGTGCTTGCGCATGTACATATAAAAAAGATCCCCGTCCCAGCGCAGACGCTGCATCAGGAAGCCCTTCCAGGTTTCAGGACAATCGGTGTGCCCTATGGCTCGGGGCTCAAACACGATACGAAACCCCGGGTAGCGGCCGAAGTACTGCTTGAGCCTCAGGGTAAGGTCGAGGTCCTCCGCCGACCCGGTCGTCCAGCCCCCGATCTTGCGCACCATTTCGGTCCGAAACACACCGAACGCACCGGAGATGTTGTTCACCCCGTGCAACTCTCCCAGCCCCACTTTGGCCAGGTGAATCGTGATCATGTATTCGAGTGCCTGGAACCGAGTCAACAGGTTGCGCCGCCAGTTCCGCACTCGCAGTGAACCCGCCACGGCAATCACGTTGGGATCGCGGAAATGCCCGGCGACCTCGGTCACCATGGTGTTATCGAATGAGGTGTCCGCATCCAGCGCCAGCAAGATCTCACCCCGCGCCATGGCCAATCCTGCATTGAGGGATGAAACCCGCCCGCCTCGAGGCGTCTTGGGCACAACCACCAGACGCCGACTGGCGTACTGTTCGACCTCGGGCATCATCTCGCGCAAGGCGCGCAACGTACTCGGATTCTGGTCCGCCCCGTCCACTACCGCGATGATCTCGATCTGTCCCGGATACATCTGTTCTATAAGGGATCGCACCGTCCCCTTGACCGCATCGCCCTCGGAGTAGCAAGTCACAACACAGGTCACTCTCGGGGTGAAGGGGTATTGCGTGGGAACGGCATAGATCCGGCGCGTGTAGTAGCGCAGCACACCCAGCCAGATCATCAGGTTGAGAGGAAGCTCGAGAAACAGCACAAACGGGATAAACATGTACGCCAGTGCCAGCGCATCCGTCTCGTAGAATAGCCCGCCGAGGATAGTGGCCACCTCGGCGAAAAATTCGAGGATTGCCGTCATTGCGAGAGGGAGACCATCCGCGCCATCACGGCCGCTGCGTTTTCTGCCTCGCTCATGCCGAACGAAGACTCGTGATACACCCGCCCCAGCCGATCAAGTCCGGTCCCTTCGACACTGTCCTCCATCAACTGGTCCAAACGGCCGGCCAGCACATCCACCCCATCCGCAGAGGTCTGCGGCAGCAAGAGCCAGATCCGGTCATCGGCGGTACGAGTGACCAGATCCGTGGTGCGCACCAGTGCCTTGACGCGCTCAGCAAATGCATCCACCAGCGCGGCCCCCCGGCTATGCCCCAAGGTGTCGATCACACGCGCCAGGCCATTGAGGTGCAACAGAATCAGGCCAAAGCGCATCTCATCATGGCGTTGGCGCAGCTTCAGAAGCCAGTCACAGGAAAACTCGAAATGCTCCGGCGTAACGTAGTTGATCTCATCGAAGACCCCATAGAGATCGCCAATATCACCGGTACGCGCCAGCAGACGCCCGGCTTCGGACAGGCGGTAGCAGTAAATCCCAAACGCCTCGAGCTCATTCGGGTCATGCGCCTGTCCGCAGGCCATGCACCGAGCCAGCACCCGCCCATCCATGAACATATGCTGGCAGCTGCCGCATACATGGTTCTCCAGCGGACGGTCGTAATCCTCGCCAATGTGGCGCAACACCGCCGAACAGTTCGGACAGCTCAGCATGCCGTTGTCCTGGAACAGCCGTTGCGGCCCGACATGCCCGCAACTGAAGCAATGCAACCCCGACTCGGTCCGTATATCCAAGGAGTCGCACTCCGGACACACATCCACAAAACTGAGGTGTCCGTGGCGACACCCCGGACACAGGCGCACCCGGTCGACAAGGTCCTGTCCCTCAATCAACCGTCGATGCTTCAACCCGCGCAGCCAGAACTCGGTAGTGTCTTCCTCCAGCAGCGCATCCAGTAACGGATAGCGATAAAGTTCCGGCGCCGACCAATCCCGCAGCGGCTGCAGACTCAGCGAAGGGTGACTCCACAACAACGACAGCAGGAGTTCGTCCTGGCTGCGCATCGGCTGTCCACCGTTCGCCGCCGCCAGGCGCGCGGCACAGCTTTCAATCCGCTCGCGCGGGTTGTCCACCGTCCGAAACTCCCCGTCGGTTAGGGCTTTAATCTCCGGGCCCGCATCCCCCTCGGTCCAGATCAATCGCAACTGCCAACCTGGATGGCGGCGAAGCGCCCGTACCAGTTCCAGCGCACCAGACAGCGAATCCAGATCCACCACAAAGGCCAACGTGGCTTGTTCCAGGACCTCTTCCAACCCCTCGGAGTGGAGTTCCTCAAGCGAGGCGAACTGATCCGTTGGCAGAGGCGCACCGAGCGCGTCGGAGAATCCCGGACGCCGGGAAAAGGTTACGACCCGAGAGGCGCCTTCTATGTCACGTTCCTGTTGCTTCGCCATTGAATACCTTGGTATTTCGATACGCCGTCTCCTATGCAAAAGGATAAGAGGCGGCAGGTCCTATTGATCACGTCATGCGGCCCGCAGGGGCCTATCCCTGTGATGCCCGTCACATTTTAACGGGACAGGTGAGCGATTGCTTCGCCCGCACTCAGCAGTACCTTTCGCGGCGGCCACCCACGTCCGCCGGCCGGGAGTGAAGGCATCTTGCGGGGTGCGCTACTAGTGAGGTGCGCAGACACGCGGCGGGGGCTCCCTGGCCGCCCCACCCAAATCGAGTTTTTCAGGAACACCATGGCGCAGCACATCTTCACCATGAACGGCTTAGGCAAGATCGTCCCACCGAAAAAATACATCCTCAAGGACATCAACCTGAACTTCTTTCCGGCCGCCAAGATCGGCGTGCTGGGTTACAACGGGGCGAGCACCACCACCCCGCGCATGCTCCACGGCCAGATGAAACACGCGGGCCCGACCCGGACCCGCATCGAACCACCCGCCCTCCCGCCGGTCCGTTGACCGGGCCACGCCAGCGTCCCCGGAATCACCCGACGCGCGGGTCGTGAACCGGCGCTCAGTCTCGCGCCCCGCGGGGTTCAACCCTGCGCCGCCGCGGCGTTCAGGCGCCGTCCCATGCGGCTGCCCAGCCACACCCCGATAATCCACAACACCAGGGAGACGGCGACATAGAGCGCGGCCCGGCCCGGATCCCCGGTCTGCACCAGCCACAGGCTCTCCAGGCTGAACACCGAGAAGGTCGTAAAGCCGCCGCAAACACCCGCCAGCATGAAATGACGAAACACCGGGTCGGCCGGGCGGCAGCCGCCCGGCGCGCTGATCACCGCATACAGCCCGATCAGCCACGATCCGGCCACGTTCACGGCCAGCGTGTCCCAGGGAAAGCCAGTGCCGGCCAGGTGCAGCCCGGTCCAGGAGACGCCATACCGCGCCATGCTGCCGAGCGCGGCCCCCAGCGCCACGAACAGCGAGAGACGCAGCGAATACCCGGTCACGCCGCGCCCCCCGCCAGGCGGCCCAGTGCGTGCCCGATGGCCACCAGCGCCAGCCCCCCGCCCAGGGTCAGCAGGACATAGACGAGCGCCGGGCGCAGCCCGTCCTGTTCGGCGACCCCGACCACCTGCAGGCTGAACGAGGAGACCGTGGTGAAGCTGCCGAGCACACCCACCACCAGCAGCAGCCAGAGCCAGGAGGTCCACGCCGGCCCCGAGGTCCATCCCAGTGCCAGCCCGATCAGCAGCGCACCGGAGGCATTCACCACCAGCGTCCCCCACGGGAAGCGGCCGCCCCCGGTGCGGTTGTCGATCCACTGCGACAGCCAGAAGCGCGCCAGCCCCCCCAGCGCACCCCCTGCTCCCACCAGCAACAGGCCCTCCCACCACGCGATCATGGCCCCATTGTCAGCGACACCGCCCAACCTGTCGAGCATCGGGCCAACACTGACTCGTAGCCCCCGCCGACCAAAGCAACACCCCGTCGACTGAGGCGCGATGGCGACTGACCGCACGTCCAGACAGCCGCGCCGCAGAGCTCAATCCTCGTCGAGAGCGGCAAAGCCTTCGGCCAGATGATCGATCAGGCCGCGCACGGCCGGCAGCTGACCGCGCCGCGACGGGAACACCGCATGCACGATTTCGCGCGGCGGGGCCCAGTCCTCCAGCACCGGAAGCAGACGGCCCTCCGCCAGCTCCGTGGTCATCATCATGGTCGGCAACTGCACGATACCGACCCCGTGGCAGGCGGCAATCCGCAGGGCCGTCATGCTGCGCGTGACCAGGCGCGGCTGGTGGGCAATCCAGGCCTCGCCACCGTCGGGCCCGACAAGGTGCCACTGATAGCGCACCTGCGGCCGGCTCAGTGCGAGGCTGGGGAGTTCTGCGAGATCCGCGGGCACCTGCGGCGAGCCCCCACGCTGAAGCAGGTCGGGGCTCGCCACCAGCCGCTGGGTCCGGTCGGCCAGGACGCGCAGGACAAGGTCGCTGTCCTCCAGCGGAGGCGGCTCCACGCGGATGGCGATATCGAAGCCTTCCTCGATGACATCCACGCGTCGGTTGGTCGCGTCCAGGTGCAGCTGCACCCGCGGGTAACGGCGCTGGTATTCCGCCAGCATGGTCGCCACCCGGGCATCCAGCAGCGCGACCGGACAGCTCAGCTTGACCGTGCCACAGGGCTCGTCACGCAGTCCATCGATGGCGTCCTGCGCGGCCTCCGCCTGCACCAGCATGGCCTTGCAGAAGGAATGGTAGATGCGCCCGATCTCGGTGACGCCGACATGCCGGGTGGAGCGCTGCAACAGGCGCACCCCCAGGCGTTCTTCCAGCGCCGCGATCCGGCGACTGAGCTTGGACTTGGGCTCGCCCAGTGCCCGTGCAGCGGGGGCAAACCCGCCGTGTTCGACCACGCGAGCGAAATAGTAGAGATCGTTGAGGTCCTGCATCTTTATCGTTCCGATTATGGAACGGTGAGTGTAATTTTTATGTACTACCAGCGCAATCGTCCCGCTGTCAGGATTATTGTCAGGTCATAACCCACGGCCTTTCGAGGAGGACGACATGAAGACCATCCTGGGTATCTACAGCGCCCCACCCCGCCACTGGGTCGGCAACGGCTTTCCCGTGCGTTCGCTGTTTTCCTACCAGAGTCACGGTCGCCATGTGAGCCCGTTCCTGTTGCTCGACCATGCCGGGCCCATGGACTTCGAACCCGCGACCCAGCCGCGCGGCGTCGGAGAACATCCGCACCGGGGGTTCGAGACCGTCACCATCGTGCTGGATGGCGAGGTGGAGCATGCCGACTCCACCGGGGCCGGCGGCATTATCGGACCGGGCGACGTGCAGTGGATGACCGCCGGCGCCGGGATCCTGCACGAGGAGTTTCGTTCCCGGCGCTTCACCCGCGCCGGCGGGCGGCTGGAGATGGTGCAGCTCTGGGTCAACCTTCCGTCCCGATACAAGATGACCGCACCGGGCTATCAGCACCTGGGCGTCGCCGACATCCCGGAGATCGAACTGCCGGAAGCCGCGGGGCGGCTGCGAGTGATTGCCGGCGAATATACGGGGCAGCCGGGGCCAGCCCGCACCTTCAGCCCCATGCAGGTGTGGGACCGGCGCCTGGAGCGCGATGGCGAAGTCCGCCTGGACCTGCCGAACGGCTGGAACTCCATGCTGGTGGTACTGCACGGCACCGTTCAGGTGAACGGCAGCGAGATCGCGCGCGGCGGCCAGCTCGTGATGCTGAGTGCAGAGCACGAGGGGGTGATCGTCGAATCCAACAACGAGGCCACTGTACTGGTCCTGTCCGGCGAACCCATCGACGAGCCCATCGTCGGCCAGGGGCCCTTCGTCATGAACACCCCGGACGAGATCCACCAGGCCATCCGTGACTACCGCGAGGGCCGCCTGCAGCACTCCGCCCCATGCACTTGACCAAACCCCGCGGCGCACCCGCGTCGCGGCATTTCATGCCTGCCCGGCAGGCCTGCACAAGGAGAACGACATGAATCACGACTACACCTACCGCCGCCTCGACAAGGATGATGCCGCGCTGCTGCTGGTCGACCACCAGTCCGGTCTGATCTCGCTGGTCCAGGACTTCGAACCCAGCGAATTCAAGAACAACGTGCTGGCCACGGCGGCCTGCGGCCGGTACTTCGGGTTGCCCACCATCCTGACCACCAGCTTCGAGTCCGGCCCCAATGGGCCACTGGTGCCGGAATTGCAGAAGATGTTCCCCGACGCCCCCTATATCGCGCGTCCGGGCAACATCAACGCCTGGGACAACGATGAATTCCTGGCTGCCGTGAAGGCCACGGGCAAGAAGCAGCTGATCATCGCCGGGGTCGTCACGGAGGTCTGCGTGGCCTTCCCGGCGCTGTCCGCCATCGAAGAGGGCTACGACGTGTTCGTCGTGACCGATGCCTCGGGCACCTTCAACAAGACCACCCGCGATTCCGCCTGGTCCCGCATGGAGGCCGCCGGCGTACAGCTGATGGGCTGGTTTGCGATGGCCTGCGAACTGCACCGCGACTGGCGCAATGATGTCGAAGGCCTGGGGGCGCTGCTCTCAGAGCACATCCCCAACTACCGCAACCTGATGACCAGCTACTTCGCACGCAACGCCTGAGCCATTAACAATGAGCCATCGGGGCGGGCAGCCATCGCGGCGCCCGCCCTGTTCCGTGTTCAGCAATGACGTCCCGCCGACCTGACACGCTGGAGGCCTTCACAAGGTCCGGCATCACCGGGGACATGCGCCTCCGGATTGCCGGGATGTTAAAGTGCGGGCCCAGCGCGGGTCGTAAAGGGCCTGCCCCTCATTCAAACCGCATTGGTCGCAGGAGCATCATGGCGCAGTACATCTTCACGATGAACGGCGTGGGCAAGATCGTCCCGCCGAAGAAGTACATCCTCAAGGACATCAACCTGAACTTTTTCCCGGGCGCCAAGATCGGCGTGCTGGGCTACAACGGTGCGGGTAAATCCACCCTGCTCCGCATCATGGCCGGCGTGGATACCGAGATCGTCGGCGAGGCGCGGCCGCAGCCGGGCATCAACATCGGCTACCTGCCGCAGGAGCCGCAGCTCGACGAGACCAAGGACGTGCGCGGCAACGTCGAGGAGGCCGTGGCCCCGATCAAGGAGGCGTTGGCCGAGCTGGATCAGGTGTATGCCGCCTATGCCGAAGCGGATGCGGACTTCGATGCCCTGGCCGCCAAGCAGGGCGAGCTGGAGGCGAAGATCGAAGCGGCCGACGGCCACAACCTCGAGCGCAAGCTGGAGGTCGCCGCGGACGCCCTGCGCCTGCCGCCGTGGGATGCCGAGGTGAAGAACCTGTCCGGGGGTGAGCGCCGCCGGGTCGCGCTGTGCCGTCTGCTGCTATCCAACCCGGACATGCTGATTCTTGACGAACCGACCAACCACCTGGACGCCGAGTCCGTGGCCTGGCTGGAGCGCTTCCTGCAGGAATTCCAGGGCACCGTGGTCGCGGTCACCCATGATCGCTACTTCCTCGACAACGTCGCCGGATGGATCCTCGAGCTGGACCGCGGCCAGGGCATTCCGTTCCAGGGCAACTACTCGCAGTGGCTGGAACAGAAGGAAAAGCGCCTAAAGCAAGAAGAGAAGTCGGAGGCCGCCCGCGTGAAGGCGATGGAGTCCGAACTGGAATGGGTACGCTCCAATCCCAAGGGCCGGGGCGCGAAGAGCAAGGCGCGCCTGAAACGCTTTGAGGAGATCGCCTCCACCGATTTCCAGAAGCGCTCGGAGACCAAGGAAATCTACATCCCGCCGGGCCCGCGCCTGGGCGACAAGGTGCTGGAAGTGGACAACCTGTCCAAGAACTTCGGCGACCGCGTGCTCTACCAGGGCCTGTCCTTCAGCGTTCCGCGTGGGGCGCTGATCGGCGTGATCGGACCGAACGGCGTCGGCAAGACCACCCTGTTCCGCATGATCTCGGGGCAGGAACAGCCGGATGATGGCTCGATCGAATTGGGCGAAACCGTGCAGCTCGCCTATGTCGACCAGAACCGGGACGCGCTGCAGGACGAGAAGACCGTCTGGGAGGAGATCTCCAACGGCCAGGACATCATCCAGGTCAGCAACTTCCAGATGCCTTCACGCGCCTACGTCGGCCGCTTCAACTTCAAGGGCACCGACCAGCAAAAGCGCATGAAGGAACTGTCCGGCGGGGAACGCAACCGCGTGCACCTGGCCAAGCTGCTGCAAAGCGGCGGCAATTTCCTGCTGCTCGACGAACCGACCAACGATCTCGACGTGGAAACGCTGCGCGCGCTGGAAGAGGCGCTGCTGGACTTCCCCGGCTCCGCCATCGTGATCTCGCATGATCGCTGGTTCCTCGACCGCATCGCCACGCACATCCTCGCCTTCGAGGAAGACGGCAACGTGGTGTTCTTCGAGGGGAACTATCAGGAGTACGAAGACGACCGCCACCAGCGCCTGGGCGCCGCGGCCGATCAGCCCCACCGGGTCAAATACAAGCGTCTCGCCTCCTGAGGCTCCCCCGAACAAGGCCCGGCATTGCCGGGCCTTTTCATTGTCCGCGACGGCTACCCGTGATTCCCGGCCGATATTCGAGCATTGTTGGCTGTTGCCCGCGCAATGGTCCAAACCGCACAGAGGCGTCTCCCTAGGCAACGTGCATGGCTACGCAGTCGGCATCATCGAAGAGTGGTGATGCACGATCTTCCACTCCCCGTCTCGGTTCTCGTAGACGAAGGTGTAGCGTGCGGGGACCTCTTTGGTCTCGCCGCCATCGGTGACGCGGAAGGTATAGGTGCCGGCATCGGTCAGCTTGTTGCAGCCCAGCTTCACATTGCGGGTATTGATCGTCCCGAAGGGCTTTTTCTCCAGGAAGTGCTCGAAGTAATCCTGGATTTCGGCATGACTGGTCCGTGGAACATTGGACACCGTCGGCAACAAGACCGCGTCTTCCGCATAGCGCTCGGCTACCTTATGCGCATCACCGGTCTGAAGGGCATCATTCCACCCTTCGAAAAGCTCTTCAGCCAGGCGGCGGGTGGCCGGAGCACAGACCACGCAGCTTTCGTTGGCCGGAGTGTCGATCGCCCCGAACCCTGGATCACCGCCGGTGCCGGTCACCGGGTGGTGTTGGTCGCGGTGGGAGGCGCTCAGGCTCAGGCGCGAACGGGGCGCCTCATCGGCGCTGATAAACTGGGTACCGCTGATCCGCGGCCGGGTGCTCGTGCTCACTGACTGATCTCCGCATACGGCCGTCTCCGGCCGGGAAAGGTGTGAATTGTAAGGGACCCTCTCGGGGCTGTCATGCCGCAGTGCATCACTGCTAGCGCCGGTATCAAGCGATGCAGCTTGCCTCGCGGCACTCGCCGCGATGGGACATCCGGACACATTCAGCTCGCCTGCGCCTTGAAGGCCGCCAGCAGGTCCTCGACCTGGCCGCGTACACGGGCCTCGTCCTGAATGGCAAAGTCGAGGAAGGTCTGTGCAACCACCGACAATACCTTCTGCTTTGGGTGGACAATGTGCCACTGGCGATGGATCGGAAAATGCTCCACGTCCAGCAGCGCGACCGGTCCACCCGCCCCCTCGGCACTGAGGGTATGCAACGACAGCACGGCGATCCCCAGCCCGCCAATCACCGCCTGCTTGATGGCCTCGTTAGACCCGAGCTCCATGCGCACGGTCGGATTGATGCCGTGCTCCTGAAACAGTTTCAGGGTCGCCTCGCGGATGCCGGAGCCGGGCTCACGCATCAGGAAGGTCTCCCGCTCCAGTCGCTCGATCGGGATGTTGCGCTGTCCGGCCAGGGGATGATCGCGGCTGGCCATCACGACCAACGGGTTCGGGGCAAACGGGTACACCGCGATATCGGTCAGCCGCTCCGGCACATGGCCGATGATGTAGAGATCGTCATCGTTGCTGGCCAGGCGATGCAACACCCGGTCGAAGTTGCTGACCTCCAGTGACAGCTCGATGTCCGGATAGCGCTTCGCGAACTGCCCGAGAATGGTTGGGGCAAAGTACTGCGCAGTGGTAATCACCGCCAGGCGCAGGCGCCCTCGCTTCAGGCCGTGCATCTCCGCCAGCTTCATCTCGAGGTTGGTCAGTGCCCCCAACATCTCACGGCAGGTGTCATACAGCAGCAGCCCGACCTCGGTCGGGAAGGCCTTGCGCCCGACATACTCGAACAGCGGCAGCCCCAGGGCCCCGGAGAGTTTCTTGATCTGGATGGAGACCGTCGGCTGGGTCAGGTAGAGCTCTTCCGCCGCGCGCGTGAAGCTGCCCAGGCGCACAATCGCCTCGAACACCTGCAACTGGCGCAAAGTGGCATGCCGGATCAAATGGGCCGGCAGCTCGGACTTCAGCATCACTTGGGGAAGGCTGGGATCCTTCGGCGCGGTCGTGCTGGTCCCTTTCCTGGCCATGTTCGTATCATGACCCCTATCGGGTCAGGCCCGCGTACAGCATGGGCAGTTTTTCCGGCAGGCGCTCGATCTGGTCGAGCACCATGAAATGCTGCGGACCGAAGATTCGTTCAACGTATTCGTCGGCATTCGGGTCCAGGCTAATGCAGAAGCTATAGACACCGTTCTTCCCGACCTCCTCCACCGCGCGCTTGGCGTCCTGGCGCAGGTACTGTGGATCACGCACATCCGTGTCCGCGGGTTCTCCGTCGGTGATGATCAGCAACAGCTTCTTCTGGGTGCCCTGCTGATGCAACAGGTTCCCGGCGTGACGGACGGCGGCCCCCATGCGGGTCGAGAGCTGCCCCTTCATCCCGGCCAGTCGGGCACGGGCGTTCTCGTCGTAGGGGGCGTCGAAGTCCTTGAAACGGTAATACTCGACGTCGTGCCGCCCGTCGGAGGCAAAGCCGTGAATCGCAAAGGGGTCACCGATCTTGGAGATGGCCCCGCTCAGCAACGTGGTAGCCTCACGCGCCAACTGGACGACGCTGGTCTCCGTCCCCTGGACCATCTCGTTGGTCGACTCGGATAGATCCAGCAGTACCAACACAGAGAGATCCCGCACCTGACGGATATTACGCACGTAGATCCGCTCATCGGGCTGGCGACGCATACGCAAATCAATCTGCGCCTCCACCAGGGCGTTGACGTCGAGCTCGTCGCCTTCGGCCTGCTTCCGCATGCGTTTCACGCCCTGCGGCTGCATCGCCTCGATCAGGAACTTCAAACGCGAGATCAACGGCTTGTGCTTCTCGTTGATCGCGTCGACCTCTTTTACATCACCCTTCTGCGGGCGCCGCTCCAGCAGGGTTACCCAGTGCGGGCGTTCCAGCTGCATCTGGTAATCCCACTCATGGTAGTGATAGGGCAGCGAGATCGGCTCCTTGCCCTCCTGCTGATTGATGCTCTCTTCTTCCCCGTCACGGAACCACTCGGTGGCCAGCACCATGATCATCTGGGCATCGTCGCCCGCCCCGGGCACATCCAGGGTGTTGATCATCTCCATGGGCGAGACATAGACACGCTCCTGGTTGGTGCGGCTCGCCATGAGCGTCTCGAAGTCGTCTTCCTCGCGGCCAAACGCCCACATATAGCGGTTGTCATCGCGATACTGCACATCCGGTGCGACCTGGCGCGGGTTCATATAGCCCTGTTCGGGAAAGTCCGGTGCCAGCGCCTCCGCCAGCTCGCGAGCCAGCCCCGGCGCCTCAAGATTTTCTGTACGCTCCGCCAGCGCCGATCGGGCCTTGCCCACAAACGGGTGTTCGTCACGGTAGTCCGGATCCAGCAGCGCACGCGCCGTACGCGCCAAGAGTGCCTGCGGACTTTCACCCTCCTCCGGTGTCGCGATGTGCAACGGCGTCCACAGGTTGCGCAAGCCGGGAAAGCCCTGGATCGCCAGGCCTTCTACCCGCGCATCCTCGAACAGCTCGGTCAGAACACCGACGACACCCCGCGGGGCCTCGTCCGGCTGCATCTCGCGGGTGTGGACCACATGCGCCGCCGCATGCGCGGCCGCAGCCCGGTACAAGTCCAACCCCGTCAGGCCTTCCCAGTCGTCAAAGGCATCCGGGAGGAACATCGTAAAGCCCTCAATATAGGGCTTGTATCCCTCGCGCGACTCGAAGTCGCCACTGGTCGGCCGCATAAAGAAATCGCGCGCCCACAGCGACCGCAGGTAGAGATTGATCCGACGCTGGACATCGACAAACAGGGTTCCCCGCCGTTCCTTCTGGAACACCGAACGCGATTCCGGAGATTCCAGACCGAAATAGGCCACCTGGGCTTCGAGGTCCGTGCGGTGGGCCTGCGCGCCCCAACTCGCCCAGCGCCGAAGCCCGCCCAGCGTTAGGTGGGACAGCAATTCGTCCAGACGCTCCAGCATCGGACGCACACCCCGTGGTGCCTGCGCAAGGAGGCTGTCCAGCAACCGCAGATAACCGGAGAAGAGGTTGAAATCGCCCAGCCGGCGGGCTGCGATCGGGCCCGTTGCAATCACCAGGGTGATGACTGCGGCACTGGTCTTGGAGTACATCTTGATCGCCGAACTGACCAGCTCGGCCACGGCGTCTTCGCCCAACTCCTGAGCCAGGTCCGGCGCCTCCTGAATGAACGCGGTGACCATGTCCGAACCACGTCCGAGCGAGTGCAGGCTGCGCGCGCCTTCCAGGTAGTAGCGTTTGAGACCCGTCGCACTGAACGCCCGAGTGGCTTCCTGCCATGAGGCTTCCAGCAATCCGCCAGCGTGATCCCCGAGGTCTTCGAGGAGGTCTTGATAGTCCTCCAGATGGATGCTCATCGCGCTGGGCTCGGGTTCGGCCTAGAAGAACGTCGTCACGGCGGAATCGAGCGCGTCGCGCATGTCCGGGTCGTCCGTAATGGGACGCACCAGGGCCATACGGCAGGCGGCCAGGGGGGCCACGTTCTTCGCGATCAGGGATGCGGCATAGACCAGCATCCGAGTGGAGATCCCTTCATCCAGCCCGTGCCCCTTTAGGTTGCGTGCCCGTTCCGCGACGCTGACCAGTTTACCGGCCATCTCCTCGTTCACCCCGCCCTCATGGGCCACGATGCGGGCCTCGGTCTCGTGATCGGGATAGTTGAAGTCCAGCGCGCCGAAGCGCTGCTTGGTGGATTCTTTCAGATCCTTCATCAGGCTTTGGTAGCCCGGGTTGTAGGAGATCACTACCTGAAAATCGGGGTGCGCTTCCACCATCTCGCCCTTCTTCTCGAGCGGCAGCACTCGGCGGTTGTCCGTCAGCGGATGAATCACCACGGTCGTGTCCTGACGCGCTTCCACAATCTCGTCGAGGTAGCAGATCGCGCCGAAGCGCGCGGCCTTGGTCAAGGGACCGTCCTGCCAGCGGGTGCCATCGGCATCCAGCAGGTAGCGCCCAACGAGGTCAGACGCCGTCATGTCCTCATTGCAGGCGACGGTAATCAACGGCTTCCCAAGCTTCCAGGCCATATGCTCGACGAATCGCGTTTTCCCGCAACCCGTCGGGCCCTTGAGCATCATCGGCATGCGCACCGAATAGGCCGCCTCGTACAGCTCCACCTCATCCGCGGTCGGCTGATAGTACGGCTCCTGGGTAATCAGGTGATCGCGTAATTCGTCCTGCATTTTTCGACTCCTCAATCAGAAAGGCCGGGGCAAGCCCCGGCCACCGGCGCGGATATGCCTTAATCCGGCCAGATCCGTTCCGGGTGCAGCTGGCTACCGGTGTGACCCGATTTTGCCGCCTTCTTGGCGGCCGGCTTCTTCTGTGCCGGGGTACTCTTGGCCGCAGTGCTCTTCGCCTGGGTGGTCGATCCGGTCTTGCGGGCAGCAGCCGGCTTCTTACGTGCCGTCGTACGCTTGCGCGCAGGTGCCTTGCGGGGCGTCGTTGCCGCCTTCTTGGTGGCAGCGTTCTTGGTGCTGGCCGCCGCACGCGGCGAACGGCTCGCGGGTTCCTGGCTCGTATCCTTCGGCGGTTCGGCCTTGGCCGTGTTGCCCTGGGTGCTGTCCTTGTCCTGGTCCTCACGCGCACTGCGCACACCGGCTGCCAGCTTGTCTTGCAGATTGCTCATTACGACACCTCCTCGATGATGGCTTCGATCTCCGCGGCTGCGGCTTCCCCGGGCTTGCCAAGGTCAAAGACGGAACACCCTTCCAGCGCAGAACGCCGATAAATTGCCCGCCGACGCAAGGCCTGTTCCAGGGCGGGGATGTCAATCTCCATCAGTGCGTGTTTCATCGCACGCGACAGCGCACTGCGGACCTCAAGCTGATTGACGACGATGAAGGGGCGCAGGTTAGGGTTTTTCAGTCGGGCCTCTTCCAGCCCTCGACCCATACGGACGCTGCCCCACAGATCGACAGGGGACGGCAACACGGGAATCAGGACCACGTCGGAAGCCGCAAGTGCGCCGTTCACGGCGCCGCCTTCCAGGGTAGGCGGGCAGTCGACGACGATATTGTCGTAGTCCTTGCGCAGGGCCTTCAGCTCGCGGTCCAGGGGACCTGCGACGGAGAACACCGAGGCCGGGAATGGGCGTTCGTCCGTCGCCATACGCGCCCATTGGCCGGCCGAACCCTGGGGATCCGCATCCACAACAAGGGTTCGCCCTGCGCGCGCCAGACCGGCGGCGAGGTTCATGGTGAGGGTGGTCTTGCCCGTCCCACCCTTCTGATTGACTACCGCGATTACCCTCGAACCCACGCAACAGCCTCCTGCAGCAGGGAGCCGGGACGGCTCCCTCGAATCACCAGCGCCGCCGGTTCAACCACTGGTCGCCTCGGCTAGCCGGTCCACCTCAAGGGCAAACCCCTTGTCGGCTTCACCCAGCTTTTCCCCGTCGCGAGCATCAATGGTGATGTTCACATAGGTCGTGCCGAAGCTGATATTGGGATGATAGCCATCCTGCTCGGACAACTCGGCCACACGGTCCAGAAACTCCCGCGTAATGCCGTAGCGGTCGAATGTGAACTGCTTGCTCATGGACGCCGAAGTACCCTTGCCAGGCTCCCACCCGGACGGGACGACGAGATCGGAATCCGCCATTGGCTACTCCATTCGTATGACTGGACCGACGTACCTACGCCGGCTGGCCCTGGGCATCGATCTCGCGCACATGTTCCAGCTCATCCTCGAGGATACGCTCGAACAGCGCGGCATCGTCCTGCGCGCCCACCCGGCGACAGTAGACGGCGGCCTCGTCGTACAGACGCACGGCCTCCATCTCCAGCTCACGGTTGCGGGCCAACAGTTCGGCCATAGAACGACCAAGCCGCACCGGGGCCAACTGGCTCCCATTCGGGGTCACCCCATAGTGAAACATGCGGGTTATGAAACGATCCGCATGGTCCAGCTCTTCCTGGGCATCCCGACGCAGACAGTCACTCACGTCGACCATGCCCCACATGGCGGTAAGCCGCGCCTGGGCCAGATATTGCTGAACCGCCGACAGCTCATGCGCCACCGCCCGGTTCAGGTACCCCACGATCCGTGGATCGGACATGGGCGTCGCCTCAGCTAGCCGAACCGCTTGCGGTCGGGGCCGTCGGCAGAATGCCTTCCACCTCGGAATGCACGCGGGCAATGATATGCGCAGCCACCAGGCCGTCACCCACACGCTCGCAGGAATCCGCACCCGCACGAACCGCAGCGTTCACCGCACCGGTCTCACCACGGACCAGCACGGTCACGTAGCCGCCACCAACAAACTGACGACCGATCAGGCGCACTTCAGAGGCCTTGGTCATCGCATCCGCCGCTTCAATCGCCGGCACCAGGCCGCGGGTCTCGATCATGCCGAGGGCCACACCAGAAATTTCCCTAGCCATCACTTACCTCTTCTCGATAAAGCCAGCGAGCCCATCCACGAGCCCGCTGGCGTTCAACTACCGTGAGTTACGGCTTCTCCGGGAGGATGTTTTCCACCTCGGAATGTACGCGAGCAATGATGTGCGCAGCCACCAGGCCGTCGCCCACACGTTCGCAGGAATCCGCACCGGCACGCACCGCGGCGTTCACGGCACCGGTCTCGCCACGAACCAGCACGGTCACATAACCACCACCGACGAACTGACGACCAATCAGGCGCACCTCGGAGGCCTTGGTCATCGCGTCGGCGGCTTCAATCGCCGGCACCAGACCACGGGTCTCGATCATGCCGAGGGCCACACCAAAGTTTTCGCTAGCCATTACTCAACTCCTATCAAGCGTTACTGATGAATTACTTTTCAACCTGCTCGGGCAGGATGCTTTCCACTTCGGAATGCACGCGGGCAATGATGTGCGCAGCCACCAGGCCGTCACCCACACGCTCGCAGGAATCCGCTCCGGCGCGGACCGCAGCGTTCACGGCACCGGTCTCACCACGGACCAGCACGGTCACGTAACCGCCACCGACAAACTGACGACCGATCAGGCGCACTTCAGAGGCCTTGGTCATCGCATCCGCTGCTTCAATAGCCGGGACCAGACCACGGGTCTCGATCATGCCCAGCGCCACACCAAAACGTTCAGTTGCCATTGTTTTCTCTCCTGGATTAACAGTTTTTCAAAAAATGACGCTCACGCCGCCTTGCGGGGCCCAGCAGAGCGCTGTGCATCGGTCTGGTCTCGTCCAGCCTCGTCCTTCGACCCTTCCGTCTTCTTCCCACCATCGTCCCAGTGGTCGATGATGCCGCCGATCGTCAGATCGGTTGTTACCTTTGGATCATCAAGCGCGTAGCGCGCGGCCGACCCGGAGATCGTGAACACCCAGTTGCCCGGGTGCGCACCAACCGGATCCACGGCGACGCTAAGCGCGCCCCGCTGATCCACTAGCACGCGCAGCGACATGGTCTGGAGGCCGTCCACTCGACGGGTCACCACCAACTCGTCCTGCACCTGCATGATTTCCATGGAGCTACTGCTCCTCCCAGTAATCGATGATCCCTACGATCGTCGCGTCACTCGGGTATTCCTTGCTGCCGGCGGCCTCGCGCGCGGCCGACGAGCCGACCACGATCACCCAATCACCGGGGACGCAGCCAACGGCATCTACCGCCACGGTGCGCGGACCACCGGCCTTCTCCTGGACCACCAGCAACGGCCGGTGTCCGAGATCGCGGATACGGTTGGTCGAAACCAGTGTCTTCTCAACCTTGCAGATCTTCATTCCTGTTCCCGTATGCGTCAGGCGACCAGCGGTTCCAGGCGGCTGCCGCTGCGCTTGTCGCGAATGACCATGTGGCAGCCAATCAGGCCCTTCTCTGCCAGGTCTCGGTAGCGCTCCATGATCGTTCTGCGGATCCGGCGACACCGTGCCTCGACTCGCTCCCGCGATCCCGGCACCTTGCGGTCGTAGCGGTAATGAATCACCACCGGCACCGGCAGGCCACGTTCAACATTCAACTTCCGAAAAATCTTGTTCACCCCGACATCGATCCCTTCGGAGCCTTCTTCCATCGTCTCCAGGTGTGCGAAGTACGCGAAGTTCCGTACCTGCATCTCCTCGATCTCCTGACCGACGATGATCACGCGCTCCCGATGGCCGACATCGGCGTAGTGGCCTCCGTGATAACGCGCCACATATTCAAGCTGCGAGATATTGTTCAGCAGCAGCCGCGAGATCAATCGCAACATCCCTTCATGAGGCGCCCCATTCCCGCGTCCCCAGCCTTGCTGGTGGATCGCATCCTGGATTGCCTGATACACCCGCAGGGAGGCCGATTGCTCGTCCAGACCCTGCGTTTCCCGATAAAGCGCCGCACTGTCCACAAACCGATACAGGCTCATGCGCGTGTCGCCATCGGGGATATGGATCTTCACCGCATCCGTATCCGTATCCACGCCAATGAGCAGCGTGTCGACCGACGCCCCACAGCAGAAGGTGTTCTCGATCGCCTGACGGAAGGCCCGCAACTGGTGCAACGCACCATCCGCTGCATCGCGTTCGCTATTGCCATGTGCCGCACACCCCTGGTGCAGCGGATCGGCCCCACTGTAGTGGTACGCCGCAATCTTCAGGTACCGACTCGGCACGTCCGCCGTGGTCGGGCGCCCCTCGCGGAAGCGCAGCAACTCGCGCTTGGTCCAGTGCCGCACATCTTCCTCGATGTCGAACTGCGCACCCGCATAACTCTTCACTCGGACCGCCAAGTCCGGCAGCCGCAGGATAAAACGCCGCAACCCCAACAGCCGACCATCGGAACAGGGCGAGATGTCCACCTCGTGGAAGTCACAGTCGAGGAAATACGCAATGGCGCTTTCCGCTTCCGCGACCAGATCATCGCGTCCGGCCCAATATTCGTTGACCACCTGATCGAACAGCTCGAACGTGCCATGCAGGTACAGTTCGCGCGTGTCCAGATCATTGATCCAGGCATCTTCCAGCGCCTCCTCCGGCAACTGGTAGCCCAACCGATCAAGCACAATCCGTTGCGCCCGCTCCTGAAAATCGCGCTCGTGCTGCAGCGCATGCACTTCCTTCAACACCGGGACCAACTGGGCGAAGCGCTCACGAAAGCCCTGCTCGAACGCATGCAGGCGATCGTTCATCGCGGCGTCCGCCAGCGGATGCCCCGGGCGCAGTTCACCAACCGCTTCAGTTCGCGACACCGACGGCGCGGGTACCGGGGCCACCGGACCCGGCTCCGTCACCGTCGACCGGGCCGCACCCACCCTTGGCTTCACAAAGCGTGAGCCAAATGGGCTGTTCTTGCGGCGACCGCGCACCATGGCTTCCGGGGACCTGTGCAACCCTTAACCGCGTGCCCCACCGGACAGCGTCACCAGAGAACCGGCATCGCTGTTCCCGGAGGAACCCGTGATCTTGCTCGCGGGCACATCCTTGCGCTCCAGTTCCCGGTTGACGTAGGCACTACGGCCCTCGCCCCGCGGGTTCCCTTTCTGTGTGGCGTTGCGGCGGGTCGACATCCCCTCGGTACCGGTCACCCGGTCGCCGCGACCCCAATCATCGCCGGTAATGGAAATACCATTGCTGCTGCCATTCACCGTCACACGATCGGCGCCGATCTTCTGGCCCTCGTCCACCGGGGCCGAGGCCACCTGCTGCTGGCCCCCGTTGTAGCGGAATTCTTCGGTGCCAGACACCAGGCCCATCGCTTTGTTGATCGAGCCCGTCAGACGGCCGCTCGTGCCATAGGCGGTGCCCGTCACGCGTTCACGGCGTTCGGCCGCTGTGCGCGCGGGTGTCTCCACGCTAAAGCCTGCGTTCGGCATCGGTCGCGCTGCGGCCGGCGCCGGCGCGGCTGCTCGGGCCGGGGCCCCCTGCATCCCTTCCGGACGCAGACGCGGATGCAGATTGCCAGCCACGTTGGCGCAGGTCTGGGCAAACTCGGTGGCGCCCACATACGGGGCCCCGGAGACGTCCTGGCAGGCGCCGCGCTCGGTGCCGGTCACACGCTCGTCGTAGCCCGGCTGACTCCCGGAGACCGGGTGCCCTGGCGTCGACTGACGGTCGGCCACGCGCACCTCGGCGGCCTGCGAATCCTGGGTCTCGCAGAACTGGTCATACTGGTCGGGGCCGATATAGGCGGTCCCGCTCACGGGCTTGCAGGCGCCATACTCATCGCCCGTTACCCGAGCCGAACGGCCCACGGCGGTCCCGGAGACCGACTGCTGGTTCCAGGTGCGCCCGACCGTAACCTTTTCCGGCGCCGCATCCGGGCGTTGACCGCCACAGAACGCATCGTAATGCTCGGAGCCCGCGTATTCGGTTCCGGTTATCGGCTTGCAGCCGCCGTACTCGTCGCCGGTCACGTGGATGGAATGATCCACCTGCGTACCCGATACCTCGCGACCCCGCAACGTGTGCATCACCGCGACCTTCGGCACACCACCCGCGGCGGGCTGGTCACACAGATCGCCAAAGTCCGCCTTGTTGTAGTACGGCGTCCCGGTGAGCGACTTGCAGGAACCGCTCTCGTTGCCGGTCACCTTAGAGCTGCGGCCAACGGCCACGCCCGTCACGGTCTGGTCTTCCATCGTGTAAGACTCCTGGACCTTGGCCGGCGTCGGCTCCGGGCGGGTACCACAGAAGCCCTGGAACTGTTCCGTACCGAGATATTCGGTGCCGGTGACCGGCTTGCAGCTGCCGTACTCGTCACCGGTGACATGCACGGAGCGCCCGACTTCAGTTCCGGTCAGTTCACGACCGCGAAGCGTGTGCATGACGCCAACCTTCAGCGGCGCTCCGTTCGACTTTCCCGAATTGCAGGGCACCTCGCTCGCGGCCGTATTCAGGTACTCGGTACCGGTTACGTCGCGGCAGGAGCCCGATTCATCACCGGTCACCTTCGGGCTGCGCCCCACTGAGGTCCCGGAAACACCCTCACCGTGACGGGTGACCATCACGCTAGTGCGGGCCGGGCCGGCCTCCGGGCGGGTGCCACAAAAGCCTTCATACTGTTCAGTGCTGAGGTACTCGGTACCCGTAATCGTCTCGCACGAACCCCGTTCGTCGCCGGTCACGCGCGAGGAACGGCCGACTTCGGTGCCACTCACGGACTGACCGTGCGCGGTGTGCGAGGCACCCACCTTCGGCGGGTTGCCGGCGGGGCGAACACCGCAGTACCGCTCGTAGTGTTCCAGGCCCAGATACTCGGTCCCGGTGATCGAAGAGCAGCTACCGGCCTCGGTACCCGTGACGCTGGAGGTCCGTTCGACCTGGGTGCCACTCACATGGCTACCGGCAAGGGTCGTCCCTTCTTCCACCTTGGGCGGCGCATCACCTTCAATGGGGCGCGGCCGACCACAGGGCCGCCCCGGCTCCGAAGAACCTCGGCCCAGCTTGCAAAGCTCTTCACGACGCTGGCGCGCCACCTCCCGGGTGGACATGCCCTTACGCTTTGCTGCCTTCCAGGCACCTTCCTGCGGCAGCGTGCCGCGGGCTTGACCGCCCTTGAAGCGACGGCGCAGGGCCTGCTTGCCGTTCTGCGCCATCGCGTCGCGGCGCGCCATGCAGATCGCACGGACTTCGGAGATCATTGGGTGCGGGCCAGCGGCCTCGCCCCCGGACTCGACCTTGTCGCAGAGCTGATCCAGCCCGCTCTCGACCACCGTCTCTTCGCGAGTCGGGGTGGTATCAGCCGATGCACCCTTCTCGCCCTTGCAACCGCAGCCGCAATCCTTCTTGGACGATTCGCTCGTGGAGGCGACCGGTTCCGATCCCTTAAGACGATCTTCGCGGCGCGGCTCGGGCGCCACGGCCTTCTTCCCATCGGTCGACAACGCCTGGCGCCGCAGACGGCAGATCTCGCGACCGCTCATGTTCGAGCAATCGACTTCCACGTTCTGCGACTGGGCCAGCGCTTCCAGCTGGCGCGAACGGTCTGCACCGGCTCGCGCCATGCCGCCGGAAACCTGGGCACGGGTATTGGTACGGCCAACGGCCTTCTTGCCCTGGCGCGCCATTTTCTGGCGACGCTCAAGGGCGGCCTGGCGACCGTTGGAGGCCCCCGCGTGCGCGCCTGGCTCAGGACGCCGCTCGGGGCTGGCATCGCGGGTCTCGAAGGAGACCTGCGACGAGGATTCACTGGAGGGCATTTCCGGCTCCCGCGCCTGGGGTGCCGGAGCAGAGGCCGATTTCGCCTGGCGCGCGTCATGCGCAGCCGAGGACGAGCGGGCGCTCGCCTTGTTTTGGCCGGTCGATTTCACGGCAGCCTTGCCATTGTGAGACATGGCCTTGCGCCGTTCCCGAGCGAGTTCACGACCCGAGAGACCTTCAGACGCAGATGTCGGATTACTCATGGCACTTCCTTACAGTTGGCGGCAGCAACGGTAAATAACGCTGAACTGAACTACCGGGCCCGCATGCCGGGCCCGGCAGGTACCGGGGTCCTTAGCGACCGCGGTCGACCACGAAGGCCATGCCCTGGCTCTGGGCGTAGTTATCGTAGGCAATAAAGCGAACCATCATGC
The DNA here is from genome assembly GCF_000745395.1 of Thioalkalivibrio sp. ALJ1. Lineage (NCBI taxonomy): Bacteria > Pseudomonadati > Pseudomonadota > Gammaproteobacteria > Chromatiales > Ectothiorhodospiraceae > Thioalkalivibrio > Thioalkalivibrio sp. ALJ1. Next base: position 21,711 of record NZ_JQIW01000004.1, on the reverse strand, counting down.
CCGGATTGGCACGGCGGCACTCTTCAATTTCCTGAAGGACGGACTCCACGGACTGCTCACCGAAGAACGGCAGCTTCCACATGTACCAGTAGTGGGCCATGGCGTTGGCCTTCTCGCTGTACTCGATGGCCGGGTTCCAGCCCTGGGCGAGGCAGTATTCGATCTGCTTGCGCACCTGGTCGGCGTTCATCTCCGGCAGGTAGGAGAAGGTTTCGTACTTCTGCGACTGCTTGAAGTTCTGAATATCAGACATGTCGGTAATCCTGTGCTCTTGTTCTGTCAGGGCGCGGACGGCCCATCAGGCCGCCCGCACTCGGGCGATCACTTGTGCTGGGTGTCCAGCTTGTCGACGGTATCGAACTCGAACTTGATCTCCTTCCAGGTCTCCATCGCCACTTTCAGCTCGGGGCTGTGCTGGGCGGCCTGGGTCAGGATCTCCTTGCCTTCCTTCTCGATCTCGCGACCTTCGTTACGCGCCTGCACACAGGCTTCCAGCGCAACACGGTTGGCCGCCGCGCCCGGGGCATTGCCCCACGGGTGGCCCAGCGTACCGCCGCCGAACTGCAGCACGGAGTCGTCGCCGAAGATGGCCACCAGGGCCGGCATATGCCAGACGTGGATACCACCGGAGGCCACGGCGAACACGCCCGGCATGGAGCCCCAGTCCTGATCAAAGAAGATGCCGCGCGAGCGGTCTTCCGGCACAAAGGATTCGCGCAGCAGGTCGATCCAGCCCAGAGTCGCGGCACGGTCGCCTTCCAGCTTGCCGACCACGGTACCGGTGTGGAGATGGTCACCACCGGACAGACGCAGGATCTTGGCGAGCACACGGAAGTGGATACCGTGCTTCGGATGACGGTCGAGCACGGCGTGCATGGCGCGGTGGATGTGCAGCAGCACACCGTTGTCGCGGCACCAGTTGGCCAGACCCGTGTTGGCGCAGAAGCCGCCGGTGATGTAGTCGTGCATGATGATCGGTGCGCCAATCTCCTTGGCGAACTCGGCGCGCTTGTACATCTCTTCCGGGGTCGGCGCGGTCACATTCAGGTAGTGACCCTTGCGCTCGCCGGTTTCGAGCTCGGCCTTTTCGGTCGCTTCCTGCACGAACTCGAAACGATCACGCCAGCGCATGAACGGCTGCGAGTTGATGTTCTCGTCGTCCTTGGTGAAGTCGAGACCACCACGCAAGCACTCGTACACGGCACGGCCGTAGTTCTTCGCAGACAGACCCAGCTTCGGCTTGATGGTGCAACCCAGCATCGGACGGCCGTACTTGTTGAGCTTGTCGCGCTCGACCTGGATACCGGAAGGCGGACCACCGCAGGTCTTCACGTAGGCGATCGGGAAGCGCACATCTTCCAGACGCAGGGCACGGATGGCCTTGAAGCCAAACACGTTGCCGACCAGCGAGGTGAACACGTTCACGACCGAGCCTTCTTCGAACAGGTCGATCGGGTAGGCGATGAACGCGTAGAAGGACTCGTCGTCACCCGGGACGTCCTCGATGGAGTACGCCCGACCCTTGTAGTAATCCATGTCGGTCAGGAGGTCGGTCCACACCGTGGTCCAGGTCCCGGTGGAGGATTCGGCCGCCACAGCGGCTGCCGCTTCTTCGCGGTCGATGCCCGGCTGCGGGGTGATCTTGAAACATGCCAGCAGATCGGTATCCAGCGGCATGTATTCCGGCATCCAGTATGTTTCGCGGTAATCCTTGACACCCGCGGAGTACTTCTTGGCGGCCATGTGGCTTTCTCCTACGCGTTGGTTAATCGTGACGGTCGACTAGATTAGGGAGGGCAATCGCTAATAACAAATAAATAATCTAGATGCGACCAATAGACTATCGTTTATATAAAAGCCGGGCAGCGGGAGGACCGCTGACCGGCAGGGGTTCGGGTTCGCGATGGCACAGCCAGGCGCCGGAACGTCGGCTTCGCCACAATGCGGACGTCGATTGTAGTCCAAGACCGTAGCGCTTGCATGCCTTTTGCGCGACGGAGTGCAAAGCCCCGCCTCAGGGGCCGCCAAACACGCTTCTGTGGCCTGCCTCCCGAAGTCAGGAGGCCGCCGTGGTCACCGGCTCGCCGCTACCCGCCGCACGGTGATCCCGCGCGAGGTACAGGTAGATCGCGGGCACCACGAACAGAGTGAACAGCGTACCGATTGCCATGCCACTGGCGATCACCAGGCCCATCGCGAAGCGCGAACCCGCGCCGGCGCCGGTGGCCATCAGCAGCGGCACCATGGCGACCACGGTGGCGGTCGTCGTCATCAGAATTGGGCGCAGGCGCAGCGAAGCCGCCTCCTCGATTGCCTCACGCAAGGTACGCCCCTGACGTTGAAGCTGGTTGGCGAATTCCACGATCAGGATGCCGTGCTTGGCGATCAGACCGATCAGGGTCAGCAGCCCCACCTGGGTGTAGATATTCAGCGAGGTCACCCCGAGGCTGATGAAGATGAGCGCCCCCGCGATCGACATCGGTACGGTCGTTAGAATGATCAATGGATCACGGAACGACTCGAACTGCGCCGCCAGCACCAGGAAGATCACGACCAGCGCGAAGAAGAAGGTCACGATCAGGTCGCCACCCTCCGCCTTCAGCTGACGGGACTGTCCAGCGTAATCGACGTTGACGTCCGGCGGGAGCACCTCGGCCGCAATCTCGTCGACAATCGCCAGGGCCTCACCCAAGGTCACGCCGGGCCGCGGCACACCGGACAACGTCACCGCATTGAGCTGCTGGAAGCGCTGCAGCGAACGCGGCGTCACGGTCTCCTCCAGCATGACCACACTGGACAATGGGATCGGCTCGCCGTCCCGCGTGCGGGTAAACAGTTCTTCCAGCTGTTCCGGATTCAGTCGCTCGGCACGCTGCACCTGCGGGATCACGCGATAGCTACGATTCTCCATCGCAAAGCGCCCGGCAAACCCGCCGGAGAGCATCGTGGAGATATCCGCGTTCAACGTCGCCATGTCGATGCCCAGCTGCGCGGCGCGCTCGCGGTCGATCTTCAGATTCACCTGCGGTCGATCAAAATCGAGATCGGTGTCCATGAAGATGAACCGCCCGGTCGCCATCGCCCGCTCCATGATTTCCTGGGCAAATTCGTCCAACTCCTCGAACGACCCAGTTGAGCCCAGGACCACGCTGACCGGCGTACCCCCTCCGGGGGTGGGGAGCTGCGGTGGCTGGACCGCGAAGACCTCCAGACCCGGCAGCTGCTCCAGACGGGGCTGCAGATCCTCCTGCAGGATGGTCTCGGTATCGCGTTCGCGCTGATCCCAGGGCGCCAGCACAAAGCCACCCAAGGCCTGGTTGCCCACCCCGGCGATGCCGGGGCCGCCGCCAAAGCCATTCACAATAAAGATGTTCTCGAGTTCCGGGATCTCGTCGAAGAAGCGATCGGTCAGCGCCGTATTACGCTCCAGCCAGTCCAGTCCCATCTGGGCGTCACCCTCCATTATGGAGAAGGCAAAGCCCTGATCCTCCGGCGGCTCCAGCTCGGTCTGGGACGTCACAAACAGGAAGTAGCAGGCCACCAGCACGATCGCACCGAACACCGCAATGGTGAAGCGATCGTTCAGCGCCCCATGCAGGCGCTTGCGGTAGCGTTGCTGCAGGCTGTCGAAGCGCGCATCCAGCCAGCTCTCAATGCGCCCGCGCCGCTCGACCGAACCGTCGCGCAGGATCTTCGAACACATCATCGGCGACAGCGTGATCGCCACGATGCCGGATATGACCACGGTCGCCGCAAGCGTGAAGGCAAATTCGATGAACAGCGTACCGGTCAGTCCGCCGATAAAGCCCAGGGGCAGGAACACCGCGACCAGCGTGGTCGACATCGCCACGATCGGCCAGGCCAATTCCCGCGCCCCCTGGATCGCTGCATCCATGCGCGACATCCCCTCCTCGATATGGCGGGAGATGTTCTCCAACATAATGATCGCGTCGTCGACCACGATGCCGATGGCCAGCACCATCGCCAGCAGGGTCAGCAGATTCAGCGAGAACCCCATCAGCAGCATCAGCATGAAGGTGCCCACAAGCGACAGCGGTACCGCCACGGCGGGGATGATCACACTGCGCAACGAACCCAGGAACAGGTAGATCACCACCAATACGATCGCCAGAGCCAGGCCAATCGTCAGCAGCACCTCGTCGATTGCACTCTGGATATAGTCGGTTGAGTCGTAGACGATCTCCCCTTCCAGCCCCGACGGGAGGCGCGGCTTGATGCGCTCGTCGAACACCTCGCGTACATCGGCGATCACGTCCAGTGCATTCGCATCCGGCGCCAGCTCGATACCCACGAAGGTCGCCGCCTCGCCGTTGAAGCGCACCGAGGTGTCGTAATTCTCCGAGCCCAGCTCGACCTCCGCGACGTCACCCAGACGCACCAAGTCGCCATCGGCCTCGAACAGGATCAACTGCTCGAACTGCTCGGGTTCCTGAAGATCGGTATCCGCGGTCAGGTCCAGTCCGACCATCGAGCCACGCGTCTGACCCACGGCCGAGAGCACATTGTTGCGCTCCAGTGCCTCGCGCACATCGCGTCCGGTCACGCCAAAAGAGGCCATCCGATCGGCGTCCAGCCAGGCCCGCATCGCAAAGCTCTGGGCCCCCAGGATCTCCGCGCGCTGCACCCCGTTGATGGTGGCCAGCTCCGGCTGCACCTCGCGGATCAGATAGTCGGTGGTCTGGTTGTTGGATAGCCGTTCCGAATAGAACGACATGTACATCGCCGCAACATCCTGGCCCACGGAGAGATCCACAACGGGATCCTCGGCCTCGGCCGGCAAGTCACTGCGGATCTTGTCCACCTGTGCGGAGATCTGGGTCAGGGCCTGATTGGGGTCGTAATCCAGCTCCAGATGGGCCTCGACGATACTGATCCCGGCCCGGCTGGTGGAGACCAGGTAGTCGATCCCTTCGGCCTCGGCCACCTCGCGCTCCATCGGCGTGGTAATAAAGCCCTGCACCAGGTCGGCATCGGCCCCGATGTATGCGGTGCTTACGGTGACGACCGCGTTCTGCACCTCGGGGAACTGGCGCACGTTCAGGTCAAAAACGGCCCGCACCCCAAACAGCAGGATGAACAGGCTCACCACCGTGGCGAGCACCGGCTTCTGGATGAAGATGTCGGTAAAACGCATGGCCATCGCCCTGACCTAGCGGTTAGCCGGGCGCGGATCGCGCTCGGCGTCGGGTTGGGCGTCCTCGGTGATCTTCACCGGGGTATCATTCTGCAACTTCAGCAGGCCGCCCGCGGCGACCCGCTCGCCCGGCTCCAGTCCATCAAGGATGCGCACCAGATCGCCACGGCGTTCACCGGTCTCGATCAGACGCTGCTCGACTCGCAACTGGCCATCGTCGTCCTCGTTGATCACGAACACCGACTGCCCCCAGGGCGCAAACCGGACCGCCGTCTGCGGGGCCACCACGGCCTCCTCGGCCTCGCCACGATCCAGCGTGACGCGGGCAAACTGTCCCGGACGCAAACGCCCCTCCTCGTTCTCCAGACGCGCCTGCACGCGGAACATGCGCGAGGCGGCGCGCACGCGAGGCTCAATGGCCGTGACTTCGCCGATGAACCGATCGCCGTAGGCGTCCACATCCACGGTCACCTCCTGCCCCAGCGCAACCTCTCCCAAGCGCCGTTCCGGCAGGGTGAAATTCACATACAACGGCTGCAGGGCCTCCAGTACCACGATCGGATCGCCTGGGCCAACGAACTGACCAACGTTCACCTCGCGAATGCCCAGCTCGCCCGCGAACGGCGCACGCAGGCTCTTCTGACGTATACGGGCCTCCTGCGCCTTCACCGAGGCCTCGGCCTGCTCGGCCTCGGCCACGCGGCGCTGGAACTCGGAATCGGAGATATCGCGGCGTTCGATCAGGCCACGGGCCCGTTCCAGCTCGCGCCGCGCCAGGCGTTCGGCGGCGCGCAGGTTTTCGAGCTCGGCCTCGTCCAGTGTGGTATCCAGATCCACCAGCGGATCGCCGGCCTCGACCCGCGCCCCGTTCTCGAAGTGAATGGACTGCACGATGCCCTGTGCCTCAAAACTGAGCGTTGCGCCCTGCACCGCCTCCAGGCTGCCGATCGCGCGCACCTGGGGGGTCCAGGTATCGGTCGTGACCTCGGCGGCGTTGATGGTTGCCACCGGCTCTTCCATCTCGTCGAAGTACTCGCCGATCTGTTGATCCACAAAGGCCTTGAAGCCAAAGATCCCGCCCAGCACGACGGCAACCGCCAACAGCATCAGGATGAAGCGTTTCATCGAGTTCTCCCTGGCCTGTCGGGCATCGCCCCACAGGCATGATTACGTGCGTTAACGCCAGCGAGTGGGTCGCTAGCGCTACGCAGATTCAGTCGCGATTCCGGCCACTCGCATGGCCGTCCGGACACGCTCGGTTTCAGCGCGCACTACCGAGGGCTCGTCCGGGTCCAGGCGCGGCTCCCAGCGCCAACCGGTCATCAGCGCATGGAAGTGGCGGATCAGATGTTCGTAGGGCCGATGGATGTCGTACGCATCCAGCAACCCCTGGGCATTGGCCAAATTCTGCATCCCGACGTTAAGCGCCCAAGGTCCAAGCCCCATCTCCTCTTCGGAAATCCCCTGCACCGGCGGTAGGTCGCCGCTCTCGCGGGCCTCCGCCACCACCGCATGGACGGCTTCGCTAATGGGATTGCCAGCTTCCAGCAATGCGACCCGCCGCGCGGGCGAGACGTTGGCCCACACCACCTCCGTCACCAGGTACTGGACCAGCCGGTGGTAGTCCGGGTTGGCAGTCGCGAAATCGAGGTCCGACAGTACGATCGCCAGCATCCGCGAGCGCGTCCCCAGCGGTAGCCCCGGTACTTGGGCAAAGCCCTCGGCTCGGCGATGCGTGCTGCGGGTGGCGACCGCCGCCAGCAAATCCTCTTTGGAGGTGAAGTGCTGATACAACGTCCCGGTCGCATACTCGCAGGCGGCCGCCAGGCGCGACATCTGCAACGCCAGCAAACCCTCCTCGCGAATCAGCTCGTAGGCCTTTTCGATAAACAGCGCCTCACGCGCCTCGCGCTCGCGCTGCCTGCGATCCTCGGTACCCATCACGGCACCATACCGAACTTGCGCCGATTATTGAACCCTGTTCACGAATGTCCCGGAAAATGCACTAGGGCAAGGTCAAGGACACGTCACAGGAAGACGGGGAGTTGATGAAGGTTGTGGATGTGGATGCGGCTGGGGACCGGGTAGCATCGGGGCATTCCGGCCGCAGCTTAGAGCCGGGATCTCCCAGGGCTGGCGCTACCTCGGTGGTAACCCCGGGAGATCCCGGATAACGGCTTTGCCGTTTCCGGGATTGTCTGTTGCAGAGGATGTGGCTGCCCCGCTTTGCGCAATGGCACGCTCGTGCCAATCCTGCCACCAACCGTGCTTAGTCGGCTTCTGCGCCTCGCAGCAGAGACAGGATGGGCGCTATGCACCCTGGCGCAGGAGGCGCACGATGGCGTCGGCAACGCTCTTGCTGGACTGCGGGTTTTGGCCGGTTACCAGCTTGCCGTCGACCACCACGTGGTCCGCCCAGTCGTCGGCGGTCTCGACCTCGCCGCCCAGTTCCCCAAGCTTGTCCTGCAACAGGAACGGCATCGCCGTGTCCAGTTGCACCGCCTTCTCCTCGCTATTCGTAAAGGCCGCCACCTTGCGCCCCTTCACCGCGGAACTGCCGTCCGCCAGCATCGCCCCGACCAGGCATGCAGGCCCGTGACAAACCGCGCCCACAATCTTGTCGTTCTCCATGAACTCGGCCACCAGGCGCTGGACATGCGGGTTGTCCGGCAGGTCGAACATGGTCCCGTGCCCGCCCGGGAAGAAAATAGCGGCGTAGGCCCCGTGATTCATGTCCTCATCCAGGGCAATGGTGTCATCCAGGGCCTCCTGGGCCGCGACCACCGCCGGCCCCGAATGACTCGATTCCAGGCTTTTCGGGTCCAGTGGCACCGGCCCGCCCTTCGGGCTCGCCACCTTGACCTCGAAGCCGGCCTTGCGGAAGCGGTCGTAGGGTTCGGCAAACTCGTCAAACCACACCCCGGTCGCCTGGCCGGGCGTAATTTCGTCGTGACTCGTCACAACCATCAAAATGGTCCGGCTCATCCTGATACCTCCTTGCTCATCCTGTCTCCGGTGGACTCGGTGTATGCATACAGGTTCCTGCTCTCCATGCCTCGCGAACATAAGGAGACATCGAGCGCAGGGAGATACCTGGGAGGGGGAGAATAGAGCAGGCCGGACCCGAACGGCCCGGCCAGGACCATCAGGCGCGGTAGTACTCGCGATACCACTCGACGAAGCGGGCGATGCCATCTTCTACTTCGGTGGCGGGCGCGTAGCCCACATCCTGGCGCAGGGCCTCGACATCGGCGTAGGTGTCCGGGACATCGCCTGGCTGCAGCGGAAGAAGGTTCTTCTCGGCTTTCTTGCCGAGACAGTCCTCCAGCACCTCGATGTAGCGCGTTAATTCTACCGGCTCGTGGTTGCCGATGTTGTACAGGCGGTAGGGAGCCGCACTGGTGGCAGAATCCGGCTCGTCCCCGTTCCAGTCCGGATTGCGCGGGGCCACACGGTCCAGGGTGCGGATCACACCTTCGACGATGTCGTCGATGTAGGTGAAATCACGCCGGTGATGGCCGTAGTTGAAGACGTCGATCGGCTCGCCGGCCAGGATCTTCTTCGTGAACATGAACAGCGCCATGTCCGGACGGCCCCAGGGACCGTAGACGGTGAAGAAGCGCAGCCCAGTCACCGGCAGGTCATAGAGATGACTGTAGGTATGCGCCATGAGCTCGTTCGCCTTCTTGCTCGCGGCGTACAACGAGAGCGGGTGATCGACGTTGTCGTGCACCGAGAACGGCATGGTGGTGTTGGCGCCGTAGACCGAGCTGGAGCTGGCAAACACCAGGTGCTCCACCCCATTGTGACGACAACCCTCCAGGATGTTGCCGAAGCCCACCAGGTTGGTATCGACGTAGGCCGCCGGGTTCTCCAGCGAGTAACGTACCCCCGCCTGCGCTGCCAGGTTAACTACCCGCTCGGGCCGGTGCTCGCGGAAGACCCGCTCCATCGCGGCGCGGTCGGCGATATCCTCGCGCACATCGGTGTAGTTCGCGTGATCCTGGGTGCGCGCCAGACGCGCCTCTTTCAGCGTGACGTCGTAGTAATCGTTCAGGTTGTCGACGCCGATCACCTCGTCGCCGCGCTCCAGCAGACGCAGGCTCAGGGCACTTCCAATGAAGCCGGCCGAGCCAGTCACAAGTACTTTCATCTTGCTAGTCCCGATCGTCCGGCAGGGTAATGTTCAGTTCGAGGACCTCGCAGTCGCCCTCACGATCGACGTTCATTTGTACGGCCTCGTCGTCCACCTGCACGTACTTACGGATCACCTGCAGCAGCTCCTGCTGCATGGCCGGGAGGTAGTCGGGCCCGGAACGCGCCGCGCGCTCGCGCGCCACGATGATCTGCAGGCGTTCCTTGGCGACACTCGCGCTCTTCTGCCGCGGCTGGCGGAAGTAATCGAAGATCCCCATGATCACCCCTTGAACAGGCGCCCGAAGAAGCCCTTCTTCGGTACGTCGACAAAGCGTAGCGGACGTTCCTCGCCCAGGAAGCGTGCAACCGCATCCAGATAGGCCTGCCCGGCGTCGGATTCCTCGTCCAGCACCACCGGCAAGCCGGCGTTGGACGCATTCAGTACCGCCTGCGATTCCGGGATCACACCGAGGAGTTCGATCGCGAGGATCTCGCCCACGTCCTCGATGCTTAGCATCTCGCCGCGCTCGGCACGCTCGGCGGAGTAGCGGGTCAGCAGCAGCTTGCCCTCGATCGGCTCGCCGCCCTGCTCCACACGACGGGTTTTGCTCGCAAGGATGCCGAGGATACGGTCGGAATCGCGCACCGAGGAGACCTCGGGGTTGGTCACCACGATGGCCTCGTCGGCAAAGTAGGCCGCCATCAAGGCACCGCGCTCGATCCCGGCCGGGCTGTCGCAAACGATGTAGTCAAAATCTTCGGACAACTCGTTCAGCACACGCTCCACACCGTCCTGGGTCAGGGCGTCCTTGTCGCGGGTCTGCGAAGCCGGAAGGATGTACAGGTTGTCCACCCGCTTGTCGCGGATCAGGGCCTGCTTCAGGTTGGCGTCACCGTTGATCACATTGACGAAGTCGTACACCACGCGACGCTCGCAGCCCATGATCAGGTCGAGGTTGCGCAGACCCACGTCAAAGTCGATCACGGCGGTCTTGTGGCCACGCTGGGCCAGGCCGGTGGCAATCGCGGCCGAGGTGGTGGTCTTGCCCACCCCACCCTTGCCGGAGGTAATCACTACGATACGTGCCATGTTGGCTGCAGCTCCTTGTCGCCTTGCACGCCGGCGTCGGTACCGTGGCGTGCGGACGGGTTCCTGTCATTCGTCATCGGCGCGTGGCCGATCAGATCTCCGCGATCTTGAGGCTTTCGCCGTCCAGTGTCACCAGCCGATTCTCGCCGCGCTCCACTTCCGTGATGTCTTCGGCGATCCGGTAATGCCCGGCAATGGACAACAACTCCGCATCCAGGCGCCGGCAAAAGATACGCGCCGTCACCAGGCCGCGCACCCCGGCCAGCGCACGCCCACGTAACGGTCCCAACACATGGATATGGCCATCCGCCAGCAGCTCTGCCCCCGGCGAGACCGCGCCGGTCACGATCAGGTCGCCCCCACGGGCGTAAATCTGCTGCCCGGAACGCACCGGCTGATCCACGATCCGGGTCGAGCTATGAGCCGCCGCCACCGCAGCGGGCGTGCTTTCGCTCTCAGGATCGGCGACCTTCTCGGGCGCCGGGGGCTCGTCTTCCAGCGGGACCTCGCCGGTGGGCGAGCCGCCACGGCCCCCCAATTGCAATACCGGCAGGACATCGAACAGCTCCGCATAACTTTGCAGGCGTTCGGCAGCCTCCCCTGCGTGCAACCCGATCAACTTGAAACCCTCGGCGCGCACGCGCTCGATGGTCGCCTGCAGGTCGGACTCCGGGGCCTCCGCGACCGCCTCCAGATCGAGCACGATGGGCATGTCGCGCATCAGCTCAGGGGCCTGTTCGCGGCGGGCGGCCAGGGCATTGCCGAGCGTCTGGGGATCGGTCTGGTACACCCGCAGCACCGAGACCAGCATCATGCGCCCTTTCAGTTCAATGGCCTGGACGGAACTCGGGGTCGCACTCATCAGATCGGCTGGCTCGCTGGCAGTGGCACATAGATCATAAAGAGATAACGTCCGGAATCAGAGACGCCGGACAGGTGCGCTTTATAGCGCGGAGGGGGAAAGCACAGCAAGGGACGCGGGACCGCCAAGGGGTCCGAGTCAGCCGCGGGGCGGCCCCGGAATCAGCGTGTTGGTGCGGCGCACGTAGTCAGCGTACCCGGGACGCGATTCATGCAGACGTCTTTCCAGCAACGTGACGCCGGACACGCGCAGGATCAGCAGGATCATCAGGACGGCCGAAGGCACGGCCCACCAACCACCGGCGGCCAGGGCCAGCAAACCGAACCCGACCCAGACCACGATCTCGCCGAAGTAGTTGGGATGACGGCTGTAGCGCCAAAGCCCTCGATCCATCACCTGCCCGCGGTTGCCCGGGTCGCGGCGAAAACGCGCCATCTGGGCATCGGCCACCGCCTCGAACCACAACCCCACACCCCAGGCCAGAAGCCCGGCGACAGCCAGCGGCCACCACAGGCCATCGGCCTTTATCACCGCCAGTATCGGCAGGCCGATCACGGCCACCAAGGCCCCCTGCAGCCAGAAGATGGTCACCAGGCTGCGAGCGGCAAAGGCCGTGTCTCTGCGCCCTGCCCGCATGTCGGTATAGCGCCCGTCCTCGCCATGCCCCCAGTTGCGCCAGGTAATGAAGGCGGACAGACGCAAACCCCATAAGAACACCGGGACCACGATCCACAGGCCCTTTAGCGGCCAGCCGGCCAGGCCCCACCACACCAGCGTAACCAGCACGAAGCCCAGCCCCCAGTAGCGATCCACCAGACTGGCATCGTGACGCACCACACTGGCCGCCCAGACCCCCGTCATCAGGGCCAGGGCCGCGCCCAGCCCGGCGAGAAATACCGCCCAGCCTGCCACTCGCTAGGCCTCGGGCCGGCGAAACAGGATGTGCGACACAAACCACTCGTTGCCGCCGCGATAGGCGAACAGCTCGGCGCAGGCCATATAGAACATGCGCCAGCGCTGGAACCACAACCCCGCGTCCTGCTCGCCATAGGTCTGTTCGAACAGGGGCATCAGCTCGGCCTTGGCGGTGTCCTGGCGCTCCAACCAGGCATTCAGGGTGCGCGCGTAGTGCAGGCCGTTCACCCGCCACTGGCGGACCACCCGCAAATCGTCCTGGAAGTGCCGCGCCAGGTCATCCGATGGCATCAGCCCGTCGCGGAAGAAGTACTGCCCCATCCAGTCGTGGGCGCCCTCACTCTCGAAGAAGTACGCGAATTCGCGGTGAGCAAAGACATGCATGAAGAATTGGCCACCCGGACGCAGCCAGGTCGCTATCCGCCGCAACAGCTCGGGCCAGTTACGCATGTGCTCAAACATCTCTACCGAGACCACCCGGTCGAAGCCGGTCTGATCCGGTGCGAAGGTGTTCATGTCGGCGGTCACAATCGTCAGGTTGTCCAACCCACGGGCATCGCGCCGCGCCTCAATAGAGGCCCGCTGCGTCGCGGAATTGGATACCGACACAATGCGCGACTCAGGGTATTGCTCCGCCATCCACAGTGACAGCGAACCCCAGCCACAACCCAGCTCAAGCACCTGTTGCCCATCTTCCAGGCCGGCACGCTCGCAGGCCAGCTGCAGCATGCCGACCTCCGCCGCTCGCAGGTCGTCCACACCCTCGGGCCACCAGGCGCAGGAGTACTTCAGCCAGGGCCCCAGGCAGCGCTCGAAGTATTCCGTAGGGACCTCGTAGTGCTGCTCGTTGGCCACCTCAGTAGACAGCGCCACGGGTGCCGCTCGCATCGCCTCGATCAAGGCATAACGACGCTCCATCGCCTCCTCGGCCGGGGCCCCGCTTTCGCGTAGTCGCTCGGCCAGCAACCGCCGAATCCCGGCCCGTACCAGCGGGTCGGGCATGCGCCCTTGTTCCGCCCACTCGATCATATGCTGCATATGCTGGAATCCCCCGCCTCGATGGATCGTTGACCCAGGGATACGGGAGCGGTTCCCCGACTACTGAAGTATGGGCATGGCATACAGGTCACACGTGCAGCCGCAGGGGTGCTAAATTGTGACCTGGACCAGCTGCAAACCCATGATGGCACAACGTCACCGGATCCCGGCCCGAACTCTGCATCGCGTGTGGGCGCCTTTCTCCAAGGGCGTTCAGGCGCGGCTTGAAAGCTTCCTGGGCGAGCTTGACGATCGCCTGATGGAGGCCTCCGAGCGCGCAATCGACTCCCAGCGCTCCGCTCAGAATCTCGCCCTGTCGCGGCAGATCCGTATGGCCGGCGGCGCCATTCTCCAGCATTTCCGTGACCGGCTTCTCAATGCCGTGACCCCGGAAGAGGCGCCCGAAGAATCCGCTGGCGAGATCGAGCCCGAGCTGAGCTTGATGGACGCGGCCGACACCGAACGCGAGGTGGCACTGCGCAAACTGGTCGCCGGCGCCCGCTCGGTCATGGCGGCCGAGATTGATGCGCTGGAGACCGTCACGCGAGACTACCGCCTGGCCCCCACGCCCGAGGATGCCCCGTGGCATCCACACGCGCTAGGCGAGGCCTTTCTCGAGGCATTGGAGGCAGTGCCCCTGCCGCCGGAAGACTGCCTGATGTTGCTGCACTGGTTCGACCGCGACGTGATCCGCGAACTGCAACCGGAGATGCAGACCCTGCTGCAGGCATTTCGCGACGCTGGCTTCGCCGTACCCGAGGCGCGTTCCAGCGCCCGCACCCGTCCAGGTGCCACGGCGCCCTCCGGACCCGCGGCTCAGGGACCCGTGGGCGGTGATGGACCGCCACCCACCGGCGCCTATGGACCCGCCAGCGGCCCCGCCGGTGCCGCGGGCAACTGGGCACAATTCGGCTACCAGGTCCCCGTCGCCGGACAGGTCATCACCACCACCGGCGCCGCTCCGACCGGGGCGGGCGGTTACGCCTCGCCCGGCGAGGCAGTCGCAACGGTGCTCAACAGTGCCTCGCCCAGCACCCTGGAACCTTTCGTGATGGACTTGCTGCAGGGTCTGTTCGACATGATCCTGAAGCGCGACGACCTCAATCCGGCATTGCGGGAACCACTGTCGGACCTCCAGATCCCGCTGGTGCGCATTGCGATGCGCGAAACGCACTTCTTCCGCGACCGCACCCACCCGGCCCGGCAGATGACCGGGCTGCTGCTGAATATTGCGCTGCGCATTGATCCCGACTTACCGCTGGACGATGCGCGCCAGCTCCCCCTTAGCCGCCTGGTCTTCGAAAACGTCGAGCGCGTACGCAACGAAGGCCTCGGCGATAGCGAGGCCTATGAAGAGGCACTGACCCGACTACAGGACGACCTGGCCGAGGTCGAGGAAAAGATCGTCCACCAGGCAGCAGACGAACAAGCCGAGGCCCAAAGAGAAGAACGCGCGCTGGAGATCACCTACGACGTGGAAGCCACGGTGGAACGCACCGTGATCTCCATGGGACAGGACATCCCCGACGAGGCGCGCGAGCAGCTAATGGACGCATGGGTCCCGCTGATGACGGCGCAGAAGACCGCCGCGGCAGAGGACGACCGCTCCGACGCGAGCCCCGCGGCCGCAGCCGGCGACGGGGAAGCGGCGGGCGACAACGATGGCATGGCCTTGCTGCACGAACTACTGGCGTTGATGCAGCAAGAACCCGATTTTCAGAAGTCCGCTCCGCTGCTGGCCCGAATCCGCAGCTTTCTCGATAGCGCCCCGCTTTCCAAGGAGGAGCGCGCCCGGATCAAGCAGGACCTGGTCAGCGCCCACCTGGTGGCTGCCGGGAAGCGCCGCTCGGCACCAACGGAAAGCAACGAGTCCGATGCGTCCAAGAGCGGGGGCGCGGCAGATCGCGCCCCCGAGTCGAGCGAGGAGCGTCTGGACCAGGCGCGCAAGCGGGCGGCCAGCCGCAGCGGCTCCGTCTTTGGCAACTCTCCGCGCCATGCCGATGACGACCCGTCCCTGATGCGCGACCACGACGACGAGCACGTCGAGCATGCCGACAACCTGATCTCCGGCACCTGGATCCAGTTCACCTCCCCGGCCGGCACCAAGGTCACCCGCATGAAGCTCGTCTGGCGCGGCAGCCATGCCGGACGGCTGCTGTTCACCGATGCCGCTGGCCGCTCCAAGCGACAGCACAGCATCCAGGGCCTGGCCCACGAGTTCCGCAGTGGGCGCGCGCAGATCATCCCCGAGGAATCTCTGTTCGACCATTTGATGGATCAACGCCTCGGCCAGACCGGCTGAACGTTTGCCTGACCCGCCACCGGGAAACCTTCATCGCCGGACCTTTTCCCCGCGCCAGCGGTCCATCTTCCGAAACCACTCTCGGATACGCCGATGCCACGCACATTGACCGCTCTGCTCGCAGGTCTGGCCATGGGGATTTTGATGACCGGATGCAGCTCGCCGCAAAAGATGCCCACCGTCGACCACGTCGATCTCGAACGCTACATGGGCGATTGGTACGTGATCGCGAATATCCCGACCTTCCTCGAGCGCGATGCCTATAACGCCCTGGAGCAGTACGCGCTGAACGACGACGGCACCATCGACACCACATTCTCGTTCAACAAGGGCGGCTTCGACGGCCCTCGCCGTGAGTACAACCCCACCGGCTTCGTGCGGAGCGACGACAACGCCGAATGGGGCATGCGCTTTGTCTGGCCCTTCAAGGCTGAGTTTCTCATCGTTTATCTTGACGAGGACTACAGCCAGACCGTGATCGGTCGCAGCAAACGTGACTACGTCTGGATCATGGCGCGCGAGCCGGAGATGCCCGAGGAGGACTACCAGTCCATCCTCGCCTACCTGGACGAACTCGGCTACGACACCGATGCCATCCAGCGCGTACCACAGCGCTGGGACTAATCGCGAGCTTTCACGCCTGGCCGAAGCCACCCCCGCCAGGCGTGTGAATCTCGATTGCATCGCCCGGCTCGACCTCGCACCGGTCACAACCCTCCATCCGCTCGCGGCGGCCGTCTGCACGCAGGATCGCGTCTTCACCGAGCGCACCCGCTTCGCCCCCTTCCAGGCCAAAAGGCGGCACCCGACGCCGGTTCGCCAAAAGCACGACTTCCATCGCCTGATCAAAACCCAGGCGTCGGATCACGCCGTCTCCGCCCCGATGTCGCCCCTTTCCACCCGAGCCGCGGCGATAGGCAAAGCGCTCCACACGCACCGGGAATCGGCTCTCCAGCACCTCGGGATCAGTCAGACGCGAGTTGGTCATGTGCGTCTGCACCGCGCTGGCGCCATCGAAATCCGGCCCCGCCCCGGCGCCCCCGGCAATGGTCTCGTAGTACTGGTGCTCGGCATTGCCAAAGGTCAGGTTGTTCATCGTGCCCTGGGCCGCGGCCTGCATCCCCAGCGCCCCGAACAGGGCATCGGTGACCACCTGCGAGGTCTCCACGTTGCCCGCCACCACTGCGGCCGGGGGCTCGGGGTTCAGCAGACAGCCCTTCGGAATCACCAGGTCCACCGGCTCCAGGCAGCCGTCATTCAGCGGTATAGCGTCTTCCAGTAGCGTGCGCAGCACGTACAGCGTCGCCGCTCGCACGATCGAGGCCGGGGCATTGAAGTTGTCCCCGCGCGCCGCCGAGGTGCCGGTAAAGTCGATGCGCAATCGGTCACCGGTGTGCTCCACCGCCACATGAACCTCGGCGCCATTGTCCAGTGCGTAGACGAACGACCCAGGGGAGAGCCGGGGGATCAGCCGCTGCACCGCTTCACGGGCGTTATCCAGGACATGGCGCATGTAGGCCGTGACCACCCCGAGCCCGTACTCGTCCAGCAGCCGCCCGAGCTCCTCCAGCCCCTTGCGGTTGGCCGCTACCTGGGCTTGTAGATCGGCCCGATTCTGCTCTGGGTTGCGCGCCGGCCATTCGGCTTTCGTCAGCCGAGCGCGCAATGCGTCCGCGGCAAACTGCCCGTCGCGCAGCAGCCGGGTTGGCGGGATCAGCACGCCCTCCTCGGCGAGCGTGCTGGAGAAGGCCGGCATCGACCCTGGGGTGATCCCGCCGACATCCGCATGATGCCCGCGCGAGGCCACATAGAAGGCCAACTCCGCCGAGCGGTCCTGCAGATTCTCGGTCACCGCGCCGGTATCAGCCACGAACACTGGCGTGACCACGGTGATGTCCGGCAGATGGGTGCCCCCGTTGTACGGGTCATTCAGCACATAGGCATCCCCGGGGCGCAGGTCATCCGCAAAGGCCTCCGCCACCGCACGCACGCTCGCCCCCATCGAGCCCAGGTGCACTGGCATGTGCGGGGCATTCGCCACCAGGTGGCCGTCGGCGTCGAACAGCGCACAGGAGAAGTCCAGGCGCTCCTTGATATTCACCGAGTGCGCGGTGTTGCGCAGGGTGAAGCCCATCTGGTCGGCGATCGCCATTAAGCGATTGTTGAAGACCTCCAGCAGCACCGGATCGCGCACCGCATCCGCGGCCGGGCGCTCGGCGCTCCGACCACTCGCCTCGGCACGCTCCAGGCGCAGCGTCCCGTCGGGCTCGATCTGTCCGTCCCAGCCGGGCTCCAGCACCAGGGTCGCGGTGGATTCGATCACGATGGCCGGCCCGGCAAGGCGCATGCCCGGCTGCAACACCTCTCGTCGGTAGAGCGGCACATCCCGGCACGTGCCGGCGACTACCATCGGCACACAGTCGGCCTCCGGCGCCGCCCCGACCGAAGCCGCCCTACGAGCCGCTGACTTGGCTTCCACGGGATCGGCTGCAGCGATGGCCTCGGCCGCCGCGATCGCCACCACCAGCTCGCGATCGGGTGGGGCAAAGCCGTAGCGGTCACGGTAGGCGGTCGCGAACGCCTGCATCATCGTCTCGAGGTCGCCAGCGGGAACCTCGAGCGCGGTATCGGAGCCGGCCAGGCGCAGGTGCAGACGCTGCTCGACCCGCATCGACGCGGGCGCCACACCCTGCTCCGCCAGCGCCGCCGTCGCAGCCTCGCTCTCGGCCGCCAGCGCCTGCTTGATCGCGGGCAGGTACTCGGTACCCAGGGGTTGCTCCAGGCTGCGCTCGCGCAATGCTCGCAGCTCGCCCAGGCCCATGCCGTAGGCCGACAGCACGCCACCCAGCGGATGGAACAGGATATGCCGCATACCCAGCTGCTCGGCGACGCGGCAGGCATGCTGCCCGCCGGCCCCGCCAAAGCACACCAGGGCATAGCGCGAGACATCGTGGCCGCGCTGCACCGAGATGGTCTTGATCGCCTGCGCCATGTGTTCCACCGCGATCTGCAACAGACCCTCGGCCAGCGCCTCCGGGGTCGGGCCCTCGTCGGCGGCCTGCGCGACCGCATCCGCCAGTTCGGCGAATTGCTGCTTCACCGGCTCGGGGTCCAGGGGTCGGTCCCGATCCGGGCCGAACACGGCCGGGAAGTATTCCGGGCGCAGCCGCCCCAGCAGCAGGTTGCAGTCGGTTACCGTCAACGGCCCTCCCTGCCCGTAGCACGCCGGACCAGGCCGGGCGCCAGCCGATTCCGGGCCCACGCGCAGGCGGATCCCGTCGAAGCGGCAGATCGAGCCGCCCCCCGCCGCCACGGTGTGGATATCCAGCATCGGTACCCGCAGCCGGGCCCCTGCGACTTCGCTCTCCTGGCGCCGCTCCAGTTCGCCCGCCAGGTGTGCGACATCGGTGGAGGTCCCGCCCATGTCGAAGGTAATCAGGCGATCGAAGCCCAGCGGCTGCGCGGTCCTCAGCGCGCCGACAATGCCCCCGGCCGGGCCGGACAGGATTGCGTCACGACCGCGAAAGCGCGCGGCATCGACCAGACCGCCATGCGACTGCATGAAACGCAGCGGCACCTCTCCCAGCTCGCCGGCGACCTGATCGACGTAGCGGCGCAGAACCGGCGACAGGTAGGCATCGACCACCGTGGTCTCGCCGCGCGGCACCAGCTTGATTAACGGGCTGGTCGCGTGGCTGGTGGCCACCTCGTCGAACCCCACCTCCCGAGCGAGGGCCGCGACCGCCTGCTCGTGGGCGGGATAGCGATAGCCATGCAGGCAGACGATGGCCACGGCGCGAATACCATCGTCCAGCGCTGCCTGCAGTCGCGGGCGCAGCGCCTCCAGGTCCGGCACTTGCAACACCTGCCCAGCCGCATTCACACGCTCCCGTACCGGCTCGACGCGCTCATAGACTGGCGGCAGCAGGCGAATCGCGCGGGCAAACAGGTCGGGGCGGGCCTGATGGCCGATGGCCAGCGCGTCCTCCAGCCCCTCGGTGATCACCAGCAGTGCCGGCTCGCCCTTGCGCTCCAACAAGGCGTTGGTGGCCACCGTGGTGCCCATGCGCACCTCGTGAATCGCCGCCGTCGGGATGGCTGCATCAGCCGCCAGACCAAGCAGATCGCGAATGCCCTGTACGGCGGCATCCGCGTACGCCTCCGGGTTCTCCGACAGCAATTTGCGAGTGTGCAATCGGCCTTCCGGGTCGCGCGCCACCAGGTCGGTAAAGGTCCCGCCCCGGTCGACCCAGAAATCCCATCCTGTCAGGCTATTGGGGTGCATGAATCTCCGTGAGCCTTTGGCCACGCGAACTTGCCCGGCGCCTGCCGGTCGCAGGCTCAAACCAATCGCGTCCGCCACAAAGGAATTTGGTCCCGCATGGATCCCATCACCCACGCCAGTTTGGGCGCCGTCGTTGGCGGCCTCGTACTCGGCTCCCGCCTCGGGCGAAAGGCCGTGTTGTTAGGCGCCGCCGTTGCGCTGCTGCCGGACCTCGATACCTTCATAGCTTACGGGGATGAGCTCTCCGATTTCATCTATCACCGGGGATTCACCCACTCGGTCCTGTTCCATCTCGTGTTCGCGACCGCGATTGCGGCCCTGCTGGCGCGACTGCCGCGCACCGGGGAGATTGGATTCGGACGCTGGTGGCTCTTTTTGTTTCTGGTCCTGGCGACACATGCCGTCAATGATCTGTTGACGACCTACGGGACGCAGATCCTGTGGCCCTTGCCGGTAGGACCCTTGTCGACCGGCTCGATCTTCGTGATCGATCCGTTTTACACACTGCCACTGCTCGTCGCGGCCATCGGTGCGTTGTTCTACCGATTTGCGCCCCGCTTGCTGGTCGCCGGTCTGGTGTTGTCGACACTCTATGCCGGTTCGGGCCTGGCCCTGAAGGCATGGATCGACCACCGCATCCAACCGGTGCTGACGGCGATGGAGCTGGACGAACAGCCCCGGCTCGTGCAGCCGACCCCGTTCAATCTGCTGCTGTGGCGGATCACGGTGATCAACGACGACGAGTTCCTGGAGGCCTGGGTCGGGATCTTCGACACCCCGATCCGCCCCGACTTCGAGCACTTCGAACGCGGTGATCGCGAGCTTCGCGAGGCCGCCCTGGCACTGGAGGATGGTCAGCGTCTGCAAGGGTTCTCGGGTGACTTCCTGCGGTTCCACCGCGCCGAACGCCCGGACGAGCCCGACCGTCTGATCGCGACCGACATCCGACTGGGCGCTCCCGGTTATTTCCCGTTCGGTTTCGAACTGGCACAAGAAATCGATGGCGAATGGCAGCCTGTCACACCACGGCGTGTCGCCGAATCCACTCGCAGTGAACGCCTAGACGCCATCCAGGCCATCGTTCGGCGCATCGTCGACCCGGAAGGGGCCCCCTGCATGATGGACCTGACCGAACCCGACTACGCCATCGAGCAGCCACCCCCGCGCTGCCGCATGGACTGGCCCTCGTCCGCTGACCCGAGCGACGATGCGGAACAGCCATGAACGCAGAAGACCCGCAATCGCAGGAGGGAGGCCCGGCCTGCGAACTCTGCGGACGGGTCATGGACGACCTGACACGGCATCATCTGATCCCCCGCAAGCAGCATCGACGCAAGCGCATCCGTCGCCGCTACAGTCGATCCGAGCGCGAAAGCCGTATTCTGTGGGTCTGTCGGCCCTGCCATGACCACATCCACAAGCATTTCGACGAGCAGACCCTGGCCGAACGCCTGAACAACCGCGAGGCCCTGATCGCCGAACCCGTGATCCGCGACTTCGCGACCTGGATCGCACGCCACCCACCCGGCTTCAAGCCACGCGGCTAGGCCCCAGGCACTGGACGGCCACTTTTCGAGCCCCGATCCCTTTCGCCTACGCTGGCGGTAGTTGGTCCCGGTTCATCCTCCGGTGTTTACGTGCCTTCGGTCCACGTACTGCCGAGCGCTGACTCGCCAGCGCGCCCCGAGTGACTTCTTTGCTCGTGCAAAGAAGTCACCAAGAAACACGCCCGACTGCCGCGACCCCGGCCCGCTGCGCGGGCCGGGGTTTCCCTCGCTCCGAGGGTTTTCGCGGGCGGCGCTGAACTCGCTGCGCCTTCGGCTCCGCTCAGACATCCAGCGCCCCGTTTGTATTTAGAATCGTCCCGCGAAAACCCTCTCCGCTCGGCGCGACGACAACGGGGGGATCAAGGTCAAGACAACGGCCA
>NZ_JQIW01000003.1:0-302055 GCF_000745395.1 Thioalkalivibrio sp. ALJ1 | reverse complement strand
ATGGTCTGGCCCTGGTTCGCACCCACCTGGAAGAACAGGTCCTGCACACTGCCGTCCAGCACACGGCCACCGTTGAACTCGGTGCTGTTGGCAATCCGCGAGACCTCGGACATCAGCTGCTGAACCTCGTCGTTCAACGCCTGACGGTCCGAAGCCGAGTTGGAATCGTTCGCCGCCTGCACCGCCAGCTCGCGTGCCCGCTGCAGCGCATCGCCCACGGTCCCCAGGGCGCCCTCGGCCGTCTGCGCAAACGAAATCCCGTCGTTGGAATTGCGCACCGCCTGGTTCAGTCCGCGAATCTGGGTGCTGAAACGTTCGGAAATGGCCAGACCGGCCGCGTCGTCCTTGGCGCTGTTAATCCGCAGGCCCGAGGACAGACGCTCCAGACTCTGGGCCAGCGCACCCTGGGAATTCCCCAGATTGCGCTGCGCGTTCAGGGACAGAACGTTGGTGTTGATAATCTGAGACATGATCACTCTCCTGTAGAGTCGTACTCGCCGCCTCGGGCGGTTCAGTCGACGGTCCTAGCCCGCCTTCAGCACCGTTAACGACACCCGACCACCATCCTTTAGCCCCAAATCGAAAAAAACCGATACCCCTTATTGTTCAGTCGCCGCTGGGAAAGACCTTTGCCCTCGCGGCGCCTACCGCCTCCTCGAACGCAGGCCGATAGGCCTCATACTGCTCACCGATACTCGCGAATGCCGGGTTCACGCGGCTGCGTCTGCCGAGGCTGCCGGTTAGCCCAAGCAGGGCCGGGTCGGCGATCTCCCCTTGATCGTCCGCGCATACCGCCTCCCATTCCAAGTCGTGCGCGGCCAGCACCCGGGCCACATGGGCATCGGGGTTTTCCAGCATCTCTTCGTAGTGCACCCGTTGCACACGATCGGGAAATATCCTCTCCCAGTGATCCGCCATCCGGCGATACAGCATCAAGAACTCGGCGATGGTGTCGATCGCCCACGCGTACGGCAGGCGCTGCGCAAACCAGCGCATGTAGATCGCCATCGCGTTGTCCACCGGGTCCCGCTCGCAGAAGACTACGCGGGTACCCGGGTAGAGGCTCATGAACGTCCCGACATGGAAGACGTTTCCAGGATTGGTAACCAGATGGGTTCGGACCGATTCGTCCTTCGCCTCGCCCCACATGGAGTCGACCCGCGCCCGCATCTGCGCAATGCCTGCCGGTTCCAGCTCCCGCATAATCAGCGGATAGCGCTTGCGCACCTCCTTCGGGAGCTGGGAAAGAACCTCCTGGAGAACCGCCAGCTCGCCATAATGGCGGACTCGCGTGTGTCCGGAGAGCGGGCCCTCCAGTAGCGACTTGCCGGAACGGGGCGGACCCAGCACCAGCGTCAGCGGCCTTGGAGACTGGTTCGGGTCATCAAGCCCCCTCGCCCAATCCGCGCAGAAAATCTTCTCGGTGGCCGCGACATTCTTGCGTATGGCTCCCTGACGCACCTGCTCGACCTGGCGGTGGATCGCCTCCGCCTGGCGCGAATTCCCGAGCTCAAAGGCCGAGAATGCCTGATCGAGATCGCCCGCATCCTGGTGCAGCTTCGCCAGCGCGAAATACAAACGGCCCTGGTCGCGAAGGTCGAACTTCCCCTTGCGGATGATCTTTTCCAGTTCCTTTCTGGGCGAGCCGTCCGCGGGAAAATGGCGCGAATGCGCAAACGAGAACCAGAGCTTGGCACTGTTGCGATCAGACTCCACCAGGGATTCCAGAATCTCGGTCGCCTCGTCCCAACGCCCCTCGGCCTGGAGGACGCGCGCGTAGTTGTCGAGTGCCAGGCGCATATTGGGGTCCAGTCGCAACGCCTCGCGCAACGCGGCCCCGGCAGCTTCGAAGCGGTCGCGCAGGATCAGCACACCGGCCAGCGCGTTGTAGCTGTCCGCATCCTTTGGACACATCTGGACGAGTTTCGATGCATACAGGGTCGCTGTGCTGTACTGATGCCGGTCGAAGGCCCCCTGAATCAGAAGCCTGAGGGCATCTGTACTATTGGGCTCAATACCGAGAACTTGCCCACACAAGGCCTCGAGCTCCTCGAAGGCGCCATCATCCAGCGCCTTCTTTGCCTTCTTGAGCAATCCCGCGACTTTCGAGGGCTTCGCTTTTCTCTTGCCACCTGCCTTCCCTGCCGCCATACCAATCCCGGTTGTTCGTTCGTTTCCGCGCCAGTATACCGACCCAGTTACCAGGACACGTCAACCAAGAATGGTCCTGGTTATATCAGCCAGGTGGTGCCGATACGGATCTCGGGGGTGGCACCAGGGATCACGTCCATCAGGGCCCAGCCGAAGATAAGGGTGATGAAGGCGCCGCAGAAGACGGTGGCCACGAACAGGCCGATGCGGTTGCCACGACGCAGCCCTAGGATGCCGCGAAGTGACCAATACAGCAGCCACAGCGAATACAGGATCAGCAGCAGACCGATGCCATTGCCCCACGGCCAGGGGAAGGCGGCGGCGACCTTGGCGACCCAGGCCGGGAGCAGGCCGATACTGACCGCCAGCATGGCCCGGTCCGCGTCCCCGCGCCCCTGAAAGAGTTCGCCCAGGTAATGCGCGGACCACGTCAGCCCGAGCACACCGATACTCATTGCGAGCACACTGTAGATACCGAAGCCCCATGCGCCCGGCATCGCCTCCGGCGGCAGCCCAGTCGGAATCACCTGATACAACCACTGGCTGGCGATAACGCTTACCAGCAACACCGGCAAAGCCAGCCCCAGAAACGTCTGCCACCACGGCGGCGCCTCCGTCTGGCCTATCTCACGGACCGCTGCCAGCGGATTCACAATTACACGGAAGGTCACCCGTAACGGATTCAATCGAGCGGGAAAGGTCATCCTGACAGTATGTGGCAATCCGGTGACTGTTTTGTGACAGCCCAAGCGCCGCTCATCTCCCCAGATAGCACTAGGTGAGCCATCCGGTCAGTGCAACGACAGCGTCAGCACCATCACGGAGAGCGTAGCCACTTCGACCGCTTCCAGGGTCGCACCGGCCGTGTCGCCGGTGAAGCCGCCAAGCCAGCGGCGCAGAAAGGCGGCGATCCCGAACACCACCATCAGTGCCAGAAACATGCCCATAATCAAACCCCAAAGCCCGGTCGCGAGGGCCAGGATCAGGATGAATAACCCCGTCGCGGCCAACACGGCCAAGGCGGGCGTCCGAGGGAGGTGGGTTGCCATCTCCGAGCCCAGGCCCTGTTCCCGAACATAGGGGACCACCAAGAAGAGCCCCGTGAGCGCCGCTCGTCCCAGCACGACAGCAACCAGCAACACCAGCCAGGCACCCGTCTCTACCACCGCCACCAACCCCGCAAACTTGATCAACAGCACCAGGATCAAGGCGGCCACGGCCATTGGGCCTGAAGCCGGATCTTTCATGATGGCCTGGGCACGTTCCGGGTCCTGGTGACCACCGACCCAGGCGTCGACCGTATCCGCCAACCCATCAAGGTGCAACGCACCGGTCAGCCCGACCCACAATGCAAGTACGAGTGCGGCGATCAGCAACGATGGCGCACCTGGGATTGCTGCCAGTGCCATGCCAAACCCGACCACCACCAAGCCCAGGATCAGCCCCACGAGTGGATAGGCGAGCACCGACCGGCCGAGATCTTTCGGCGTCGGTTCCAACACCGGTGTGGGGAATCGCGTCAGGAACTGCAGCGCGAGCCAGAATGGGGTTAGGACGGGTGTCATTCTGGAGGCCTCTGGGCCTTGCGGTCATCCGGCAAGCGGGAGATCCAGCGGACCCGGGTGACACTACGACTGTGGCCACTTCCCTGTGGGAGGCCAGCCCTCTGGCCGATCTGGCGTTGGATGCGCCCCAATCGGCCAGAGGCTGGCCTCCTACAGGGTGTTTCGGGGCCCATTGTAGGAGCCTGCTTGCAGGCGAAGCGCCTGCCCATGTTGGGCTTTGGCAAGGGCTTCAACTGCAAGCAGGCTCCTACAACAGCCGGGGTTGGGACGGGTTCGCCGTTCATGCGGGGCGTTGCGCTGTGGTGGGGCGCTGGATCCGGTGGAGGGATGCCAGCGGGACTTCGATGGAGAGAAGCTTCTCCAGTGGCCAGCCCTCGAATTGCGCGCGGAGTACGCGGATCACGCCGCCATGGGTGACAACGAGGGTGCGATCTCCCTCGGCCACCACGACCTGCTCCCATGCGGCCAGGATACGATCCCGGAAGCTGGCCAGGTCTTCTCCTCCCGGTGGCGGGCAGTGGATTGGGTCCTGCCAGAAGCGCCCCAGGCCGTCGGCGTCCGTCTGCATCAGCTCTTCGGCCGTGCGACCCTCCCACTCCCCGAAGTGGAGCTCCTGCAGGCGTGGTTCACGGACAAGAGGCACACCAGCGGCGCGCGCGAAACGTTCTGCAGGTAGCCGGCAGCGCTGCAGCGGCGAGGTCACGATGCGGTCCCAGGTGCCAGACGCCTCGAAGACCGCGTGCATTGCCTGCTCCCCCGCGGGCGTCAAGGCGTCGTCGCAACCGCGTCCGCGAAACCCCGATCCGGTCGTTTCGCCGTGGCGCAGCAGCCCAATACTGGGAAACGTCATTGCGAGCTCCCGGCCACGCCGGCCTCCGCAAAGGTCGCCATGCCGGCGTGGAGCTCGCAGGCCATACGGAGCAGGGGCACCGCGGTTGCCGCCCCACTGCCCTCGCCCAAGCGCATCTCCAGCTGTAGCAACGGTTCGGCATTCAGCTCGCGCAGCAGGACGGCGTGACCCGGCTCGGCCGAGGCATGGCCGTAGAAGAACCATGCCTCCGCGCCGGGGCACAACCGAGTGGCCACCAGCGCAGCGGTGGTACTGATAAAGCCGTCAACCAATACCGGCAATCCAATCTGGGCGGCTGCGATATAGCTCCCGGCCAACGCGGCAATCTCGAAACCGCCCAAATCGCGCAAACTGCCAAGGGCCTCGCCACGAACGCCCGAATGGCGCTCCAGCCCCCATTCGATCACGTCTGCCTTGTGCCGGACGCCGTTTGCGTCCAGTCCGGTGCCCGGACCGGCCAGTTCGGCACCTGGGCGTTTCAGGATGGAACAAGCGACCGCCGCCGCCGAAGTGGTGTTGCCGATGCCCATGTCGCCACCGATAAACAACTCGGCTCCCGCGCGGCGCGCACGTTCGGCACACTGACGCCCGACGTTCATGGCGCGTTCGAGCTGCCCAGCGGTCATCGCCGGCTCCCTCGCCAGATTAGCGGTGCCCGGCCCAAGACCGATCTGCTGGATCGCCGGGTGCGAAGGCACCTCCGCCACCGTTCCCAAACTCATCACCTCCATGCTGGCTCCCAGGCTGCGAGCCAGAACGGCTATTGCGGCCCCACCCATGGCGAAGTTCACGACCATTTGCGCCGTCACGGCCTGCGGGAACGGTGAGACGCCCTCCTCCACTACACCGTGGTCGCCGGCAAAGACGGCGACATGGATACGCTCCAGCGTCGGCCGTTCGCGGCCTTGCATGGCAGCCAGGCGTTCGGCCACGCCTTCCAGTCTTCCGAGTGAACCGGGTGGCTTGGTGAGCTCGCCCTGGCGGGCCACGGCCGCCTGGCGGGCCGTGTCGTTCAACGGAGCTGGAGGAACCTGGAGCCA
Source organism: Thioalkalivibrio sp. ALJ1 (assembly GCF_000745395.1). Taxonomy (NCBI): domain Bacteria; kingdom Pseudomonadati; phylum Pseudomonadota; class Gammaproteobacteria; order Chromatiales; family Ectothiorhodospiraceae; genus Thioalkalivibrio; species Thioalkalivibrio sp. ALJ1. Next base: position 296,449 of record NZ_JQIW01000003.1, on the reverse strand, counting down.
ATCGCAGTCTTCGGTCACTTCCGGCCTCCACTAGCTGCTGGTTGCGAATGACTCCACCGGCCCCAACCCCCCGTCATTGCGAGGAGCAAGGCGACGAAGCAATCGTTCAAATCTGGCAGCCCGTGGCGTTTCACGGACTGAGGCTTCGGGAGAAGATTGCCGCGCCACCTGCGGCTCCTCGCAATGACGCAGGCGCGAGACCGGCCTGAGGCCTTTTGACCCGTATGCCCGGCTGGATACTCCACGGATTTGATTCATTGCTGGGCCCATCACAAAGGATCTCCCTTGAGTATGTGCGGGAGACCGGCCACGGTCAGGACGACGCGGTCCATCTCGGCCGCGAGGCGCTGATGCAGGCAACCGGACTCGTCCGCGAAGCGGCGCGAAAGGGCGTCCATGGGCGTAATCCCGAGGCCGGTCTCGTTACTCACCAGAATCACGGTCCCGGGCAACCTTGGGAGCGTTTCGATCAAGGCCTCACGCTCCTGTTCGATCCGGGCCTCGTGTTCGGTGCAAAGCAACTGGGTCAGCCACAAGGTCAGGCAGTCCACCAGCAGGCAATGATCGGGCGCCGCCGTCTGCTCCAGCGCCTTGCCCAGCCCGGTACCGATCTCCACGAGGCCCCAGTGCGCGGGACGGTCGGCCTTGTGGCGTTCGATCCGGCGCGCCATTTCCTGGTCATCGGCCCGGGCGGTAGCCACGTAGGTCACCGGTTGACCACTCTCCTGCGCCAGCCGCTCAGCCAGACGGCTTTTGCCAGAACGAACCCCGCCCAACACAAGGGTCTTCATCGCGAAGCCTTCTGGGGACGCAACAATCTCAGGATTCGTTCCATATCCAGATGCTCCTCCAGCGCCGTCGCCAGCCGATCCAGACCGACCTCGCGCGCAGCCGAGAGATCCTGCGCCCGGGTCACGCCCACGTCCAGGCCCGCCCATTCCACGATGGCCGTCGCGGCCTCCGCCCGATCCAACACCCCATGAACATAGGTTCCAATTACCGTATCGTCCTCACTGCGAGCCCCGTCCGGGCCATGCGACAGATGCAGCAGCGGACGCTCAAGCCCGCGCCCGGTCGTGACCCCCGCGTGGATCTCGTAGCCTTCCACCGCCGCCGGCCCATCCAGCACCCGATCCCCTTGCACACGCTCCAGCCGCTTCTCTGGCCCCAGTGTGGTCTCGATCTCCAGCCAGCCAAGGCCAAGGGTCGATCCCGGTGGACCCTCCACGCCCTCCGGGTCATGTACCGCCCGTCCAAGCATCTGGAAGCCGCCACAGATCCCCATCACCCGCCCGCCATAGCGCAGGTGGCGTCTGATCGCATCCTCCCAGCCCTGCTCGCGCAACCAGGCCAGGTCGTTGCGCACCGCTTTTGACCCCGGCAGGAGCACCAGATCGGCCGGTTGCAGCGACTCGCCAGGCCCCACGAAACGCAGGTCCACGGCCGGATTCAGGCGCAACGGGTCGAAGTCGGTGTGGTTGCTGATGCGCGGCAGGGCCGGAACCACCACCCGCAGCGCACCCGCGTCGGCTTCGGGAACCGCCTCACGGGGCAAGGCGTCCTCGGCATCCAGATACAAGCCATGCAGATAGGGCAGCACGCCCAGTACCGGCTTGCCCGTCTCCTTCTCCAGCCAGTCCAGCCCGGGTTGCAGCAGCGACCCGTCCCCACGAAAGCGGTTGATCACGAACCCCCGTACCCGGGCGCGCTCGCTCTCGCTCAGTAGTGCCAAGGTGCCGACCAGATGCGCGAACACACCGCCGCGATCGATATCCGCCACCAGGATGACCGGGCAATCCACCGCCTCGGCAAAACCCATGTTGGCAATATCCCCTTCACGCAGGTTGATCTCCGCCGGCGAGCCCGCCCCCTCGACCAGGATGTGTTCGTAGTGGGCGGCCAGGCGAGCATGCGACGCCATCACCGCTTCATGCGCGACGCGCTTGTAATCATGGTAGGCCCGCGCATCCATCTGGGCGGCCGGACGCCCGTGGATGATCACCTGGGCACCCTGGTCGGAACTGGGCTTGAGGAGCACGGGGTTCATATCGGTATGCGGCTCCAGCCCACAGGCTGCTGCCTGTAGCGCCTGAGCCCGACCGATCTCGCCACCATCCGCTGTCACCGCACTGTTGAGCGCCATGTTCTGTGGCTTGAATGGCACGACAGACAGTCCGCGGCGATGCAGAACCCGCGCAAGGCCCGCGACCAGGACGCTCTTGCCGGCATCCGAGGTCGTGCCCTGAACCATCAGTGTGGTGCCGCTCACAGGGACTCCAGTGCCCGCTCCAGGCGCTCCCATTCCGCCTCGGAGCCCGGCAGGCCGAAGCGCACGCTGGCGGGCGCATCGAACCGCCGCACCAGGATCCCCTGTGCACCCAGACGGTCTTGAAATACCGCTGGCGCGTCCATCTGGCGCCACTGAAACAACGCGGTGCCGCCGGTCGGTGACAGCCCGTAGCCGTTGAGCAGGGATTCCAGGCGCTGCCCGGCGGCTTTCAGTGTGTCTCGCATTCGGACCTGCCAGGCATGATCCGCAAGGGCCTGTGCCGCGGCCCAGCGGGCCGGGCCAGCAATCGTCCAGGGTCCCAGCCGCGCGGCTAAGCCTTCCCGCATTGCCGCCGCCGCGATCACACAGCCGACGCGCGCACCGGCCAGGCCAAAGAACTTGCCCAGAGAGCGCAAGACCACCAAACCCTCCCGGGTCGCGGCATCGGCCAGGCTCTGGTCGGGCGTGACGTCCATGAAGGCCTCGTCCACGATCAGCCAGCCACCCCGTGCGGCCAGCTCGGCATGCCAGGCCAGCAACGTATCTCGCGAGAAACGCTGCCCGGTGGGATTGTTCGGGTTCACCAGCACCAGGACATCGAGCTGGGGCATCGCCGCTGCAATGGCGTCCGCGTCCAGCGGCAAAACCTCGTGCCCGGCACACCGCCAGGCCTTGGCATGTTCGTTGTAGCTGGGTTCGAGGATGCCGACCCGTGCCGCCCCCTGACGCAGCTGCGGCAACGTCTGGATCGCCGCCTGCGAGCCGGGGACCGGCATTAGCTCCGAGGTGCCGTAATAACTGGCGGCAACCACCTCCAGGCCGTCATCCAGCTCTGGCAGGCGCGCCCAGGCCGCTGCCGGGACCTCACCGACCGTATAACCATGCGGATTGATCCCGGTGGACAAGTCCAGCCACTCGGCGAAGGGGACCCCGTAGCGCGCAGCCGCCGCCCGAACACGACCCCCATGCGCCTGGTCCAGACGTTCCGGAGATCCGCTCGTGGCTACAGCCGGCTGCTGATCAATACAAGACAACGAACACGACCCCCACAACAATGAATCCCAGCCAGATGGCCAGGGCGCGATCCACCAGGCCGATCGCGCCCCGTATCCCGGCCGCATCGGGCATGCGCCCCATACCCAGACGCGGGCGCCATTCATCACGCCCCGAGTAGGGGGCCGGGCCGCCCAGTACGATCCCGAGCGCCCCGGCGCCCGCAGACATCACCGGACCCGCGTTCGGACTCTTCCATCCAGGCGCCTGCTCGCGCCAGCACTGCAGGGCATCACGGGTGTTGCCCGCCAGTGCATAGGCCAACGCTGTCAGCCGGGCCGGGATGTAATTCATGGCATCGTCCATACGGGCGGCGGCCCACCCGAACTGGCGATACCTTTGCGAACGATAGCCCCACATCGCATCCAGCGTATTCACCAGGCGATAAGCAATAACGCCCGGGGCACCGGCCACCAAAAACCAGAAGATGGTGGCAAACACGGCATCGTTGCCGTTTTCAAGGACCGATTCGACCGTCGCCCCGCTGACGCCCCGGGTATCCAACGCGTCCGTGTCCCGACTCACGAGCATGCCCACCGCGGCTCGGGCTTCGGTCGTCTGATCGGACTCGAGCGCTTCCGCAACCCGCTCGGCATGTTTATCCAGGCTGCGCCAGCCGATCGCCAGCGTGAGCACCACCAGCCCGACCAGCCAGCCCCAGGCCAACGAAGCCGCGACCCACGCGAGCACCACCCAGGGCAGAACCAGCGCCACCAACAGCAGGGTTCCACGTGCCCGGCTATCGCGATGCCAACGAGCCTCTGCCCAGGCAACCAAACGGCCAAACCCGGCCAAGGGATGAAAGCGCCGGGGATCGCCAAACAAGCGATCCAGGATGAGCGCCCCGATCAACGTCAAGAAAACGATCACGAGCGGTCCTTGCCGGCATAGGCGGCGGAACCCGGTGCCGCGCCCGATCCGGGCTCCGCCCGATCGGCCCCCTGGTCCCAGCGATCCTGGAACACCAAGTCCGACAACGTCCGGCGCTGGTCCCATCCGGTCTGTTCCAGCATGGGCCGATCGTAGAAGGCCTCCACGTGCCCCAGGCAAAGGATGGCCATTGGATAGGCGCCCTCCGGCATGTGCAGGGTCTGTGCCAGCCAGTCGGGATCGAATAGCGAGACCCAGCCCATCCCCAGGCCCTCGGCACGGGCGGCCAACCATAGATTCTGAATCCCGCAGGCCGCCGAGCAAAGGTCCATCTCGGGCAACGTGCGCCGACCGAGTACGTAGCGCTCGCGCCCATCCGTCAGCGCTACAACGAGTAGCTCCCCGGCTTCGCGAATCCCTTCCAGTTTCAGACGGTGGACCTCGGCCGCTTTCTCTCCGCAGGCCTCGGCCGTGCGTTCCTGTTCCGCGCTCACATGGGCGCGGAGAGACGCCCGCAACGCGGGATCGACAATTCGCAGAAAGCGCCAAGGCTGCATATACCCGACACTCGGGGCATGGTGGGCAGCCTCCAGCAGGCGCTGCAGCACCTCCGGATCAACCGGGTCGGGACGGAAATGGCGCATATCGCGGCGCTCCCCAATCACCCGATAAACGGCTTCGCGGGAGGCAGCATCGAAAGCGCCACAATCACTGAATTCAAGCGCGTCAGATTCAGGCAGGGTGGAAGAAACGTCTGGCATCCTGGGTTCCGTCCGGGCGACGGCAGGTGGGCGGCAGACGGCAGCAGAACACGAGCCGAACGGCCCGAACCCCCTACCGACTCACGCCCACCGCGCCGTCGCAGGAATTCACGCCGGGCCGGTCTCCGGGCTTGCACACCCCAGGATCATCTGGGCCGGAAGACGCCTTCCCACAACCGATCGCGGATGCAGTGGCGAATGCCTTTCGATGGCCCGACTGGCGGGCCGGTGTGCGTACCGTTGCGGGGGCAGCGCTGGCTTAGTCCAGCTTCCCGTTCAACCCCGCCGATTGTCGGCGGGGCACCTGGCGATTAAGCCCTTTATGATACGCAACCGATTCCCTGTGAACCACCGCCCCCTCCGTCATGATGGCCTCAGGCTGATATGATGTTGCACGTTTTCGCGCCCAATTCTCTCTCGACCGGGCATTCTGTTCCTTGCATATCCATCGGATTTCAATGAATATTTTTACACTCACCCATCGCGCACTCCTGCTCGGTTTGATGCTCCCGATATCCGGCACACTGGCCGCGTCGGAAGTCAGCGTCGAGGACGATGACGGGCACGAAATTCGTCTTGAGCAGCCGGCCGAGCGGATCGTCAGCCTGGCTCCGCATATCACCGAGGTGGTCTTTGCGGTGGGTGCCGGCGACCGGCTGGTGGGAGCCACGCAGTACAGCGACTACCCGCCCGAGGCCGAGCTCGTTCCCCGCGTAGGTGGATACAGCCGCATCGATCTCGAACGCGTGATTGAGCTCGATCCGGATCTAGTGATTGCCTGGCGCAGTGGGAACTCCGCAAGCCAGATCGACCGGCTGCGTGACCTTGGCGTACCGGTCTATGTGTCGGAGCCACGGCGGTTCGACGGGGTCGCCTCCAGCATGCGCCGGATCGCACAGCTCGCCGGAACCCAGGACGAAGGCGCCCGTGCGGCGCAGGACTTCCTCGACCGCATGGATGCCCTGCGTGAGGAATACTCGGATCGGAAACCCGTGCGCTTGTTCTATCAGGTATGGGAGCAACCCCTGATGACCATCAACGATGAGCACCTGATTGCCGAGGCGATCGAAGTCTGCGGTGGCGTCAACGTGTTTGGTCACCTGGACCGACTCGTTCCACGTATGGACCGCGAGGCGGTGATCGATGCCGATCCCGAGGTCATCATTGGGGGCGGCATGGGCGAGGATCGTCCGGACTGGGTGATCGCCTGGACACAATGGGAAGATATGACAGCAGTCCAGAGCGACAATTTGTTCTTTATTGCGCCCTCGCTTCTGCAGCGCCATACCCCAAGGATCGCCGAAGGTACCGCCCTGATGTGCGAAGAGCTGGACCGCGCGCGCCTGCGCCGCCCGGCTGAATAATCCCGTGCGCACCCGACCGTTACTCTCAAGCGCACCTCTAGGGAAACACTGATTAATGCACGCGCTCGCGTTGGCACCCCAGGTTTTCCGAGACAAGGCGCGTCGTGCAGTGGGTAGTGGTTCTACCCGCAAGCGGCGCAACGCAGGATCGGGGAACCTGGGGTGCCAACCCCCACAAGCTATTGAAAGACGGGGCTCGGCCGCCCGTTGTTATCAGAAACGGGCGCGCGCACGGCGTTGCGGTTCCCTTGTGCAGAATGACTGCACGGCAATCACCGCGCCTTGTTCGCACGCAAAAGCGACTCGGGCGCGAGCGCGTGCATTAATCAGTGTTTCCCTAGGCGTACGCCCGTCCATGGACGCACGCAAAGTAATGGCATGACCCGTTCCTTTCTGCTCGCCACTGGCGTCCTGCTGCCCGCATCACTCCTGGCCATCCTGATTGCACTGGCCTACGGCAGCGTCGCCATTCCCCTGGGCGATCTGTTCGCCGTATTCACAGGCGAAGCCTCGCGCCTGCACTCCACACTGGTGCTGGAGCTACGACTGCCAAGGGCTCTCGCCGCCTTCGCAGCCGGGGGTCTTCTTGGAGTTGCCGGGGCATTGATGCAGGTCTTGCTGCGCAACCCATTGGCGGATCCGTACGTGCTGGGCCTGTCCGGGGGCGCATCGGTTGGCGCATTGTTGTCCATGCTGGCCGGGCTCTCGATGTTCTACGTTTCAGCGGCGGCCTTTGCCGGGGCCCTGCTGTCCACCGTGATCGTGTTCGGCCTCGCCCACGGCACCGGGAGCTGGACCCCCACCCGCCTGCTCCTCACCGGGGTCGTCGTCGCCGCGGGCTGGGGCGCGATGATCAGTTTCATCCTTGCCATCAGCCCGACTGCCGAACTGCCCGGAATGCTGTACTGGCTCATGGGTGACGTCTCGCATGCTCGCAACCCCTATCCCGCCTGGGGCGTGCTGGTACTGGTCGTCTTACTGGCGCTTCCACTGGGCCGCACCTTGAACGTGCTCGCACGAGGCCCGATGCAGGCGGCCGCCCTGGGGGTGGCGGTTCGCCCCGTGGAATGGACGATCTACGTGGTCGCCGCCCTGATTACCGCAACCGCCGTTACTCAGGTGGGCGCCGTGGGGTTCGTCGGGCTGATCGTGCCGCACATGCTGCGCCTGATTTTCGGCAATGATCAGCGGGTCATTCTGCCGGCCTCGGCCCTGGCGGGCGGAATTCTGCTAACCCTTGCCGACACCCTGGCGCGCACGATCATCGCGCCGGAACAACTCCCGGTGGGCGTGATCACCGCCATGCTGGGCGTACCTGTGTTCCTGTTTCTGCTGTATAGGAGCCGCTGATGCCAGCTGTGCCATCCAAAACGGGATCCAGCGCGCATGCCCATGCACCTGGCCTTGGCGCCCGCAGCGTTCACGAACAGCCAGGCCCCAAGACCCTATTGGCCAGCCATGACCTGGTCATCGATGTACCCGGGCGCGCCGACGGTTCCCCACTCTCGCTCACCGTCAATCCTGGTCAATGCTGGGGCATCCTGGGACCCAATGGCGCGGGCAAAAGTACGCTGCTGCAGACCCTGGCCGGATTGCGCACTGTTCGCAGCGGACACATCGAGGTCCAGGGGCGTACGCTGCGCGAACTTTCACGAGCCAACCTGGCACGGCGCCTGGGCCTGGTGTTCCAGACACACCATGACGGCTTCCCCGCCACAGTCCTGGAAACGGCCCTCATTGGGCGCCACCCTTACCTGCGCCCCTGGGACATCGAGACCGCCGAGGACTACGAACGAGCGCGGGCGTCGCTCGCCGCGATGGATCTGGCCAATCTCGAACACCGCATGGTCGATACACTCTCTGGAGGCGAGCGCCAACGGCTCGCCATTGCGACCGTCCTCACTCAGGACCCGAATCTGTTATTGCTGGACGAGCCCACCAGTCAGCTCGACTTGCACCACCAGGTGGCCGTCCTGAATCGTGTTCGCGGGATTGTCGCCCAGGCAGAACGGGCGGCGGTGCTCGTGCTGCATGACGTGAATCTGGCCGCCCGCTATTGCGACCACCTGCTGCTGCTATATCCGGATGGGCAAGCCTGTTGGGGGCCGGCCAATACCATGCTGGTCCCCAGCGCCCTGGAACGCCTCTACAATCAACGTTTGAGCGTCGGCGAGGTGGATGGCCTGCCCGTATTCCTCCCACGCAGCGAGTAGCCCCATGGAGTTTTTTCGCACCCTACGCACTCGTCTGGATGCCAATAGTATTCAGCGTCTGCTGGATATCCCCGCTCTCCCTGTCTATTGCGATGCAATTGATGCCCTAGTGGAGCACCAGGGTCTGGATGCTGGCGTCGTTTACTGCATCTGGGGCGAATTTCGAGTCCACCGTGAACGGATCAATGGTGGGCTTCGTTTCTCCCTGCCCGGCTGCCCAAACGGCCTCGCCTGGACCCTCAGCACCGGCCACCCTCCCTCGCCGGATGCCGTTGTGCTGCACCTCACCATCAATCGTCAGCACCACGACTCGGATTTTGTCGAAAGCCTGGAGGCCTTCGCGGATGCCTGGCATCTGCCAGAAGCCTGACAGAGGGCCTCATGAAGGGAAACGATGCAATTTTCTTTTCGTTTCATGGTCGGTATGGTGCAGATCTGTTGCGAAGGAGAACGCCATGAATCCGACACCGCCGGACAGTGTAAAGACCGCTCATCCCACCCAGGACGGGGCTGGGGTCAAGATTCGGCGCATCCATGACTTTCGTGGTGGGCTCGATCCGTTCCTGATGCTTGACGAGCTCAAGGCCAGCGCCCGCGAAGACTACATTGGCGGCTTTCCGGCACACCCCCACCGCGGTTTCGAGACCCTGACCTATCTGGTCCATGGCGGCCTGACCCACGAGGACTCCATGGGTAACCAGGGACGCGTGGAGGCCGGGGAAGCCCAGTGGATGAGTGCCGGGCGCGGCGTGATCCACTCCGAGATGCCCCTCCTCGACGCCGATGGCCTGCATGGCTTTCAACTTTGGGTGAATCTCCCGTCGCGGCGGAAAATGGATCCGCCGCGTTATCGCGACGTGCGCGCCGACGATATGCGCCACCTACCGGAAGAAGACGATTCCCTCCGTTTCAAGGCGATCGCTGGTTCCTGGCAAACCAGCGCCGGCGACACCGAAGGCCCGCTGCCACAAATCGGCGAGGGCGCCGCGATGGCCGACCTGACCCTCCCAGCCGGCTATCGGCTGTCCCTGGCGGTACAGCTGGAAGATCGTGTGCTGGCCTACGTCTTTGATGGTGAGCTTACCGGGCTGGCTACAGGCCAACTGGGCGTCTGGCACGGGCACACCCAGATCCATCTGATCGCGCAGCAAGACGCTCGCGTCCTGCTATTCAAGGGCCGGCCCCTGGGCGAACCCATAGCCCATTACGGGCCTTTCGTGATGAATACCAGCGACGAACTGGAACAGGCGATCAGTGACTACCAGTCGGGCCAACTCGCGGCCGAACCGGCAAGCATAGATTAGGCACGCCGACTCGAGGCAACGTCACCCCGCGCACCATTCCCTTTTCCTATATCGCCGCTGTGACAAGGCGGGTTCCGAATTGTCCGCATGCCGGCTCTTCGCTGCGGCCGCGGGATGGCGAGCTGGCATAGCGATGGTTAAGGGGGGTGCTGGCTATGGCAGGGGCTTCGCCGCCGAGGCGGCTCTACAAGCGCCATTTATCCCATCTATTGAGCTCTGCCGATCAGTCTTCTCGCGCCCAGCCCATGCTGCGTTGAACGGCCTCTTTCCAGCCACGGTAGAGACGGTCGCGGGTTTCAGGGTCCATATTCGGCTCGAATACGCGATCCAGCCTCGAGTGATACTGGAGGTCCTCGCGGGTCCAGAAGCCCACCGCCAGACCGGCTAGATACGCCGCACCGAGCGCAGTGGTTTCGGTCACACACGGGCGTTCCACGCGCACGCCCAACATATCGGCCTGAAACTGCATCATCACATTGTTGGCCACAGCACCCCCATCCACACGCAGGGACTTGAGGGAGATGCCGGAATCTGCCTCCATCGCCTCGATCACGTCCCGTGTCTGGTAGGCGATTGAATCCAGCGTCGCCCGCGTGATGTGCTCCATGCGTGTACCCCGAGTCAGGCCAAAGATCGCGCCCCGGGCGTACATATCCCAGTAGGGGGCACCGAGGCCCGCAAACGCGGGTACGACATACACCCCGCCCGCATCATCGACCTTGCCTGCAAAGTATTCGGAGTCTTCCGCGGAGTCGAACAGACGCAGCTCGTCGCGCAGCCACTGGACGGCCGCCCCGGCAATGAAGATCGATCCCTCCAGGGCATATTCGACTTTTCCCTCCAGTTGCCAGGCAATGGTCGTCAAGAGGCCGGATTCCGAGGTGACGGGGTCCTGACCTGTTTGCATCAGCAGAAAGCAGCCGGTCCCGTAGGTGTTCTTGGCCGTGCCCCGTTCGAAGCAGGTCTGACCAAATAGCGCGGCGTGCTGGTCACCCGCCATACCGGCAATAGGCACTCGCGCCCCTTCGAACAGGCCGGCCCCGGTCTTGCCCACGATGCCACTGGAATCACAAACCTCCGGTAGCATCGCGCGCGGGATCTCCAGCGCGACGAGCAACTCGTCATCCCAATCGCCCTGGTGGATGTTGTAGAGCATGGTGCGTGCGGCATTGCTGGCATCCGTCACGTGGCGTTCACCGCGTGTCAGGTTCCAGACAAGCCAGCTATCGATCGTGCCGAATGCCAGTTCACCGCGCTCGGCCCGTACACGAGCCCCATCGACATGGTCCAGCAGCCAGCGCAGCTTTGTGGCGGAGAAATAGGCGTCCACCACAAGCCCTGTGCGTTCCCGAATCTTTTCGGCAAGTCCGCGCGCTTTCAGGTCGTCACAAAGCGCGGCGGTGCGCCGGTCCTGCCAGACGATTGCCGGATGGATCGGCTGGCCGGTATCTCGCTCCCAGACCACCGCTGTCTCACGTTGATTGGTGATCCCAATCCCTGCGAGCTGCGAGGGGTCCAGCCGTTGACGCTCCAACACCTCGCGGGCAACGCCGATCTGGGTGGCCCATATCCCCATCGGATCATGTTCCACCCAGCCCGGCTGCGGGTAGTGCTGGGTAAACGCCTTCTGCGCCACCCCTTGGACGGTCGCCGCCCGGTCAAACACAATGGCCCGGCAACTGGAAGTCCCCTGATCCAGAGCGAGGATGTAGTCCGGTTGCGGCATACCCTTCCCCCGTTACCTTAGTCGGCCTCCAATAACTCGATGGTATTGCCGTCTCGGTCGCGGACAAAGGCAGCCATTCGCCCAGAGCGGCTGCGCTCCGCGGGAAAACCGGCTGCCTCCAGCCGTCGCAGCAGCTCCTCCAGCCCTTTAACCCGCAGGGCTAGATGGCGATCGCGACCCCCGGGGACCGGACGCGAGACCGGATCCGGGTTCTCACCACCCAGCAGATGCAGCGCCTGTCCACTACCCAGGTCATACCATCGCCCAGGGAAACCCAGATCGGGGCGCGGAAGAGGGAGGAGGCCTAGCAACGTCTCGTAGAAGTGACGCGCCACTTCGGGATCGGCCACCACCAGGCTGGCGTGATCCACTCGCAACACCCGTGCTTTTACCGACGATGCCGTCATACCTTCATCAGGCCTGACACGGGTTCGAGCAATACGACTGCCTGGGCGGCTACGCCTTCACCACGCCCCGTAAACCCGAGACGTTCGGTTGTGGTCGCCTTTACGTTGATGACTGCAAGCGGACAGTCGAGGTCCGATGCCAGATGGGCCCGCATCGCCTCTACATGCGGCGCCATCTTCGGAGCCTGCGCAATTACGGTCGCATCTAGATTGGTCGGCCGCCACCCTGCATCGGCCACGCGGCGCACCGTCTCCCGCAGCAGGCGCCGGCTATCGACCCCACGAAACTGGGGGTCAGTATCCGGGAAGTGGCGGCCGATATCGCCTAGCGCCGCCGCACCCAGCAAGGCATCACAGATGGCGTGCAACAGCACATCGCCATCGGAATGCGCCACAAAACCACGGTCGAAGGGAATACGCACGCCGCCCAGCACCAGGTGATCACCTTCGCCGAAGGCATGCACATCGAAGCCTTGACCAATACGCATACTCATGGACGGAACCCGCCTTCCAGACGTCCCTGCTGCATCAAGTACAGCCGCGCCAAGTCCAGATCCTCTGATCGGGTGATCTTGATATTCATCGCCGAGCCCTCAATCAGTCGAGGCTTCTTGCCCAGATATTCGATGGCACTGGCCTCATCGGTGACTGCGTGCCCTGCGGCGCGTGCCTTCCGATTGGCTTCACGCAACACATCCAGCCGAAACATCTGCGGGGTCAATGCACGCCACACGCGGTCACGCTCCAGCGTCCGTTCCACATGCCCCGCCCCATCACTCCATTTGATGGTATCGGTACTTGGACAGGCAAGGAGCCCACCCACTGCATCATCACCCAGCGCCCGCAGCAAATGATCGACATCGCTGACCGGAAGACACGGCCGTGCCGCGTCATGCACCAGCACCCAGTCTTCACCGTGTGCCCGCTCACTCAGGAAGTCCAGCCCGTTCTGGACGGAATCGGCGCGTTCGGCGCCCCCCGCCACACGAAACAGCCGTCCTCCCGCCGATGGAAGATCCAGGGCGTCTGGGTCCACGTCCGGCCCGAGTACTAGTACCACACCTCGGATACGCGGATGTTCCAAAAAGATGGACAGGGTGTGGGCCAGGATGGTCCGCGATCCGAGGGTCAAGTATTGCTTGGGTCGATCCGAACCCATGCGCCGCCCAATGCCGGCAGCGGGAATCAACGCCCAAAATGCGGCCTCGCGATCCCGATCGCGCAGGTCGTCAGCCATCAAATGGATCCTCCGGGGGCAGTGTGTCGGTCGCCGGCTCGGCGTGCTCCGGAACCTGCGAGTCCGGCCCGGGAGCCGTGTCCTCCGCCGGTCCTGGAAGCGGTTCCACCTCCAGGATAACCGTCGGCTCGTCCCCGACCACGAAGAAGAACGTCTCGTCCTCTCGGATCATGCCAAGATCCCTGCGCGCGCGCTCCTCGACGGCCTCCGTACCACCGCGCAGATCGCGCACCTCGGCCTCGAGTGCTTGATTGCGTTGTTCCAGTTCCGCATTGGCCTCCTGCTGGCGCTCCACCTGCTCGCGCAGATCGCGCACATCGCGCCAGCTCCCCTCGCCTAACCACAACGGCCATTGCAGCATCAGCAACACGAGCCCCAGGCCCAGGAGGAGTCCTCGCATTACCCGCGCCCCACATGGCCGAACGCCAACACGCCACCCCCGCGACCCGCAAGGGTCCCGGAGAATGGGGCCAGCATGGTTGTTGGGTCGGCGAGCATGCCCGGCATTCTACGAGCCCCTGTCGCGCGGGGACAGGAACCGCGCCGCACGCTGAAAATCTCGCAGGGACCAAGCCAGGCTGCGACTTTCGTTACCCGCGGAAGGTGAACGCAGACATGCCCGGGTAGCTTGCACGCGCGCCCAGATGTTCCTCGATACGAAGCAGCTGATTGTACTTGGCCACCCGATCCGAACGCGACAGGGAACCGGTCTTGATCTGCCCGGCACGGGTCGCCACTGCCAAATCGGCAATAGTGACATCCTCGGTCTCGCCGGAACGGTGCGAGATCACGGCGGTATAGTTCGCCTGCCGCGCCATCTCGATCGCTTCCAGGGTTTCGGTCACAGTACCGATCTGGTTCAGCTTGATCAGGATCGAATTGCCCACACCCTTGTCAATGCCTTCCTGGAGGATGCGCGTGTTGGTCACGAACAGGTCATCGCCAACCAGCTGAACCCGCTTGCCCAAGCGTTCGGTGAGGGTCTTCCAACCGGCCCAGTCATCCTCGGCCATACCGTCTTCGATGGTCAGAATCGGGTACTGATCCACCCAGTGCGCCAGATACTCCGAGAATTCATCCGCGGAGAATGCCTTGCCTTCGGAATCCAGGTGGTAGCGCCCGTCACGGTAAAACTCGGAGCTGGCGCAGTCGAGCCCGATCCAGATGTCCTCACCGGCCTTGAAGCCCGCGTTGTGAATCGCCTCCAGGATCACTTCGATGGCGGCGGAATTGGACGGAAGATCCGGCGCAAAGCCACCCTCGTCGCCCACTGCTGTCGCCAGGCCCCGCTTGGCCAGTACCTTTTTAAGGGCGTGGAACACCTCCGCACCATAACGGACCGCCTCGCGTACGGATTCCGCGCCGACCGGCAGGATCATGAACTCCTGCATATCGACGCTGTTGTCCGCATGCGCACCGCCATTGATGATGTTCATCATCGGCACCGGCAGCACCGTGGCGTCTTCGCCCCCCAGGGTTTCGAACAACGGCTGTTCCCGATCGGCAGCCAGGGCATGGGACGCGGCCATCGACACGGCCAGCAAGGCATTGGCCCCCAGGCGCGACTTGTTCTCGGTACCGTCCAGCTCCAGCATGCGGTGGTCCACGGCCGTCTGGTCCAGCTCCATTCCGCGCAGGGCATCGCGAATCTCGCCGTTCACGTGACTGACGGCCTTCAGGACGCCTTTGCCGCCGTAACGCTTCTCGTCATCGCGCAGTTCCAGCGCCTCGCGCGCACCGGTGGATGCACCCGACGGCACCGCCGCGCGCCCCATGGCACCCGAGTTCAGGACAACATCAGCCTCGACCGTCGGGTTACCCCGGGAATCGATGATCTCGCGGGCGAAAATATCCGCAATCTGGGACATGCTCTCTCCTTGGAAAATACCCGCCCGAACGGGACCGCCCGGGACGTTTAATCGAATCAGTAAACCGTTTGCTGTTAGCGCAGGCCGTATTCCGCCTCTGCGAATGGCTGTGCCTTTGTCGCGGCATCCAGTGCCTTCAGGGTCCCCAACAATTCCGCCATCTTCGGTAGCGGCCAGGCATTCGGACCGTCGGACAACGCCTTATCCGGGTCCGGATGGGTCTCCATGAACAGCCCAGCGACGCCGGCCGCGACAGCGGCCCTGGCCAACACCGGAACAAACTCTCGCTGCCCCCCGGAGGTGGCACCCTGCCCTCCTGGCTGTTGTACGGAATGGGTTGCATCGAAGACCACCGGGCAACCGGTCTGGCGCATCTGGGCCAGGCCCCGCATATCGGAAACCAGTGTGTTATATCCAAATGAGACGCCGCGTTCACAGACCATGATTTGATCGTTGCCGACCTCGCGGGCCTTTTCGACCACATTGCCCATGTCCCACGGCGCCAGAAATTGGCCTTTCTTGATGTTCACCGGACGGCCCTGACGCGCGACATTCTGGATGAAATTTGTCTGGCGACAGAGAAATGCAGGCGTCTGCAACACATCCGCCACGCTGGCCACTTCGTCCAGTGCGGTGTCCTCGTGCACGTCGGTCAGCACGGGTACACCGATCTCGGCCTTCACCTTGTCCAGAATGCGCAAACCTTCTGCCATGCCCAAACCGCGGAAGCTCTTGGTGGACGAGCGGTTCGCCTTGTCAAAGGACGACTTGTAGATCAATGGAATGCCCAGGCCATCGGCAATCGTCTTGAGGCTGCCGGCGGTCTCCATTGCCATTGCCTCGGATTCGATGACACAGGGCCCTGCAATCAGAAAAAAGGGCTGATCGAGGCCGACTTCAAAACCGCAAAGCTGCATGGTCTGTCCTGTCTGGCAGAGCCTGGCCTCCGGCCAGCCACCGCGAAAAATCCAGATCCGACGGCCTACTCCGTAAGGGCCGTCGTGGTTTCCGGTGCCCGCGCATCCTGAAAATCACGCGCCGCTCGCACGAAGCCGGTAAACAGCGGATGCCCGTCCCGCGGAGTCGAAGTGAACTCCGGATGAAACTGACACCCAACGAACCACGGGTGTTCGATCAGCTCGACGGCCTCCACCAACTCGCCGGAGTCCGACACGCCGGAGATTTTCAAGCCGGCGGCCTCCAGGCGTTCGCGATAGGCATTGTTAAATTCAAACCGATGGCGATGGCGTTCTTCGACTCGCTCGTGGCCATAGGCTTCAGCGATCCGCGATCCTGCCGCCAGCCGGGCGCTTTGGGCACCCAGACGCATCGTCCCGCCCAGGTCGCTGTCGACGTCCCGGCGTTCGATACGGCCCTCCTGGTCCTGCCACTCGGTAATCAGTGCGATCACAGGGTGTGGCGTATCCGGCGCAAACTCGGTGCTATGGGCGTCCTCGAGACCGGCCACATCGCGCGCGAATTCAATGACTGCGACCTGCATCCCGAGGCAGATCCCGAGATACGGCACTCGACGTTCGCGCGCATACCGCACCGCCGCGATCTTGCCTTCTACACCGCGCTCACCGAAGCCTCCGGGGACGAGGATCGCGTCCAAACCTTCCAGCTCACTGGCGGCCTCGTTCTCCGCACCTTCCAGCTTCTCGGAATCCAGGTAGCGGATCCGCACCCGCGTGCCGGCCTGGATGCCCGCATGCGTCAGAGCTTCGTTCACGGATTTGTAGGATTCCGTGAGATCAACGTATTTGCCAATCATGCCGACGGTGACTTCCGACTCCGGGAACTCCATGGCGTTGACCACGTGCTTCCAATCCGACAAATCCGCCTGTGGCGCCTCGATACGAAGTTTACGCAGCACGATCTCGTCGAGCTTCTGCGAATGCAGCCACAACGGAATCTTGTAGATATTGTCCACATCCACTGCGGAGATGACCGCTTTCTCTTCGACGTTGGTAAACAGCGCGATCTTGCGCCGTTCGCCCTCGGGGACGGCCTGCGTCGAGCGGCACAGGAGAATGTCCGGTTGGATACCGATCGAGCGTAGTTCCTTGACCGAGTGCTGGGTTGGCTTGGTTTTGATCTCGCCGGCCGCCTCGATGTATGGAACCAGGGTCAGGTGCATAAACAGGGCGTTCTCATGTCCCAGCTCGACCCCCATCTGGCGGATCGCCTCAAGGAACGGCAGGGATTCGATGTCACCCACCGTGCCGCCAATCTCGATCAGGGCAATGTCGGCATCCCCGGCACCCTCATGGACCGACCGCTTGATCTCGTCCGTGATATGCGGAATCACCTGCACGGTGCCGCCAAGGTAATCCCCCCGGCGTTCCTTGCGGATTACGTTCTCGTAGATTTGGCCGGTGGTGAAATTGTTGCGCCGCGAGGTACGGATACGCACGAACCGTTCGTAATGCCCCAGATCGAGATCGGTCTCGGCACCGTCATCGGTAACGAACACCTCGCCATGCTGGAAGGGGCTCATGGTGCCCGGATCCACGTTGATATAGGGGTCCAGTTTGAGCAACGTCACCTTGAGACCGCGGGCCTCGAGGATGGCCCCCAGAGAGGCGGATGCAATACCTTTGCCCAGAGACGAGACCACGCCTCCGGTGATGAATACAAAACGCGTCATGCGGGAAACCTGGCTGGGGGCTGACAAGCACCGGACCCGGTTCATCCAATCCACCCGGGTTCGGCGGAAAACGCCTGTGAGAGTATCAGAGCGCCCGCCCCCGCTCAATCGGCGGGCGGGGGCAAACCTCCATTTCCCGACCCAGCCGACAAGGGTCGGAATGCGACCAGCGTCATGTCATCCCGGCGGGGCTCGCCATCGCGGTAATCCTCCAGCACCCGCACCACGGCGTCGATCTTGCCCGAAAGGTCGCGCCCACTCTTTTCCCCCAGAACCTGACGCAGGCGCCGCCGGCCGAACAGCCGCGGGGGCTCGCCGCCAACATGGTCGTGCACCCCGTCCGTAATCAGAAAGAACTCCGTTCCGGGTTCGACTGCAACCTCGTGGTCCACCGGCTGCGCCGGTTCCAGGCTGCGATACCCCAAACCGCCGCGCACCCCCCGGATTTCTTCCACCTCGCCGCACCGGTCGATCATCAACGGGAGCCCAACGCCCGCAAAGACCAGCTTGCGATTCTCGGGGTGGTACACGCATACCGCGGCCTCCAACCCATCATCCGAGTCGGAGTCATAGCCGTCCTGGCGCAGGCGCGAACGCACCAGACGGTCCATCTCGCGCAGGATCGCAGAAGGTTCCAGCAGTCGGTGTTCATGCAGGATTCGATCCAGGGCCGAGGCCACCACCAGGGTAATGAAGGCCCCCGGCACACCGTGGCCGGTGCAGTCCGCGACCACGAGGATGCTCTGGCCCTCGATCGCCTCCACCCAGAAGTAGTCACCACCCACCAGATGCAAGGGCTCCCAGTAGATCTGGACCTCGTCCATGTGCCCATCGAGGGCGTGCTTGTCCGGCAACATCGCCGTCTGGATGCGTCGGGCATAGCGGATGCTTTCCACCACCAGGCGGTTACTGCGTTCGAGCTCGCGGTTCGCCTCGTCGACCTGCGCCAGGGCGCGCTCGGTCTCCGCCTTCTCCTCTTCCAGCTGGCGCGTGCGTTCCTCTACGCGGCGCTCAAGATCCGCATTCAGGGCCTTGAGTTCGCCCCGCGCGCCATCGCGGGCATCGAGCCCTTCCTGAAACGCCCGCAACAGTCGGTCCAGCGAACGCCCTAACGCGCCGAGCTCGTCATTTTCGTGATGCCCGAGTCGGGGCATCGGCCACTGTGCCGGCTGGTCCGGGTTGGTTTCCGCCACCGCACGGGAAATCCGCAGCATCGGCCGCAACATCAGCACGTAGAACAGCAGCACGACGACCAGCGACACGATGATCGCCTGCGTAACACTGGTCACCACGCCCGTCTGAAGTCGGGCAACAAAGATCTGGCCCAGCACGCCGGGGTCCAGCTCGACCTGCAGCTGCCCTACCCCCTGGATATTGCCGCGAGTATCGGGGTGACGAAGCTCGCGTTCGTGGGTTTGCAGATCGCCAAAAAGCCACTGCGTCCATTCCCCGGCCGCGCGCTCGCGCTCACGAGAATCCGACGCCAGGGTGTTCCCGAAATCATCGAGGATCTCGACGCGGCGAATTTCCTGGAAGACGAGCAGTCCCTGCACCAGCGAGTCCGCTTGGTCCGCGCTAAGCTGAAAGGCCGCCTCGGCCGCCGGGGGTTCAACCAGACGTTGCAGCCGGTCAATCTGCTCCGTGGTCTCGGCACGAAAGGCATTCCAGTCCGAGGCGATTACGTACGCACTGGAGAGAAGGCTCAAGGCCAGGGCCACCAACAGCGTGGCGACGGCCAGCTTGGCGACAAGGCTTCGATGTCGGCGCGCGCCGCCCCCCATCAGCCGTGTTCGCCGTGCGTTTGCACGATGACACGGTTGCGCCCTTCGTTCTTGGCGCGGTAGAGGAGATCATCGGAAAGTGCCACCAACTCCCCGGCATCCGGCCACAAGGTCGTGGTGACCACGAGACCGATCGACACCGCCAGTGAAAGCGGCTCGTCCTTCCAGTGCAAGGATGCATTCTCGACTGCGCTGCGAATCCGTTCAGCCAGTGCCCGCGCCCCTTCCACATCCAGATCCGCGGCTACCACCAGGAATTCCTCGCCCCCCATACGCCCCGCGTACTGTTCCGCCCCGAGTTCGCCGCGCAAGATGTCGGCGAAACTCTCCAGAGCGAAATCACCCGCCGCGTGGCCATGGGTGTCGTTGAGCGTCTTGAAGTCGTCGAGATCCAGCATCATGACGGCCAGAGAACTCGTCTGATCGCCAACGCTCTCCGCCATGCCCTCGACACAGTCAATCACGCGCCGGCGCGAGAAAAGGCCGGTCAGGGCATCTTCAAGGGCCAAGCGTTCCAGCTCCGCCGTGAGGCGTTCACGCTCGCGGACTTCATCCGACAATGCGTTATTCAATTGAGCGAGATGGTCCGCCTGTTCACGCAACTGGCGATTCGCATCCTGAAGGTCTGCCTGCATCCGATCGCTCATGCGCATCATGCGGCGTTGTGCGCGGTATCCCTCGGAGTAGGCCTTGGCCAGCACCTTGACGCCATCCGCAACCGCATCCAGGGCCTCGAGCATCTGCTCGGACCGATGCATGATCGCCTTTTCCTGTTCAAACAATGAAAAGTCGGCCAGGCCCTCCGCATCCTTGCCCTCTCGGGGCAGGCTCGGGGACTTCATCGGATCCTCACGCGAAGGGGCGGTCATGACGAGGGGCACATCCGATAGTCGGCGTGTTCGAAATCTTCGGAAAAGTCCTCACCGAACTCTTCCATGGTCTCGTCATCCTCGTGATAGCACCAGTTGATGCGCACCTGCACCCCCGACTGAGCGGCATCCTCCAGAATCTGGAACATGTTCATCAAGGCCTTTGCGGTAGAGCTGTTGAAATAGATCATCTCGACCGTGAATTCCACCTCGTCGCTGACTCGGTTTTCTATCGCTTGCCGCAATCCTTGGGTCAAAGGGCCATAGAAATTCGCCGCATCCTCCGGATAGGACTCTCCGGAAAGCCGGTACGTACCGGCACCAAAGTCGAACTGCACCGCCGGGGTCCGGTCAGTGGCCTCGTGTTCAATGCTCTCGGCGACTGCCATCAGATATAGGCCTTCAGGACAAAATAGGATTGCGCATCGGAAATATGCTGGAAATCGAACTGGATCGGCTCGCTCGCCCGCCGCGCAATCTCGATCAGGCCGATGCTCCCGCCCTTGCTACCTTCGTCCGGGGGTTCGCGTAGCTTTTCCTTGTAGAAACGCCGCAACTCGGCACTGTCCATACCCGCAAGTTCACGTAGCCGTACGGCTAACGTATCGGCGTCCTTGCGGCCGATGACATTGCCACAGATCACGAAAAAGCGGCCCTGATCCGAGCCTACGGTGATCATCCCGGAGCTCAACTCGATCGGCGGCTCCGCATCATGTTCAATCCGTTCCGCCGAATAGCGGATGATGTTCTGCACCTGTTCGACGAACACCGAGAACACGCGGTTGACGGTCTTGGTGTCGGTCGACTCCAGGCGGATTTTCTGCCGCAGGGCATCACCAAGCGCTTTCAGGATGCCTTCAGAGATGTAGCCGGTAAAAGAGAAGATAATGCCGCGCCGCGACATGTTCTGCTGAAAGTCTAGGACCTCTTCGGCGATCAGGGGCGTCGAATCGGCCCGGGCTTCGGCTGTATCACTCATCAGACTCTCCGTTTCGTGCGAGCACCTCCTTCAGGATCGCCTCATAGCGACCGTCCTCGCGCATGGCGTCCAATTCCTCCTGCATGCGATCGAGGACCTCGCGATCCGTGTCCGGGTGGCAAGCCAGCGACATAACGGTATCGTTGAACGCAAACAGGGAGCGGAGTTCCCCGATCCCTTCCTGCTGGGCATACCATGGGGCCAGGTATTCCCCGCTGACCCAGACGTCGATCCGGTTCGCCGCCAATTTGCGCGCATTGAGGCGGTCGTTGGGCGCCGTATCAACAGGGATGCCCTGTGCCTCGACATAGAGCGCCACCGCATCGTCGCGATATCCGCCAACCCGGTAGCGTTCGAGATCCTCCAGTGACTCGGCCTCTACGTCGGAGTCTTCCAGTACAAACGCATGCCACTGGTTATCCACCAACGGTCCAACCCAGGTAAACAGGTCTTCCCGCTCCTCGGTACGAGTGGTGGAAAACACGCAGGTACCGGCTTCGGACTGGGCCTGGGCATAGGCGCGACTCCAGGGCAGGAGGCGGATTTCGGCGTCTGCATCAGCCGCATCCAGCAACACATCCATGACCCGAACCGAAATCCCGTCCAGTTCACCGGATTCAGTCACGAAATTGAAGGGCGGATAGCTCTCGGTCGTCAGGCTCAGCGAACCGGCCGCCAACGGAGTAGCCAGCAGCAGCACCGTTGCCGCCAGAAAACCCATACCCGTGCGTCGTCCACGTTGTGTCAAAGACCCAGTCACGTGCCACTCACCCGAAACCCCATATAGACGGCCAAAGAATTGTCCGATTCGTGCGGCGTAGTCAACTACGGGCGTGAGCCGATTGCGGCCAGCATACCGCCACGACAACGCCATCCAATTGACGCAAAAGCGGAACCCGGTGACGTTCCCATGGTGGGATGCCACGCTCTTGCATCAGCTTTTTCAGCGAACGATGGCCACATCCGGTCGCAACGACCTCTCCACCCGAGCGATAGCTAACGATGAGGGCTGTCCCCGGATCCACGCCTATGGCGGGGAGGTCTGCGCGCATCAATCGGCGTCCGTCCTCGAGTGTCATGACCTCCTGGTCCGCGGGCCAGGGCCGGTCTGCAAGCGGAAGCGCCTCTTCCGAATCGCTCGAGAAACCCGCGAAAATGGTGTCACGATAGCGGCGCATCCACCCTTCGTCCCACTCCAACGCGGGTGTGGCATCGAGCGCCCCTTCCAGGGTCTGGCGCACAAACTCGCTTAAACGGTGGTGTCCGGGCGGTCGGATCCCGCGTTGGCGCAGCCAGTAACGCAACAGGCCACGCTGCTCCGGCTCGTTCAGACGCCGCAGCACGCGCAGATCCAGCGAATGATCGACGGATGACTGCGCGACCGCGAGCTGCCCCGCGAAGAACTGATCGCGCTGATCCATCGCTTCCTGCTGCCAGTGCGCGCTGCGAGCCAGGCTACCCGGCACATCGAAGCGCTCGCGCAACGCGGGCATCACCTTTTGCCGAAGGAAGTTGCGATCAAAACGGGAGTCAGCGTTCGTGGGGTCGTCATACCACGCGAGCCCGTGGTGGTCCGCATAGGCCGTCAATTCATCACGAGCAAGCCCCAGGCATGGCCGCCCGAGCCAGGTGTCGCCCTCGCGCCGAAGCGCTCGCATGGCCTGGAGCCCCTCTGGGCCGCTCCCCCGCAGGGCTGCGAGCAGAAAGGTCTCGGCCTGGTCGTCGGCATGCTGGGCGGAGAGGATCAGATCGCCCTGCCCAAGTCCCTCGCGCAAAGCCGCATAGCGCGCCTCGCGGGCGGCCGCCTCGACACCCTGCCCGTGTCCCGTCCCCACCGTGACGGTTCGCAACAGGAAAGGGCAGCCCAGAGACGCCGCAACATCACCACAATGCTTGGCCTGACGCGGCGAGTCCGGACGCAGACCGTGGTCAACGTGCATGGCTTCCAGCCCGGATACGCGCAGGCTTGCGGCCACGTGCAACAACACCGTGGAATCCAGGCCGCCACTGAAGGCCACCCGCACCGTCCGGACCACCGGATGATCTTGGAGAAACCCCCTTAGGGCTTCGACAGCGGATTCCGCACGCGCGGCCCGCGGATCAGGAAGGCGTTTCCTGGAAGGCACCGTAATCCATCAGACGCCGATAACGCCGCTCAAGACGCTTGCCCGGGTCCAGACCTTCGAGACCATCCAGCGTCTCCAGCAAGGCGACCCGCAGGCTGGACGACATCGCCTCGGGGTTGCGATGGGCACCGCCCAGCGGCTCCGAGATGATCCGGTCCACCAAACCCAGCTCCCTCAGGCGTTCCGAGGTGATGCCCAGGGCTTCGGCCGCCTCGGAGGCCTTTTCCGCGCTCTTCCACAGGATCGAGGCACAACCCTCGGGCGAGATCACCGAATAGGTCGAGTACTGCAGCATCAACGTCGCATCGCCGACCCCGATCGCCAGAGCACCGCCGGAACCGCCCTCTCCGATCACCGTGGCGATGATCGGCGTATCCAGACGCGCCATCACGCGCAGGTTGCGGGCGATGGCCTCGCTCTGGCCGCGCTCCTCGGCCCCCACGCCCGGGTAGGCACCAGGGGTGTCGATGAAGGTGAGCACCGGCATCCGAAACCGCTCCGCCATCTCCATCAGCCGCAAGGCCTTGCGATACCCTTCGGGCCGCGGCATGCCGAAATTACGGTAGACCTTGTCGCGGGTCTGACGGCCCTTCTGGTGCCCAATCAGCATGACTGGGCGGCCATCAAGACGGGCCACCCCACCGACGATCGCCGGGTCGTCACCGAAGGCGCGATCCCCGTGCAACTCCTCGAATTCATCGAACAGCGCCGGGATATAGTCGAGGGTGTACGGCCGCCGCGGATGCCGTGACATCTGGGAGACCTGCCAGGGCGTCAGCTTGGCGAAAATACTTTCCGTAAGGGACCGGCACTTGTCTTCCAGGCGATGGATCTCTTCCTGGATATTGACCTCGGCATCGTCACCGACATAGCGAAGATCGCGGATCTTCGCCTCCAGTTCGGCAATAGGCTGTTCGAAGTCGAGAAAGTCCGGATTCATGCAGGGTCCCGCGTCGGAAGGATAGAAGTTCAGGAGCGAAATTGTACCCAATTGGTCCGCACTTCGCTGCTAGGGAGACGCTGATTGAATCGCACGTCCGCGTTGGTGCCCCCTGTTTTCCGAGACAAGGCGCGTCGTGCAGCGGGTAGTGGTTCTACCGCGCAAGCGGCGCAACGCAGGATCGGGGAACAGGGGGCACCAAGCCCACAAGCCATTGAAAGCAGGGGCTCGGCCGCCCGTTGTTATCAAAAACGGGCGCGCGCACGGCGTTGCGGCTCCCTTGTGCAGAATGGCTGCACGGAAGTCACCACGCCTTGTTCGCACGCAAAAGCGTCGAGCGCGGACGCGCGATTCAATCAGCGTCTCCCTAGCCGCGGCCAACCGAACGAGCCTTTCCCGCGTCACCGCCCGTAGAGCACCTGTGCCAGACAGTCGGGCCCAAGGGATTGCTGAATGCCACGGAGAAGCCGTTCATCGGGCCGGATGGTCCAGTTCTCGGGCAGGTTCAGATCCGCCTCCAGGCCATCGCGGCGATAGCACAGGTGCACCCGACAATGGCCCTCGCGGTTCGCCTCCATCAACCCACGCAGATGGGCCACTTGCTCCGGCACGACCCCCTCCAAACACAGGTGCAGCGCCCGTGCCCACTGAGCGCGCGCCTCGTCGAGGTTGTACACCACCCGCGCACGCATCCGGACCCCACCGGCGTAATCATCCAGTGTCACCGTACCTTCCGCGACCAAAAGGGAGTCGGGCTCCAGACGATCCTTGTAGGCAGTGAAATCATCATTGAACAGGACCACCTCCGCCCGTCCGCTGCGATCATCCAGAGTCACAATACCCATGCGTCCACTCTGCGTGTTCCGCACTCGGACACCCACGATCAGACCCGCAATCCGCACCGTCTCCTGTTTGCCTCGCCACTTCTGCTTCGGCGACTCGTCCGGGCGCTCCTCGAGCTTCGACTCCAACGCCTGGAGCGTCGTACCCGTCAACCGCAGGAGTTCCGCCCGATAGCGCTCCACCGGGTGCCCGGTCAGGTACAACCCCAGCGTGTCCTTCTCACCGCGCAGACGATCGTCATCTTCCATCTCCGGGAGCGTCTCGCTCTCCGGGATCACTGCAGCGGCGGGATCCCCGAACAGGTCGACCACACCCAGGCTGGCATTGCGCTCGGTTTGCTCGGCCGCGGCCACGGCCATCGGGATATCGTTGAGGAGCGTGGCCCGATTGGCTCCGATTTCATCCAGGGCACCGGCGCGTACCAGGGTCTCGAGCACACGCTTGTTCAGCTTGCCAAGCTCCACCCGCTGGCACAGATCAACCAAACCGTGGAATGTGCCGCCTTCGGCCCGCGCTTTCAGCAGGGTGTCAATCGCCGACTCGCCGACCCCCTTGATCGCCCCCAGGCCGTAGACGACGGTCTGCGCGTCGCGACAGGTAAATCGGTAATCGGACTGGTTCACGTCCGGCGGCAGGACTTCCAGCCCCATGTTGCGACATTCCTCGATCAGCCCGACGACCTTGTCCGTGTTGTCCATGTCCGCAGACAGCACCGCGGCCATGAACGGCGCCGGATAATGCGCCTTGAGCCAGGCTGTCTGGTAGGCGACCAGGGCATACGCCGCCGAGTGCGACTTGTTGAAGCCGTAGCCCGCGAACTTCTCCATCAGATCGAAGATATAGGTCGCGACCCCTTCGTCGACCCCGCGCCCCAGCGCACCCTCGAGGAAGATCTCGCGCTGCTTGGCCATCTCCTCGGGCTTTTTCTTGCCCATCGCACGCCGCAGCAGGTCCGCGCCACCCAGGGTGTAGTTACCCAGCACCTGGGCAATCTGCATCACCTGCTCCTGGTACAGGATGACGCCGTAGGTCGGCTTCAGGATCGGCCCCAGGTCCGGATGCGGGTATTCGACCTGGGCGCGCCCGTGTTTGCGGTCGATGAAGTCGTCGACCATGCCCGATTGCAGCGGACCCGGCCGATAAAGCGCCACCAGCGCGATGATCTCCTCGAAGCTGTCCGGCTGCAGACGGCGGATCAGGTCTTTCATCCCGCCAGATTCCAGCTGGAATACCGCCGTGGTCTGGTAGTCCTTCAGCAGACGGAACGTCTCGAAATCATCCAGCGGAATCGCGTCCAGCTCGATCGCGATACCAGCATCCATCTTGCGGACGTTCTCGACCGCCCAGTCGATGATGGTGAGCGTGCGCAGGCCCAGAAAGTCGAACTTGACCAGCCCCACGGCCTCCACATCGTCCTTGTCGAAGTGCGTGACCAGCGAGCCCCCGTCGTCTTCGCAATACAGCGGCGAGAAGTCGGTCAGCGCCGACGGCGCAATGACCACCCCACCCGCGTGCTTGCCCGCGTTTCGAGTCAGGCCTTCCAACTTCTGTGCAAGGTCGATGATCGCGCGGACTTCTTCGTCCTGATCGTACTGGACCTTCAGGTCCTCGCTCTCGGTCAACGCCCTCTTCAGCGTCATGCCGAGCTCGAACGGAATCAGCTTGGCGATTCGATCCACAAATCCATAGCCATGCCCCAGCACGCGCCCGACATCGCGCACCACTGCCTTGGCCGCCATGGTGCCGTGGGTGATGATCTGCGAGACCTTGTCACGCCCGTAACGCTCCGCCACATAGTCGATGACGTCATCGCGCTTTTCCATGCAGAAGTCGACATCGAAGTCGGGCATGGAGACACGTTCCGGATTAAGAAACCGCTCGAAAAGAAGCTCGTAACGCAATGGATCGAGGTCGGTAATACCGAGTGCATATGCGACGAGCGAGCCTGCTCCCGAACCGCGGCCCGGCCCTACCGGAATCGCGTTGTCCTTGGCCCATTGGATAAAGTCCGCCACGATCAGGAAGTAGCCGGGAAAGCCCATCTGGCAGATCACGTCCAGCTCGCGCTTCAGGCGCGCTTCGTACTCTTCTGTTGGGGCGAAACAGAAACGCTCCAACCGCGCATTCAGACCCTGCGCGGAGGTCTCCCGCAGGTGGTCTTCGACCGTGGAGCCCTCGGGAACCGGGAAATCCGGCAGCACGGATTCTCCCAGGGTCAGGCTGACACTGCAGCGCCGCGCGATTGCGACGCTGTTGGCCAACGCCTCGGGAATGTCCGCGAACAACTCGGCCATCTCGGCGGGGGTGCGCAGGTACTGCGCCTCCGAGTACCGGCGCGGGCGTCGGGGATCGTCCAGCGTGACCCCGTCATGGATACAGACACGCGCCTCATGGGCCTCAAAGTCCTCACGGCGCAGGAAACGCACGTCGTTGGTGGCCACCACCGGAAGGTCAAAGGCCTCGGCCGCCGCCAGAGCCTGTTCGATCCAGGCCTCCTCCCCCGGCCGATCACTGCGGACCAGTTCCAGGTAGAACCGGCCGGGGAAGCGCTGCATCCAGGGCTCCAGATCCTCCGCCAGCAGCGCGCGGGAGGCCCCCGAGCCATTCACGAACAAACCATCGATGCCGCCCGATAACGCGATCAGTCCGTCCGCCGCCGTGTCCAGCCAGGCACAATCCACGCGCGGGATACCCTTCTCCTGGCCTTCCTGCCAGGCGCGAGAGATCAGGCGGGTGAGGTTGCGATAGCCCGGGTCGTCCTGCGCCAGCAGGGTCATGCGTGCCAGGCTGCCGTCCGCACGGGCGTCGCGGATCAGCACATCGGCGCCAATAATCGGCTGCACCCCCTGCCCGATCGCCGCCCGATAAAACTTCACCAGTCCGAACAGGTTGCAGTGGTCGGTCACCGCGACCGCCGGCATGCCCGCCTCCGCCACCGCATGGACCAGCGGTTTCAGCCGCACCAGCCCATCGATCAGGGAATACTCCGAGTGCACCCGAAGGTGGACGAAGCCGTGTTCCACCGCGCTCATGCACCGAACTCCCGTTCGCACAGCTGCGATGCCCGCGCCACCGGTGCGAAGCTTTGACGGTGCTGCGGGCAGGGTCCCAGGCGCTCCAGAGCCTCCCGATGCGCCGGCGTCGGGTACCCGGAATGGCGGTCGAAACCATAGCCGGGGTATTCGTCATGCAAGTCCTTCAGCCAGCGATCACGCGCCACCTTGGCAATGATGGAGGCGGCGCTGATCGCGGGTACCGAGCCATCTCCACCGACAATCGCCTCCGCCGTCCAGGGCCCCTCGGGCGTGAAGCGCCCATCGACCAGAAGATGCCTCGGCGTCACCGAAAGCCCCGCAACCGCACGCTGCATGGCCAGCAAGGTCGCACGGTGAATATTCAGCGCGTCGATCTCGGCCGCCTCAACGCGCCCCAGGGACCATGCCACAGCGTCTGCCCGAATCTGCAGGTCCAGGGATTCCCTGCGTTTGGAGCTTAGCTTCTTGGAGTCCGCCAAACCGGCGCCGGTATAGCCCACCGGAAGGATGACCGCGGCCGCCACGACCGGTCCGGCCAACGGCCCACGACCTACCTCGTCCACGCCGGCGATATAGCGCTGCGCTGCTTCTGTATCGGACATGAAGTCTCCACGACGGTGAACTGCGGGCAATCGCCCGAACGTGACCATGCGCCGCGCCGGGGATCCGTTACAATAGCGCCAAAAATCCTAGCACACCCCCTTCCGGATCCGAGCCTGCCCATGTCCCAATCTCCGCTTCGTTGCGCCGCCATCGGCGTCGGTCACCTTGGTAAATGGCATGCCGCCAAATACGCCGCACTCCCGGACACCGAGCTCGTCGCGGTCGTCGATGCCGATCCAGAAACCGCCGAACGCATAGCGGCCGAACATGGCTGCCGGGCAGAGACGGATCATCGCGCGCTGATTGGGCAGGTAGATGCCGTATCCATCGCGGCACCCACCACCCTGCATTACGCCATCGCCCGGGACTTCCTCGAGGCCCGCTGCCACGTGCTGGTCGAAAAACCAATCACGGCCACGCTGGATCAGGCCGAAGCGCTGAATCGCATTGCCGAACAGCAGAACCTGGTACTGCAGGTGGGGCACCTGGAGCGATTCAATGCTGCGCTCCGGCGGCTGACAGAGAGCCCGCTGCATCCCCGCTTCATCGAATCGCATCGCCTGGCGCCCTACAAGCCGCGGGCGACAGACGTCTCGGTGGTGCTCGACCTAATGATCCACGATATCGACATCATCCTGTCGCTGGTCGACGCCCCGCTGAACGAGATCCGCGCCTCCGGGGCACGCGTGCTGACGGGCGACATCGATATCGCCAATGCCCGCCTTGAGTTCGCCAATGGCTGTGTGGCCAATGTCACCTCCAGCCGTGTCAGCACCAAGTCCGAACGGCGCATGCGCATCTTTCAGTCGCATGCCTATGCCTCGGTGGACTTCCAGAACCGTATCCTTTCGCTGAACCACATTGGCGAACCCGACCCGGAGACCGGCGCTCCGGCCATCCACCGGGACGAAAGCGTCTTCGACGAGGCCGACGCCCTGCTTGCAGAGATTCAGGCATTTGTCGCGGCCGTGCGCGGTCAGGGTCCGGTGGTGGTCAGCGGCCGCGATGGCCAGCGCGCTCTGGAAACGGCCAGCCGTATCACCGACCTGGTGTACGACAACCTCAATATCATGAGCCGGGCCGATGGCCCGCACAGCCACATCGAAGGAGTCAAGCCGTGATCCCGATGGTCGACCTGCAGCGCCAATACCAGACCCTGCGCCCCGAAATCGATGCCGCGCTTCAGGAAGTGCTGGCCGGTGCCCGCTTCATCCTGGGCCCCAATGTGCAAACCCTTGAGGAGGAACTTGCCGGGTATCTCGGCGTCGAGCATGCGATCACCTGTGCCTCCGGCACTGATGCCCTGCATCTGGCACTGGCCGCGGCAGGAATTGGCCCCGGTGACGAAGTCATCACCACGCCGTTCACCTTCATTGCGACGGCCGAGGCCATCCGTTACGTCGGCGCCGATCCTGTCTTCGTGGACATCGACCCGCGCACCTTTAATATTGACCCGGATCAAGTCGAAGCGGCGATCACCGAGCGCACCCGCGCGATCCTGCCCGTGCACCTGTTCGGCCAGCCTGCCGATATGCCACGCCTGCAGGCCATCGCCGAGCAGCACAAGGTGATGATCGTCGAGGACTGTGCCCAGTCCTTCGGGGCATCCATCGACGGCGTACAGACGGGCGCCGGCACGGCCTTCGGCTGCTTCTCGTTCTTCCCCAGCAAGAACCTGGGCACCTTTGGCGACGGTGGACTTGTGACCACAAGCTGCCCGTCCTCCGCGGAGACGCTGCGTCGGCTGCGGAACCACGGCTCCAGCGTGCGCTACTACCATGATGAAATTGGCTACAACAGCCGTCTGGACGAGATGCAGGCCGCGATCCTTCGCGTGAAATTGCCGCACATCGATACCTACAACGCGGAACGCCGCCGCGTCGCCGCCCGGTATCGCGATGGCCTGGCCGGCCTGCCGGTCGAGGTCCCCTTCGAAGACGGTATCGGAACGCACGTGTACCACCAGTACACCCTGCTCACCGACCACCGCGACGCCATCATGGAGGCCCTGAAGACCGCAGATGTGGCATGCGCGATCTACTACCCGGTGCCCCTGCATCAACAAAAGGCCTTCGCCGATCTTCCGAACCGGCCGGAAACACTGCCCGTAACGGAATCCGTGGCGGAGCGCTGTCTGTCGCTCCCGGTCTTCCCGGAACTCGAGGACGCGACCATCGACATGATCTGCGCGAAGATCCGCGACGCCCTCGCATGAGGCCACGTCGCCCTGCGCCCGCGAGGGCCCTCCTCCAGCAATGACGCAGCATGTGGTGATCTGCGCGGGGGAGAGCTCCGGTGACGCACTTGGGGCCGGGCTCGTCCACAAACTCTCCGACTTGGAACCCGGGCTTCGTTACACCGGCATGGGCGGCACACAGATGCGGGCCGCCGGGGTCGAAACCCTCATCGATGTCGAAGAGCTCGCCGTAGTTGGGCTGGTCGACGTCCTGATCAACTACCCGCGTCTGCGCGGTCTGTTCCGCCACATGTGCGCCCATCTGGAGGCCACACGCCCGGACCTCCTTGTGCTGGTGGACTACGTAGAGTTCAACTTGCGCCTGGCGGAAAAGGCCCGGCGGCTCGGCATTCGCGTCCTGTTCTATGTCAGTCCGCAGCTGTGGGCCTGGCGCCCGGGTCGGATCAAGCGCATCAAGCGCAGCGTGGACGCCATGGCCGTCCTGTTTCCGTTCGAGACCGAACTCTACGAGACCGAGGATATCCCGGTACGCTACGTCGGCAACCCACTTGTTGACCGCGTCAAGCCCACCGCCCCCCCAATTCGGGAACGGCTTGGTCTCGCATCCCAAACACGCCTGGTCGGCCTATTACCGGGCAGCCGCAGTGGCGAACTCAAGCGCCACTGGCCGTTGCTGGTCGCGACGGCGCGCCGCCTGCGGATCTCTCACCCCGACGTCGCCTTCGTGGTATCTCTCGCGCCCGGCGTGACCAGCAAGCGACTCACGGCCCTGGCCGAACCTGACGGCCTCCCGCTGCATTCTGTGAACGGCGACGATGCTACCCATTCGCTCATGGCCGGCGCCAACCTGCTGCTCATCGCATCCGGTACGGCCACGCTCGAGGCCGGCTTGCTGCGCGCCCCCATGCTGGTGTTCTACCGCATGGGGGCGCTCAGCCACGCGGTCTTCTCGCGCCTGGTGCGGCTCAAGAACATCGCCCTCGTGAACATCGTGGGGGGAGACCGCCTGGTACCGGAATACCTGCAGAGCGAGGCCAGCGCGGAGCGATTGGCCACCGATGCCGAACGGCTTTTGGATCAACCGGAGGCCCTGGAGGCCATGCGCGAACGGCTCACGCGAGTCCGCGAACGCCTGGGAGACGGCGGCGCCGATCGCCGCGTCGCCGAGATGGCGCTCGAACTCCTCCACCACGGCCACCTCCTGACGCCCGACCACCAGAAGACCCCTTAGCTCGCTGCACCGCTGCCTTGATTGCACCACAGAGGACACGGAGAACGGCAAGGGCGATTCACAGGAAGAATGGAAGAGACGAAGAAATTCAGGTTCATATGCCTTAAGGAAACGGCTCTTTCAGGTGGGCGCTTGCGGCAATCACAATGCCAATTCGCCATCACCGGCGTATACCCCCCAGGGGACCGACAACGCCGAAAAATCCGTCATCGCGAGTCGCGAAGCGACGCGGCGATCTGCGAGAACGCCCCGGTTACCCTAGCGATTGCCGCGCTACGCTCGCAATGATGACCCAAGATCACCCAGATGCATCCGAGTCTTCCAGGCCCTCTACCAATAACCCCTTCCTGCCTTCCCACCTTCCTGTCAATCGCCCTTGATCTTGACCCGCCGTGCTCTCCGAGTCCTCTGTGGTGAAACAAAAGGGCCCTGGGGTGCTACGTCAGTGGGGGCGGCCGCCGCGGAGGATGCCGCGGCGGCTGCCGCGCACGAATCCGATCAGGTTCCGGACCTCGGGGACCTCGGTCTCGTCGAACATCGTATCCAGGTGACTCTCGCGTCCGGCGCGCCCGCGCATGCCCTGGATGAAGACCCGGTGCAGCGCCTGGATAGCCTCATTCGAGAAGCCGTTGCGCTTGAGTCCCACCTTGTTGATCCCAATCAGCCGGGCATAGTTGCCGCTCGCCAGGCAATACGGCGGCAAATCCCGATTGAGTGCGGCCCCCATGCTGGTAAAGGCATAGGTGCCCACGCGACAGAACTGATGCACCAGGGTAAAGCCGCCAAGCGTTGCGTTATCCTGAATCTCGACGTGACCCGCCAGCGAGGTCGCGTTGGAGAAGATAATGCCACTGCCGATCGTGCAGTCGTGCGCGATATGCACATACGCCATGATCAGGTTGTCGTGGCCGATCACGGTCTCGCCCAGCCCCTTCTCGGTACCGCGGTGCAGTGTCACCGACTCTCGAATGACATTGCGATCGCCAATCACCAGACGCGTGGGCTCGCCACGGTAGCTCGTATCCTGAGGCTCCTCGCCGATCGACGAGAACTGGAAGATGCGATTCTCTCGACCGATCTCGGTCGGCCCCTTGATGACCACGTGCGAGCCAATCTTTGTGCCCGCGCCAATCTGAACGTTCGCCCCAATCACCGAAAATGGACCGACCTCGACCGAACGATCGATCTCGGCGCTCGGGTGAACATCGGCCCGCGGATCGATCACGGCTGGATTTCCTGGCCAGAACACATCAATTGCGCCGTCGCACAAACATCCTCGCCCACCCGGGCGATGGCGTCGAACCGCCATATACCGCGAACGGTCCGTTTCAGGTCAACCCGAAGATGCAGTTGGTCACCGGGGACGACCGGGCGGCGAAAACGCGCCTCGTCGATCCCGACGAACAGGTAGAGCTGCTGTTTGTCCTGATTCTCGTTCCGGGCCTCCTCGGTCTTGAAGGCGAGCAGGCCGGTCGCCTGCGCCAGGGCCTCGAGAATCAGCACGCCGGGCATCACCGGCTTGATGGGGAAATGCCCCTGAAAATAGGGTTCGTTGATACTGACGTTCTTGATACCCGTCAGATAGGTGCCCGCCTCCCACTCAAGCACCCGATCCACCATAAGGAATGGGTACCGATGCGGCAGATAGCGCATGATCTCCTGGACGTTGAAGTCATCCACGCAGATGTCCTTTCTCTGAGACTTGTTATGCCGCAGCCGGGCCGCCGAGCGGAGATCCAGTACGACGTTCGGTCCAGACCCGGCTTACGCCCGCCGGGTCCGGGTTAGTTAGCGCGCCATCCGTCGCAGACGCGCCAACATCCGGTTCCACAATCGTGCCTCCTGGTGTGGCACACCGGATGCGTACTCACCAGGACGTTCGATCGAACGCGTAACCAGAGTCATTGCATGGAGGGTCACGTGATCCGCGATGGAAAGATGCCCGAGGATGCCAACCCCGCCACCAATTGCGCAATGCGCTCCAATTCGGGCACTGCCTGCAATTCCGACGCAGCCAGCAATGGCCGTATGGTCGCCAATCTCGACGTTATGGGCAACATGAACGAGGTTGTCGATCTTCACACCCGTGCCAATTCGCGTATCGTGCAAGGCGCCTCGGTCGATAGTGGTGTTCGCACCAATTTCCACCTCTGCGCCAATTACGACACCACCGAGCTGTTCGATTTTCTCCCAGCCCAATTCCCCCGCTGGTGCAAACCCGAAACCATCCGCCCCAATTACGCAACCACTGTGAAGGATGCAGCGTTCTCCGACGGTCACGTCGTCGAGAAGCGTCACTCGCGGGTGCAGAAAGCTGCGGGCACCCACCTGGCTCCCCCGGCCCACGCAGCAATGCGCCCCGATCACTGCACCAGCGCCCACCACTGCCCCGGCGCTAATCACTGCACCCACGCCGACGTGAGCATCCGGCGCGATCGCGGCTGACGCATCCACGGTCGCGGTGGAATGAATTCCCGGGTCACACGCTCGATGCCCAGCACCGAGATACTGGCTTACCCGGGCATATCCCAGATAGACATCCTCGATCTCAAGCAGAGTACGGCCCGGCCTCAAGGGCAGATTCGCACCAGCCGGAACCAGCACCACCCCAGCCGCACTCGCCTGTAGCGCCTCGGCATGGCGGTCGGCATGAACCACGAAACTGAGATCCTCTGATCTGGCGGTCGACAGGGGCGCAAGGCCCGTCACACGGCGCCCCTCGTCCCCGGCGAGATGGGCGCCTAGCATCTCCGCCAGTTCACGTGCGGAATACCCGCCTTCAGTCGCGCTGCATTGCGGCAAGGATATCGTCCGTGATGTCGATTCGATCACTGGCGTACAGCACATTCCGCTCGGTCAGGATCAGATCGATGTCGCGCTCGCGCGCAAGGTCTACAATGGCATCATTGATCCGGCGCTGAAGCTTTGCCAGCTCCTCATTGCGTCGCACGTTCAAGTCCTCACTGAAACTTTCCTGGGCGCGCCTGAATTCCCGCGAGCGCTGGGAAAACTCACGCTCCAGATCCGCCCGTTCCGAGGGGTTCATCAAATCCCCGTCACGCTCCAGGCGGTCGCGCAAACGCTGTAACTCCTCGCGCTCGGCCACCAACTCCGAATCGCGCGGCGAAAACTCCCTTTCCAGCTCGCGCATGGCCTCCTCGGCCTGCGGCGAATCCTCGAGAATCCGATTCATGGTGACGAAGGCCACGTTCTGGGCCCCGGCCACTGCCGGAACGGCCAACCAGCCCGTCGCGATCAAGGCCACCGCCGCCACTGCCGCCATCCAGGATCTCATGCGCCCTCCCGATGCCCTAGCATCGCTTGCACTCGTCACGGTCAGAAGCTCGCACCCAGCAGGAACTGGAAGCGCTGCAAATCGTCGCCCGGCTGATTATTGAACGGCTCGGCCACGCTGAAGCTCAACGGCCCGACCGGAGAGAACCAGGTCACCGCAAAACCCGCCGAGGCCCGAAGCTCGCTGGTATCGAAGTCCGAGACCTCGTTGAACACGTTACCCGCGTCCACGAAGGTACTCATCCGCACCGCGTCATTGTCGGCGGCAAAAGGCAGTGGGTAGAACAACTCGGCGGACAAGGTCGTCCGGAATCGACCTCCGTAGGGGTCGTCATTGGAGTCTCGAGTCGCAGGGTCCCCATCCCGCAAGGGACGCTGGTCACCCAGTCGGTTGTCTTCGTACCCACGAACGGACCGGATGCCGCCCGCAAACAGGCGCTCATAGAACGGCAGCTCGTCACCACCGTAACCATCGCCATAGGCAAGACCCGCCGACATGCTGAACGAATAGCGATCAGACAAGCGGAAAATCTCCTGGCCCGAATAGGTCAGCTTGTAGAACTCGCGGTCACTACCCGGCAGTGCCACCTCCAATCCGACGCGGTGGCGACGCCCTTCGGACGCAAAGGTCGTGCTGTCCCGCGTATCGTGGACGTAGCTGGTCTCGATCTTGTAGAGATTCGCGGAAGACCCGAACTCGTCCAGCTCATCAATGATTTCGTCCGGTGTCCGGATACGTCCACTGCCCGATTCCACCGTCTGGATATCGATATGCTCGAATCCCGGTCGAACCTGAAGCCGATCGAACTCCGACAACGGGATCCCGTAGGTGACGTCGAAGCCATACCGGTTGGAGGAGTACCGCGAGATGTTGGCTTCCTCAGCGTCAATCTTTCGGTAAAACACGGAAAAGCCGCGGCTGGCTCCGGCTGGCGTGAAGTGCGGGTTGGTGACGCTCATCCGGAAAATCTGGTTCACACGGCTCGTGCTGACGTCCGCGGAAAACCGGTTACCGGTACCCAGGAAGTTGTCTTGGGTCAGACCTGCCGTCAGCAAAAGTCCCTGGTTCTGCGAGAAACCCGCCCCCAGCGACAAGGCCCCTGATTGCTGTTCGGTGACCGTGATGTTCAGGTCCACCTCGTCATCGGTGCCGGCAACCCGCTCGGTTTCTACATTCACGCTCTGAACGAACGGAAGCCGCTGAATCCGAACCCGCGAGCGATCCACCAGCGCGCCGTTGTACCAGGCACTTTCCATCTGCCGTAGTTCTCGGCGATAGACCCGTTCTTCGGTATTTCGGTTACCGGTTATCCGGATGTTGCGGACGTAGACTCGGGGTCCCGGATCGACGAAGAACGTAATCTGGACCTCTCGGGCGTCCTCGTCGACGTCTGGCACGGGATTCACGTTGGCAAACGCAAAGCCTTCCCGGGTCAGGCGTTCGCTGATCCGCTCCGCGGACTCTGTAACTTGGCTGCGCGAGAATGGGGCGTCGATGTCCACTTCAATCAGGCTTTCCAGCTCATCTCGGGGGATCACGAAATCCCCGGCCAGATCCACACCCGTCACGGTGTAACGCTCGCCTTCGTCTACGTTAATGGTGATGAACAGATCCCGGCGATCCGGGGTCAATGTCACCTGGGTGGAGTCGATATCGAACTCTAGAAAACCCTGATCAAGATAATGCGACCGTAGCTGTTCCAGGTCGCCGGAGAGCTTTTCGCGCGAATAGTTGTCACGGCGGCTAAAGAAGGCCCACCAACGCGGGACGCCAGACTCAAAACGACGCGTCAGTTCGCGCGTTGTAAAGGTCTCGTTACCGACTACGTTGACCTGTCGGATCTTCGCCACCGGCCCTTCGGCGATATCGATCTCGATGTCCACGCGGTTACGCGGCAGGTCGACGATCTCCACATCGATCTGAACGTTATAGCGACCCCGAGCGAAATATTGCTGTCGGAGTTCGCTTTCGATCCGATCCAGCATGGTCCGGTTGAATACCCGGCCCGAGCGCAAGCCTGCCGAGTCAAGTGCCTCGCGCAATCCGTCATCGGGGATGTCGCGGTTACCGGAGAAGTTGATTTCGTTGATAGCGGGTCGTTCGGAGACGATCACCACCAGGACATCTCCGCGCCGCGCAATCTCGACGTCGTCAAAGAAGCCGGTCTGGAACAATTCACGGATTACTTCCGGGCTGCGACTATCGTCGAAGGTATCGCCCACCTGAACCGGCAGGTAACTGAGAGCGGTACCGGCGGTAATCCGCTCCAGCCCCTCGATTTCGATGTCCTCGATCTCGTAGGCCTGGCTCCAGGCCGTACCCGCCAGGCCCAAAAAACTGACCAGGACCATTGCTCTCAAGCTGTTTCGCGCCATGCTCTCCGCCAAAAAAAGGCCGCTCGGTGGCTTGACCGAAGGCACCCAGGGTGCGCTTCCAGGCGCCTCCGCCTATCCGAACAGTCGTGTCAAATCATTGTACAGGGCCAGTGTCATCAACCCCGCAATCGCCAGCAAACCCACCTGCTGGCCAATCATCTGGGTCCGCTCCGACACCGGACTCCCCTTCACCGCCTCAGCGGCGTAATACAGCAAGTGCCCGCCATCCAGCATCGGGATGGGAAGCAGGTTGATGATCCCGAGCGAGACACTGACCAGCCCGAGAAAACCCAGAAACGCCGAGATCCCGATCACCGCCGAGACGCCCGCGAATTCGGCTATGGTAACTGGTCCGCTGATATTTTTAACCGAAGCGTCTCCGGTAACCATGCGCCAAAGGATCCCCAGGGTCAGCGTCGTTACATCCCAGGTGCGCTCGATTCCTGAAACGAAAGCCGAAATCGGACCCTGCCGGACCAGCACGGCCATATCGCGTGCCGCGGACTGATCGGTGTCCACCCCCGCCCCAATGCGCCCGATTGTGGTGCCGTCCGCGTCCACCGGTTCGGGACTCATACGCAGCTCTAGCGTGCGACCATCCCGCTCAACCGTTACCTGTAAGTCCGACTCGGGATGTGCCCGGACCACCTCGACCCAGCGATCCCAGTCCCCCACCGGCTCACCGCCCACCGCCAGAACCCGATCCCCCACCTCGAGCCCCGCCGCTGCGGCAGGGCTTCCCCCCTCTACCGAGCCGATACGGGGCTCCAGCATCGGGCGATAAGGACGCAATCCGACCCTTTCGAGAAACTGGCCCTCTCCCAGCAGCCCTTGGCGGTCGCTAAGATCCAAGTCGTGCTCGACCTCGCGCCCATCCTCTTCGCGCAGCAACAGCGCCACTCGTTCGCCGCGTACTGCGTGATCGAGCAGCCGTAGATTAGCCTGTTCCCAGTCCACCACTGCGCGATCACCCACGCGCAGGATCTCCTGACCCCGCTCGAGGCCGGCTGCGGCTGCGGGCGTGTCCGGCGCAATCTCGCCCAGCACCGGCTTAACCCCACCCACTCCGACCATGAACATCACTGCATACAGCACGATCGCCAGCAGGAAGTTCGCGGCAGGGCCCGCCGACACGACAAAAGTGCGCGCGCTCAGGCTTTTCTGGTTGAATGCCCGCGCTACATCCGCTGGCGGAACGGTTCCTTCGCGTTCGTCCAGCATCTTGACGTAACCGCCTAGCGGCACCGCAGCAATCACGAATTCCGTTCGATCACGCCCGAAGTGACGCGTGAACAACGGCCGGCCGAAACCAACCGAAAAGCGCAGCACCTTTACACCCATCATCCGAGCAGCCAGGTAATGCCCGTACTCGTGCACCGTGACCAGAATGCCAATGGCCACAAGAAAGGCCAGTACGCTCGTCAGGAACGTCATGAGACCACGTTCCGGGTCTTCGCGACCCACTCAGACGCCACCTCGCGCCCCCTTTGGTCCGCGCTCAGGACCCGTTCCAAAGAGTCCACCGGCTCCGCCTCGATTGCATCCAGCGTGGCGGCGATCACCGTTGGGATTTCGCTGAAGGCCAGCTCTTCCTGAAGAAAGGCCTCAACCGCAACCTCGTTGGCCGCGTTCAGAACAGCGGTGGCGGTCCCCCCTCGCTCCAGGGCCTTATAGGCCAGACCCAGCGCGGGGAACCGAGCCGCCTCGGGCTCATAGAATTCGAGCTTGCCCATCGCCAGCACATCCAGTGGCTGCACGCCAGACTCCATGCGCTCCGGCCAAGCCAGCGCATGCGCGATGGGGGTACGCATGTCGGGGTTCCCGAGCTGCGCCAGCACCGAGCCATCGTCGTAGGCCACCATGGAGTGCACGATGCTCTGCGGATGCAGCACGACCTGGATCATCGAGGGTTCGACGGCAAACAGCCAGCAGGCCTCGATCACCTCCAGTCCCTTGTTCATCATCGTCGCCGAATCCACGGAGATCTTGCGGCCCATATCCCAGTTGGGATGAGCACAGGCCTCGTCCGGCGTAATGCCCGCAAAACTGTCCAGTGGGCGGTCACGGAACGGCCCTCCCGAAGCCGTGAGCCAAATTCGACGGGCCCCATGGGGCGTCACTGACTCCGCGCATACATAGCCATTGGGAAGACACTGGAAAATGGCATTATGTTCGGAGTCGATCGGCAACAGGCAGGCACCGGAGCGGCGCACGGAATCCATCAGCAAGGCCCCGGACATCACCAGCGCCTCCTTATTCGCCAGCAGAACGCGCTTGCCTGCCTCTGCGGCGGCCAACGTCGGCAACAATCCGGCTGCCCCGACAATCGCGGCCATAACGGCATCCACCCGAGGCTCACGGGCCACTTCAGCAAGTGCCTCCACCCCCGTACGAACCTCGGTGTTGCAGCCCGCAGCCGCCAGTGCCGTGCGCAACCCCTCAGCCGCCTCGACGTCCACCATGACCGCTACCGCAGGCTGATGGCGAAGGCATTGCTCACGCATCCGCTCCACGTTGCGATGGGCGGTCAGGGCATGGATGCAATAGCGATCTGGCTGGCGCGCGACCACATCGAGCGTACTGAGCCCAATGCTGCCGGTGGAACCAAGAATGGTAAGCTGCGTCGTCATGGGCACCTGTCTGCGCTCAGGCCGCCGCCGGGGGCGCCGGAATGAGCGCTAGCCACAGCAGACCCGCCAGGAAGACCGGTGCGGCTGCGACCATGCTGTCGAACCGATCCAGAATACCCCCGTGGCCGGGCAGCAAGGAACCGCTGTCCTTCTCTCCGGCTTCACGCTTGAGGATGCTCTCGAACAAATCCCCCACCACCGAGACCAGCCCGATCAATACGGAAAGCAGCAGGAACACCAACGCATCCATGGGCTCAAGGCCCCAGATCGCCGCCCCCACAATCGCGAACATCAGCACGGTGACGAGTCCGCCGAACAGCCCCTCCCGCGTTTTCCCTGGACTGATATGCGGTGCAAGTGGGTTGCGCCCGAAGGTCTTACCGGCGAAATAAGCGCCGGTATCCGCGAGGCCTACAAGCACCACGAGATAGACCACCAGCAGTGGCACCAACGCATGCAACCAGACCAAACTCATCCCGGCTGGCACCAATGCCACGATCGCCGCGAGCGCGAACAGGTGGCCACGGTGCGCCTTTTCGTCCACCTCGCGCTCCCGATAGAACGGGAGTATCAGAAGGACGACCAACCACCAGAGTAGAACCAGCCCGAGAATCAGATAGTGCAATGCCCCGATCGGGCTCGCCCCAAGTGCCAACACCGGTATGACGACGCCCGCCACCAGCAATCCCCTGGCACTTGCGCCCCGGAGCCCTGCCAATCCAGCCCACTCCCACGTCGCCAAACCCAGAATCAGCGACACCAGCAACAGCACGGCCCAGTTCGGCCCCCAGGCCACCAGCGCCAAAGCCGGCAGGCCCAGTACTGAAGCCGTCAGAATGCGTTGCTTAAGCATGCGGCGCCTCATTGTTCGCAGTGCCCGTCGAGGCCGTCGATAAGCGCCCAAACCGTCGCTGGCGGCTTGTGTACCAGGCCAGCCCTTGCTCCAGCTCAGTCGCCGTCACCTCGGGCCAAAACGCCTCAAGGAACAGCAGTTCCGCATACGCCGCCTGCCAGAGAAGAAAATTGCTGATGCGCCGCTCACCTCCCGTACGGATTAGAAGATCCACGTCGGGCATACCGGCCGTACTCAAGTAACTGGCAAACTCTACCTCGGAATCGCGTCCCTCATCGCCCTCCGCCGCCCAGCGTCGGGCCGCTTGCAGGATGTCCCAGCGCCCGCCATAGCCCAGTGCGACCACGAGCCGCATCTGCTCGTTGCCCGCAGAGGCCTGCTCCGCTTCGGACATCCGGGCCTGCAACGCTGTGGGGAAGCTGGCGCGATCGCCAATGAAGGTCAACGCGATACCACGTTCGACCAATTCCGGGAGTTCGGCCTCGATTGCCGAGACGAACAGATCGAAGAGGGCGTCGATCTCTTCCTGCGGGCGGCCCCAGTTCTCGCTGCTAAAGGCGAAGAGCGTCAGAGCCCGGACGCCTTGTTCCGCGAAGAATCGAACGGCCTGGCGTGTAGCCTCAAGGCCGGCTCGGTGCCCTTCGGACCGCGACAGACCGCGGGCCTCGGCCCAACGACCGTTGCCATCCATGATAATGGCTACGTGCG
Organism: Thioalkalivibrio sp. ALJ1; assembly: GCF_000745395.1. Lineage (NCBI taxonomy): Bacteria > Pseudomonadati > Pseudomonadota > Gammaproteobacteria > Chromatiales > Ectothiorhodospiraceae > Thioalkalivibrio > Thioalkalivibrio sp. ALJ1. Next base: position 254,262 of record NZ_JQIW01000003.1, on the reverse strand, counting down.
CGGGAAGCGCCCCGGTGGGTGTCCTGGTAACCGGCATCGCCAGGGCCGGTCAGACTTCCATCAACTCGGCTTCCTTGTCCGCCAGCATCGCGTCCACCTTGGCGATGTGGTCGTCGGTCAGCTTCTGAATCTGATCCTGGGCCTTGTGTTCGTCGTCCTCGGACATTTCCTTGTCCTTGACCAGCTGTTTGAATGCATTGTTGGCATCGCGCCGGATGTTGCGCACGGCCACTCGTGCGTGCTCGGCCTCGGCCCTCACGACCTTCACCAGATCCTTCCGGCGTTCTTCGGTCAACGCCGGCAGAGGTACCCGGATCACGGTCCCCATGCTCGCCGGATTGAGCCCCAGGTCAGACGTCATGATCGCCTTCTCGACCTTGCCGACCATGTCCTTTTCATAGGGGACTACCGTCAACGTGCGCGGGTCCTCGGCATTGATATTCGCGACCTGGTTGATCGGGACCTCCATGCCGTAGTAATCCACGTGCACATGTTCGAGCAGCGTGGGGTGCGCACGTCCCGTCCGGATCTTGGACAGTTCGCTACGCAGCGCTTCCAGGCTTTTGTCCATGCGCTCGCGCGCATCCTTGATCGTGGCGTCACTCATTACGGGATCCCTCAACCAGGGTGCCGACCGGTTCGCCCATCACGAGCCGGTGCAGATCGCCCTTTGAAAACATGTTCATTACACGAAGCGGCAAGCCATTGTCACGGCACATCACCAACGCCGTGGTATCCATCACCCCGAGCCGCTGCTCCAGCGCCTCGTCGAACGTCAGCCGCTCGTAACGCCGGGCGTCCTTGCGCGCCATCGGATCGGCATCATAGACCCCGTCGACCTTGGTCGCCTTGATCATGATATCGGCATTAATCTCGATCGCCCGCAGGCTTGCAGCGGAGTCCGTAGTAAAGAATGGATTCCCCGTGCCGGCTGCGAAAACCACGATGCGGCCCTTTTCCAGATGGCGCACCGCCCGCCGACGGATATAGTCTTCGCAAACTTGGTTGATCCGAATCGCAGACATCACGCGCGAAAACCGTCCGGCCCGCTCGATCGCGTCCTGGAGCGCCAGAGAATTGATCACGGTCGCCAGCATGCCCATGTGGTCACCGGTCACCCGGTCCATGCCACCCTGGGCCAACCCTGCACCGCGGAAGATGTTGCCGCCACCAATCACGATGCCGACCTCCACCCCCATGCGGGAGAGCTCCGAGACTTCTTCGGCCACCTGCGCCAGGACATCCGGGTCAACCCCGTAGGATTGCTGGCCCATCAGGGCCTCCCCGCTCAATTTCAAAAGGATGCGCCGATACGCCGGCTGGCTGTCCTGACTCATGGGGTTCCTTATCTCGGGGCTCGTTATGATCTCGCTTGCCAGCTTTTCTGGCCCGTTCATCCAAAAGCGGCCGCTTCAAGCGGCCGCTCCGGAGTCCTGCTGGCTCAGGCGCCGCGCGCCTGCGCCATTACCTCTTCTGCGAAGTTCTCGGTCTTCTTCTCGATCCCCTCGCCCACCTCGTAGCGGATGAAACCGGCAACGGAGGCACCCTTGCCTTCCAGCAACTGACCAACGGTTTGATCCGGGTCTTTCACGAAGGGCTGACCGACCAGAGTGATCTCACCGAGGTATTTGCGAATCCGGCCTTCGATCATCTTTTCAATGATGTTTTCCGGCTTGCCAGATTCCTCGGCCTGCGCCTTGAAGATCGCGCGTTCCTTGTCCAGCAACTCCGTCGGCACTTCTGTTTCGTCGACGCACACCGGATGGCTCGCAGCGATGTGCATCGCGACATCCTTCGCCAGGGCCTCATCTCCACCGTTCAGGGCGACCACAACGCCAATTCGCACGCCATGCTGGTAGAAGCCCAGCGCGCCTTCGGCCTTCATGCGCTCGAAACGGCGTACCTGGACGTTCTCGCCGACCTTGGCGATCAGCTGAGTGCGCTGCTCTTCCAGGGTCTGGCCGTCGACGGTCTCGGACATCAAGCTTTCGACCGAATCCGCAGCGGTCTTCAGCGCGACGTTGGCGCAGGTACCGGTGAAGGCGCGGAAGTTATCGTCATTCCCCACGAAATCCGTTTCGCAGTTGATCTCCACGATCACCGCCTGCGAACCCTCGTTGGCAATTTCGATGCGACCTTCGGCCGCCACGCGACCGGCCTTCTTGTCCGCCTTGGCCATGCCCGACTTGCGCATCGCTTCGACTGCGGCTTCGAGGTCACCACCGGTTTCGGTCAGGGCCTTCTTGCACTCCATCATGCCAGCGCCAGTGCGCTCGCGCAGTTCTTTCACTTGTGCAGCAGTAATCTGCATCGTTACATACTCCTGAAATCGTGCTTGGACCGGCTACCTAGGGGATAGCCGGCCCCTGTTATCAAGCGGGGTTCGCGGGCGAGGCGGTGTCCGAACCTTCCGCGGCGGCGGCCGGCTCGGCGGACGCTTCCTCGTTCACGCCACCCGTGGCCACTGCGCCCTTGGCTTCGATGATGGTGTCGGCGATGGCAGCCACATAGAGCTGAATCGCGCGCATCGCGTCATCGTTGCCGGGGATCACGTAGTCCACGCCTTCCGGGGAGTGATTCGAGTCGACCACGGCCACCACCGGGATGCCGCGCTTCTTCGCTTCCGCCACGGCAATCTTCTCGTAGCCGACATCGATCACGAACATGGCGTCAGGCATGCGGTTCATGTCCTTGATGCCGCCCAAGGTCCGGTCCAGCTTTTCCTTTTCGCGGCGACGGCTCAGGGCCTCGCGCTTGTTCAGGACCTGGAAGCTGCCGTCCGCGTCCATCGTCTCGAGATCCTTCAGGCGCTTGATCGACTGCTTGACCGTATTGAAGTTGGTCAGCATGCCGCCGAGCCAGCGGTGGCTCACGTGCGGCATACCGCAGCGACGCGCCTCTTCACCGACCACGTCGCGTGCCGAGCGCTTGGTGCCGACAAACAGGATGTGGCCACCGTCGGCGGCGATCTTGCCGAGGAAGTTCAACGCGTCGTTGAACATCGGCAGGGACTTCTCGAGGTTGATGATATGAATCTTGTTGCGCTCACCAAAGATGTACGGGGCCATCTTGGGATGCCAGTAGCGCGTCTGGTGGCCGAAGTGCACACCGGCCTCCAGCATCTGTCGCATAGTCACGAGGGACATGATGTTTCTCCTGTAACGGGTTGAGCCTCCACGCATCCCGATCTGAAACCCGAACCGAATCTTCTTCGCGAGCGGGCACCCGACAGACCGTGCCGATACGTGTGTGGATTAAGGTTTCGCAAGAACCGCCCCAAAAGCGGTCTTCCGGCCCCGCCGAATTGCCAGCGAGGCGCGCGCTTTATAGCATAGGACGCTTACTCGAACCAAACGCCGAGCCCCTCAGGGCGCCGCGGCGGGAGCCCAAATGTCCGTTTCCATCAAGACCCCCGAAGAGATCGAACACATGCGCGTAGCCGGCCGTCTGGCCGCCGAGGTCCTGGAAATGATCGAGCCCCATGTGCAAGCGGGCGTCACCACCGGAGAACTGGACCGGATCTGCCACGACTACATCGTGAACACCCAGGATGCGATCCCGGCCCCGCTGAACTACCGCGGGTTCCCCAAATCCATCTGCACCTCGGTCAATCATCAGGTCTGCCACGGCATCCCGGGTGACCGAAAGCTGAAGAATGGTGACATCCTCAATATCGACATCACCGTGATCAAGAACGGCTTCCATGGCGACACGAGCCGCATGTTTGCCATCGGCAAGGCTGGCATCCAGGCCCAGCGCGTAATCGACGTGGCACGCACCAGCATGTACCTCGGCATTCAACAGGTGCGCCCCGGCGCCACGCTTGGCGACATTGGGCATGCCATACAGCAATATGCCGAAGGCCAGCGCTGTTCCGTAGTGCGGGAGTTCTGCGGTCACGGCATCGGGCGCGGCTTCCACGAAGACCCGCAAGTCCTGCATTACGGCAAACCCGGCACGGGGATGGCACTCGAGGAAGGCATGTGCTTTACCATCGAACCCATGGTCAATGCGGGCCGTCGCCACACTCGGGTGCTTGCGGACGGCTGGACTGCCGTCACCAAGGACCACAGCCCGTCCGCCCAGTGGGAACACACGATTCTGGTAACCGCCGATGGCTACGAGATACTGACCCTGCGCAAGGACGAGACCCCACCGCAGGAGATCGCCGCCTGATTTCAGGCGTTCCCGCCAAAAGCCCGCCCATTCCACGGAGACCCTATGAATCCAGCGGGCAACACACCCGGCGAACTCGACGTCCCCGCCTTCACCCCGGAATGGGGTGACGACTATCAGCGCCTGAGCCGCAACCCCGGGAACATCGCGCTGTTTCGTGATCGCCGACGCGCCATCCTGGAACAGCAGTACCAGGGCTTTCGCGACGGCATGCCCATCACCGACCTGATCCATGGTCATGCGCGGCGCATCGACGAACTGCTCAAGCTGATCTGGGCGCAGAAAGGTCTAGCCGACGACGATCAACTCTGCCTGATCGCCGTAGGGGGGTATGGCCGAGGAGAACTACATCCGGCCTCGGATATCGATATCCAGATCCTCATGGAGAGCGAGAACGACCGTGCCCGGCTGGACCGCATCAGCGAGTTTGTGACCTTTCTTTGGGATATTGGTATCGAGGTCGGCCACAGCGTGCGCAGCCTTGAGGACTGCACGCGCGAAGCTCGCGACGACATCACGGTTGCCACCAACCTGATCGAGGCGCGTTACCTCTCCGGACACCTCGGCCTGTTCAATGATTTTCGCACTGCGATCGGACCAGATCGTATTTGGGATTCGCGCAGCTTCTACGCCGCCAAGCTGGCGGAACAGCAGGCGCGGCACCGCCGGTTTGGCGAGACCGCCTACCGCCTGGAACCCAACGTCAAGGAAGGCCCCGGCGGCCTGCGCGACATCCAGATGATCGGCTGGGTCACCAAACGCCACTACGCGGCCGAACGGATCGAGGAGCTGGTCTCCCTCGGCTTCCTGCGCGAAGGCGAGTTCCGCGAGATGATGGAGGGCCAGAATTTCCTGTGGCGGGTCCGTTTTGCCCTGCACATGCTGGCTGGCCGGCGTGAAGATCGCCTGCTATTCGACCTGCAACGCCAGCTCGCGAACACGTTCGGCTTCGTGGATCAGAACCAGAACCGTGCGGTCGAGCAGTTCATGCAGCGCTACTTCCGCACGATCAACGACCTGGAACGCCTGAACGAGCTCCTGTTGCAGCACTTCAACGAGGCCATTCTCGACGACCCCCAATCGCTTCAGGAACCGATCCGCATCCATCAGCGCTTTCAAATCCGGGGCGGATACCTTGAAGCGGCGCATGACCAGGTCTTCATGATCTATCCACCGGCGCTGCTGGAGGTCTTTCGCCTGCTGCAGGAACACCCGGAAATCCAGGGCATTCGAGCCTCTACGATTCGCCTGATTCGAGCCCACCGCCATTTGATCGACGGTCATTTCCGCCGCAACCCCGTCTGCCGCAAGCTGTTTATGGACATCCTGCGCGCGCCGCGCGGCATCACCAGCCAACTACGGCGGATGAACCGTTACGGGGTTCTGGGCAATTACCTTCCGGCGTTCGGTCGCATCATCGGCCGCATGCAGTACGACCTGTTTCATGCCTATACGGTCGACGAGCACACCCTGAACGTGGTGCGCAATGCCCGCCGCCTGGCCTTGCCGGAGTTCGCCCACGAACAACCCCTCGCCAGCGAGATCCACACCCAGCTGGAGCGACCCGAACGTCTGGTCCTCGCCGCCCTGTTTCACGACATCGCGAAAGGCCGTGGTGGCGATCACTCGGAGCTGGGTGCTCACGACGCACTGCACTTCTGTCAACAGCATGACCTGTCCGACGAAGACGCGGCGATCGTCGCCTGGCTGGTGCGTTCGCACCTGCTGATGTCCCTGACCGCTCAGCGCAAGGATATCTCCGATCCCGACGTGGTCCTGCAGTTCGCGCGCGAGGTGCAGGTGCGCGAGCGCCTCGACCTGCTCTATCTGCTCACCATTGCCGACATCCGTGGCACCAATCCAGAGCTATGGAACAGCTGGAAGGACTCCCTGCTCCAGACGCTCTACCACGCCACCCGCAACGTGTTGGAGCGAGGCCTGGATACGCCTCCGGACATGGAGGAGCAGATCCGCCAGACCCGGAACGAGGCTCTGGCCCTGCTTGAGCATCAGGGGTTCCAGCCCGAGCAGGCCCAGGCCTTGTGGGATGAACTGGACGACGAGTACTTTCTGCGCCACTCCCCGGACGAAATCGCCTGGCACGGGCAGGCCCTGCTACCTCTGGCCATCGAGGCACTTCCCCTCGTCCTCGTTCGCCCCAGAACCTCTCGGGGCAGCACCGAAATCTTCGTGTACGCCGAGGACCATCCGCAGATCTTCGCGCGCATCACCAGCTCTCTGACCCAGCTGGGCCTCGATATCGTCGACGCCCGCATTATCACCACCGCGGGTGGGCGGACGCTGGACACATTTCTGGTGCTGGAAAGTGGGGGCAACCAAACCGTCGACGCCGGATACCGTTGCGAAGAAATCCGCCAGAACCTGGAGCAGGCGCTCCACCGCGAAGGTATTCCAGACACCCCGGTTTCGCGCCAGCTACCGCGTCGCCTGAAGCACTTCGATGTGGATACACGCATTGAGTTCGAGCCTGCTTCCTCGGGCCAGGCGACCCGCGTGCGCCTGCGCGCACTGGACCGACCCGGCCTGCTCTCAACGATCGGGCATATCCTTGCCGCACAGGAGATCGACGTGCGCACAGCCCGCATCGCCACCGCGGGCGAACAGGTCGAGGACAGCTTTCTGCTCAGCCGCCCCGGCCGACAATCTCTAAGCCCCGACGAGCAAGCGACCCTGCGCAAGGCCCTGATCGCGGCGATCTGAAGGGCGATCAGCGGGAACGGGCCTCCAGCGGTTCCGGCTCCGGCTCCGGCGCAGAGGCGTCACCCAGTAGACGGGCCTCGAAGTCGGTCAGAACACTGAACTCCACCCGCCGCGAGGCGGCTCGATCCTCGGCACCGCGGGCATCCAAGACCTTGCGCGACGAAGAGAGCCCAACCGCTGCAACACGTTCGCGAAACCAGTCCGCCTCCTGCAGGGGCTCCAACCGGTAGGCGTACTCCAGGACCGCACGGGTCCGCCGCTGACTAAGATCCATATTGCCGAAATAGGCCTCGATCTCGTTATCGCTCCCGGCCCATTCACTGGAGGTATGGCCCTCAATTCGGACCTCGCGGATGACGCCAGCGAATGGCCGCAGTTGTTCCGCATAGCGCGGGATAAAGTCATCGAGAATCGCCTCGAATCGCGGCCGAATCTGGGCAGAACTGCGTTCAAAAAGCACCTCGGGCTCGCGGAATCGCAAGGTCAGCGTGTCGCGATCCAGCTCCGCATTCCAACGCGGCAGATCCTCACGAAACTCCTCCTCCAGCACCGAGTAAATCGCCGCTCGCAGGGCCGCCGCCTCGTTCCGAACCTCGGTATGGGCCGCGCTTTCGCGCTCGACCTGGACCATGTGCAATAGGGCCAGGAACAGAAAAATCATCATCAAGGCGGCCATCAGGTCCGCCACTGCCAGCCAGTGCGATCCGTGATCGGCTTCTTTACCGGGCCCGCCGCCATGACGCGATCGCAGGCGCGCAATCCACGAAAGCATCAGTTCGTACCGCCGGCGGGGGCCATCACGCTGTCCGTCCCTCGCTGCCAACGGTTCTCCGCTGCATGCCCCGCATGCACGGCGTTCTCGATACTCTCGAGCATCGCCTCCAGTCGCGCATCCATGGCCGGGAACGCTTCGGTCGCGCGATCCCTCAAGGCGGCAATACTGCTCAGCAAGGCCTCAAGCTCCACCGTCTCCCGGCGCAAACTGGAGAGGGTCGACTCCTGATCTTCCACGTGACGCGTAATCTGCAAGGCCTGACCGGTCATGCGTTCAAGGGTCTGTTCGGTCTGCTCCACGCCGGACCGGGCCTGATCAAAGGCCCGATGCAAACTATCCATCTGCTGACGATACTGCTCCTGCCACTCGACGAGTCGTGCCACCGAATCATCCAGCCGGCGGAAATTCTCCCCAAACTGTTCGCCCAGTCGGCTGTTGAAGTCATGGATTACCCTTTCCAACGCCTCGACCAAGTGTCCGCTGCTCATCTCGGTCATGCGTTCGGCCATCGCGCCCAACGTCTGATTCAGGTCCCGGTGCTGACGCTCTAGCCGGGCATCCAAACGCTGATCCATCGCTTGCACGGCCGTAACCAGGTCGCGAGCCGAGGCCTGTTGGTCTCGCATCAACGCGAGCGTTGCTTCCCCACTTCCCTCTACCTGCCCCTCGCCCGAGCCAGGCACTGCCGCCGAACCCGACATCAGGACTTGGAGAAGGCGCAGCACGGCCGCCAAAAGAATCCCCACAATACTGGTAACAAACGCCAGCTTGAGCCCCTCTAGCAATGCCGGGATGCTGGCCTCGACGCGGGCGGCATCAAAATCAATCAAGCCAATCGAAACGCCCAAGAACGTCCCGAGAATCCCCAAAGTGGTCAACAACCCCGGGGCGGCCGCCTGCAGTGCAGTGGCTCGACGCAATGCCAAGGCAGCGAGGGCTGCGACAAAAAGGCCGAAGAGCAGCAGCGAAAAGCCCCCGATCACGGTCATCGGGCTCAATTCGCCGAGCGTGGCAAGCAATGCCTCGGCTAGGCGTTCAAGAATATTCATTTCCTCTCCTCGGCCTTCTACTGGGTCTGGCGAATTGCGATCAGGCCAGAGGCCATGCAAGAAAAACGCCACCGCTCCATTACACCTGGCGGGAGAACCTTCTGCGGGGTAACCCAGCCCCAGATTGACGAGAAGCCGTCACTCATACACTACGATCCCCGAGCCTCACACGGTTCCGACAGATTATTGACGCATCGACGGAGCCATCAAAAAACGCTATATCGATGGGTACCAAGAGCGCCCTAAGGAGACGCCAATTGATGGACGTGCTCAAGCTGGTGCCCCATCGGGTCCGTTCAGCCATTGAGACCCACGCCGATGCAACCGGAAAAAGGGGCCGCCCGACCGCGCGCGCATCGATCGGCGCTCTTCCAGCCAGGCATCCACGTTCCATGGGACCGTCCCGTTCCGCAGACCACGCTCTTCGCTCCATCCGACGGCGGCTGGCCGCATTCATCGCAATCCTGGCCGTATCGGCTTTCGGGGCCACATCATCCGCCCACACAGAGCCGGAATCACTCGCCCTGGGCATCCAGCCATTCGCCAGCCCAACGAGCCTCTTCGAACGTTATGCGCCACTGCGAGACTGGCTTGCCGACACCCTAGATACCCCGGTGCGCATCGAATCCGCGCGTACGTTTTCCGACTTTTTCACGCGCTCACATGAGGGGCGGTACGACCTGCTCCTCACCGCCCCCCATGCGGTGCCGGACCTACTGGACGCAGGCGGGTACCAACTCGTAACCAGCTCCAGTGATCGCCTTGCAGCGGTAGTTCTCGTCAGCCTGGACTCACCACTGCGCAACCTGCAGGACCTGTCCGGGGCCCATATCGCGGCACCCGCCCAAGAAAGCCTGGGTAGCGTGTTGATTAAGAACCTCGCTCAGCAATCACTCTCCCCCGAAATTCCACTGCCTACCTTTCAGCACTACCCTCACCATGGAGCCGCTGTCACCGCCATGCAGCGCGGACTGGCTGACGCCGCTGTGATAGTCATTGATGGGCAGACACTGGTTGCCCGCAATGAGATCGCAGAGGGAGTACCGCGCATGATTTCGCTGGCAGACGGGTCTCTCAAACGGATCATCGGCCAATCGGAACCGTTCCCAGGGATCACCCTGCTCGCTCGCGCGAATCGAATCCCGGACGCGGCTGTGCTCGGCCGCCAACTCGAAGCGCTTGCCGGACAGCCAAACGGGCGCCGCATGCTTCGAGAGATCGGACACAGTGGGTTTGAAGCCGCACACGCATCGGACTACGCGCCTTTTCGCGGCATGCTGGCAGACTCCCTTATCTCCCCACCACCTGCCGCCCATGAGCATTAAATCGCAACAGACTCAATCATTCTGAAACAGGATCAACGCGCTCATATTGTTCACGTAATGCCACAGTCCCTAGTTTGCCTCCGCGACCGGCGGCACCGAGACACCGTTTGAGGCCTTCCAGATCGTCTCCTTAACCGCCATTAAAGCGGGGGCCGCTTGACACCACCCTTCCTCTGACTAACGTACCGGGCCGTCCGACCCCCTTGGCTCTTCGCACCGACCGCGCGCTTGAAGGCTCGCTGCGACGCTGCGTTCAGTTGAGAACGACTACAGGCTCCACCACTGCACCCGCGGGCTCAAAGGGGCGCCCCATTGGTGAACGACCCCACTCTCCTCACAGCAACTCGCCAACAGCCAGAACGGACTTGGCCACGAGCGCGTATCATGCGAAAGACGTCACCAAAGTCGGAAACCCACCTACGCACGAAGTCATGACTCGTTTTGTAAATGCGCAAACCGGGCCAGTCAGGCCCTTCCCAATCGCAGTGGTTTATGCGCCCCCGAGGCATCCGTGCGGCTGAATTTTGCCTGGCAGATCATTATCGGCACGGTGACCATCCAGGTGGTCATGGTGGGCGTTCTTCTGTTCAGCGGCATCACCCAAGTAAAGGACAATCAGCAAGAGGTATTGCAACGCAGCGCCGAACAGCAAAGCCGTTTTCTGGCCAGTGCTTTGACACCGGGCCTGGCCTATTCGGACCCAGCGATGTTGCAGGATCTACTCGACTTGTTGGATACCGATTCCAACCTCCTCTATGCCGTCGTGCTCGATGCTAACGAACAAGTCATGGGCTCCGTGGGCATCGCCCCGACGACCTTGCCGGCACCGGCCGCTGGGGTTCGCAGCAGTGATGGCCTGATTGAGGTTGCACGAGAGATTGATTTGGCAGGGCAACCACTAGGGAGCTTTGCGGTTGGCTACTCGACCGAGGCCATCGACCTGTTGTCCGGGAATCTGCTTGAGCGCAACATCACCCTGGCCCTATTGGTGCTGGGTTTATCGACGCTGGCCGCGGTCTTGTTCAGCCTGGTCATCACGCGTCGCTTGCGCCTACTCAACCTGGCGGGCAAGGCGCTAGAGCGTGGTCAGCTCGACCATCGCGTTCAGGTTCGATCCCACGACGAGTTCGGTGACCTCGCCATTACGTTCAACGAAATGGCGGCCCACCTGCATAACACTCAATCCACCCTGCAAGAGCAGAACCAGCAGCTAAACCGCTCGGTCGCGCGGCTGGAATCAATGCTGGGCGGGGCCAATGCAATCCTGTGGGAGGCCAATCCCGATACGCACGAATGGGAGTTTGTGGCCGGGGATACGCGTCACCTGCTGGGATTCCCCGCGCGCAACCTGGGCCGCGGGGAACTTCGAGCCCGACATATCCATCCCGCCGACTTACCTCGAGTCCAGGCCGCGGCACGGGAAAGCCGCGAACGGGCCCGCACCGTGGACTACCGCTTCGCACATCATGGCGGCCAGTGGATTTGGCTCCGCGACATTCTCTCGCACGCACAAGACGCGGGCGGCCGCCAGAGCCTGCGCGGCCTCACGCTGGATATCACCACCCACCGGCGCACGACCGATGCCCTCGCTGAAAGTGAAAATCGCTACCGCGATGTCGTGGACCACATCTCCGAAGTCATCTTCCGCACCGATGCCGATGGGCGCTGGACGCTGCTCAATCCAGCCTGGGAGGCCCTAACCGGCTTCACTGTGGACGAGACGCTGGGGCGCCCGATATGCGATTTCGTTATACCGGACGACCAGGAAGACGCCCGCGCCTTCTGCGCGACCTTATTGGCTGGATGCGACCGAGCCCAGTCGGAAGAGATCCGCCTGCACACCCAGGGCGGTGAGGTCCGTTGGGTCAACGTGTACGCCAGCGCACGTTTCGACGACCGCGGTCACGTGACCGCGACCTTCGGCACCATGACCGACATCACCGACCGCAAGGTGGCCGAGGACGAAATCCGGCGCCTGGCGTTCTTTGACAGTCTGACCCAACTACCCAATCGAACCCTGCTGCATGACCGACTTGGCCAGGCCCTTGCTAATTCCGAACGCTCGCGCCTGCATGGCGCCCTGCTGTTCATCGACCTCGACAACTTCAAGGACATCAACGACACCCTGGGTCATGCGGTCGGCGATGACCTGCTGCGCCAAGTTGCTGAACGCATGATGGAATCCGTACGCGAGGCCGATACCCTGGCACGGCTGGGCGGGGATGAGTTCGTCATCATCCTTAATGACCTCCACCCGGACCCCGCTCGCGCCGCCACCCAAACCGAAGCAGTTGGGCGCAAACTGCTCGACCTCCTGCGCGAGCCTTTCCGGCTCGCCGGTCAGAAACGCCACATCACGCCCAGCATCGGCGCCACGCTTTTCAGTGGACGCAACCTGGGAGTGGAAGAGGTCCTCAAGCAAGCGGACCTGGCCATGTACCGGGCGAAAAACGCCGGGCGCAACACCATCCGCTTTTACGACCCTGAGTTACACCGTGCCGTGGAGGCTCGCTTTGAGCTCGAAAGCGAGCTCCGCCACGCGCTGGAACTGGATGCGTTTACGGTCGAATACCAGCCCCAGGTGGACGCGGCCGGCCTTGTCGTTGGGGCCGAGGTGCTGTTGCGCTGGAACCACCCAACCCGCGGCGCCGTATCGCCGGCGGAATTCATCCCCGTCGCGGAACAGACAGGCCTGATTGTGCCCATTGGTCGCAAGATCATCGGTGATGCCTGTGCGCTGCTCGCGAAGTGGCGCGAACAGCCGCAGTTCCGTGATCTCACCCTGTCGGTGAACGTCAGCGCACGCCAGTTCCGGCATCGAAGCTTCGTGCGCGAACTGGCCGACACCCTAGAACGCACCGGCGCGCCGGGCAATCGTCTCAAGCTGGAACTCACCGAAAGCATGCTGCTGGAAGATGTTGAGACCGTTATCGCTCACATCGAGAAGCTTCGCACCCTCGGGATCGAATTCTCCCTCGACGACTTCGGGACGGGGTACTCATCCCTTGCCTATCTCAAGCGCCTGCCCCTGGCACAGTTGAAGATCGACCAATCCTTTGTGCGTGATGTACTCGATGACGCGAACGACGCCGCCATCGCCCAGATGGTGGTCAATCTCGCCCGCACGCTTGACCTCAACGTGATTGCCGAAGGCGTCGAGAACGAACAACAACGCGCCTTTCTGTTCGGGCTTGGCTGCCGCCACTTCCAGGGCTTCCTGTTCGGGTACCCGGGAACCCTGGCGCAGCTGGAATCCCGGGTCAGCGACAGCCTGTCCAATGGACACCACCCCACCGGGGTTGCCCACCGCCCATAGATTCGACTTTTACGAATGGTTTGCGCGTTTTTACCGCCTTTTAATTCGGATTAATAGAACCTACATTGGGCTCATTACGTTCCACTCCCACGCAGAGGCGAGACTCCAATGAGCACCAAGGTTCTGATCCTGTATTACTCCACCTGGGGCCACATCGAGCAGATGGCCGAGGCCGTCGCCCGTGGAGCCCGCGAGGTGGCCGACACTGAAGTCACCATCAAGCGCGTACCCGAGCTGATGCCGGAAGAGGTGGCCCGCAGTGCGGGGGCCAAACTCGACCAGGCCGCACCCGTCGCGAAGCCCGAAGAACTGGCCGACTACGACGCCATCATCATAGGCACACCGACCCGCTTTGGCCGCATGTCCGCGCAGATGGCGAACTTCCTCGACCAAACCGGCGCCCTGTGGTTCGGCGACAAGTTGGTCGGCAAGGTCGGCAGCGTCTTCGGCTCCACCGCCTCCCAGCACGGTGGCCAGGAAACGACCCTGATCTCGACCATCGTGAATCTGATGCACTACGGCATGACCATCGTGGGACTGCCCTACACCGAAAAGCGCCTGCTCGACATGAGCGAAATCAGCGGCGGCACACCCTACGGCGCTACCACCCTCGCCGCCGGAGACGGATCGCGCCAGCCCACCGAGAATGAACTGGGCATGGCCAGCAGCCAGGGGCGCCACGTGGCGGAAACTGCCCGCGCGCTGCGGCTGGGTCGTCAGGCGGATTAACACATCGCAAGGATAAGGCGCGCTAGGCACGGAACGCCGGCCGCGCCCCTTTCCCCAAAATTTAGGCTACAAAGCAGTCAGTGCCAATCGGTACGAGCCTCGGGCAATTGCCCGCTATGACGATAAGGAGAGTTACACCATGGACAACACACTCGACGACAGCGGGAAGCTGGTACTGCGCCTGGCACTGGGGGTCATGATCCTGATGCACGGTATCGCCAAGGTGACCGGCGGGATTAGTGGAATCGAGGGCATGGTGGTCAATGCGGGGCTGCCCGCAATCCTTGCCTATGGCGTCTACATCGGCGAGATCCTGGCACCGATCCTGGTCATTATCGGGCTGTATTCGCGCATTGGCGCGGTGATCATCGCGATCAACATGGTCTTCGCAATCTTCCTTGCCCACGCCGACGAGATCGTTCAGGTCACTGCGCACGGCGGTTGGGCCCTGGAACTGCAGGGCATGTTCCTGTTCGCCGCGATCGCCCTGGCCCTCACCGGCCCTGGACGCCTGGCCATTAACCGCATGTAGCCCCGAACCCCGAAAGGGGCGCCGCAACGACGCTCCTTTCGGGTACCATTCGCGGCCCATACTCCCGCGATCCATAGCCATGCCCGAAAAGCCGACGCTGATCCTCAGCGCCACCCAGATACTGCCTGTCATCCCGCGCGACACCATCCTGCGTGACCATGCTCTGGTCATCCGCGAAGGACGCATTGAGGCCATCATGCCACGCGCCGAGGCGCTCGCCAGCTATCCACAAGCCGAACACCAGCACCGCGAGGGGCACGCCCTGATCCCGGGTCTGGTCAACGCTCATACCCATTCCGGGATGAGCCTGCTGCGCGGCGTCGGTAGTGACCGCCCATTGATGGAGTGGCTCAAGGGTTATATCTGGCCTGCCGAGGGCAAACTTCTCTCGCCCGAGTTCGTCCGGGCGGGGACCCGACTATCGGTGGCCGAGATGCTGCGGGGTGGGACCACCTGCTTTAGCGACATGTACCTGTTTGTGGAGGACGGCGCCCGGGTCGTCGACGAAACGGGTATCCGCGCCTCGCTGGGGCTCACCGTGTTCGATTTCCCCACGCCCTGGGCCAGTACGCCGGACGAATACTTCCAGCGCGGTGCCGATGTCGTATCGGCCTGGGGTGCGCACGAGCGCATCACCTTCAACGTAGCGCCCCACGCGCCGTACACCGTGGGCGATGCCAGCCTGGAGCGTGTAGCTGCCCGGGCCCGCGAACTGGACGCCCCCATCCACATGCACGTACACGAGACGGCAAGCGAGATCGCCGATGCCCTGCGCGACCACGGCGAACGGCCACTGGCCCGTCTCGCACGGCTGGGTCTGCTGGATCAGCCCTTTATCGCTGTACACATGACCCAGATAGACGATACCGATCTCGCATTGATGCGCGACCGACCAGTTTCCATCGCCCACTGCCCCGAATCCAACCTCAAGCTGGCCTCGGGATTCTGCCCCGTCGCCCGCCTGCAGCAAGCCGGCATCAACGTGGCCCTGGGCACCGACGGCACAGCGTCGAATAACGACCTCGACATGATCGGTGAGATGCGCACGGCGGCCCTGCTGGCCAAAGGGGTCTGTGGCGACGCCTCCGCCCTGCCCGCCACCGGCGCACTGGAGATGGCCACCCTGGGCAGTGCCCGTGCCCTGGGTCTCGAAGACCGGATCGGCTCCCTGGAAGTCGGCAAGCAGGCCGACGTGGTCGCCGTGGACCTTCAGGCGCTGGAACTTCAGCCGGCGCACGACCCCAGCGCCCAGATCGTCTATGCCGCGACGCGTGACGCCGTGCGCGATGTCTTTGTTGAAGGCCGGCCATTGCTCCGCGACCGTGAACTGCTTACGCTGAAGCGGCAAGAACTCCACAACGAGGCGGAATACTGGCGTACTCGCGTGCTGGAGACCCAGCAGGACCCCACCGCCTGATCGAGAAGCCCATGAGCCCCGAGTCCCACGCCCAGCCAGACTCCGCATCCCGGAAACACACTCGCGACAACGTTGATGCGGCGGAGATCCACAAGTTCACCCATCGGGCACGCGACTGGTGGGATCCGAATGGTCCCTTCGCCACCCTGCATGCAATCAACCCGCTGCGCCTGGAGTGGATTGATGGGCAAGCCGACCTGGCCGGCAAAAAGGTCCTCGATGTCGGGTGCGGTGCCGGCATCCTGTCCGAAGCCATGGCGATCCGTGGCGCGCACGTGACGGCCCTGGACGCCGGAGCCGAACACCTGGAAGTCGCTCGCGAACACGCGAGCGAAGCCGGGCTCGAGATCCACTATCTTCACACCACCGCCGAGGCGCACGCGGAACGCCATGCGGGCGACTACGACGTGGTCACCTGTCTGGAGATGCTCGAGCATGTGCCCGACCCGGATGCGGTGATCGATGCCCTGGTACAGCTTGTGCGCCCGGGAGGCTGGCTGTTCCTGTCGACCATCAACCGCACACCAAGGGCCTTTGCGGAGGCCATCGTCGGTGCGGAATACGTACTGAACATGCTGCCCACCGGAACCCACGAGTACGGGCGTTTTATCCGGCCCTCGGAACTCGGCGCGGCCTTGCGCCGCCACGGCTTCGAGGTGACCGCGATGACCGGCCTGACTTATTCCCCCTTGAGCGGCCGCTATCGCCTGGTGGCCCGCACCGACGTCAACTACCTGATGGCCGCGCGCCGGCCCGAAGCCGAAGACGGCAAATGAGACAAGAACTGGGATCGGTCCTGTTCGATCTCGACGGGACGTTGCTCGATACCGCGCCCGACATGCACGCCGCCCTGGTGACGCTGATGGCCGAATATGACCGCGCGCCGCTCCCCTTCGACGCCGTGCGCAACCATGTGTCCCACGGCTCGCAGGCCCTGGTCGCGCTCGGATTCCCGGATGCCGAGCCGGCCTTCGCCGAGCATCTGAAGGCGCGCTACCTGGAGATCTACGCCCGCGACCTGTGCCTCGCCACCGCATTATTCCCGGGTCTCTCCGAGCTGCTGGAGGCCTGCGAGGCGCGCGGCTGGTCCCTTGGCGTCGTTACCAACAAGCCCGGCTGGCTCACCGATCCGCTCCTGGAAGCCCTTGGCCTGCGTTCGCGCCTGGCCGCCGTGGTCAGTGGTGATACGCTGCCACAGCGCAAGCCGGCGCCAGAACCGATGTGGCTGGCCGCACGGCAGACCGGCCTGGCGCCGGCGCAGCATTGCTACTGGGGTGACGCCGAGCGTGACATCGCCGCCGGACGCGCCGCCGGGATGCCCACGCTCATCGCCAACTGGGGCTATATCGACGCCCAGCAGGAGCCGGAACACTGGGGTGCCGACGGCGCACTGGATCACCCCGGGGACTTCTGGGCCTGGTACCGCACGGCCCTTCGTCCGGAGGCTGGCCTTGCCAGCTGAATCCGAATTCGTGCGCCCGCCGTACTCTGAAAAGCAGGCCTGAACACCGATGTCACCGCGGATCAAGGCGGCCTACCGTCACTGTCGCCAACGCGCCAGCGCACACTACGAGAACTTTCCGGTGGCCTCCTGGCTGCTGCCGGCCCGGCTGCGTGGTCCGGTCGCCGCAATCTACTGCTTCGCCCGGGATGCCGACGACCTCGCCGACGAGGACCCGCGCCCAATCGAGGAGCGTCGGGCGGCACTGCTGGCGATACAGGAACGCGTCCAGATCCTAGAAGACCCGGCGGCCGAACACGAGCCGGAATGGATTGCCCTGGCCGACGCCTGTTCGCGCTTCGATCTGCCGGTCGCCCCGTTTTCCGACCTGATCGATGCCTTTGTGCAGGACCTGGAGCAGACCCGATACGCGACCTTCGGCGAGGTGATGGACTACTGCCGACGTTCGGCGAACCCGGTGGGGCGCCTGATGCTGCACCTGGACGGGAACCCCACCGAAGAGATGCTCGGCTATTCCGATGCGGTCTGCTCCGCGTTGCAGCTGATCAACTTCTATCAGGATCTGCAGCAGGACCTGCAGGAAAACAACCGGATCTACCTGCCGCAGGATGAGCTGGATCAGTACGGCGTAACCGAGGCGATGCTGGAGGCGGGTCAGACCACCTTCCAACTACGTAATCTGATGCAGTTCCAGTACGCCCGGGCCGACCGGCTGCTACGCGCCGGAGCACCGCTGGGCGGCATGCTGCGCGGGCGGATGGGGCTGGAGATCCGCGCCATCATCAACGGCGGCGCCCGGGTGCTCTGGCGCCTGCGACAGCAGGAGGATGTCTTCGCCCGCCCCCGCCTGCGCACCCGGGACGCCTGGATCATCCTGCGTCACAGCCTGCGCCCCCGCCGCCGATAGAGACACTGACGCAATCAGCGTGGCCCTCTAAACCACCTTGCTATAGCGCTGCGCGGCCTCCGCGTCGAGGTAGGCATCGAAGCTCATCGCAACATTGCGCAGGAGCAGTCGCCCGCGTGGCAGTACATCCAGGCGATCCGACCCAATCCGCACCAGCCCGTCCGCCTCCATGCCACTCAAGCGCTCCAGGGCATCCGCGAACACCTCGGTAAACACAGTTCCGTGGCGCGCCTCGATGGAGGCGTAGTCGATGCGCGAGTGGCACATCAGCTCGCTAATCACGTCTCGGCGCAAACGGTCGTCCGCGCTCAGTTCGATGCCACGAAACACCGGCAGGTGTCCTGCATCCAGCCTACCGTAGTAGGCCTCCATGTCCCGCAAGTTCTGGCTATAGGTGTTCCCCACCTTGCCGATGGCTGTTGGGCCCAGCGCGACCAGGTCGTACTTGGCCCGCGTGGAATAGCCCTGAAAATTACGCTGCAAGGTTCCGGCCCGTTGCGCCTGCGCCAGCTCGTCATCGGGGAGGGCAAAGTGATCCATGCCGATGTACACGTAGCCGGCATCGGTCAGTCGCCGAATGGTGGTTTCCAGTATCGCCAGCTTCTCGGCGGCATCCGGCAGGTCGGCATCGCGGATCTGGCGCTGGGTCTTGAACAGCTCCGGCAGGTGCGCGTAGTTGTAGATCGCCAGACGCTCCGGGCGTAGCTCCAGGGCACGCTCCAGGGTGGCGCTGTAGGTCTCCACGGTCTGTAGCGGAAGCCCGTAGATCAGGTCGAAATTGGTAGAGGAGAAGCCATTGGCCCGTGCCTGTTCCACCGCCCGGGCGGTCACCTCGAAGGGCTGGATGCGATTGACCGCGCGCTGCACGTTGGGATCGAAATCCTGGACCCCGAGGCTGATGCGATTGAAGCCCAGCTCGCCCAGTAGCGGTATGGTCCCCGGCCGGATGGCGCGCGGGTCGATCTCGATGGAGAATTCGCGGTCATCACTGGTATCGAGCTGAAAGTGGCGCCCCAGTGTGGCCATCACGAGACGCAGATCCTCGTCCCCAAGATAGGTTGGCGTGCCACCCCCAAAGTGTAGTTGCCCCACCTTGCGGTCGGTGGAGAACAACTCGCCCTGAAGTTCGGCCTCGCGTTCTAGATACTGCAGATAACGCTGCGCCCGTTGGTAATTTCCCGTGATCACCTTGTTGCAGGCACAGTAGAAGCAGACCGTGTCGCAAAATGGCACATGGAGGTAGAGCGATAGCGGCCGGGTGGATCCCGAGGCGTTTGTCGCCTGGGCCGCCTCGGCATAGGCGCGGTCATCGAAGCGCTCGTGGAACTGTGGCGCCGTCGGGTAGGACGTATAGCGCGGGCCGCTCACGTCGTAGCGACTCAGGATCTCGGGATCAAATACCAGGCCTTGTTCCATCGTGAAGCTCCTACGCCCTTTGCGCCGCACATTGGCAGCCTCGTTGCACAGGCTAGAACGGCCCCGCACCGGCCCCCTTGATGCAGGTCAACAATCCCGCGTTCCGCGCCGGCTCCCGCCGGCCACACCGCTTGTGCTAGCCTTCCTCTCCCTGTGTGAAACCCGCCACGCGAGAGCGCATGTCCCCCGACGAATACTGCGAGGAGAAGGCCGCGCAAAGCGGCTCCAGCTTCTACTACGCCTTCCGCTTTCTGGAACCCGACCGCCGCCGTGCGATTACGGCGCTTTACGCGTTCTGTCGGGAGGTAGACGACATCGTCGACGAGGTCAGCGAAGAGAGCATCGCGCGCACGAAGCTGCAGTGGTGGCGCGAAGAGATCGAGCGCCTGTTTGAAGGTGAGCCGCGCCACCCCATCAGCCAGGCGCTGCAACCGCATGTCGCCGCGTTTGATCTGGGCCGCGAATACTTCGACGAGATCATCGATGGCATGCAGATGGATCTCGACTACGACAGCTATCCGGATTTCACCACGCTATCGCTATATTGCTATCGCGCGGCGAGTGTCGTGGGCATTCTGTCCGCCCACATCTTTGGCTACTCCGACCGGCATACCCTGAAGTACGCACACGACCTCGGTATGGCCTTGCAGCTCACCAACATCCTTAGGGATGTCCACGAAGACGCGATGCGCGGTCGCGTGTACATCCCGATGGACGAACTGCACAAGCACGGGATCAAACCGGAAGAGTTTCAGGTCAACATTACCGACGATCGCCACCGAGCCCTGTTCGCGCAACAAGCCGAACGCGCACGGCGCTACTACGACCGGGCCGAGGAACACCTCCCCGACGCCGACCGCTACGCGCAACGTCCCGGACTGATCATGGCCGCCATTTACCGCACCCTGCTTGACGAGATCGAGGACGACGGCTATCGCGTGCTGGAACACCGCGTTCGCCTTACGCCCATCCGCAAGCTGTGGATCGCCTGGCGCACGGCTCGGCGTCTCAAGCGTGAACAGCGCCGCCGCGCGGCGGGATAACATGCCCACCCGCCCTAGCGCGGCGCCCGTCGTGATTGTAGGCGCGGGATGGGCCGGCCTGACGGCAGCCCTGACCCTTGCGCGCGCAGGCCGATCTGTGCACCTCATCGAAGCCGGGGAGACGCCGGGTGGCCGAGCCCGCAGCCTCACGCTCCACGGGACCGAACTCGACAACGGCCAGCACATCCTCGTTGGGGCCTGCCAGGAAACCCTGGCACAGATCCGCGGCGTCGGCCTCGACCCGGACACCTGCTTTCATGCCGTCCCTTTTGGCCTAAGGATGTTTTCCTCTACCGGCGCCTCGGGAACGCCCGCATTGGTACTGGAACCGAATTCGCCGCGCCTCCCTGCACTGGCCACGGCGCTATACCGGGCCCTGTCCGATACCGCGCTGAGCACCCGCCTATGGGCCCTGATCGGCGCCTCCGGCATGTTGCACCGTCCACTGCGCCAGGATCGGCCCGTTCTGGAATGGCTGCGCGGATGGCATCAACCTGACACGCTGATCAAGTCCCTGTGGGACCCCCTCTGCCTCGCGATCATGAACACGCCGACGCGGGAAGCCTCCGCGCGTATCTTCCAGAACGTATTGCGCCTCGCGCTCAATCACGGGCCCAAAAATGCCCAGCTGCTAATCCCGGCCCGCCCACTGGGCGAACTCTTCCCGGAGCCCGCCCTCCACGAACTCCGCGAACGTGGCGCCCGCGTTGATCTGGGACGCCGCATCACAGGCCTGGAACACAAGCCTGGTTGCGCCACGGGCGCGTTTCAGCTGCGTGACCGGCGCGGCGAGACCCTCCCGGCGGCGGGCGTCATCCTCGCCACATCCCCCGTTGCCACCGCCAAGCTTCTCCCTCGACATTCCGCCTGGGACACTACGCACCAGGGCCTCGCAGCAATGGGCGCCTGCAGTATTTGCACGGTCTACCTGCGCTACGCCCAACCCTTGCGCGGCCGCCCCCCACTGCAGGGTTTACTCGACCAGCACGGGCAATGGCTGATCCCGCGACACGTGGCAGGCGCGCCGCACTGGCTGGCGGTCGTGATCTCGGCCGCCGACGACCTGGAACCGTTGACGGCCGTGGAACGATGGCGCACCGTCTCCCGCTCGTTGGCGGCGACATTCCCCGAATTGGGCCCCCCCGAAACGGGGCTTACGGTTTGCGAGCGCCGCGCCACGATCAATGCGCGAACCGAGCTCGACCCACAACGGCCCCCACCCCAAACGCCGTGGCCAGGCTGCTTTCTGGCAGGCGATTACCTGACCCATTCCCTGCCGTCCACCCTCGAAGCGGCCGTACAATCTGGACTAGAATCGGCACACCTGCTCCTGGAGGAACATCCTTGACCGACCTCAATATCCCCCGCCTGATGGATTACCGACCCGAACCCGGCGCATTCGACCAACGTGTCATTCTCGTCACGGGTGCCGCCGACGGTATTGGCCGCGCAGTCGCCGAAGCCAGCGCAGCGGCCGGCGCGACCGTGGTCCTTCTGGACAAGGACATCAAGGGGCTGGAACAGGTCTACGACGCCATCGAACAGGCGGGCCATCCCCAACCGGCGATCTACCCGCTGAATCTCGAAGGCGCCACGGTCAAGGACTATGGTGACCTGGCCGAGAATATCCGCGAGTCCCTGGGGCGGCTGGATGGAGTGGTATTGAACGCCGGATGGGCCGGCACACTGATGCCAATGAAAAACTACGACCCGGAACTCTGGTTCAAGGTCATCAACAGCAACCTGCACGGCCCGTTCTTCCTGATGCAGGCCGTCCTTCCGCTACTGGAAGAAAGCCCCATCGGCAGCATCGTGATCTCGACCCAGAATGCGCGCAAGGCCTTCTGGGGCGCCTTCGGCATGGCCAAGGCCGCGCAGGATGCGCT
This sequence comes from Thioalkalivibrio sp. ALJ1, assembly GCF_000745395.1. Taxonomy (NCBI): domain Bacteria; kingdom Pseudomonadati; phylum Pseudomonadota; class Gammaproteobacteria; order Chromatiales; family Ectothiorhodospiraceae; genus Thioalkalivibrio; species Thioalkalivibrio sp. ALJ1. The sequence continues at coordinate 231,508 of NZ_JQIW01000003.1, read as the reverse complement.
GATCGACATCCTGTCCAATGAACACCGCAACGAGCCCCGCTTCCTGCATGTCAACGGTGTGGATACCGGTCCGGTTCGTACCCGCTTCCGCGCCGGGCATTACCCTGGCGAGAATGCCGAACTCCTGCCCGCCCCGGACGAAGTAGTGGGTCCCTACCTGTACTTCCTGGACCCGGGGGACCGCACCACCACGGGCGAGAACATCAGCCTGGAAGAGTTCGCCCCGGTACCCGACGGGAAGGCCTGAGCCGATTCGACCTCAGACGCGCGGCCGTTTCCCGGCCGGGCGACCCTTGGGCCGCTTGCCACTGGCCGCACGAGGCTTCCCGGCTGTGCGGCCGGCCGCCGGCGCGGCGGACTTGCCAGAGGACACTGGCTTGCCTCCTGGACGCGCCGCGGCCTCGACACCGCTGTGCTGCGTCTGGAAGGTCTGGCCACGCTTTTTCAGGGCCTTGCCGCCACGCGTGATACGCCCGCCCGCCGCCGGACGCGCCGCACTCTGCCCGGTTCCAGCCGGTTGCCAGGTCGGAACCAGGTGGTGCTTGCCGTTTCCGATCAAGTCCGCGCGGCCCATACGTTGCAGCGCATCCCGCAGGAGCGGCCAGTTATTTGGATCGTGGTAGCGCAGAAAGGCCTTGTGCAAACGCCGTGCACGCACCCCTCGCGCCACGGGTACCCGCTCGCTGACCTTGCGCCGAATGCCGCGTAGCGGATCCCGCCCGGAGTGCCACATCGCAGTCGCCAGCGCCATCGGGCTCGGCAGGAACGCCTGCACCTGATCGGCACGGAAATCGTTCCGCTTGAGCCACAGCGCCAGCTCCAGCATGTCCTTGTCGGTCGTGCCCGGGTGGGCCGCAATGAAATACGGGATCAGGTACTGCTCTTTTCCGGCCGCCTTCGAGTATTTCTCGAACATGGCCTTGAACCGGTCATAGGTGCCCATGCCCGGCTTCATCATCCTGGAAAGCGGTCCAGATTCTGTATGTTCCGGCGCAATCTTCAGGTAACCACCGACATGGTGGGTCACCAGTTCCTTCACGTATTCCGGTGACTCGATCGCCAGGTCATAGCGTAGGCCCGAGGCGATCAGGACCTTCTTGATCCCCGGTAAAGCCCGCGCCTTGCGGTAAAGACGGATCAGCGGCGCATGATCCGTATCCAGGTTGCTGCAGATCCCCGGATACACGCAGGACAGTCTCCGGCAGCTGTGCTCGATCTTTGGGTCCTTGCAGGCCAGGCGGTACATGTTGGCCGTCGGTCCACCCAGATCCGAGATCACGCCGGTAAAACCGTCGACCTTGTCGCGGATCTCCTCGATCTCGCGCAGCACGCTGTCCTCGGAACGACTCTGGATGATCCGTCCCTCGTGCTCGGTAATGGAGCAGAAGGTACAACCGCCAAAGCAGCCGCGCATGATGTTGACCGAGAACCGGATCATCTCCCACGCCGGGATGCGCGCATCGCCATAGGACGGATGCGGGGCCCGTGCGTACGGCAGGTCGAACACGGCGTCCATCTCCGGTGTGGAGAGCGGGATAGGCGGCGGATTCAGCCAGACTTCCTTGTCGCCGTGGCGCTGCACGATCGCACGGGCATTGCCCGGGTTGGTCTCCAGATGCAGTACCCGCGAGGCATGTGCGTACAGCACGGGATCGCCCCGGACCTGTTCGAAAGCGGGAATGCGAATCACGGTCATCTCCCGGGGCGTTCCCCGCGGGATATCGCGGTGGAAGCGGACCACCTTGGCCCCGGCCTCCGCGGCCGCGTCCTGCGCCTCGACGTCGGCACAGGTCTCGGGCGACACCATTGCGTAGGGGTCCGGGTTGGCATCGACCGGGCCGGGGGTATCGACCTCGCTGGAGTCCAGCTCGACAAAACCACCGGGAACGGTGTCGCGCAACAGGGCCGTACCACGAAGATCCGTGATATCGCGTGGGTGCTCACCCGCCGCCACGCGATGCGCCAGGTCTACCAGGGCCCGCTCCGCGTTACCGAACAACAGGATGTCGGCCCGCGAATCCAGCAGCACGGAACGCCGCACCTTGTCCTGCCAGTAGTCGTAATGAGCGATGCGCCGCAGGCTGGCCTCGATGCCGCCGGCGACCACCGGTACATCCTTGTAGGCCTCGCGGGCGCGCTGCGCGTAGACGATGACCGCGCGGTCCGGGCGCTTGCCGTGGACATCTCCCGGGGTGTAGGCATCGTTCGAGCGGATTTTCCGCTCGGCGGTGTAGTGGTTGACCATCGAGTCCATGTTCCCGGCGGTGACGCCGAAGAACAGGTTGGGTCGCCCCAGCGCACGGAATGGCTCGGCAGAGGTCCAGTCCGGCTGGGCCAGAATCCCGACGCGGAAGCCCTGAGCCTCCAGCAGACGCCCGATGATGGCCATGCCGAAGCTGGGATGGTCCACGTAGGCATCGCCCGTGACCAACACGATGTCGCAGCTATCCCAGCCGAGGTCATCCATCTCCTCGCGCGTGGTCGGCAAGAACGGCGCCGTGCCGAAACGCTTGGCCCAGTAGGGCTTGCGGGCAAACAGGGAATCGGGTGCTGCGGACATGACCAAGCTTCTTCCGGCGAGCGCCGGCAACAGGAAATGCGCGCATTACACGCCCCGGACGCCCCGAGATCAACAACACACGCCGATCAACAGGCCTTGCAATGGGTACAGAGGCACTTGTCGCGCGCCCCTTTGGAAATCAGTAGCGCTCGATAAACAGGTCAATCGCGGGGCTTAAGGCACCCCGCCAACGCAGGGCCAGCGGCTCCTCCCAGCGGGGGTCGACCTCCCGCGCGGTCTCCACCATGCACTCCAGCCATACCCCGTACAGTTCCGGTTCGACCGGAACCCGGCCATGGCGGCTGTGCACCTCCGCCATCTTCTCCATGGTGGGTGCCACGAAGCTTTCGCCTTCGGCATAGCTGATCGCGGTCGAGACCGCTTGGCCCAGGGCACGCTTTTGCTGCGACCAGTTGGTGGTCTGGAACGCCGCGGCCACGCGGTCATCCGCGGCCAGGAAACGTTCGTAGAAACGATCCACAAAGTTGCCGGCGCGGCGACAGCGACCGTAACTCTGATGGACATCGGAATAGCTCATGGCAGGCCCCGCTCTGAAAACCGGGCCATGCTACCGAAGCTCCGCGCGCCCCACTCTGATCCAGATCAAACCCGGGAGGCGCCGCCACGATCACTGCCCGGCCGTCCAGCCATGTGCAGTTCCATCAGAACGTCCACCGCAGGTGCAATGGCGGCACGCCATTTTGGTCCCGGTGTCTCGACCCCCTCGGGGTTGGATTCCTTGATGGTTGCAATCAGGCTCTCGACCCGAATTGGGTACAACGACGGGTCGATGAGTACGTCGCCATGCGGGCTGTGCACCTGGACCACACGATGGATCCCATCGCCGGGCGCGGACCCAGAGCGACTTTGCTGGATGACCGCACGGACCGACTGATCCAGGATCACCTCCTGACGGGCCTTCGTGTGGCGGCCTAGCGCCGCATCCACGCGTTTATCGGCGGACAAAAACCGGGCAAGAAAGCGGCCCAGAAAGGTCTCTTCAGAGCGGCAGCGCTGATCGCTCTGCCGAACATCAAGGTTGTTCACACCCGGATCCCCGGTCGACGCGGCACAGCCCAAGAACTATACATTGGGCATGTCGAATTTAGGCATTCATGTGCCTTCCAACACGCCGGCATACTGAATCCCGGCCAGTCGGGCGAGATTGCGATCAAAGGTCGTCAGGTCGTTCGGCCCAAAGTCTTCCAGGTTCGCATGACCGCAGGCCCTGGCCAGGACACGCATCAATTCCGTCGACCCCTGAAGGAAGCGCCCAAGGCGTTCTGCACCCTCCTGCGGATCCAGCCGCGCCCGCAGCTTCGGGTCCTGGGTTGCGACACCACTGGGGCACTGGTTGGTGTGGCACATGCGTGCGCCCACACAGCCGACGGCCTGAATCGCCGAGTTCGCCAACGCAATGCCGTCGGCCCCCAGGGCCATGGCCTTCACGAAGTCCGCGGGCGTGCGCAGGCCGCCGGTCACGAGTAGCGTCACCCGACCCGAGGCCCCATTCGCATCCAGAAAGCGCCGGGCTCGGGCCAGAGCCGGGATTGTCGGCACGCTGATGTGGTCGCGTAGCAGGGCCGGCGACGCGCCGGTTCCGCCACCGCGACCGTCGAGAATCAGGTAGTCAGCCCCGGCCTCGAGGGCGAAGGCCAAGTCCGCCTCAATGTGGTTGGCCGAGAGCTTGAATCCCACCGGCACCCCGCCAGTCTTCTCGCGTACCGAGTCCGCAAAGCGGCGAAAATCTGCGGGCGTCTTCAGGTCCTTGTTCGCGGCCGGTGAATGGGCATCCTGCCCTTCTTCGATGCCACGCACCTGGGCAATCTCCCCACTCACCTTGCTGCCGGGCAGGATGCCGCCTACACCGGTCTTGGCCGCCTGCCCCGCCTTGAAATGAAACGCCTGAATCTTCTTCAGCGCCGCATCGGAATAGCCGAACTGGGCAGGCCCCAACTCGAATAGATAGCGGGAGTTTTCCTGCTGCTCGGCCTCCAGCATGCCGCCCTCGCCAGAGCAGATCCCGGTGCCCGCCCGCTCCGCCCCTCGGGCCAGGGCAATCTTCGCCTCGCGCGATAGCGCACCGAAGCTCATGTCCGACACCAGCAAGGGAATATCCAGCTCCAGAGGGCGCTTCGCCTCCGGGCCGATCACCAGACGGGTGTTCACCTCCCCATCTTCTTCCAACGGAGGTGTCGCCAACTGAGCCGCCAGCAACTGCATCCCGTCCCAGCTGGGAAGATCGTCGCGGGGCACGCCCATCGCCACCGTCGTACCGTGGCGCCCGACCGCTTCCAGACCCCCACGTGCCACGGCATGAATCCACTCCACATGGGGCTCCGTTTCCGTATTTCGTGGACCCGGAGCTTTGGAATCATCCTCCGTATCCTGTGGCCCATCCACGCCCACGCTTGCAGGCCTGCCGACTTCGTCCGCATCCAGCTGCGCGTGGGTTCCATCGCAATACGGCAGATTGCCGGATTGCTTGCACTGGCAGAGGAAGGCCTCGCCATCCTCTTCTGCGGTGAACATCAGCGGTTCGATCCCCGTGCCCTGATGCGACCCATCACAGAACGGCTGATCCTGAGAGCGTCCGCAGCGGCAGAATGCATACTCCTCGCCCTTTTTCAGCTCCACGCCCTTGGGTTCTACTGCAGCGATAGTCGGTGCGGCCATTTTAAGGTGCTCCTTGCGGTTGATTTCGATCGTCTTGGGGTGTGACACCGAAAAGCCCACAAATTTCCGATTCCTTCGACGCACCGTATGATGAGTGTATCGCTGTTCCACCACCGAGGCCCTCATGAGCACTGCCGATCACCGCCATACCCGCCGTGACTACACGCATGCGGAGCTGCGCCGCCGAGACCTTCAGGAGAACCCGCTGAGCCTCCTTAACGACTGGCTGGAAGCCGCCCACGATGCCGGCAACCCGGACCCCACTGCCATGATCCTCGCCACCGCGGACGCCGACGGCCAGCCCTCCGCCCGCACTGTCCTGCTCAAGCATGTGGATGCCGAAGGCCTCGCCTGGTACACCGACTCCCGCAGCCGCAAAGGCCAGGACCTGAACGAAAACCCTCGGGCCGCGCTGTTGTTCTACTGGCCGGAAACCGAACGCCAGATTCGCGTGGAAGGACCGGTCACCGCCTTACCGAGCGAACTGGCCGACGAATACTTCCATCAACGCCCCCGCGGCAGCCAACTCGCGGCCGCCGCCTCCACCCAGAGCCACCCGGTCGCTGACCGCGAAGCATTGGAGCAACGCGTACGCACGCTGAGCGAGCAACATCCGGACGGGCCCATCCCGCGCGATGCCGCCTGGATCGGCTATCGCCTGCAACCGGAGCTATTCGAATTCTGGCAGGGCCGGCCGAGCCGCCTGCACGACCGTTTCCAGTACCGTCGCGTCGGCAGCGACTGGGAAATTCTGCGCCTGATGCCCTGAGGGAACGGTATGTAGGCCTCGAGCCTGCACATATCGGGCCGGCTACCGCTTCGGCACACGAATCTGCTAGGATTCGCTCCGCCGTGGCGGCTCGACCCCGCCCGGTTCAGAAATTCGGAGAGGTGCCGGAGTGGTCGAACGGGGCGGTCTCGAAAACCGTTGTACTCTCGCGAGTACCGAGGGTTCGAATCCCTCCCTCTCCGCCAAAATTTAGCAAGGGGGCCTAAATGGCCCCTTTTGCGTTCCCAGCCCCAGCGTTCCGGGATTCGAACCCGAGGAATCAGAAACGATGGTTCGACCGATGGCGCATTGCGACATCGGAACGCCACAGCGCAGCGGAGTCGGCCCGTAGGGCGGCTACAACGTCGCCGTAATCCTTCCCTCTCCGCCATATTCATGCAAAGGGGCCCGAGTGGCCCCTTTGCATGTCTGGCCCCTCGTAATCTGGCTGCGCGGTATAGCCGCTCACCCTGGCGTCAGTCCCGATCGACCGCAGCCCCCTCCCGACCCTTTCGACTGGTTTCACCAACCATGTCGATTTTCCCAATTCCCGTTCGTCTACAGTTCAAAGGGCCCGCTGCACCGCGCCCGTTTTTTGATCCCGCCAGAGGAGACACCGCCATGGCCGCCAATCCCGTCGTCTGGTTCGAGATTCCCACCGAGGATATCGGCCGTGCCCGCGCGTTCTACGAAGCCGTCCTGGACATGTCGCTCACACAAGCCGATACCAGCGCATTCGCCCCCAGCACGGAGATCTGGATGTTTCCGATGGAGGAAGACCGGCCGGGGTGTGCTGGCGCGCTGGTACAGGGTCCCGACAACCCGGTCGGTTCCGGCGGCTGCATGGTCTATTTCGGCTGCGACGACTGCGGGATCGAGGCGAAACGCGTCGCAACCTCCGGTGGCTCGGTCGAAAGCCCCAAGGAGTCGATTGGCGACTACGAATTCTGCGTCATCGCACGCGATCCGGACGGCAATCGATTCGGTCTCCACTCAAAGCGTTAGGGGATACCACCATGAACTTTCTGTTGCTCATCCTCGAAGATCACGGCGACCGCGATGCCCGCAGCGATGCCGAGGGGCAGGCGCTTTACGCGGAAATGCTCGCCTTTGGCGCCGAACTCGACGCGCGTGGCCAGTTGCTTGCCAGCGAATCCCTGCGACCCGACCGCCACGGCGTCCGCATCCGATCCGACGAAGGAAAAACTCGTTTCATCGACGGCCCGTTCATCGAGTCACGCGAGATGATCGGCGGATTTTTCCTGATCGACTGCGCCGACCGCGACGAAGCCGTGGAATGGGCCACACGCTGCCCCGCCGCGCGCTTTGCAACGGTCGAGGTACGCGAATGCGCCCCCTGTCACCAACGCTGACGGCATCACGCGCCCCCTCCCACAACCGTTCGACCTCGGAGGCCATCAGCCATGTCCATTGACCGCAATGTCCACCTGCACCGCGTCCTGCGCGCGCCGCCGGAGCGCGTCTATCGCGCATTCCTGGAACCCGACGCTATTACCAAATGGAATGCACCGTACGGCTTCACCGCACGCGTCCACGAGATGGATGCTCGCGTAGGCGGCGGCTACCGAATGAGTTTCATCAACTTTGCTACGGGGACTCATCACGATTTTAGTGGCGAGTACCGCGAACTGGAGCCGGGCCGTCGAATCGTCGTCAGCGACCGCTTCGACGATCCCTCGCTCGGCGGCGAGATGACGCTCACCGTAACTCTGGATCCAGTCTCCTGCGGCACCGCACTGGATATGCTTCAGGAAGGTCTGCCGGAGGCAATACCACCGGAGCTCTGTGTCCTCGGCTGGCAGGAGTCGCTGACCCTGCTCGCCTACCTGGTCGAACCCGAGATCCCCGATGGCGGCTGACCCAGCACCCCCGCAGAAGGAGCGGTCCTTGCTCAAGATCCGGCGCCTTGGTCCGGCAGATCGGACAGCCGCGCATGCCCTGCTCGACCTGTTTGCAGACGTGTTTGGGGAACCGGACACCTACTCGGGTGCGCGTCCCTCCGACGAGTACCTCAAGCGCCTGCTGGCAAGAGAAACGTTCATCGCCCTGATCGCCGAAACGGAAGGCCACGTCGTCGGCGGGCTGGTCGCTTATGTCCTGGACAAGATCGAACAGGCCCGCAGCGAGGTCTACATCTATGATCTCGCCGTGGCCGACGACTTCCGCCGACGCGGCATTGCCACAGCCCTGATCCGCCACACCCAGGCCATCGCCGCCGAGCTGGGTGCCTGGGTGGTATTTGTCCAGGCCGACCGAACCGACAATGCCGCCATAGCGCTCTACAGCGGCCTGGGCCAGCGCGAGGACGTGCTCCACTTCGACTTGCCCCTGAACAATCCGCGCAATGCACCCCCATCGCACTCCGGCACCAACTTGGGGAACACCGATGTTCCCCACACGGGGTCCTTCGCGATCAAGCGCTCCGAAACAGGAGACGAGACGCCATGAGCCATTTATCCCAAATCATTGTTCCCCACCTCATGTTCGACAACGAGGCCCGGGCGGCGGTGGACTATTATTGCTCCATCTTTCCCGACTCGAGCATCACATACCTGACCACGTTACATGACACACCGGGGGGCGACTGCGACGTCGTGTCGTTCGTGCTATGGGGTCATGCGTTCATGGCGATCAACGCGGGCTCGATGTCCCGATTCAACCCGTCGATCTCGTTCATGGTCAATTTCGACCCCTCGCGTGATCCCGACGCAAGAGCACGGATCGACGAGATCTGGGCGAAGCTTGCCGACGGCGGCCAGGTACTCATGCCACTGGACCGCTATCCATTCAGCGAGCGCTACGGCTGGATTCAGGACCGGTTCGGGCTGTCATGGCAGCTGATCCTGACCGATCCGCAAGGGGAAGAACGCCCGCCGATCATTCCGTCGCTACTGTTTGTCGGAAACGTCTGCGGCAAAGCGGAAGAGGCATCCGATTTCTACCTGTCGAAGTTTCGCCATTCGCAACGCGGGCAGCTCGTCCGCTACCCCAGCGACATGGAACCCGACCGCGAAGGAACGGTGATGTTCACCGATTTCATGCTGGAAGGCCAATGGTTCGCCGCCATGGACAGCGCGCAGGAGCACGATTTCGGCTTCAACGAAGCCATATCGTTCGTCGTGAACTGCGCTGACCAGCAGGAGATCGACCAGCGCTGGGAATCCCTGTCGGCCTTCCCGGAGGCCGAGCAATGCGGCTGGCTCAAGGACCCATACGGGATCTCCTGGCATATCGTCCCCGAACAGCTGTCCCACATGCTGAAAGATCCCGACCCGGACAAGCTAAGCCGCGTCACCCAGTGCATCCTCAAGATGAAGAAGGTCGATCTCGCTGCCCTGCAGGGTGCATACGATGATCGCTAGCCCAAACCAGAACACTGCCCCCAACCGCACGCCCGGGGCCCGGCACGCCCGGGTACCCGCCCATATCCCGTCCGATTCCCCAAAGGAGCCAGACCATGAACTACGTTGACGGCTATGTAATACCGATTCCACGAGACCGGATCGAGGACTACCGCCAGCAGGCGGACCTCGCCGCACAGATCTGGCGCGAGCACGGCGCACTGGAAGTCATCGAGTGCGTGGCTGATGACGTCGCGCCGGGCGAGGTGACGTCGTTCCCGCGCAGCGTCCAGGCACGCGACAACGAAACGGTCGTGTTTTCGTGGATCCGCTTCGAATCGCGCGAGCATCGGGATCGTGTCAATGCTGACGTCATGGCGGACCCTCGCCTGCCTTGCCCGGACAAAACGCCGGAACAAGACCCACCGTTCGACCTGCAGCGCATGTTCTGGGGCGGCTTCGAGGTACTGGTGGAACGGTGAGCGGCCGCAACCAATCCGGTGCACAACCGGCACCTGGGGCACAGGACATCCAGCGCCGCATCGAGTCCATATGGCGTCTGGATGCGAGCCGCATCGTGGCAGCCCTGGCGCGCTGGAGCGGCGACTACGCCCTCGCCGAAGACGTGGCACAAGATGCCCTGATCGCCGCCCTCAAACACTGGCCCACCCAGGGAATCCCGGAAAACCCGAGCGCGTGGCTGCTTCATACCGCGCGCAACCGCGCGGTCGACCATCTGCGCCGCGAAGCTCGGGGCGATGCTTTGGTCGCCGATTACGGCCATGAAATCGCATGCAGCCACCTGGGGGCATCGACGCCCCAATGGAGCGACGATGTCCGTCACGACACGCTCGCCCTGCTGTTCATTGCCTGCCACCCAATCCTCTCCCCCGACACTCGCTGCGCACTTGCCCTGCGCACCCTCGCCGGGCTCGACAACACCGCCCTCGCCCGTGCCTTTCTGGTCTCCGAAACCACCATCGCGCAGCGCATCGTCCGCGGCAAACGTAAACTCGCCCAGGCCAACGTCCGGTTCGAAACGCCATCGGCGTCTGAATGCCGGGAACGCCTGGGATCCGTGCACGAAGTGATCTACCGGCTGTTCACCGAGGGCCATGTGGCCAGCCAGGGCGACGCCTGGACGCACGGCGAGTTCTGTCATGAGGCACTGCGTATGGCCCGCGTGCTCGCACAGGCCATCCCCGAGGACATCGAAACCCAGGCACTGCTCGGCCTGATCGAACTGCATGGTGCGCGCCTGGCCGCGCGCATGGATGCGCAAGGCAACCCAGTGCTACTGAAGAGCCAGGATCGCGGCACGTGGGATCGCGGCGGCATCCGCCGTGGCCTGATCGCCCTGTCCCGTGCCAACAGGCTCGCCCGAGACCGGAATGCCAGGCCGAGCCCGTTTCGCCTTCAGGCCGCCATCGCCGCCTGCCATGCGACAGCAACCAGCTTTTCCGGCACCGACTGGCCACAGATCGCGGGTCACTACGCAACGCTGTTCGCGACCACGGGCTCGCCAGCCGCACGCATCCATCAGGCCCAGGCCGCCGCCCAGTTCGACGACCCGGCACAGGTACTGGCGGCACTCGACACCGACATCGATACCCGAGCGCTGTCCAGCTATGTGCCTTTGCACGCCGTACGCGGGGATCTGCTGGAGCGCTGCGGCGAACGCGAGGCCGCGGCAGCGGCGTTCCGGCGGGCCGCCGAGCGCTCTGCCAATGAAGCGGAGAAGCACCTGCTGCTTGACCGTGCGCGGGCAGCCGCACCCCCAACAAAAAAGGGTTAGGCCCGCATGGACCTAACCCTTTGATAATGCTGGTGGGCGGTACTAGGTTCGAACTAGTGACCCCTGCCGTGTGAAGGCAGTGCTCTACCGCTGAGCTAACCGCCCAGAACGCGCTCAAGATTAGGGCCACACCGGGCCTGCGTCAAGCATTCCAAGGCCGCCTATTAGCCTCACAGCGAATTTGTAACGGGCCGCCACATGACTCTGATACCCAGCTGGCACTGCCCTTCAAGCCAAGTGAAACCCGAAGGCCCAGATCCCTCCCTCTCGTGGCCGCCAGGCCACGCAGCGTGCTCACCGGTTGCCAGTCCGCCCCCCTTGCCAGACAATGCCCAACCTCGGAGAGGTGGCAGAGCGGTTGATTGCACCGGTCTTGAAAACCGGCAGGGGTGAAAGCCCCTCGAGGGTTCGAATCCCTCCCTCTCCGCCAGATTAAGCAACCGCGTCCGCGCTGCCGCCTGACACATGAAACGCAGCCGGCCACAGATTCGAACACGAGGAATCGACAACAATGGTTCGACTGGCAGCGCGCAGCGATGCCAGAGCGTCACAGCAGGTGACGACCCGAAGGGCAAGGCGCTACGCGCCGCAGTAATCCCTCCCTCTCCGCCATATTCAATCCCCCCCTCTCCTCACACTTCCCCGCACTTGCTCATATCTATCCATAGCTCATGTGGTATGCGTCATATTGAACAAGTTAGATAGAAGAAAATGGAATAGGGCTCTATAATTGCGGACTCCTTTCCGCCTGCGCCCGTCCCACGCTTCGGGCTTAGGCCTGGCTGCCATCTCAGTGACGACGGCCCTGGCAGCCGACCGGCCCGGACGCATCATCCCCGGCGCCGCAGTATCGGTCCGGCCGTCGTCCATTATCACGAACCGGCCGAGCGAGTGACCCGATGAATTCGATGCTGCTGCGAGTGTTTCCTTTCCTGAGCTGGCGTCCGACCAAGCAAACCCTCAACGCGGATTTCATCGCTGGCATCTCGGTCGCCCTGGTCCTGATTCCCCAGTCGATGGCCTATGCACAGCTGGCAGGTCTGCCGCCGGTGTACGGGCTTTATGCGTCCCTGCTGCCGGTGATGGTCGCGGCCCTGTGGGGCTCATCCAACCAGCTCGCCACCGGCCCGGTGGCCGTCGTCTCGCTGCTTACCGCGTCGGCCCTGGTGCCACTGGCTGCCGAGGGGTCGACCGAGTTCGTCGCCCTGGCGATCGCACTCGCATTCATTGTCGGCGTGGTGCAGCTGGTACTGGGTCTGTTCAAGCTGGGCGCGCTGGTCAGCTTTATCTCGCACCCGGTCATCGTCGGCTTCACTAATGCGGCCGCGATCATCATCGGCTTGTCCCAGGTCAACAAGCTGCTGGGTGTGCCCATCGACACTAGCGGTCATTTCCTGCTCGGCCTTTGGGGCGTGGTGCTGGAGCTAGGCAGCGTTCACTGGCCGACGCTTATCTTCGGCCTGGGCGCCATCGCCCTGATGGTCCTGATGAAGCGCTTCACACCGAAGGTCCCCGGCGTCCTTGTCGCAGTCGTTGTCGCCATTGTGCTGAGCTGGGCCATTGGCTACGAGCGCAAGGCCGAGACCTCCGTGGACCAGATCGCACCGGCCGAGGTGGTCACGCTAGCCCAGGCCATCGAACGCGAGAGCAGCCGCCTGGCCGAGCTCGATGAGGAGATCCGGAACTTGGAAGCGGAGGCACAGGGGCTGGACGGCGCCGAGGCAGTCCGTCTACGCCACGAAGCCGACCAATTGCGCCTGGAACGCGACGAGTTGCGTCCAGAACTCGCCAGCAAGCGTGACGAGATCCGCGACATCAGGCTACGCCGCGTACCGGGCGAGAACGATGAACCGGCGCGTTTCATCGCGGATGAGCACCTCACCGACGCCGAACGCGAACGGGCAGACTCAGCCAACTGGCGCGTCGAGCGCGTCAGCGAAGATGGCGTTCAGCTCAATGGGGGCGGCGCCGTAGTCGGCAATGTGCCCCAGGGTCTGCCGAACCTCTCGGCACCGGAAATCACCTTTGGAACGGTCACTACCCTTTTGACCACCGCCTTCGTCATCGCGCTGGTCGGCTTTACCGAGGCCATTGCGATTGCGAAAGCCATGGCGGCCCGTACCGGGCAACGCCTGGACCCCAACAAGGAGCTGATGGGTCAGGGCCTTGCGAACATCGCAGGGGGCTTCTCCCAGGGCTACCCGGTGAGCGGCTCGTTCTCGCGATCGGCGGTCAACCTGAACTCGGGTGCGAAAACGGGGCTGGCCTCTGTGATCACGGCCGTGATCATCGGCCTGGCACTCCTGTTCCTGACACCACTGATTTATCACCTGCCTCAGGCGGTGCTGGCGGCCATCATCATGATGGCGGTCGTCGGGCTCATTAATTTCAAGGCCATCAAGCATGCCTGGGTGGCCAACAAGCACGACGGGGCCGCCGCGATCGTCACCTTTGTCGCGACGCTGGCCATGGCACCCAACCTGGACTACGGCATCCTCATCGGTGCCGGCCTTGCGATCGTGCTGTACCTGTACCGCACCATGCAGCCGCGTGTCTCGGAGCTGGCGCGCTACGAGGACGGCACCCTGCGCGAGGCCCAGCGCTATGGACTGGAGACCAACGAGAAGGTTGGCATGATGCGCTTCGATGGCTCCCTCTACTTCGCCAACGTGCCATACTTCGAGGATGCCGTGCTGGACCTTCTGGCCCGCCATCCGCAGGCCAAATACCTGATTGTGGTCGGCAAGGGCATTAATGAGATCGACGCCTCCGGTGAGGAGGTCATCCATCAGTTGGTGCACCGCTTGAAGGCCCGCGGGATCACGTTGGTGTTCGCTGGTGTGAAGGCCCAGGTGATGGAGGTCATGCAGCGCACCGGGCTCGACGAGATCATCGGCAAGGACAACATCTTCAAGTCCACCGATCAGGCGGTGAAGACGGTTTCGGAAAAGGCTGGGGAGCCCATCAAGTAGCGCCCGCAGGCGGATTCACGCCATGGTCCGGCCGATGCCACGGGCGGACCATGGAAACGCTGCAACCATCCGCGCTTCTCGCTACACTGTTTGCTGTTTCGAACCCACTGAAGGAGTTGTCCCGTGTCCCGAGACCAGATCGTCCGCTCCAGCCGTAATCCGTCCAGTACGGGTTCTATCAGCGAGACCATCTCCACCAACAAGGTGATCCGACAGACCTACATGCTGCTGTCGCTCACCCTGGCCTTCAGCGCGATCACCGCGTTCATCGCCATGGCGGTCAACGCACCGCCGGTGCACTGGATCTTCATGCTCGGCGTCCTGATTGGCGGACCGTTCGCCATCTATGCCGCGCGCAACTCTGTGCTGGGCCTGGTGCTCACCTTCGCCTTCACGGGTGTGCTGGGCTTCTTCCTTGGCCCGATCCTGAGCATGTACCTGGGCCTGCCGAACGGGCCACAAATCGTCGGGAACGCCTTCGCCGCGACCGCGGTCGCGTTTGTCACGCTCTCCGGCTATGCACTGGCCACCAAGAAAGACTTCAGCTTCCTGGGCGGCTTCCTCGTCGTCGGCCTGGTGGTAGCGCTGCTGGCCATTGTCGCCAACCTGTTCCTGGCGATCCCGGCCCTGTCGCTCGCGATCTCGACCGGCGTCGTCCTTCTGCTGTCCGCGGCCATCCTGTTCGACACCAGCCGGATGATCCACGACAAGGAGGCCAACTACGTCGTGATGACCGTCTCGCTGTACGCGAACCTCTACGTGATGTTCCTGCACCTGCTGAACCTGTTCCACGCCTTCATGGGCGACAACTAGGTTTCAGCGAGTACGGCATCGCAGGAACGCGATCCAGGGCCCCGCTGCGCGGGGCCCTTTTTCATTGGAACCCGACCATGAACCAGCCTCAGCGCGGCGTCTTTCTCGATCTCGACACCGTCAACCGTGGTGACCTTGACCTGAGCGAGCTTCAGGACTGCCTGCCGCATTGGGCCCTCCACGAGCGCACACAAGCCGGCCAAGTCACTGAACGCATCCATGAAGCCGAGGTCGTCATTACCAACAAGGTCGAGCTTGATGCGGATGCACTGGCCGCTGCACCCAAGCTGCGACTCATCTGCGCCGCGGCAACCGGCACCAACAACATCGACGTCGAGGCCGCCCAGCGGCTGGGGATCGTTGTCAGCAACGCCCGTGACTACGCAACGGACTCCGTGGTTCAGCATGTCTTTGCGCTGTTGCTCACACTGGTCACCCGACTCGACGACTATCGCGCGGATATTCGTGCCGGGCGCTGGTCCGAATCCGATCAGTTCTGCCTCCTGGATCATCCGATTGGCACCTTGGCTGGCATGCGCATCGGCATCGTCGGGTGGGGCGTCCTCGGAAAGGCGACCGCCCGCATCGCCGAAGCCTTTGGCATGGAGGTTCGCCTGGCCGAGAGCCTGGAACCTACCCGAGCACACCAGGCTTCCGGGTCACAGGAGCGTATGCCGCTGGCGGAACTCCTGGCGCAGTGTGACGCCATCAGCCTGCACTGCCCGCTGACGCCGGAAACCCGACATCTGATCGACGACGACGCCCTCCAGCGCATGCGAACGGGCAGTTTGCTTCTGAATACGGCCCGTGGGGGCCTGGTCGACCCCGAAGCCTTGGCCCTGCACCTGCGCAGCGGCCACCTGGGCGGTGCCGGCATCGACGTGGTCGAGCCCGAGCCACCTCCCGCTGATCATCCGCTGTTGGCCGACGACATCCCCAACCTGATCCTGACGCCACACACGGCCTGGGCGGCCCGCTCGGCACGTCAGCGGGTGATCAACGAGCTGGCCGCGAATATCCGATCCTTTGCCAGCGGCAAACCGCGCAACGTGGTGGAGTGACACGCATGAACCCGCAAGCCCTGCAAAAACGGATCGAGGACCTGGAGGTCCGCTTGGCCCATCAGGAATACACCCAGGAGGAACAGGCCCGCGTTCAGCTGGCGCTACAACAGGCCAACAGTGAGCTACGTCAGCAGGTGCAATGGTTGCGGGACCGGCTCCGTGAGCTGGAAGAACGCGACGGTGGACCCGAGGGTGCCGAACGCCCCCCGCCCCACTACTGACCCCCCATGCCGCTCACAGTACAAGCGATCCTGGGGCACGAGGCCGAAGCCCGCGCCCTGCGCGAGACGCTGGAGGCACTTGGTTATCAGCATTCGGGAGAGGCCGAACTGACGTTGGAGCTCGGCCCCGAGGGGCTTGCGCTCCTGCGCACCGATCGCCGTCCACCCTTGCGGCTTCGCCTCGATTTTGCCGCCGGGCGCCAGGGTTACCGGCTCGCCCATGCTGGGCATCAGCGCGAGGGGCTGATCCGCGCATTCGGCAAGCTGCCGCGCGACAGCCATGTCATTGACGCCTCCGCCGGCATCGGCCGCGACACCCTGCTCCTGGCGGCGCATGGCTTCCGCGTCACCGCCTGGGAGCGCCACCCGGTGGTGTACCGGGTCCTTGCCGATGCGCTTGCGCGCGCGAGCCGAACATCCGAGCTGGCAACCATCATCGAACGCATCACCCTGTTCGAAGGCCCGGCCAACCCGAGCCAGCTGGAACCACTGGCGACCGCAGCGGTGTTTGATCCCATGTTCCCGGAACGGGCCAAGCGAGCGGCCGTAAAAAAGGACATGCAATTGATTCAGGCGCTGATGCCGGATGTGGCCGACCCGGATGCCGACCAGACGCTCGCCACCCTACGCGCAGGAGTCGAACGCCGTGTGATCGTTAAACGGCCTTTGCACGCCCCAGCCATCGGGCCGGACACACCCCAGGCCAGCGTGAAAGGAAAGAGCGTGCGCTTCGACCTGTATCCCGCGCTTCAAGCCCCCTGAGCCTGCGAGCATCAGGAACCCCCAAGCATGAGTTGGTCATCACCGGACAGGCGATATTCCGGAATTGGAAGGTTTCTACGCGCCGGCTGGTCGGCATAGACGCGTCCAGCCCCGTCATACCGCCCACCCCGGCAGCGATCCTCAAACCCACCGGACCAGCCTTCCGCTTCTTCGGGATGCACGAGATTCAGTTCGCAGCCCAAATCGGTGCTTTCGCCGATCACCACCAGCCATTCCGGGCGATAACTACGCAGGGGCAACGTCAGGCCATCCGGCTGCTGCCCCCTCCGGGCATTGGGGTCGGCGAGGTCTGCATCGTCGGCCAACGCTTCCTGCCACGCGGCATCCCGATGCACCACCAGTACCCGCCGGCTCTCCCATACCAGGCGTTTCGCCTCACCGGGCGCGATGTCTCGCAGGTCCACACGCAAGGTCTCGCCGCGAGCATCGCCCGGGCGTGAGAGCGCGTAGCTCAACAGCACGACCACCAACAAGGCAACTGCGCCGAAAACCATCAACTTGATCAGGGCGCGGATTCGCACCCGCGCCAGGGTGTCATTCGGGACCTGCACGGTTCGCCTCTTATGGTGGGCCTGCGGGCCCTTGCGAAATCGCTTTGCCTGGGCCAAGTGCACGCCTACACTATGCGGCATGAATGCACCCAAACGCTCCAGCCGCTCCTACGTCGGCCTGTACAACGATATGTACGCCGGCATGACGCCTATCGGCAATTTCATCCGCGATGCCTGGGTATTCGGCATCCTGCCCGAAACCGAGACCTGCGAGGGCTGGGATGTCTCCCGCATCCAGATGCTCCACGACCAGGTCAACGCCGAGTGGGACAAGTACGACCTGCGCATCAGCAACCTGCCCGCGGAACTCCGTGAGCGCCACGAACGCATCCACCAGGAAGCGATCGATCGCGCCCGCGAACACGGCTGGGTCGCTGGCGAGGACATCGACCGCGAGATGGGCGACGACGCCTGATGGGCGGCAGTGAACCGCTAATACGGCCGATCATTACGATCGCCGCCCTTCTCGCTGGCGTAGCGGTCATCCTCGGTGCCTTCGGGGCCCACGCCCTGCAGGAGCGTCTATCCGGACACGCCCTCGCCACCTGGCATACCGGAGTGCAATACCACTTCATCCATGCCCTGGCCCTGCTGCTGATCGCGGCACTGTGGAGCCACCTGGCGCATGGCTGGGCCGCCGCCAGCGCCGTCGCCATGGTGATCGGTACCCTGCTCTTTTCCGGCAGCCTCTACGCCCTGGCACTTGGGGCGCCGCGCATCCTCGGTGCGATCGCGCCAATGGGCGGGACTGCCTTCATCCTGGGCTGGCTAGGGTTGGCGATCGCCGCCTGGCGCGCCTGACTTATACTCCCGAACCCGCGCCCCACCGGGGCGCGGCCTGTCCGCATTTGACCAACGTACCGAGAATTCCATGAGCCAGACGTCTTTTGCCGTATTTGCCGAAAACACCCTGGACGACATCCAGACCCGACTGAGCGACCAGAGCG
This sequence comes from Thioalkalivibrio sp. ALJ1, assembly GCF_000745395.1. Classification (NCBI taxonomy): domain Bacteria; kingdom Pseudomonadati; phylum Pseudomonadota; class Gammaproteobacteria; order Chromatiales; family Ectothiorhodospiraceae; genus Thioalkalivibrio; species Thioalkalivibrio sp. ALJ1. The sequence goes on along the minus strand of NZ_JQIW01000003.1, from coordinate 212,995 downwards.
CCCTGGATGACCTCGACATTGACCTGATCGATGGAGTCATGACGATCGAATTCGACGACGGCGCCCAGATGATCCTCAATCGTCAGGAGGCGGCCCAGCAGATCTGGCTGTCCTCGCCCGAAGGGCCGGCCCACTTCGGCTATTCCGACGAGGAAGGCGCCTGGATCGACGATCGTAATGGCGAGGAGCTGCACGCGACCCTGGTGCGCGTGATCGAGCAGAAGTTGGGCGTGCCGGTCGAACTCTGACCCCCATTAGTGGACGTGGCAGCGCCGCTCCGAGCGGTCCCTACTTCGTGTCGTCTTGGTCCGCCACCGTGCGGCGCTCCTCGGCGCTGGGCGGTTCATCCTCCAGCGCCCGCAGGTGGGCCTCCACCTCGGCCAGCACGGGGTGTGGCTTGTCCTGGTCCAACGCGACATCAATCGCGCGGAGCGCCTCCACCGCCTCCGGATCGCCGCGCAAGGGCATACGCGCCACGCCCAATGCGAGCATGCGGAACTGCCGAAACACCAGGTAGCTAACCGTCGCCAGGATCAGCGCGCCCCAGAGATTGTCCTGGAACCACAGCCAGACCGCCCCACCATACCCCGAAAAAGTCAGCACGAAGATGCCCAGCGCCACGCGATGAGAGCGGGCGACGATGCCCTCCAGGACATCTCGGTTACGGATCACGAAATCACGTTCGAAGTGCACGATGTAGGCCTTTCTTTGCAGTGTCAGGGACGCGCCGGCTGCTGCGCACGCCAGCGTTCAAACGTCGGGAATTCCTCGTAACCGCGCGTCAGCACATAGTCCATCACGTTGCGCAGACGATTCAGGTGGACCACGGAGTCGATCCGGATGATCTCCTCGCCCTTCTCGTCGAAAAAGATCATGGTCGGCGCCCAGTGAACGTCCAGGTCCGCCGCCCATTCTTTCGCATTGGTACGCTCCCCCGCCGGCGTCAGCACGGGTGTATCGGGATCGTCCGCGTTTAGCTGCACCGCATCCATCATCGCAATGCGCTCTAACACGGCGTCATCCTGCAAGGGCTCGGAATGCAGGATATCGCAGGCATGGCAGGCCTCGCGTTCGAAGAAGACTACCAACGGACGATCCGCTGGAATCCGGCTGCGATCCAGCGCATACGGCGGGTTCACAAAGAAGTCGCGTTCGTTGATGTCATCCAGATCAAACTTGGGCGGTGGATCGGCCCGCTCCAGATAGTCTCGGAAGCTTTCTTCCTTATCGTGGCGGTCGATCACATACTCCAGCAACGCCCGAAACCGGTACGGCGGATAGTAACCCCGCATCTGGTGAATCCGCTCACCCTCGGCGTCATAAAAGGCAATGGATGGGGTAAAATTCAGGCGCTGCTCGGCGGCATAACGCCGCTCCAGCCAGGTCTCGCCATCAAGATCCGTGACCTCGCGCGTTCCCAGCGCATCGATTGCCACCACATTGAAGTGCGAAGACAGATAGTCACGGATGTCATCCTGGGAAAAGTTCTTGTCGAATAGCGCCTCGCAATAGGGGCAGTCGTCCATCCCGAAGTACACCGCCAGCCCCATCTTGCCCTGCTCCACGGCGTCTTCCAGGTCCTCCCGCAGATCGAGAAAACTCAGTTCAAACCATTCAGGGGTATGCAAGCCAATCGGCCGCGGAGTGTCGTCGAAGACGAGCCCTTCTTCCAGCAGTTCGTCCTCCTCCGGATCGTCCCCCGCGGCCGTCGGCAGGATCGCCAGCGCCATGAAGAACAGCACCAGGGTGGCGAGAACGCCGAAGCGATGATTTCCGGGCAGAGAAGGTTTCACGGGGTCACTCCGGATGGGCCTGCTATTCGGACGGCGGCTCCAGCACCGAGGTTCCCCCGAGATAAGGGCGCAACCGCTCCGGGATGCGGATCGAGCCATCGGCCTGCTGGTGGTTCTCCAACAGCGCAACCAGGGCGCGGCCGACCGCCACGCCGGAGCCGTTGATGGTGTGTACCAATTCCGGCCGCTCTCCGGCCTTCGGGCGGAAGCGTGCCTGCATGCGCCGCGCCTGGAAGGATTCAAAATTCGAGCACGAGGATATCTCGCGATAGGCCTCCTGAGCGGGCAACCAGACCTCGAGGTCATAGGTGCGCGCCGCGGCAAAGCCCATATCCCCGGCACTCAGCAGCATCACCCGGTACGGCAGCTCCAGCGCCTGCAGGATCTTCTCCGCGTGCCCGAGCAAGTCCTCCAGCGCCGCCTCCGATTCTTCAGGTCGCACGATCTGCACCAGCTCCACCTTCTCGAACTGGTGCTGGCGGATCAGTCCGCGAACGTCGCGACCGTAGCTACCCGCCTCAGAACGGAAACACGGGGTGTGCGCCACCATTCGCAGGGGTAGCTCGTCCGCTTCCAGGATTTGCTCCCGCACCAGGTTAGTCAGGGTCACCTCGGCAGTTGGGATCAGGCGATAGCGCTGATCACAGTCCACCGAGAACAGATCGGCGTCGAACTTCGGGAGCTGCCCTGTCCCCTCCAGGGATTCCGGATTGGCCAGGTAGGGAACGTAGGTCTCCTGATACCCGTGCTCAGTGGTGTGCAGATCCAGCATGAACTGGGTCAGGGCGCGATGCAGGCGCGCCATCTCCCCTCGCATCACCACAAAGCGCGACCCGGCCACCCGCACGGCCGCCTCGAAATCGAGCCAGCCGCCGGGCAGACCGAGATCCACATGGTCGCGGGGCGCAAAATCGAAGGCACGCGGCGTCCCTTCGCGACGAATCTCCACGTTGCTGGTTTCGTCCAGCCCGTCGGGCACGTCCGCCTGGGGCAGATTGGGGATCTGCATCAGCAACGCGTCCAGCGCTTCCTGCACCTCGTGCAGGTCGGTCTCGCACTGCTTCAACTCGTCGCCCAGGCGTCCAACTTCGGCCTTCAGCGGCTCGATGTCCTCGCCCCGCGCCTTGGCCTGCCCAATCCCCTTGGACCGGGAATTGCGCTCGGCCTGCAGCTCCTGGGTGCGCACCTGGAGCTCTTTGCGCCGCGCTTCCAGGCTCTCAAAGCGGTCACGATCCAGGTTATAGCCACGACGAGCGAGCGCCGTGGCGGTCGCGTCCAGATCCTGGCGCAGGCTGCGAATATCAAGCATGGCGGGTTTCCGATACCGGTTTGAGGGAACGACGGAGAAGTCTACGGTTGCGGCCCGGTGGCGTCCACGCCAAGCGCTGGCCTGTAGGAACGGCTTTACGAAGCAACCGGTCCGGCGCCCAGCACAAAGCGGACCCCGCAGAGCCCAGCCGCCGCCGCCAACACACAACGCAGGAGGCTCGTGGCGATATAGGCAAGGGCCCGGTCCCAGGCACCATCCATTCCTGCATGTCCAGGCGCAACGCCTACCCCAGCGCACCCCCGACGGCCACGACCAGCTAGGAACCGATCCCCACGCTCGTCATTGCATCTCGCCCCTGGAAAAGACGTACAGTTTATGCGATCACCCAGCATGGACCCAGCGAGCCCCTACCATCACGCCTATGAATGCCGTGTCCCCGCTTAAGCACATGGAGGCTGCCGCCCAGGCACTCGCGGCGGTAGTAAATGCGCTGCGCGATGCATTGCCCAACGACGCGCTCGTCACCGAGGAGTCCGAGCGGAGGGCTTATGAATGCGATGGGCTGTCGGCCTATCGCCAGATCCCCGGGGCCGTCGCCCTGCCCCGAACCCGTGACGAACTGATGACGTGCCTGCGGCTTTGCCGCGAGCATGGTGTGCCGATCATTCCACGCGGCGCCGGCACCGGCCTGTCCGGTGGGACCTTGCCGAGCGAGACCGGCTTGTTGCTGTCGATGGCGCGTTTCAACCGCATCCTGGAGATCGACGCCGACAATCGCTGTGCCGTCGTCCAGCCCGGCGTGCGCAACCTCGCGATCTCCGAGGCCGCGGCGCCGCAGGGTCTGTACTACGCCCCGGATCCCTCCTCGCAAATCGCCTGTTCCATCGGCGGCAATGTGGCAGAAAACGCCGGGGGCGTGCATTGCCTGAAGTACGGGCTCACCGTGCACAACGTAACCGGCCTGGAGATCGTCACCCTCGACGGCGAAGTCGTCCGCCTCGGAGGCAAGACCCTGGACACCCCCGGTCTGGACCTCCTCGCCTTCATGATCGGTTCCGAGGGCATGCTCGGCATCGTCACCGAAGTCACCGTCCGGCTCCTGCCGCGCGCAGAACGCACGCAGGTCCTGATGGCCAGTTTCGATGACATCGAGACGGCCGGGGGTGCCGTGGCCGGTATTATCGCTGCGGGTCTGATCCCGGCGGGGCTGGAGATGATGGACAACGCGGCCATCCGCGCCGCTGAGGACTTTGTCCACGCGGGCTACCCGGTGGAGGCTGCGGCGATCCTCCTGTGCGAGCTGGACGGCACCAATGCGGAAGTGTCCGAAGACGTGATGGTGGTGCGCCAGAAACTGCTGGATCTTGGCGCGACCGAAGTCCGCACCGCTCGCGATGATGCCGAACGTGCCCTGTTCTGGGCCGGGCGCAAGGCAGCCTTCCCGGCCGCAGGCCGCATCTCGCCGGACTACTACTGCATGGATGGCACCATCCCACGGCATCAACTGGGAACCGTCCTCCACCGAATCAACGAGCTGTCGGCGGAACACGGTCTCGGGGTCTGCAATGTCTTTCATGCAGGGGACGGCAACCTCCACCCCCTGATCCTTTACGACGCCAACCAGACGGGTCAGCTCGAAACGGCCGAGGCATTTGGCCAGCAGATCCTCGAACTGTGCGTCGCCGTGGGCGGCACAATCACTGGAGAACACGGCGTGGGCGTAGAAAAACTGGATGGCATGTGCGCCCAGTTCCCGGCCCCGGAACTGGAACAGTTCCACCGACTGCGCCGCGCCTTCGATCCACTGGGGCTGCTCAACCCCGGAAAAGCGATCCCGACCCTCGCCCGCTGTGCCGAATTCGGCCGCGAGCACGTCCATCATGGCCAGCTCGCACACCCCGACCTGCCCCGACTGTAGCGCGAAGCATCTAATGTCTGCGAACACCCTTGCCACGCCTTTGGCCGATGACTTCACCAGTGCGATCGATGCCATTCTGGAGGCCCTGCACCATCTGATTCCGCTGAATCTCTGGATGATCACCCGCGTCGAAGGCGATGACTGGATCGTCCTGCACACGCGTGGCAAGGCACCCCGGATCCGCCCCGGTGCCGTCTTTAACTGGCAGCATTCCTGCTGCATCCGCATGCATGCCGGCGAAGGTCCCAACATCGCGGCGGATGCGCAGGCCGTTCCGGCCTATTCGAGCGCCACCATCAATGAACAGGCGAACATCGGCTGTTATGTCGGATTTCCGCTACACGATGCCGACGGCAAGCTGTTCGGCACCCTCTGCGGGCTGCACCCAAAACCCATGGATACCGAAATCACTCGGCACCAGCCGGTCATCCAGGCGACGGCTACGGCCCTCAGTCACGTCCTGCGACTGGACCAGCACGCGGAAGAGCTGGACCGTCTGCGCCTGCAGACGGCCCTGGCCACCCACAGCGACCCGCCCACCGGCACATTGAATCGCCGCGGCGGGGAGATGGCCCTGGAGGCTGAAGAGACCCGCTGCCGTCTTGGCGGTCAGCCCGCTGGTGTGATCGTGTTGGCATTCGCCACACAAACCCCTTCCGGGCAGAGGGGCGGCCAGGCAGAGGACGCCGGGCTGGTGCACTCCGTGCTGGCGCTGAAGGCCCAGATTGGTCCAGGCGAGTTTGTCGGTCGACTGGGGGCGCCCGGTTTGGCATTCTGATCCGTGGACGCGCCGCGACCACCCTCGCCCAGTACAGCGAAAACCTGGAGCACGCCCTGGCTGGACAAGGAATCCCCGCGGACGTGGGCTACGCCATGCGCGAGGCGGCCTCCGGAAGTCTGGAACAGGCACAGATACGCGCCGAACGCCACCTGCGGCAAGCCGGCGCCGCAGCGGCTGAATAGAGTACGACCCCACGATCGCCGGTACCCGCGACGGATGCCATGCCACGAGCTCAGGACCCTATCGACGATGCCCCTTCGCCCTTTAACCGGGGCGTGGACCACACCCTCAAGATGCTGCACCGCATCGTGCCGATGGACGTGTGGATGCTCACCCGGGTCGAAGGTGACGAGCAGATCGTTGTGCGGGCAGACGATCACGGCTACGGCATCGGGTCCGGGACGGCCTTTGACTGGGGCAACTCCTTCTGCATCCGCATGCTGGCGGGCGATGCGCCGCATATCGCACCCGATGTGCAGCAAATCCCCGCTTATCGACAGGCCCTTGCCGCCCATGACGATCCGCCGGCCATTGGCAGCTATGTGGGGTTCCCGGTCAACGATCGCGACCACGGCATGTTCGGCGTGCTGTGCGCGATGCACCCAGAGCCCCTGCCGGACAACCTGGAGGCCCATGCGAGCGAAATCGAATCCGCCGTTGCGGTAGTCGAATCGCTCATTCAACTGCGTCATCAACTGGATGATCTGGAGCGCGAACGCGAAGCACTGCGCCTGGAGGCCTACACCGACAGCCTGACCGGGACCTACAACCGAAGAGGCTGGCAGCTCGCGCTACAGGCCGAGGAACAGCGCTGTCAGGACCACCACCTACCCGCCGGGATCATGGGATTCGATCTCGACGGCCTCAAGGCCGCCAACGACCAGTACGGCCATGAGGCCGGGGACCGCCTCATCGCTGCGGCCGGACAGGCCCTGAAGGGTGCCACTCGTGACGTCGATGTCGTGGCGCGCCTGGGCGGGGACGAATTCGCCGTCCTGCTCCCTGAAACTCCGGCCGATCATTTGCCCGAGATCGCGGAGCGCTTGCGCACCGCACTGCACGATGCGGGGGTCGCCGCGTCCCTCGGGTACGCATGCCGCACCATCAGCGGCACGCTAACTGAGGCCCAGAACAACGCCGACGCCGCCATGTACGCGGAAAAGCGCGCCCGCCACACATCCCGGAAGCTGTAACCCCAAAGCACCCGGCCCGCCCCGCCGGAGTCGCTGCCGAATCCCGGTCGATGGTTTACCATGGTTTACTTCCCATCCGGACGTCCCCTTTCCAACGAGGCCGTTTCATGAGCAAAACCGTCACCCTGACCGACAACATCACGGGCAAGAGCATCGAACTGCCGATCCAGGAGGGCTCCCACGGCCCGAATTGCCTGGACATACGCGCGCTGTACAAGGAACTGGGCTACTTCACCTACGATCCCGGCTTCATGTCCACGGCCAGCTGCCGTTCCGATGTGACCTTTATCGACGGTGACGAAGGAACGTTGCTTTATCGCGGCTATCCGATCGAACAACTAGCCGAAGGCAGCACCTACCTCGAGGTCTGCTACCTGCTGCTGAATGGGGACCTGCCTTCATCCGACGACCTGCACGACTTCTCGCGCATCATCAAGGAACACTCGATGCTGCACGAGGCGGTGCGCCGCTTCTTCGACGGCTTCCGCCACGACGCTCATCCCATGGCGATCATGGTCGGGGTGGTGGGCGCCCTGTCGGCCTTCTATCACGACAACGTCGATGTCCATAACCCGGAACACCGCCGCATTGCCGCGCACCGGCTGATCTCCAAGATGCCGACAATCGCTGCCTGGTCGTACAAGTACGCGCACGGCCAACCGTTCATGTATCCGGACAACAACCTGTCCTATACCGCTAATTTCCTTGCAATGATGTTCGGCGTACCCAGCGAGCCCTACCAGCCGAATCCGGTGTTCGTCCGCGCCCTGGACCTGATCCTGATCCTGCACGCCGACCACGAGCAGAACGCCTCGACCTCGACCGTGCGCCTGTCCGGCTCTTCCGAAGCCAACCCCTTCGCCGCGATATCCGCCGGGATCGCGTCGCTATGGGGCCCGCTGCACGGTGGCGCAAACGAGAAAGTCATCCGCATGCTCGAGGAGATCGTGCACTCGGACAAAAGCGTGGAGGATTTCGTCGCCCGCGCGAAAGACAAGAACGACTCGTTCCGCCTGATGGGCTTTGGCCACCGCGTATACAAGAACTACGACCCGCGCGCCCGAATCATCCGCAAGATGACCCATGAGCTGCTGGCCGAAATGGGCGATATGGGGGCGGACAACCAACCCTTGTTCGACGTGGCCATGGAGCTCGAGCGCATCGCGATGGAGGACGAGTACTTCATCGAACGCAAGCTCTATCCCAACGTGGACTTCTACTCCGGCATTATCCTGCGCGCGATGGGCATCCCACTGAACATGTTCACTGTGATCTTCGCACTGGCGCGTACCGTCGGCTGGATCTCGCACTGGAACGAGATGATGCAGGACCCGGAATCGCGTATCGGGCGGCCGCGTCAGCTCTACACCGGCTACCCGGCCCGCGAGTACACCTCCATCGAAGAACGCTAGTCCGACACGCCTCTCCGACGGTCCGGCGCGCACTGCGTCATACGGCACAGGGCCCGCTTGCCGTGGCCCCGTCCAAGTGCTATCTACATGGATATGTATCGGACAAAAAGGGAGGGATAACCCATGTCCACCGACCGCTTCTTCATGCTTTTCGCCGGCATTGTGGTCCTGGTCAGCGCCCTGCTGACCTGGGTCGCCAGCACCTGGTGGCTGTTGCTCGCTGTCTTTATAGGGGCGCACCTGATCCAGGCGTCTTTCACCGGATTCTGCCCCCTAGTGAAGATCCTCAAATCCCTCGGGCTCAAGCCGGGCGAGATATTTCCCTAAGCTCGGTCGGCGCATCGGCTTGCAGTCAACAAAACACGCCCCGGTGCCCCTTGTGTTCACGGGCGCTAGCCCTCATATTAGATATTACTAATACTTCACCAGGAGGCACCACCCATGAGTATTGATCGCGTCGTAATGGCCTTTGCCGGCACCGTCATCATCATCAGCGCCATCCTCGCGTGGATCTTCACCCCGATGTGGCTGATTCTGACCCTGTTCGTCGGCTTTAACCTGCTGCAGTCCGCTTTCACCGGCTTCTGCCCCCTGGCCATGATTCTGAAGGCCATGGGCGTCAAGCCCGGCGAAGCCTTCAACTAAGCGTCTTGACCCACCCGAAAGGCCCGGGGCTCCGTGCCCTGGGCCTCTCGGCGTTCAGGCACACTCCAGCCGGTTCCATATTCCCGCCACTCAGGCATCGCGACAACCGGATCGCATCCACTACAATGGGCCCTCACCCGTCCCGAGTGGCTCACGTGATCTCGCTCATTCCCCGCCTGTTCCAGCGTACCCCGGCCCTTGACCCGGAAAGCCGTGCCTGGATCCACGCCATCTTCGACTGGGCCGGAAATGAACCCCACTTCGGGCCCATGCTCCGCAAAGCGCATCTGGTATTACCCACCGCCGAGGACTTTCCTGGCCAGGCAGACACGCACCAGGCCATGGCGCAGCTCGTATTTGATCGCGTGCTGTACCATGGGGGTCTTTCGGACAGTCCATTCCGCCTGGTTCAACCAGGTAATCTGATGGACGATCCAATTCCCTGGACGGCCATGGGTGAGGCGCGCCCGAGCCAGAATCCGTTCACCCCGCCACCCGGCACCGTAGGCATTCCCTACGATCCTGCTCTGGTCCCCCATTCCCAGGCATTGATCGCCCATTTTGCGCGCGAGATCGCCTTGCGCCTTTTGGCTACCGCCGGAAATCCGCCCCCAGCCTTGGAAGGCAATGAGGCTCATATCGCGGAACTCGTCGCTGTGCAGATGGGCTTCGGGGTATTCCTGGCCAATACCGCTTCCCATGTACGCGTGAACCAGTGCGGTTCCTGCAAGGGCCCGTCCGCGGAGCGAGACGCCGCCCTCTCGCGCGACGACCTGGCCTACGCCCTTGGCCTGTTCGCCCGCCGACACGGCGTGCCACCTGCCCGTATCCGCGCACACCTCAACGCCCCCCTGCGCCCAGCCCTTCGCCATGAACTACGCGATATCGCAAGACGCCATCGTGAAGGCGCCACCGGTGCCGCCTGAGCGGTCCGTACAATCAAAGTCGTCGACTTGGCCGAGCGCGGGCCGAAACGAAAAACGGCCGGGACAACCAAAAAGGCATCCCGACCGTTCTGCATTCAGCGGCCGACTGTTCCTGCTGGCGTTCAAGCGGTCTCGCGGCAGTCCACTCGGCTAGGCGCCGTGGCGAGCCGTTTGCGATCGCCAGTGAACGGCTCGGCCGCCGCGACGGGTCGGGCGGCCGTTTGCAGGACCTCCGATGCCCACGCAGGCAAATCAGGCGAAAGCCGGTAGTAGATCCAGTTACTGGCGCGTCGAGTACGTACCAACTTGTGCTGACGCAACGCCGCAAGGTGGCGCGACACCTTTGGTTGAGACATCTCTAGGGCATGCGTGAGTTCGCACACGCATAACTCCCCTTCCGCCTGCATCAAAAATAAGGACCGCAACCGAGTTTGGTCGGCCAGCAGATTGAATAGATCCGTCGGGTTAAGCGGCATACTACATCCAGCAATTTTTCTTCGGCGAACTATATCCCGACTGTATGGCTAGGACAATGCCGCATCCCAAAGCCTTGCAACGCTCGCACCAACCGGAGATATTCCCCCTGTAGCAAGCCAATAGACGCCCAACTCGATCGTTACTAACGGTCGCAAATCTGGAGCCCGGTCCAGTCTGGTAAGAAATTCACCGTTCTCCCTCTTCCCATGCCCCCGATTCGTGTATGATGCCGGGTTGGCAGCTGCCATCCGATTTTCGCCGGGCCTTTGTTTCCGGCCTGTGTGAGTACTTCAATGTCTGATTCCCCCTCCTTCGCCCAGCTCGGGCTTTCCGAGTCGCTGGTTCGTGCCCTGTCGAATATGGGCTTCGCCACTCCTACCCCGGTTCAGGCCGCTTGCATCCCGGCGCTCTTGAACGGCCGTGACGTGTTGGGCGAGGCCCAGACCGGCACCGGCAAGACTGGCGCCTTCGGCCTCCCGCTAATCGACTTGATCGATGCGGGCAACCGCACGCCCCAGGCGCTGGTCCTCGCGCCCACTCGCGAACTGGCCAACCAGGTCGCGGGCGCATTGAGTGAATTCGCCAAGGGCTTCAGCGGCATCGACGTGCTGCCGGTTTACGGCGGCCAGCCGATGGGCGAGCAGCTGCGTGCCCTGCGCAAGGGCCCGCAGATCGTGGTCGGCACACCGGGTCGTGTCGTGGATCACATCAAGCGCGGCACCCTGAACCTTGAAACCCTGCGCGTGGTGGTCCTCGACGAAGCCGACGAGATGCTGCGCATGGGCTTTGTCGAAGAGATCGAGTGGATCCTGGAACAGACGCCGGAAGAGCGCCAAACCACCCTGTTTTCGGCCACCATGCCAGCCCCGATCCGTCGCATTGCCCATCGCCATATGCGCGACCCGGAAGAGATCAAAATTGGTGCCGGTAACGAGGCCGGGACCGACATCGACCAAAGCTACTGCCTGGTCGACCAGCGCCACAAAATGGAGGCCCTCGGCCGCCTGATGGAGACCGAGGCGGATCTGGACGCCGCAGTGGTCTTTTCACGCACGAAAGCCGCCACGGTCGAGATTGCCGATGCCTTGAGCTCCATGGGTATCGCGGCTTCCGCGCTCAACGGCGACATGGAACAAGGCGAACGCGAACGCGTCGTCAGCGATCTTCGCGACGGCCGCCTGGATGTCATCGTGGCCACCGATGTGGCGGCCCGCGGCATCGACGTCCCGCGCATTAGCCACGTATTCAACTTTGATGCCCCCGGCGATGCCGAGGTCTATGTGCACCGCATCGGCCGTACCGGCCGCGCCGGCCGAAAGGGTCGTGCCATCCTGTTCCTGGAGCCGCGCAAGCGCCGCATGCTGAAGGACATCGAACGCCTCACTGGCAAACCGGTGCGCGAACAGGCCGTGCCGGACCGCGCCGCCGTGCAAGCGCGTCGAGAAACCCGCTTTTCAGAACGCGTGCAGGCCTTGCTGGGAACCGAACAAGCGACCGCACATGAGGCGCTGGTCGATCGGCTGCTGGCCAATGGCGAAGTCTCCGAGCGGGACCTCGCCACCGCCCTGATCGCCCTTGCCACCGCGGGCAGCCCGCTGGATGCTAGCGCCCATCAGGGCTCTGATCCGGTGCTGGCAGCAGCCCGGTCTGCCCCCTCCGAGCGCGGCAATAGCCGCCGCGACAGCAAACCGCGGGGCGAACGCCCCTCGCGCGGCAAGGACCGCGAACCGGAAGCCGACATGGTCCGCTACTACATGCCCGTCGGCCGCAATAACGGAGTGGCTCCAGGGGCGATAGTCGGCGCACTCGCCAACGAGGGTGGCCTGAACGGTCGCGATATCGGCCGGATTGGCCTGCGCGACGATCATAGCCACGTTGATCTGCCCGCCTCGCTCGATGACGCCGCGATTCAGCGCTTGGGTAACATCCATGTGGCCAATCGCAAGCTGGGACTGACCCGTCAGGCGCCCCGCCCGGGTGAGGCTGCGAACCAGGACGATGCGCGTCCGGCTGCTCCGCGCAAGCCGAGCAAGCCGCGTACGGATCGATCTGAATCCATCAGTGCAAAGCCCAAGTCCTTCAGCAAGCCTGCCCCCGCCAAGCGCGGAACGGCCCCGGCAAACCGCAAGCGACCGGCCTACGCGGCCCCTGGCAAGCGCCCGGCTGACAAGAAGGGTCCAGCTGGCCCGAAATCGTCTGGCTCCCGAGCCGATGGAACGTTGATGATCAAGCGCAAGGTGGCCAACGGCTAACCCGCCGAAACACACCTCCGCTCCGACATACCGCCCGCGTCCCCGAAAGGAGCCGCCGGCGGTTTCCGTTCAGCCATCAAAAGTCCCCCGTACGACCCGCCTCGACAATGCTGTAGATCGTGTCCCGAACCTCGCGGGCGATCACCTCGAGGTCCTCGGGCAGATCGGTGGCATACAGCATCATGTCCATATTGGTGGTGACGATCCAGCCCTGGCCGTCGTCATCCTCCACCACGGCAATGCGGCAAGGCAGGAAGCTGGCGAAGATAATGTCGTGCTTCACCATCTGGTTGGCAATCAAAGCATCACAAAACGCCAGGATGCGCATGTAGTTGCCTTCGCCTCCCATCGCAGTCACCTGCTCCGATAGCGGCAGGTCCGCCACCTCCTGGAAATTCCGGAGATTCGCCCTTAGCTGCATCGACTCGATCGCCTCGTCGATGGTCACGCCGTCCTCTATTGGAAACTTCACAACGCTGTGGCGAACCATTTGCTGCAACGTCTCGCGGTCCAGCCCCTCGAACCCCTCCGGTTCCGAGGCGCTCGCGGTTATCGTTAACGGGAACAGCATCGCCACCAGTACCAAGACCCATGCCTTCATCGCGCACTCCTAATTGATTGACGTAGAGGGGAGCCATCGAATAGTCCCAGGGCACTCGATCGACACTCCCCTTCTGAGCCTAGATCATCCGCCGCCGGATCATCTTATTCGTTCACCAAATTCAAAGAGGCCTCGGGCCGGACCCGCTGCCCTCAAGGGGGCTTGCCCGAGTTGATCAAGGCTTCGACAATTTCATTCAGATCACTTGCCACACCCGCACCCGGCTCGAGGGCACGGTCCTCATCTCCCTGCTGATACTTCCCCGTCCGCACCAGGCAGGCGGCCAGCCCAGCAATGCGCGCTCCATCGATGTCACCAGCGACGTCATCCCCAACCATCAACACTTCACTTGGGTCCAGGTGCAGATCCTCGATGGCGGCGTGGAACAGGCGCGGGTCCGGCTTGCCGAAGTTCTCGGCCTCCACCTCGGCGGCGTATTCCAAGGCACGGACGAACGGCCCAATGTCCAACGACAAGCCGGCCGCTTCGCGGAAATAGCGGTTGGTCCCCATCACCCACAGGGACGCGCCTTCCATCAACAGGCGAAAGGCGCGGTTGAGGACTGCGTAATCAAAATCCTTCCCCATGTCGCCCAACACGACGACATCGGGGTCCGATGTGGTCATGTCGAAAAACTCGGGTTCGAGGTCGGGATGAACAAGCAAGAGGGGACGACGACCATCGGCTTCCAGACGGTTTCGAATCGCGCTGGGTGCGGTTGCAAGCTGATCCTCTGCGAAATCAAAGCCCATCTGCTGCAGTTTTCGGACGATGGCCGACCGCGGTTCGCGCGTCGTATTAGTAATCAACCGAATGGGGATGCCCGACTCCTGAAGGCGTCGCACCGCCGTAGTCGAGCCCGCCAATGCCTGATTACCCACATACAGCACACCGGAGAGATCCAGCAAAATGGCCCGGATACCGGGCAACCCCTTGGGCGTCACAATGGACATGGAGACCTCCTGTGGAACGGTCATCGGCCAGGGACGTTAACGGACCTTCCTCGCCATCGGTTCAACGCCGAATCAGCCGGCGCAGTATCTCGAACTTCCCATTGGTGTGATCAGTGCGCCCGAGCTCGTCGCGCCACTCCCAGCGCTCCTCCAGAAAAGTGGCCTGCATGTCGGATAACGCACAATGAAACGGTGGGCCACCGTCGCGCCCGGTCTGCATGAAACAGGCGAACAGCTCCCCGCCCGGCCGCAACCAGGCGTGCAGCTGGCGCTCGTACGCCGACCATTGCTCGGGGGGTAAGGCGCACAGCGACGTCTGCTCGTAAACGCCATCGACGGGCATCTCTGGCTGCCAGGTGAGCATATCGGCCTGCACCACCTCGGCGGCAAGGCCATCGGCCGCGAGGCGCTGGCGCAAATGCTCTACAGGGGTGGGCGCCACATCCAGGCCAATGACCTTACAACCCCGTGCTGCCAGGGCCGGCACCTCGTGCCCAAAGCCACACCCCGGCACGACGATCCGTGCACCCGGCGCGAGCGCCGTCACCTCCAGCCAGCGCTCCAGCGATGGGCTGGCGGCACCTCGATCCCAGCGCGTGGAGCCAGCCTGATAACGCGCCTCCCAGTCCGCCTCGGCTTCGGCGGTCATGGATTCAACGTGCAAAGGCTCAGAACTTGGCATCGTGATCCTTCTCGATACAGGATGGGTATTGGATAGACCATACCAAAGCGACAACGACTCACGGAGATCCCGATGGACCGCACCCCAGTGCCCTATCGCATCCACCGCCAGGAACTCGGCCCGATGGAAAACTTCGTCTATCTGATCGAAGACCGCGCCAGCCATCGCGGGGCCGTAGTCGATCCGGCATGGGAACCCGAAGCGATCATTCGCCAGGCCCGCGCAAACGAGGTCGAGATCTCCGACATCCTCCTCACCCATAGCCACCACGACCACATCAACGGGGTAGAGGCGATCCTCGAACAGTATCCGAACGCCCGCCTGCATCTGCTCAAGCCCGAGGCCGAATTCTGGGGCAAGTCACTCGAACGCCCGGAACTGCATCACGGAGGCGACGAGATGCGCCTGGGCGACACCGAGATCCGCTTCCTGCACACACCCGGCCATACCCCCGGCTCAGCCTGCTTCCACATGCCCGCGGGCGATGACCTGATTACCGGGGACACCCTGTTCGTGTTTGGCTGTGGCCGCTGTGACCTCGCCGGCGGCGACCCCGAGCAGATGTTCCATACCCTGAACGGCCTGCGCGAAGGCCTCCCGGCCCATACCTGCATCCACCCCGGCCACAACTACGCGGAGAAGGCCGAGTCCACGCTGGAAGAACAGGACGCCGGCAACCCGTTCCTGCACTTCCACGACAAGGACGACTTCGTGCATTACCGCATGCACGAGCACGATCGTGTGCGCAGCACCCCATACCACCCAATCCTGCGTGGCTGAACGCCGCCAATCCACCGCCAGGACGAAGAATTGGTCGGGACGGCTTGCATCCCTCGGAGCCAATCGCGATAATGCGCGCCTTCAGACGATGCGCCCGTAGCTCAGCTGGATAGAGTACCTGGCTACGAACCAGGTGGTCGGAGGTTCGAATCCTTCCGGGCGCGCCATATTCCTGAGAGAGGGCACCCACATTCGGGTGCCCTTTTTCGTTTCCAGTCCCCAAAGGAGTCGAACCTCCGTCAGACAATCCGGTTCGATCCCGAGCGCACCGAAGTACGTGTCGGCCACCGGGCCGACAACCGGAAGGGCAAGACGCGTAGCGTCGCCACTATCCTTCCGGGCACGCCATATTTCAGCGAAAGGGATCTACAGTCGCGCGTCCGTTTTTCGTTTTGGGGCAGGTCGCGTCCTGTGACACTCTCGTGCCACCTTGGTGGCAAACCCGCATCCCGCCGCTTGGCCTATTCGAACCTTATGAGTATCTGACTCCGTCACTCATTTAGAACGGCAACGCTGACACAGTCGCGCCCCTCCCGCTTCGAGCGATAGAGGGCCTTGTCCGCACTACCCACCAGGGTTGTTCCGTCATCCGCGTGTTCAGGATAGCTCGCAACGCCAACGCTGACAGTGATCTGGCCGACTTCCCACGGGCTGTGGGCAATACCTCGAACAATTTTATCGGCCACTTGTTCAGCGCCAAATCGATCAGTATCCGGAAGTAGCACCAATAGCTCGTCACCACCGTAGCGCACGGCGGTATCGGATTCGCGGATCAGGGATCTCAACAGTCCTGCGATGCGGACAAGACATTGGTCACCCACCTCGTGACCGTGACAATCATTGATCTGCTTAAAATGATCTACGTCGACCATCAGAACAGACAACGGTTTTGCATGGCGCCGAGCCAACGCGATGTGGTTCTCGAGATCCTGAAATAAAGCCCGTTTGTTTTTCAGACCTGTAAGCCCGTCGATCATCGCCATTCGCCCGAGCTCGTCCACCAACGCGAGCAATTCGGCCTGTTTCTCCTCCAGCTCCGCCTTGGTTGCCTCGAGCTTTTGGTTAAGCTTGGTAGTCTCGTTGCGCAGTGCATCGCTTTGTTGCCGGTGAGCAATCACCTGATCCTCAAATTCATACCGTCGTCGCATCGGCAATACGCTGAAGCAGTAGCTGGCACCGCCGTTCTGGCCAAAAAGCATTCGGCCATTCGCCAAAACGGGTACATCCTCTCCCTCGCCCCCGCGCAACGTCAGATAAATCTCCTCGACGTGCCCTTCAAGTCGCAACATCGGGATGATCTGGATATCAAGAAACGTCGATACAGAAAGAGGTACGACATCCGGAAGTCGGCGACCCATTATTTCCACTGGGGCAATACCGAGCAGACCCCCGAGGAACGGGTTGATACTCAGAACCTCCCCGGCCTCGCTGACCATCAAGAGACCACAGGGGATGGTTTCCGGATCGAACACACGATCGAGAGTGGGCCGGCCCGGTGGATCAGGGGGTTCGGAGGATGGTTCGTAACGTTTCACAAAATTCCTCCGGATGGCTCAATTGTGGGCAATGACCGGTGGCTTGAAGCTGCCAGAGGGTTCCCTGTGGCAAATGGTGCTCGAAGAAACGACCGACTGATGGAGGTGCGATTACATCGTGACTCGTCTGCATAACCGCCGTCGGTACGGTCACACGGCTTACATCGTCCCGATTATCTGCATAGAACGTTACCCGAGCGAAATCGCGTGCAACCTCCGGGTCGACGGCGCAGAACCGCCGCTCGAGCTCGTTGGCGAGCTCGGGGCGATCCGAGTTCTGCATCACTATTGGAGCTAGGCTTGAGGCCCAAGCCGTCGGATTTCGTTCCGTGAGATCGAGCAACGCCGACAGATCAGCGGCCTCAAACCCGCCATGATAGTCGGGTGCATCGTTCAGGTAGCGGGGAGATGGGCAGACAAGCACGAGCTGGCGAAACCGTTCCGGCTGCCGGATAGCCGCCAGCATTGCAATCACCCCGCTGACCGAATGGCCGACAAGCACGATATCGGATAGCGCCAACGCATCGCAGATATCGAGGACATCCGTTGCGTAGCCTTCGAGCGTCGAGTAGCGCTCCCTGTCGTAACAGGCACCGTCGGCGCAACCATGCCCGACGTAATCGAAAAGGATCGTACGGTATTGGGGCGAAAAGGCTGGAGTAACGTGCCGCCAGATGTGCTGGTCGCAGCCGAACCCGTGCGCAAAAAGCAGGGGCGACCCACCATCACCATTATCCGAAACGTTGTGGCGAGTCAGGATCGGCTGCATCGTCTGGCATCCAGGGGTTGCGTGGTGGGAGGCATTCGATTTTCCGACCGTCGAGGACCTTAATCTCATCGGACACTGTATTGCGCCTTGCACGAAGGGGCAATTGCGGCTTGCGTGCACAGGTAGGCGCCTTACTCCCCGGCTTCCAGCGGTATCCCAACACATACCCGCCCCAAACACGACCTCGGCAGCACCCAGCAGCTGGCATATGGCGCCAATCTAGGATTCCCGGAAAGAAACCGACCGCCAATCCCTCCCCGGACTCTCGACCGAAACAGCACGCACAGAAAAGCCGTACACCCCGGCATCGAAATGCCCGACACGATCGAACACATGAGGCCGAGTAGCCCCACCCGTCGTAGGTGATGTCCTTCAGCCCCGAGTGTATTCGGCTTCACGCTTCCTCAATTCCGCGCTCTCGCCGGATCGGCTTACGCCCCCCAGCAACGTCCACACCGGCCTGAGCTCCGTCCTTGTATCGATAAACGGCCGTAACCCTGATCCCGTTATCGGGCGTGATCAGGCTGTAGCAGGTGTTGGCGAAGGAGGGATTGAAAGGCTCCTGATCCATCAACTCGCGCACCATCCGCCCGTCAGCATTGAGCGGGAAACAATCCGGCAGTGGCCAAAGGGCCTCCATCCGACTTTCGCGACTGACCCGAGAAGTCGCTGAAGAGGTCAGCGGTGCTACTGGCAAAGGGGAAGGGATCTTTTGCGCTCATGATCACCTCGGGGACAGCTCCAAGACTAGCGCACGTGACACGCATCAAGCATGCGCTAGAAGGTCACTCAGATGCGCCAGGCCTGTGCCAGCTTCCGTGACAGCAATAGCCCTTGTCCCCACGCCTGTGACACTCCCGGTTGACATAGGTCGGTGCTATTCGTCATACCAAAGGGGGCGTCTTTTCCCGTATTTTCGGACTCTTACAAAATTCCATAGGCGTTTTGGACAGATTCTGACCACTCTTACCCTATCTATTTCGTATACGCTTAACCTGGCTACGAACCAGGCGCCATGTTCCTGAGAGAGGGCACCCACATTCGGGTGCCCTTTTTCGTTTCCGAACGGCACAAAGGATTCGAACCTCCGGACAAGTGATCAGGTTCGATCCCGGCGGGCAAAACGACGCAAGTGTGGTCGGGAATGGGAAGCCCTCAGTCACCATGCCTTCTTGCGGTGGGTTCTCCGGACCACTAGCGTGGTGGCTCCTATCGACCGGAACCCGCCCCATGCGCCAGATGTCGCCCCGCGAACTTCGCGATCACCTCGACCAGACCGGCACCCCACCGCTGCTGCTCGACGTGCGCGAGCCGTGGGAGTTCCAGCGCTGCCGGATCGAGGGATCGCGGCTATTGCCTATGGGCGAGATTCCGGCGACCTATCAAGAGCTCGACCCGAAACAGGAAGTGGTGGTGATCTGCCACCACGGGGTCCGTAGCCAACAGGTGGCCTGGTTCCTGGAACGGGCCGGGTTTGTCCAGGTGATCAACCTCAGCGGAGGCGTCGACGCCTGGGCCCGCGACGTCGACCCGCACATGCCGACTTACTGACCCCACGTGGTCAGCGCACCCCGCCTGTCCGTCATCATCCCGGCCTGGAACGAGGCCGAGTGGCTACCTCGCACGCTGGCCGCGACCCAGCAGGCACTGGCCAGTATTCAGCACACCAGCGAGATCATCGTCGTCGATAACGCCTCCACGGATGCCACGGCACGGATCGCGCAACAAGCGGGTTGCAGGGTCGTCTTCGAGCCCGAACGCCGCATCAGCCGTGCCCGTAACGCCGGGGCCGAGATTGCCAACGGCGATTATCTGCTGTTCGTCGATGCCGATACCTGGCCGGACGCCGATCTGATCCGCGCGACACTCGATGCCCTGGACAGCGGCACGGTCTGCGGCGGCGGCGCTCGCGTCGCGTTCGATCACCTGACCCATCGCATCTACCGCTGGGGTGCGGCGGCCTGGAACGCCCTGTCGGCTCGGCTGGGACTCGCCGCCGGCTGCTACGTCTTCTGCACCCGCGAGGCCTTCGAAGCAGTCGGGGGGTTCAGCGAGCGGGTCTATGCGGGCGAGGAGGTGTTCCTGTCGCGCGCGATGGCGCGCTGGGGCCACCACCACGAGCAGCGGTTCCAGATGCTGGAGACACCCGTGATGACCTCGGGACGCAAGGCGGACTGGTTCGGTCCCGCCCAGCACATCCTGGTGGTGCTGCAGGCCCTGCTGCTGCCCTGGAGCCTGCGCTCGCGCCGCCTGGCCTGGTTCTGGTACACGCGCCCGAAGGGGTGAGCGCCCGGCGCGCGCAGCTATTGGCGACGGTCGGCGTCGAGACGCGCCATCAGTGTGAGCAGACGCATGATGTCCGGCGGTGCGGTGTCGCCGCGATATTCGCGGTACAGCGTGTCCACGTTGACTGCGATCCGCTCGGCATCCCCCCAGTTGGCGTAGTCGCCCAGGGCGATGTCGAAGGCGGCTTCCTCCGCCGGCATTCCTGCTTCGAAACGCGCCCGCGCCTGCGCATCGATATATACCAGATAGTCGCGCACGCGCCGGGCACCAGCCTTGTCGGTGATGGGCCCGTGGCCGGGCACAATCAGCTCGACATCCATCGCCAGGATCCGGTCGATCGCGGCGATCCAGTTGCCCACCGGGCCGGCCCACATGATGGGTGTCCCTTCGATGAACAGGATATCGCCGGTGTAGACGACCCGGTCAGCCGGCGCATGCACCAGCACATCCCCCTGCGTGTGAGCAGGACCGACCTCGATCAGCTCCACTGCCTTGTCGCCCACCGTCAGATCCAGCCGCCCGGTGAAGGTGCGCGTCGGGAGGGTCAACTCCACCCCGCCGAAATCGAACGCATCAAAGGAGCGCTGCAGGTATTGACCCACCTCGCCCATCGCGCCGCTTTGCGCCATCAGGCCGGCCAGCATCGCCGGCGGCAGCTCCGGCATCTCGTCAGCACTCGCGTGTGAAGCAATGATCTCGGCCTGGTGCACCAGGCGGTTGCCAAAGGTGTGGTCGCCATTGGCGTGCGTATTGACCAGGAGGTTGATATCCCCCGCGCCGATCCCGGTCGCGGCATCCATTTGCGCGAGCATCTCGGCCGTCAGGCGCTCGTCAAACAAGGTGTCGACCAGCAGCGCCTCTTCGCCATCGCGGATCAACCCGGCATTGCTCCAGCCCCAGCCGCCATCGGGTTGCAGATAGGCCCAGGCGCCGTTCCCCAGGTCATGCAATCCCTTACGGTAGGCACTTGGGCCCCGCCTCCCCTGAGTCGTGTGGTCGTGGCTACACGCCATGCATCGCTCCCGATCGGAAACGGCCAAGCCTGCCGCATGGCCCGCGCGAGAGCAAAACCAGGGCATCCACACTGGCCGCACAGGAAGCGAGTGGATCTCCCATTGGTGCTTGGCTCCGGTATACTGCGCGGTCTTTCTTTTCCCTCGAACACGATGCCCGAGCCGCCATGAACCCGCGCCTGGACCGGCTACAACCCTATCCGTTTGAACGCCTACGCCGGCTGTTCGCGGATCTGCAACAGCCCACCGACCGGGAGCCGATCGCCCTGTCGATCGGCGAGCCGCGTCATGCGCTGCCGGGGTTTGTCGAACCGGTACTGCGCGATGCCTTCCAGGGCTACAACCACTACCCCTCCACCCGCGGCGAACCCGCGCTGCGCGAGACCATCGCCGCGTGGCTGCAACGGCGCTTCCATTTGGGCGTTGTGGATGCCAACCGGCAGGTTCTGCCGGTCAGCGGCACGCGCGAGGCCCTGTTCGCGATCGCGCAGGCCGTCGTCGCGGAGAAGCCCGGGGCACGGGTGCTGATGCCAAACCCCTTCTATCAGATCTACGAAGGCGCGGCCCTGCTGGCAGGGGCGGAACCGGCTTTCTACGACCTGGCGCCGGAGAACGGCTATCTGCCGGATTTCTCCGCGGTCGATGCCGCGACCTGGGATGCGGTGCAGCTGGTCTACATCTGCAATCCCGGCAACCCGGCCGGGGCCTGTATGTCCGAGTCCGCGATGCAGGAGCTGATCGGCCTCGCCGACCGGCACGACTTCGTGATCGCGGCGGACGAATGCTACTCCGAGATCTACCACCCGGACGCGGAGCCGCCGGCCGGCCTGCTCGGGGCGGCTGCGCGCATGGGGCGTACTGGCTTTGATCGCTGCATTGTGTTCCACAGCCTGTCCAAGCGCTCCAACCTGCCGGGCCTGCGTTCGGGGTTTGTCGCGGGTGATGCCGACCTGCTCGACCGCTTCGCGCTGTACCGCACCTATCACGGCTGCACCCTGCCCCCGCCCACGCAGGCGGTCAGTCGCGCGGCCTGGGCGGACGAGGCCCATGTCGCCGATAATCGAGCGCTGTACGCCGAAAAATTCGCCGCGTTCGTGCCGATCCTGCAGCAGGTCATGGACGTGGAACCGCCGGCTGCGGGCTTCTACCTGTGGCCGCGCGTGCCGGATGGCGACGACGAGGCCTTCGCCCGTCGCCTGTATGCCGAAGCCGGCGTCACCGTGCTGGCCGGACGCTACCTCTCCCGCAGCAACCCCGAGACCGGGCACAATCCCGGGGCCGGACACGTGCGCATGGCGCTGGTCGCCGAACCCTCAGCCTGTATCGAGGCTGCAGAACGAATCGCTTCGCTCTACCAATAACGATTTCCATTCAATTTGTTACAAGGATTACCTAATGTCGGATATCCAGAATATCATCGAGACCGCCTTCGAACAGCGCGCCGAGATCAACCCGCGCAACGTCGAGACCAACGTGCGTGACGCGGTGAACGAGGCCATGGACATGCTGGACAGCGGTCAGGCCCGCGTCGCCGAAAAGAAAGGCGGCGAGTGGGTCGTCAACGAATGGCTGAAGAAGGCCGTGCTGCTCTCGTTCCGGATCGCCGAGAACGAGTTCATCAAAGGAGGCTTCACCAACTACTACGACAAGGTGCCGTCCAAGTACGCCGACACCTCCAGCCGTGACTTCCGCGAGGGTGGCGTGCGCGTGGTGCCGCCGGCGACCGCGCGCCGCGGCAGCTACATCGCCCCGAACGTGGTGCTGATGCCCTCCTACGTGAACATCGGTGCCTATGTGGATGAAGGGACCATGGTGGACACCTGGGCCACCGTCGGCTCCTGCGCGCAGATCGGCAAGAACGTGCACCTCTCCGGCGGTGTTGGAATCGGCGGCGTGCTGGAGCCACTGCAGGCCGCCCCAACCATCATCGAGGACAACTGCTTTATCGGTGCGCGCTCCGAGGTGGTCGAGGGCGTGATCGTCGAGGAAGGCGCGGTGATCTCCATGGGCGTGTACCTCGGCCAGTCGACCCGCATCTACGACCGCGAGAACGACGAGATCCTGTACGGCCGCGTGCCGGCCGGTGCGGTGGTGGTGTCGGGTAACCTGCCGTCGAAGGACGGCAAGTACTCGCTGTACTGCGCCGTGATCGTGAAGCGCGTGGACGAGAAGACCAAGGCCAAGGTCGGCCTGAACGCCCTGCTGCGTGATGTCTGAGCTCGCGCTCTACGGCATTCCCAACTGCGATACCGTGCGCAAGGCACGCCGGGCGCTCGACGCGGCCGGTGTGTCCTATCGGTTTGTCGACGTTCGCAAAGACGGGATCGAGGAAGCTCAACTGCGCGGCTGGGTCGACAGGCTGGGCTGGGAGACCCTGGTGAACCGGCGGGGCACCACCTGGCGCCAGCTCCCGGAGGGTCAGCGCGCGGGGTTGGACGCGGAACGGGCGATCGCATTGATGGGGGAACACCCGGCGTTGATCAAGCGCCCAGTCATCGAATTCGAGGGTGCCGTTTATGTCGGCTGGAACACCGAGAACGCCAGCCGCCTTGGGGCCGCCTGATCTCAGGTCTTCCTCACGCCGGCCGGGGCGTGCCACCCGCGTTACTGATCCGACCCGGCATCATCGTTGACGCGGGGTTCCAGCCAGGCATCCAGCAGCTCAAGCTCGCCGCCGTTACGTTCCAGGGCCGGAACATCCGCGTAGGGATCGGGATTCAGGCGTCCGTCATGCCAGGCCCAGGTAAGGTAGCCCACGTTGAGCAGCACGAAAAACAGGATCAGCCAACGCATGCGGTCGCGTCCCAGCGAGATAACTCCCAAAGGCCGTCCAATACCAGGTTCGGGACGATACGAGCCTCTTCACGCATCAATGGGGCCAGCCAATAGGCATCCCCCCCGGTCAGCCAACAGGCTGCATCGGCCCGATCCCCGGTTCGTAGGCGCGCGACCAGTCCGTCCAGCGCGGCGGCCAGACCCAACCCCCAACCTCGTTCCAGGGCCTCGGTGCTATTGAGCCCTGGGCTTGTCTCGAGATCGTCCGGCCACTGAGTGGCCTCGCGTTGAGCAATGCGATCGGCCAGACGCGCCTGAAGCGCCTCCCAGCCGAGCTGGCGCCCCGGCAGCAGATAGCCCCCGGCATGGCACCCGTTCGCGTCAAGCACATCGACCGTGACCCCCGTGCCGGCATCCACCAGGATCACGGGTGCGGTACAGCGGGCCCTTGCAGCGGCCAGGGCGCAGTAGCGATCGACCCCAAGCTGTCCCGGGGCGTAGTCGATATGTAGTCCATTCGGCCCGTCTGAGGTCACAGTCGCGGCATGCACCGGGGCATTAACGCCGACCGCGGCCAACGCCTTAGCGAACGCCTCTTCACGCTCGCACGGTCCTACTCGCGAAAGCCATATCGCGCCAATGGGTGCCTCACGCACCATGGACGCCAGGGCACGCGCACAACCCGAGGGCTCACGGTTGGCACCGGAGCCAAGTACCTCGCCGTCGGCGCTGCGCACCTGCCACTTCACGCGGGTACTGCCCATATCCACCAGCGCGATATCAGACATGTTCACACCTCCGTACCGAGACCTCGCCCGAGTGCAACGTACGGGTCACCCCATCCTCGAAGCGGACATTCAGGCATCCGCTTTCAAGGTCGATCCCAAGCGCCCAGCCGCGAGCACCGGAATCGAGCACCTCAATGGGCTGATCACGCAGCATATCCATTCGCTCCAATTCCGGCGCTAACGAGGCAAGGCCTTCCTCCATCAGCACGGAATGCAGGCGGCACTGCTGAGCGATCACGTGACTGGCAAGCTCCAGGAGATCCACATCGACCCCGAGCGCCGCCAGGTCGATCACCGGTCGCCCCAGATTCAGCGTTTCAACGGACGCAAGATTGATTCCAATGCCAACCACTAGGCGCCCCGGAACCGAAGCGCTTCCCAAGCGTTGCTCCACTAGAATCCCGCCCAACTTTGCATCGCCCACCATCAGGTCATTGGGCCATTTCAGCCGGACATGACTGAGGCCGAACTCCTCCAGCGCACGGACCACCCCAGTTCCTGCGCCCACCGGATAGGCCGGAGGCACAAGCGACCTGGATAGAGGCCATGCCATGGACAGCGCCAGGTTCTTTCCTGGCGCCGAGTGCCACATGCGGCCACGCCGGCCGCGACCCGCCGTCTGCGACATTGCCAGACAGGCTCGGGGTGCCTGTTCCCGCTGCTCCGACGCCTGCAGCAGGTGCTGATTGGTCGAACCCACCGACTCCAATACCTCGATCACGGGCATCGCGACACCCGTCCCCGACAACAGGCATTCAACACGCACTTTAAGCCGTGCGCTTTCACGGGCCATAATGCAGACTGTGACAGGGTTCTCGGTCATCGGGATCCGTACTCGGCTCGGCATCCGGGCCAGGGGGAACAGGGCTTGCAAACAAGGCCACATGGTAAGCATTCCGGACACGGCGTGCTGCGCCTCACGGCGCTACTCGCGGGGATCGTCCTGGCCGTGCCCGCCATGGCCGAGTTTTTCACCTATCGCGACGCCTCGGGTGCCCGCGTCCTCACCGACGAACGCCCCCAGCATGGAAGCTACGAGACGATCCGCTCACCGAGCGGTTCGGGTAGGGTCACCGGGACAACAGGCGGCGGCGACTGGTCACCCAGTGAGGTCTTTGTGTTTCAGGGCCCCGGAGGCGAGCGCCTGATCACCAATCGGCGCCAGCAGGACAGCGGCATGGAGCTCATCGCCACCTATGGCCGCCCCACCGCTCGCGCCCGCTGCGGCGAGCATGCCCGGCATGCCCTCGCCACGGGCGGGGGCGCGTTCGCGGATCTCATTCGCAGCGCCGCTGCACGCCAGGGTGTAGACCCTGCGCTGGTGCAGGCCGTCATTCATGTAGAGTCCTGCTTCGATCCACAGGCGGTTTCGCGCGTCGGGGCCCATGGCCTGATGCAACTCATGCCCGCGACTGCCGCGGAGCTCGGAGTCCGCGACCGCTTTGACCCGGCGCAAAACATCGACGGCGGCACGCGCTACCTGGCGGCTATGCTGGATCGCTTCGAGGGCAACCTGGATCTCGCCCTGGCCGCCTACAATGCCGGTCCGGGCGCGGTCGAACGCCATGGAGGCGTGCCGCCGTTCGCGGAAACGCAGAACTACATCCAGCGGATTCGCAGCCAGTACGGCGGCAATGGGCGCGCTGGGCACCCCTGACCCTGAAGCCTTAACGCCGCGCGCGGATGTTCAAGTCTAGGGAGACGCTGATTGAATGGCACGTCCGCGCTCGAGTCGCTTTTGCGTGCGAACAAGGCGCGGTGACTGCCGTGCAGTCACTCTGCACAAGGGAACCGCAACGCCGTTCCCGCGCCCGTTTTTGATCAACAACGGGCGGCCGAGCCCCTGCTTTCAATGGCTTGTGGGGTTGGTGCCCCCTGTTCCCCGATCCTGCGTTGCGCCCCGAATCCATCGAAAACGGGCGGGTAGAACCATTACCCGCTGCACGACGCGCCTTGTCTCGGGAAACAGGGGACACCAACGCGGACGTGCGATTCAATCAGCGTCTCCCTAGGGCTTTTCGCGGCCACAGTTCCAGCACTGGGTGAACTGGGGTTCAATCACCTCACCACAGCGCGAGCACTTCCAATTCTCACCGTCGTGCTCCGGCTCGCCCTCGAAATACTCCAGGATGATGGCGCGAGCCTCTTCGGCCTGTTCTTCGTGCACCACCATGATCCGCGCCCAGGTCTCGGTAGGCGGGACTTCACCGGCGGCGCTGTACAGCCCCGCCTGGTTCACGTAGGCCGGAATCCCGGCCTCATGCAGCAGGTTCTCGATGAAACCGGCCATCACCGGGTCAGCAGCGGAGTAGACAGTCCTCATGCGGGAAACCGTAGCACGCGCTAACGGCCAGACGCAGTGACCGCAGGACTACTGGACCGTGCCCTGGTTGGCGGCCTGGAAGTACTCCATCGCCTTCTGGATGGCGAAGAAGGGTGCCTCCTCCAGTGCGGCCTGGGTATGCGGCAGATTGATGTCCGCGTGGTACTTGCGCATGGCCAGCACGTGAATCGGCAGTTCACGGGCGAACATCGGGTTCTCGAAGTTGAAGTACTGCCCCAGACCCAGCACCAGCGCCTGGCGCTCGTCGGCCGCCAGGCTTTCCGGGGAAACACGGACATCCGGCAACTGGCCGGCCTGCCCATCGACCGACACGACCACCTGACGATCACTGTCCGCCGGGCTCGGCACCGCATCACCGCTGACGACCTCCAGCTCCTCGGACAGGTCCAGATAGCCCTTGGCGAGGATATGACCGTGCGGCTGGAAGACCTTGCTGGACATGTTCACCGCCCACAGCTCCAGGGTCTCCTTTAGATCCTGGGACGCCTGCACTTCGCCCAGGGCAAACAACTGCTGGGCATAGAGGATGTCCCAGACCCACACCTGCCCGTATTCGGGCAGTTCGCCTTCGGCTGTCACCGAGACCTTGCGCAGTTCCGGCTGCACTTCGTCGCGGGCGTGCAATGTCAGGATAAATTCGGGCAAGGGACTTCTCCTTACGGCAGGGGGATGCCCTCTGCATGGTTGATCCGCCAATTATAGCCGCCGGGCCCCGTACACCGCAGTTCAGGCACGCGGCCCGGGGCCTTCGCCACGGCCTTGCGGCAAACCTAGTCATCGAACTGACATAATGTCGGAGGGGAACACTGGTTAATCTACACGTTCGCGTTGGTGCCCCATGTTTCCCGAGACAAGGCGCGGTGCGCAGCCGGTAGTGGGGCTACCGGTAAGCACCGCAACGCTGCATCGGGGAACATGGGGCACCAACCCCACAAACTATTGAACGCAGGGGCTCGGCCGATTTTGCGCGCGCACGACGTTGCGGTTCCCTTGTGCAGAATGCTGCACAGCAGTCACCGCGCCTTGTTCGCACGCAAAATCGACTCGAGCGCGAACGTGTAGATTAATCAGTGTTCCCCCAGACTTGCGGACCTACTTCTTCCGCGAGTCACGCATGCTGGATAACGACGTGACCGAACCCGAGCTTTTCCTGAACCGCGAGCTATCCCTGCTGGAATTCAACCGGCGGGTGCTCGCACTGGCCCAGGACCCGGCTTTCCCGCTACTGGAACGCTTACGCTATCTCAGCATTTCCTCCACCAATCTGGACGAATTCTTCGAGGTACGAGTGGGCTCCCTGCGCCAGCAGGTCGAGCTGAATGTCCAGGCACCGGGGCCGGACGGCCTGTCGGCCGCCGAGCAGCTGCGGCAGATCGCGCCACGCGCCCACGAGTTGGTGGAGGCGCAATACCGCACCCTCAACGACGAGCTGATTCCAGCCCTCGCCGCCGAGAATATCCACTTTTTGCGCCGCACCCACTGGGATTCCGCACAGCAGGACTGGGTGCGCCAGTATTTCCGCGAACAGCTGCAACCGGTGCTGAGTCCGATCGGGCTGGACCCCGCCCACCCTTTCCCGCGCATCCTGAACAAGAGCCTGAACTTCATTGTCACGCTGAAAGGCAAAGATGCCTTCGGACGTGAATCCGGCCGCGCGGTCGTCCAGGCCCCGCGCTCGCTTCCCCGTCTGGTGCGCCTGCCGCCGGAAGTGAGTAATGGGGGCAGCGACTTCGTGCTGTTGTCCTCCATTCTGCATTCCCACGTGGACGAGCTCTTCCAGGGCATGAAGGTGACTGGGTGCTACCAGTTCCGCCTGACCCGCAACTCCGACCTGTTCGTACAGGAAGAAGAAATCGACGACCTCCTGAATGCGCTGGAAGGGGAACTCCCGCAGCGCAACTACGGCGCTGGGGTACGCCTGGAGGTCGCGGACAACTGCCCGCAAGAGGCGGCGGATTTCCTGCTGCAGCAATTCCACCTGGATCCGGAGGACCTCTACCAGGTCACCGGCCTGGTCAATCTGAACCGGCTGATGGCCGTGTACGAGCTGGTGGACCGGCCGGACCTCAAGTTCCCGCCAATGGTGCCGGACCTGCCACGCGGCGATGCCACCGGCAGTGGCATCTTTGCCGCCATCCGCGAGCAGGAGCTCCTGCTGCACCACCCCTACCAGTCCTTCATGCCGGTGGTGGAATTCCTGCGCCAGGCGGCGGCCGATCCACGGGTCCTCGCGATCAAGCAGACACTTTATCGCACGGGCACCCGCTCGCCCCTAGTGGAAACCCTGATCGAGGCCGCCCAGGCTGGCAAGGAAGTCACTGTCGTCATCGAACTGCGCGCGCGCTTCGACGAAGCGGACAACATCGAACTGGCTAACCGCATGCAGGATGCCGGGGTCCACGTGACCTACGGCGTCGTCGGCTACAAGACACATGCCAAGCTGGCCCTCGTTGTTCGCCGCGACGGCGAACGCATCACTCGTTACGCCCACCTGGGCACCGGCAACTACCACTCCGGTACGGCCAAGGCATATACCGATCTGGGCCTACTCACCGCAGACCCCGTGCTGACCGAGGACGTCCACCGCATCTTCCTGCAGCTCACCGGCCTGGGTAAGGTCACCAAGCTTCGCCAGCTCATCCAGGCGCCATTCCGGCTGCACGACGCGATGCTGGAGAAGATCGAACGCGAGGCCAAGAATGTGCGCTCCGGCAAGACCGCGCGCATCGTCGCGCGCATGAACTCGCTCAACGAAACAAAGATCATCCAGGCGCTCTACGAGGCATCCCAGGCCGGGGTGCAGATCCAGCTGATCGTACGCGGCATATGCAGCCTGCGCCCCGGTGTGCCCGGGGTCTCCGACCACATCGAGGTTCGCTCGGTACTGGGCCGCTTCCTCGAACACTCCCGGGTGTTCTACTTCGAGAACGACGGTGACCCCGAAATCTTTCTGTCCAGCGCCGATTGGATGCCGCGCAACTTCTTCCGCCGCGTCGAGGTGGCCTTCCCCGTGCGCGACGCGGCCCTTCGCGACCGCGTGGCCGAGGAATCCCTGTTCAACTACCTGCGCGACACCGCCACCGCCTGGTCCCTGCAACCGGATGGCAGCTACACCCGCATTCGACCCACAGACGCCCAGGTGCCCTACTCCGCACAGGAGGCCCTGACAACCGGTCTGGCGGGGTCTACCGCCGGCTGACGCGACACCCATGGCCGGGCGCGGGGGCACCCGGCCCCGCGCTTGACCCCATCCTTCGGACAACCGAACCTGAAAGTCACAATCTCCCTGTAGGGACGAGCATCCGGACCCCCTATGAAGATCCTGATACTGGAAGACGAAGATCTCATGGCGGATCTTCTCGAGACACTCGTTCGTGGCCTTTATCCCGATTCCGACATTTTCCAGGCGAGTTCCATCACCGAGGCGCTGCAGCTCTGGGACGAGACGCACCACGATCTGGTGCTGTCGGACCTGTCACTGCCCGACGGCAATGGGCTGGACTTTCTGCGACGGGCGGCCATCGATGGCCGCGTCACACCCATTGTCATCATTACCGCGAACGCGGACCGTAACAGCGTCCAGCGTGCCGCTCGCTACGGCGTACGGGGTTTTATTTCCAAGCCCTTCGAAGCGGAACTGGTGCACGACCGCCTGCAACAGATACTGGCAGGGGGAACCACCACCGAGCCGCTATCCGAACAAAGCGGGGACGGCGCGGAGGTTCCCGCCCTGGAGGAAGCCCTGCATTTGGCCGAATCCGGGAACCTGAGGCTGCCTACACCGGTCGATCTCGACGCACTGCGGGAACTGAGGGCGCGAGCCGACACACTCCCCCTGTCCGAACTGGAGAAGGCCTGGCAGGACATTCCGTCCCTGGTCACGCGCCTGATCGATGCATCCAACGGCAGTGCACTGCGGCGAACCGACACCCCCAATACCTCGCTACGCGACGCGCTGCAGGTTCTGGGCATCCCCACCGCCCTGAATCTGGCAATGGCCATGGCCCTTGATCTCACCACCACACTTCAGGAACCCACCCTCCAGACCCGCGCCCGGCATTACCAGGAACAGAGCGAACGCATGGCCCACCAGGCTGCGGCCCTGGGTCGCAGCCTGCGGGCGGACGCCAGCCTTTGCTTTACCGCTGGATTGATGCACCGCCTGGGCGAGCTAGCGGTCATCGCCACCGCACAGCGCTGCGTCCTTAAGGGCGCCACCCTCGACCTAGCCGCCCTGGATACCGCGCTCGCTGGGGCCTGGCCCGCTCGAATGGCAGTGGCGCTGAAGTCGCGTCTGCGCCTTTCTCTCCCGTTGAAGCAGATGATTGGGGCAGCCCACGGCTTCGGTCTGGGCAGCGGCCACATCCATCTGCCGATCATGCGCACTGCCTTTTTGCTGACCAATGGGGCAGCGGACTCCGCTGAATGCCAGAAACTTCTGAGGCGCCTTGGTTTGTCAGACTACGACACGACTGGCGAGACGCCCGGCCAACAGGTCTCGCCCCAGGGAAACGCCAATTAGTGAACAAGCTTGGGTCTGGCACCCCGGGGATCCGGGGCAGGACGCTCCCACAGCGAGTAGCGCCTCTACCCATTCCTTGCAGGACTCGGGGCGCAACACCGGGTCAGTGAATCTGGAGTACAACTCCCGCACGTGACTGAAGACAGAGAGGCAGCCGCGCGATTAGATCATTAAGGGAGAGAGGCTTACTGGAATCCCCACCCGGCCAGAAGCCCCGACAAGCGCCTCAGACCAAGTGATAGTTCCTGTCGGCCCTCAGGCGAACTCGAGCTGCAGTGCATGGCGGGCCCATTCCTCGCGCTCGGCGTCGAGGTCGGCCCGCGTGAGGGGATGGGCATCCAGCCATCCCGTCGCGAAGCTCAGCGCGAGCCCGTCCGCGGTCGCCTCGATACGTTCCAGCGGCACAGGATCGGGTGCCCGCGAGCGGTGCAGCAGCACGGCCAGGCGCAACAGCACCGCCATATACCGAAACGCTCCGGCACGATCCTCCCGCACACCGCCCAGCAGCTTGGGTTTCAGGCTCCGCCGGTGCAGCCGCACCAGCAGCGCAAGCTCTGCCTGCTCCGGCTGCGAAAACCCGGGCAGGTCGGCCCACGTGAGGATGTATTCTCCGTGCTTGTGATACTTGCTGTGGGCCAGGGCGAGGCCGATCTCGTGCAGCTCGGCAGCCCAGTCCAGGCGCTCGGCGTCGTCCTCGTCCAGCCCCCAGGCGGCGCGTACCGCCGTCACCAGGCGTGCCAGCGTGGCCTGGACGCGTTCGGCCTGGGCCGCGTCCACCGCAAAGCGCCGGCGCAGATGATGAATGGTGCGCCCGCGCACGTCCTCGTGCCGGAAGCGCCCTAGCAGGTCGTGCACCACGCCCTCGCGCAGCGCCCCGTCGGAGGGATGCAGGCGCTCGATGCCCAGCGCCTCGAATGCCCCCAGCAGCACCGCCAGGCCGCCGGCGATGACCGGCGCCCGCTCCGCCGCCAGGCCTGGGAACTCCAGGTCGTCGATCGATCCCTGCTCGATCAGTGCGTCCCGCAGACGCTCGAGGACCTTCCGGTCCATGCCCGGCGCCGTGTCCAGACCCGACTCCTGCACCATGCGATCCAGCGCGAGGATCGTGCCCGAGGCCCCGAGCGCCTGGTCCCAGCCCGCCGCCCGGTAGGCGCTGGCAATCGGCTGCAGCTCCTGCTCCGCCCGCAGCCGGGCGGCATCGAAGGCCTTGCGACTCAGCTTGCCGTCGGCGAAGAAGCGCCGGGTAAAGGTCACGCACCCCATCTCGAGGCTCTCGGCCAGGACCGGCTCGAAGCGTTCCCCGATAATGAACTCGGTGCTCCCGCCGCCGATATCCATCACCAGGCGCCGGCCACTGTCATCCGCCAGCGTGTGGGCCACGCCGAGGTAGATCAGTCGTGCCTCCTCGCGCCCGGCGATGATCTCTACCGGATGCCCGAGCGCCTGTTCTGCCGACCGCAGAAAGGCCCGGCTGTCGTGCATCTGGCGCAGCGTGTTGGTTCCAACCACTCGCACATGACCACGCGGCAGTTGACGCAACCGCTGGCCGAAACGATCCAGGCACTCCAAAGCACGCTGGCCGACCTCCGGATCCAGCTGTCCCTGATCGTCGAGGCCGCTGGCGAGCCGCACCATCTCCTTGAGCCGGTCGACCTTCAGGACCTCTCCGTCCTGACGCCGCGCCACGATCATGTGGAAGCTGTTGGACCCGAGGTCAACGGCGGCGACGGTCTCGCTTTGCTGTGCATCCTGCATCTCTAGCGCGCCTCCCGTTCACCCAGGCTTTCAAGTATCTTGCGGGGCAGATGCCACACCAGCGTCATCGGTCCGGGCAGCGAACCCGCCAGTCCGCAGGCATCGCCCTTGCCCATATGCACCAGAGTCCGCCCCCCGGGCGCGCCCAGTAAACAGCTGGCCAGGAGCGACAGGTCGGGCTCGTGGCCCACAAGCACCAACCCGCCGTTCGCCGGCAGGTTGCGGGCCAGGGCCTCGACTTCCAGCCCGGCGGGTTGCCC
The DNA here is from genome assembly GCF_000745395.1 of Thioalkalivibrio sp. ALJ1. Lineage (NCBI taxonomy): Bacteria > Pseudomonadati > Pseudomonadota > Gammaproteobacteria > Chromatiales > Ectothiorhodospiraceae > Thioalkalivibrio > Thioalkalivibrio sp. ALJ1. Next base: position 179,265 of record NZ_JQIW01000003.1, on the reverse strand, counting down.
CGGAGCCAGCCATTTTTTCTGCCGCACCGATACATCCAGTGCCTGAGAAAGGGGGATCGCCGTCTGCCGGGCGCGCAGATAGGGGCTGCACAGGAGCTCCACGCAAGCCGGCAGGAGATCGCCCAGCGCCTGGGCCATGCGCACCGCGCTGACCTGCCCCTTCTCGGTCAGCGGCCGGTCACGATCGGACCCGTCCCAGTCACCGGGATTACCGGCCTGGGCGTGCCGCACCAGCACCAGCCGCGGTTCCCGCATACCGTTCAGGCAGCCCCTGGCCGCAGCAGGAACAGGGAATACCAGTCCTCGGGCGCCGACCACTCGGCCTCGTGTTCCAACCCGGCCGCCGCCAGCAGACGAGCGACCGCCTCGCGGCTGAACTTGCGCGAGATCTCGGTGCGGATGATCTCGCCGGCCGCAATCTCCAGGCGAGCCTCGAGCTCCGAGACCTGTACGTCCTGATCGCGACGCGCCACCAGGTGCATCTCGATCCGCGAATGCTCTTCCACGAAGGGCGCGCGGTGATCGAAACCCTCGGGGTCGAAATCCGCCCCAAGCTCGGTATTCAGCACCGACAGCAGATTCAGGTTGAACGCCGCGGTGACCCCCGCCGCATCGTTATAGGCCGCCTCCAGCACCGGACGCGGCTTGACCCGGTCCAGACCCAGCAACAGGCGATCCTTTGCTTTCATGGTCGCGCGGATACGGCTTAGCAGGGCGGCGGCCTCTGGGTCCTCGAAATTCCCCAGACTGCTGCCGAGAAAGGCGAACAGTCGGGGGCCGTGGTCACGCGCGCCCGAGACCTCGCCCAGGTGACCCAGGGCGGCCGCGTAGTCCCCGCACAAGCTGTCCACCCGCAGTTGATCGAATCGCTGCAGGAGTCGCTCACCCGCACCGTCCAGGATCTCCCCACACACGTCGTTCGCGACGTAATGAGGCGCTGCCACACGCTGTTCCAGGGCGGCCAGCAGGTATTCGGTCTTGCGCGAGGTCCCACTGCCCAGCTCGAACAGCGCGCGGGCGCCGGATGCCTCCACGATCGAATCGGCATGGTGCTCCAGGAGCTCGGCCTCCAGGCGGGTCGGATAGTATTCGGGCGTATCGCAAATCGCATCGAACAGCTGCGAGCCCCGTGCATCGTAGAAGTACTTTGGCGGCAGGGATCGCGGCGGCTCGAGCATCCCCGCGCGGAAGTCGGCCAGCAACTCGGCGTGGGCATCGCGCTCTTCCACCACCCGGCGGCTGTAACGAGGGGAAACGGGTACAGCGCAGGCGTCGGCGGACATGCGGGCTTCCGTATCAAGAGGGTTTGCGGCACGCTAGCATGAAATCACCGACGTCCCAACTGCCCCCAGGGAAGCCCGGATCAATGTGCCGACACCTCGCTTATTTGGGTCCTCCGATCACGCTGCGCAGCCTGATCCTGGATCCACCACACAACCTGATCGAACAGGCGATCGCGCCCCAGGAGCTGGTGTATGCGCGGGTGAACGCCGATGGCTTTGGATTCGGCTGGTTCGGTGCGGGAGACATCGCCCGAAATTACCGTCGCGCCGATCCCCTATGGCAAGACCCCAATCTGGAAGATTTGGCCAGCGAGCTCTCGCAACCGCTGTGGGTCGCCGCGATCCGCAGCGCCACACCTGGGTTCGGCGGCGATACCGTGAACGCGCAGCCGTTTGCCCGCGAAGGTCTGCTGTACAGCCATAACGGTTTGATCAGCGGCTTTCGACCCAGTATCCGGCGCCAGATCCAGAACATGCTGAGTACCGAGGTCGAGGCCAGTATCCAGGGCACTACTGACTCCGAATACCTATTCGCGCTAGTGCAGCAGTACCTGGCAGACGACGAAAACGCGACGCTGGAAGGTGCGCTGGGTGAGGCTTTTTCAACCGTGGAGACCTGGCTTGGCGCAGACACGGCGCTGCTGAACGTCATTCTCTCGGACGGGCGTCGGATCATCGCCAGTCGCCACGCGGTCAATGCCCCCTGCCCCAGCCTTTACTACACCACGGATGATGAAACCTTCCCCGACGACAGTGTGGTCGTGGCCTCTGAACCATTAACCGACCGGGAACGCTGGCGCCCCGTGCCCCCTGGACACCTCCTGATCCTTGATCCGGATGAGCCTCCGGAACTCCTGGCGTTGTAGCGGGCTCCATCGGATATGAATGCCGTCCATCCGCTATCCAGCACGCCGGAACCCGACCTTCTGGATGCCCTGCACACGCAGCACCAGCGCCTGAACGCCGTGCTCGAGGCGACACCCCGCCAAGAGTGGCGCAACCAGTACCACCCGGACCTCAGCCCGATGGGCTGGCATTACGCCCATTGCCACTTCATCGAGGCGGTATGGCTACAAGAACGCATCCTGGGAAAAGCACCGTGCCAGCAGCATGACTGGCATACGCTCTACTTCCCCGAACTCAGTCCGAAATGGCGCCGCGGCGGTCGGCTTCCATCGTCCGAACGCCTACTGACATGGGGACGGGAGTGCCAGGAACGCCATCGCCGCCTGCTACGAGAGGACCCGCAGGTTCGCCAACACCCCCTGCTGGAACAGGACTATCTGGTCGGTTTTCTGGCCCAGCATCACGCGATGCATCTGGAGAGCCTGGAACAGGTCCGCTGGTGGGCACAGCTGACGCGTCTCACCCCGCCGGTCCCCGCCCCCACTCGACCAAGGACAACCACGTGGCCGACCACCGACTGGGCCTGGATTCCGGGCGGCGAGACCAGCATCGGGTCCGATGCCGTGATCACCTTCGATAACGAGCGCTCGCCGCATCCCATAACACTGGAACCGTACGCCATTCGTTCCCAGCCAGTCTCCAACGCCGAAATCATCGCCTTCGTGGAATCCGGTGGTTACGCGCCCGAGGAGCACTGGGGCCCGGACGGCGAAGCCTGGCTAAAACGCACAGGTATCAGCGCCCCCCTAGGCTGGTGGCGACTGCGCGATGGCGCCCACGTCCAGACCCTCCCGGACGGGACCCACACACTGGAGCCAGAAGCCCCGGCTGTCGGGCTGTCGTGGTTCGAAGCGAATGCCTACGCCCGCTGGGCCAATGCCCGCCTCCCGCATGAACACGAATGGGAACATGCGGCCCGTTCCGGCATCCTTCGGGACACAGGCCACGTCTGGGAATGGTGTGCTAACACCTTTCAGCCCTATCCCCGGTTTCGACCCTTTCCCTATGACGAATATTCGGCCCCCTGGTTTGACGGGGCGCACTATGTGCTGCGTGGAGGCAGCGCGTGGAGCGATCCCCTTCTCAAACGCCCTACAATGAGAAACTTCTTCACCCCAGACAAGCGCCACGTGTTCTCCGGGTTCCGGCTCGCACGCAGCTTGTGATTCCGGAGATCCATGATGTCATCACGCCATAGCCCCCATTCCACCCACCTTCGCGGCTGGTATCTTGCCGTCCTGGCCAGCATCATTCTGGCACTGCCGGGAATCGCTCTGGCGAGCAATGAAACTGCCAAACTGACTCTGACGGGACAAGCCGAACGCCAGGTAGCGAATGACGAGATGACCGTACTGATGACCGCAGGGGCCCGGGCGCCAGAGGCGGCCAGCGCCGCGGCCACCGTGAACCGCAACATGAAAGCCGCCCTGGAGCAAGCCGCAAAATACGAAGTGATCGAGGCGCGCACCATCGGTTATTCCACTCGCGCTATTCACGACCCCGACGACCGTAGCCACATCCAGGCCTGGCAGGTGGAGCAGAACCTGGAACTGACCAGCGGCGACTTCGAGGCATTGACCGAACTGGCCGGTGCCCTGCAACAGGGTGAACTCACGATCAGCCAGATCCGCTTCTCCTTGAGCCGCGAGGCACGCCAGGCGCATCGCGAAGACATGCTCGAGACCGCGATAGCCGACCTCCAAGCACAGGCCCGCGTGATAGCCCGGTCGCTGGGGTCCCGCCAGCTTCGCACTGAGGAAATAGAACTCCTGGACGACCATTACGACCGCCCGCAGCCCATGATGGCCATGCGCGCAATGGACGAGTCCGCAAGCCAGCCGGCCCTGGAGGCCGGGCATTCCACACTCAGCCTTCGGGTCAGAGGAACGCTCCAAGCGCTAGGCGCCGCAACCCTTGACGTAGAACCCCGTTAGGGAGCGATCCTCCCGACAGCAGCGAGGCGGAAAGCGAGGTCAAGGGCAGACTCACCACGAAGCGCGCGAAGACCAGAAGGAGGGCTGGGTCAAGGGCGATTCACAGGAAGGCAGGGAGGATTGTGAAGGGTCTGGGTGGCGTACCTTGGGCAGGGCGTGCGGGTCATCCCGCCCGGATCACCCCAATCCAACCATCCCGGCCGGCCGGCGCGGAGCGTAGAGCCGGGATCTCCTGGCCCTGCCACGAATGCCCCCGGGAAGCCCTGAATGACTGCTGCGCAGCTTGCGGAATGGCGGGGGTGAAGGGGCCGGTTTTAGGGGTGGAGACCTCTTCGAGGAGATACAAGACGAAGAACCTGTGTCCTTATGAATGAAACCGTATGTGCCCGATCCAGGCATTCGCGTCAGCGGGCCAGCTGCAGCGCCAGCTCGCCGTCGCGGACCTCGATGGATTCGACACCGGCACGGAGTTGCTGAAACGGTTCCAGCGCCAGGAGGTCCTCATCCTTTAGGCCGCCCAGCCAGGCATCCGGCAACGGGATCCCGGCAACGCTGACGCCCACGAGATGGGCGTATACCTGCCCCTCTTCCGTTCCGAAGCGCACGCCCGAGCGCACATTGATTACGCGACCGCCCAGCAAGGGGATGTCCGCCGGTACATCGATCCGCACCCGAGTGCTGACCTGCCCCGGCGTCAGCCGGATGGCAACCCGACCCGCCATGTCCGGATCCTGCGCAATCATGGCATTCAGCTCGCGCTCGCTGAAGCGCACCTCGCGCGCCTCGGCCCGTTCTTCGTAGAGCTCCGGCACCAAGGGCTCGGCCTCGGCGTCGAGATCAATGATGGGATCGCTGGGCGCCGAATCCGGGCGAGGCTCGCCATCGCGCTGGCCCAGCGCCTGGAGTTTGGCCTCCAGCTCGGCCTGTTCCTGAACGTCCAGGGTGACCGACTCCGGCTCGCCCGACTGCAGGTGGATAATGCCCCAGAATCCAGCCCACAAAGCCGCCAGGATCAACAGCACAATCAGATAACGCGGGGGCCGCCCAGTGGATCGGTACTGAATGGGCGCGGAGGGTTGTTGCTTCTTGGCCATGCCGGACTCTCGTCGATCAGAACGGCCTCATGTTCGCATAAAGGCGCGCCCAGGACGTACGCGGAATTATCCGATCAGAGGAAATCGAACAACGACAAGCGATTCACCTGGGTATAGGTCTGCTGAGCCGCCTGCAGGGCTACCTGCTGCTGGTTGAACCGGCTGATCGCTTCGGCATAGTCCAGGTCGCGGATTTCGGAAACCGCGCTGTTCAAATCCACCAGGCGGTCCTCGTTCAGGTCCTTTTGCTGATCGAAGCTCTTCAGGCGCGCCCCCACTTCGGCGCGGATGTCACTGAAGTTACCCAGCACGGCATCAAGATCCGCCAGTGCAGTGTTGCTGGCAGTGGCCAGGTTCGCGCGACTGCTTCCGCTGGCGCCCCCCTCTTCCAGGGCAGCAATAATCGCGTCAAGGCTTTCGAAGACGCTCTTGTTTTGCGCCGGCCGAGATTCCACTTCATCCCCGAGTTCGGGCGTACCGCTGAGGGTAATCGAGCGTCCCTGGAATGTGATCGCCTCGCCCGGCACATACGGACCATTGGCGACCGTGGTACCACCCCCATCCTCGACTACAAAACCGATCTCGCCACCGCCCAGATCGTCAAAGGTGATGGTGTAGGTGTCTGCGGTCAGGCCCGCCGAGTCATTAACGCCCGTCTGATCGACCACCAGGCGGCTACCCGGCTCGCGGTTGATCACTTCGGCACCAACACGTCCATCATTCTCCGGGATGTCCATGAACACCCGGGCGCCGGTATCGCCTACCGGCACCTTGCGGTTGGCCGAGATCGCAACCTCGCGGATACTCCCGGTACCATCGGCACCTTCGTAGCGCACCGCGCCCGAACCATCCTGCTGGAAGGGCTGCTGCAACGATTTGGTACCCGCAAACAGGTACTCGCCGTTCGGGTCCTTGGTGTTCGCGATGTCGAACAGACCATCCCGCAGTTGGCGCAATTCACCGGCAAGGTACTCACGCGTTTCATTGGTCTGGCTGTCATTGTTACCCGCAACCACCAGCTCGCGCGCCCGCTGTAGCAGGTCCGTCCCACTCTGCAGAGCGGATTCCTCCTGCTGCAGGCGCGGCTGGGTATTGTCGATATTGCGCTGGAACTGCTTGGTGGCCTGGATGATGCGCTCGAACTGGTTGACCTGGGTCGCGCCACTCGGGTCGTCAGAGGGACTCAAAATGCGTTCCCCTCGGCCCATCTGTAGCGAGGTCCGGTTCAATTCCACCTGACCACGCTGGATCTGATCGATCCCAGTCTGGAAGATTTGGGTGCTCGAGATGCGCATAGTCTTGTGTCTCCGATGGCCGCTAGCGGCGGACCGCGCCCAGCAGCGAATCAAACAGCGAGTTGCTGACCGAGATGACCTGTGCCGCCGCCTGATAGGCCTGCTGATAGCGAATCAGGTCCGCCGCCTCTTCGTCGAGGTTAACCCCGGACACCGCCTCGCGTTGGGCGCGCGCCTGCTCCAGTTGGGCATCGGCTGATTGCTGGGCGACCTGGGCCTGGCGCGTGCGTGTACCGACATTGGCAAGCAGACTGTTGTACCCATCCCCGAAGGTGCGATCACCGCCCACAAGGCGCTCGTCTGACAGGTCGTTCATCGCCAGCATGTTGCGGTTATCGCCCGGGTACCCGGCATTGCTGCCAACCTCGAATGTGTCCCCATCCGCCGGGGTTCCGCGGATCTCCATCTCCCAGCCATTCACGCTAATGGTGGTGACACCGTCCGGATCAAGGGCAAATGTCTCCCCTCCGACTGAGAATTCCTGCGTCGCGCCGTCGAAGGTGACCACCGCGTCCGCCAGCAAATCTGGGTCATCCGCATCCACGGCCTGCACCGAAGCAATCGTCGCATCACCGCTATTGCCAGCTCCACGATCCGCCCGCACGGCCGCAGCCGCCGCGATACCGGAAGGGTTCGTCATGTCCACCGAAAGGTCCCGCGCGCCATTGCGGGTTGGCTGAATCAGCCACTGATCGCCGTCCGCCGCGCCGAGACCATCAATATCAATCACCAGCCCATCCACCGGCTCCGCGACGTTATCGCCATCCAGCACCAGCGTCGTGGTCTCGCCATCGGACAGACGTGTCAGCTGGTAGTCCGTCCCGTCGAAATCCAGCCGGTAATCCGACGCCGTGAGTTCTCGGGTATCACCAAAATCCACAGCGGGCGTCCCGTTGCTGCTATTGCCTGGGAAGCCTCGGACCCCCGGGCTGCCGACATCAAAGATATCGGCGCCCAGTTGATCATTCAGATCCAGCCCGAGGTTGTTCTGCTGGTTGTATTCGCTACCAATACTGATGGCGAGCTGGCCCAAGGTGTTCTGCGCGTCGTCGATAATCCCCGAACGAGTCTCCAGCAATCCACCCAATTCACCGCCATCGATGAAACGTGAAACGTTGACTGTACCCCCCGAGCCGACGAGCCCAATATCCGGCGCCCGCGGGTCCCCAGTAAGTGACTCGGCCACCAGTTCACGATTGTTTCCGCCAAGCACCAGCGCCTGACCATTACCCACGAACACGTTGACCGCACCGTCGTCCTGCTCGGTAACACGCACGTTGATCTTCTCGGCCAGCTGGTTGAGCACCCGATCCCTTTGATCCAGAAGATCGTTGGGCGTCCCCTGAGTGGATTTGGATACGATCTCGCGATTGAGCCCGGCCACCGCCTCCGTCAAGGAATTGATCTCGTCGACGTTGGTACGGATCTGACCATTGATGATCTCGCGTTGCTCCTCCAGACGCCGGTCGATGGCACCGAATCGCTCCGCGAGCGACTCCGCTTCAGTGAGGAAAACGGTCCGCGCAGCATTGGAAGTCGGGTCGTTCGCCAGGTCCTGCGCCGCATCGAAGAAATCCTGCAGCACAGGGGTCAAACCGGAACTCGAGCTGCCAAGGAGGTCATCGATGCGCCCAGCGAGAGAGGCCTTCAGTTCCGCGTTCGACTGTTCGGAAATGGAGTTGCGCAGCTGGGTATTTACAAAGTCGTCGGAGATACGCCGGATCGTATCGACCTGTACACCCTGCCCCTGGAAGCTGCCACCCAGAAACTGAGGGGTCTGATTGGAGAATTCGGTGCGCTGACGGCTGTAGCCTTCGGTCGCCGAGTTCGCGATGTTGTTGCTGGTGGTCCCGATCGCGCGCTGGAAAGCCAGCAACGCCGAAGTACCAATACCGGACGTGCTCATAGCCGCTCCTCTCCATGGAGGACCGGCTCAGTCAACGGATTGGGCCATTTCTGCTTCATGCTCTACCCCTCGCTACGGGTAACGGCCGCCTCGGCCGCGACTTGAGTCGATCCAGCGCCCTGGTGGGCTGCCAACTGATCCCGCACCCGCAGGACCTTGTCCGCGTAGGCGGGGTCGGTCGCATAACCGGCGTCCTGCAGCTCGCGAATGTACTGCGCGTCATCTCCGGCCTGCAGGGCGCGGTGGTAACGCGGGTTGTTGCGGATGAAGTCCACGTAGTCGGAAAACGACTCGGCCGGGTCGGAATAGGCGCGGAAGCGTGCTTGTTCCCGTTGGGCCACGCCCTCACGGAACTCCAGCGTCCCCACCGATACGCGATCCCCATCCCAGCGACTGTCGGCCTTGATACCGAACAGATTGAAACTCGGCTGTCCATCGGCCCGTGTCGGCACGTGCTGACCCCAACCCGTTTCCAAGGCGCTTTGCGCCAACAGAATGCCCGGGTTGACCCCCAGCTCTTCCGCCGCATCGCGCGCCAGGGGCTCCAGCGTTTGCACGAAGTCGGCGGCATCGCGCGGGGGCCAAGTGATCGACGTCGATAGTGGCGCCGCCTTGCGCGCCGCCTCCGTCGACACCGCATCCGGTCGTTGAGGTCCCACCGGAAGCAGCCCGGTTTCAGCTTCGCCCTGCAAAGCCCGCAAGGTATCCAGCTCCGCACGGCGCCTCGGCAACTCAAGGGCTGCCTGGCGATCCGGATCGTAGAGCGTCTCGGAATCGACCGGCTGCTGGGCGGAAAGCTGGCGCATCAGGACCTCGCGCAACCCAATCCCGTCCCCCTGGCTCATGGACTTGGCGAATTCCTGATCCTGCATTTCCAGGTACATATTACTTTGATCATTGTCGAACAAGCCGTCACCCAGAGACGCCTCGCGCATCTGCTTGAGCATCTGTCCGATCAGCATCGCCTCGAACTCGCGTGCAACCGCTTCGAGGCCCTTTTGGTCGCCTGAACGGGCACCCCGGGCCAGGTCGTGGAGACCACTGGGGTCGGAGGCCATAGCCGCGCGAGCCTGCATCTGGGTGTCAACGCCCGAGCTAATCATTAGATGACCACCAACTCTGCACGCAGGGCCCCCGCCTCGCGCAAGGCCTCCAGGATTGCCACCAGATCGCCGGGGGCTGCGCCCACATTGTTGACGGCACGTACGATCTCATCCAGGGAGGTACCGGGGTCGAACAGGAACATGGTGTTGTCGCCCTCCTCGATCGCGATATCGGTATCCGGCTGGATGGCCGTTTCGCCCTCTCCAAAGGGCGCGGGCTGCACCACCTGAGGCGCCTCGCTGATTGTGACTGTCAAGCTCCCGTGCGACACCGCCGCGGGTGTGACCTGAACGCTGGAACCAATCACGACCGTGCCCGTGCGCGAGTTCACGATCACACGCGCAGGTGGAGTACCGCGCTCAATGGGCAGATTCTCAAGCTCCGCAACAAAACCAACCCGATGGTCAGGGTTGGACGGGGCTCGCACCTGAACCGAAGAGCCATCCAGGGCGTGTGCCACACCATGGCCAAAGGTGTCATTGACCGTCTGCACCAACCGATTGGCCGTGGTGAAGTCCGGACGATTCAAATTCAACGTGACGTGATCGCCTTGGGCGAAGGCCGTTGGCACTTCACGTTCTACAGTCGCGCCATTGGGGATTCGGCCCACACTCGGGACATTGACCGTGATGCGAGAACCATCCGTGCCCTCGGCACCGAAACCACCGACCACAAGGTTGCCCTGAGCGATGCTGTAGGTCTGCCCATCCGCGCCCTTAAGAGGCGTCATCAGCAGCGTCCCGCCGCGCAAGCTGGTCGCGTTACCCATGGACGAAACCGTCACGTCGATCCGCTGGCCGGGCTTGGCAAACGGGGGCAGTTCTGCGGTCACCATGACCGCCCCAACATTGCGCAGCTGCGGGTTGCCAGCATCCGGCGTCAAGCCCAACTGGCCCAGCATATTGTTCAGACTTTGGATCGTGAACGGCGTCTGGGTGGTCTGGTCACCCGTGCCATCCAGGCCCACGACCAGGCCATACCCGATTAGCTGGTTATCGCGAACACCGGACACACTGGCCACGTCCTTGACCCGCTCCATGTAGCTGCGTTCCTGCATGGCCGCCTGCTGCTGGATCGCAGTCTGGGCGGAGACACCGGCGCTTCCCAACCCCGCGACTACCAATGTCACGGTGAGCAGCAATCCCAGCCGCAGCCAGTCGCCAAAGGGTGTCATCCGACTGCCGGGGGCGCTATGTTTCATGGGTGTCGTGTCCATGTCGTACCTCACCGCGGTCATACCGGGTCAGAAGGGCCAGATCGGGCTGTTGAAGAACCGAGTGATCCAGCCAGGCGTGTTGCTGTCCGCCAGGACACCGGAGCCGCCGTAGTACACACGGGCATTGGCCACCTGGGTCGAAAGGACGGTGTTGTTGGTCGTCACGTCCACCGGGCGCACGATGCCACGAAAGCGCACGTACTCCTCGCCCTGGTTAATGCCCAACCACTTTTCGCCCTGGACCACCAGATTCCCGTTCGCCAATACCTCGGCGACGGTCACGGTGATCTCGCCATCGAGCTGGTTGCTCTGCGAGGAATCCCCAGAGCCGTCGAAATCCCGCGAGCTGGTATTGCTGGCGCCGAACAGTGGGCGCCCCTGGAAGGTGGCATCGCGCCCGAAGGCGGACAGATTGCCAACGTCGAGGTTCGAATCCTTGCTGGTGGACGTAGACGCCGACTTCTGGGCATTGGTGCTCTCGGCCAGGATCACCGTGAGGATGTCCCCCACGTTGCGAGCCTTGTAATCCTCGAACAGTCCCTGGGAATGCGCCGCCTGATAGATGCCGCCATTGTTCTGCGACTGCGGCACAGGTTGCGCCGGCATCACCGGCTGATAATCCGGATTGTCGTCCGGCTTGGTCGTATGCGTCGCCGCACAGCCTGACAACAGGAGCGCGGCAGCAACGGCCAGACCGGGTCGAAGAAGGTGTCCGAGGCGGGTCATGGCATCACCCAATCGTCTGATTGACGAACTGCAACGACTGGTCAGCCGCCGAAATCGCCTTGGAGTTGACCTCGTAGGCGCGCTGGGTCTCGATCATGTTCACCAGTTCCTCGGCGATGTTCACGTTCGATGTCTCCAGCGAACCCTGTACCACCGTGCCGGTGCCATTCAGGCCCGGCAGGGATTGCTGCGCCACACCCGAAGCCGCAGTCTCACGGAAGAGGTTCTCGCCCACCGCCTGCAGACCGGCCGGGTTCACGAAGTCGGCCAGCTGGATATTGCCCAGCTCCACCGGCTCAGCCTGACCCGGAATCTGCGCGCTCACCGTGCCGTCCTTACCAATCGACAGGGACTGAGTGTCCTCCGGCACGAACAGGCCCGGCTGCAACGGATAACCATTGGACATCACGACCTGACCATCGGAATTCAGCTGGAAGCTGCCGTCACGGGTGTAGCCGACGTTCCCGTCCGGTAGCAGGACCTGAAAGAACCCGCGACCTTCAATGGCGACATCCAGCGAGTTGTCCGTCTGCTGCAGATTGCCCTGCTGGAACATTTTCTCGGTGGACACGGCGCGCACCCCGGTCCCGATCTGCAGGCCCGAGGGCAGCTGCTGATCCTGGGTGGCCTGGGCGCCAGGCTGGCGCACGGTTTGATAGATCAGGTCCTCGAATACCGCCCGGTCCTTCTTGAAGCCGGTGGTATTGACGTTGGCCAGGTTGTTCGAGACCGTCGACATGCGCGTGTGCTGCGCGTCGAGGCCGGTCTTGGCGATCCACAGTGCCTGGTTCATGGTGTTCTCCTGTCAGTCCTGCAAAGTGACCGCTGCTAGCCGAGGCCGAGCAAGCGGTTGCTGCTTTGTTCCAGCGTGTTGGCACTGTCCATCATCTTCACCTGCATCTCGAAATGACGGGACAGCTCGATCATTCGGGTCAGGGCCTCTACGGTGTTGACATTGCTGCCTTCCAGCATCCCGGAGACCAGGCGCACCTCGGCATCCGCCGGAGCCTCCCCGCCTTCCGCGAGACGGAACAAGCCGTCGTCACCCCTCTGCAACGCGTCGGTGTCCGGGTTGACCAGCCGGATGCGCTCCACTGCGGCCAGGGCTTCTGGCCCCACGCCCAGCGGCCGCACGCTGATCGTCCCGTCGGTACCGACCTCGATCTTTTCCGACGGTGGGATGGCAATCGGGCCGCCATCACCCAACACCTGGTGGCCCTGCGCGGTACGCAGCAGGCCGAAAGCATCCACGTGCAGGGAGCCGGCTCGGGTGTAGCCTTCTTCCCCGTCCGGACCCTGCACGGCGATAAAGCCCTCGCCCTCGATGGCGATGTCCAGATCACGTCCGGTGCTCTGCATCTTGCCTTTACTGAAGTCCACGCCTTCATTGCCAACCTGGGTGTAGTCACGCGAGGCATATCCGGGACCACGTACCGGTACGGTGTCCGCCGTGGCCAGGGCCTGGCGAAAGCCGTCGGTATTGGCGTTCGCCAGGTTGTGGTTGTTGATGGCCTGTGCGTGCATCGTCTCTTTCGCACCGGACATCGCGATGTACAGGAACCGATCCATGCTCAAGCCCTCTTCAGCGTCTCATCCGCTACTTAACGAATGTTGATGATCGTCTGGGTGACCTGATCGGCCGTGGAGATCGTCTGCGCATTCGCCTGGAAGTTGCGCTGCGCGGTGATTAGCTTCACCAGCTCCTGGGCAATATCCACATTCGAGGCTTCCAGCGCGCCCGCCTGGATGGTCCCAAGATTCCCGGTGCCGGGGGCCGCGAACACCGGCTCCCCGGCCGCGAAGGTTTCAGCCCAATTGTTGTCCCCAAGCTGTTCCAGGCCTTGTGGATTGGTAAAGTTGGCCATCGCGACCTGCCCCAGGACGGTTGACTGCCCATTGGTGAAGCGTGCAAATACGACACCGGAATCATCGATATCCACACCGGTCAGACGCCCCGAAGCAAAGCCGTCCTGGCCGAGGTCATTGACGGAAAAATCGCCGCCGTACTGGGTCGTACCGGCAAAGTCCATCTCGAAGACCAGCTCTTCCGCACCATTGCCAAAGGTCCCCGCCGGAACGGTCACCTCTGCGGGGTCTGGAACGACCGTATCGAGCGCCCCACTGCCATCGAATGTCAGATCGAAGGCGTTATAGGCCTCACCGTCGACAGCCACATGAGCGGTCCATTCGAGGTCATCCGCACCCTTCACGAAGTAGATGCTAGCGTCGCGGGACGTGCCCAGGGAGTCGTACACCGTCAACGACGTCGAGAAGTTGTACGTGTCCGGGTCACCCAGGTCGAACGGTGTGACGGGCGGCTCCTCCGCATCGGACTGCAGGTTAAGAAGGGCTTCAACCGACGTCGTCGCCCTCGGAGGCGCCGCCCCCGTTTGCAGCCGAATATCCTCCAGCTGGCCGGTGTTGAAATTTGGATCTGAAGAATTGGCATCCTGCGGTGGGTAACCCTGCAGCTGCTGGCCCTGACTATTCTCCAGGAACCCATCACGGCTGACTTGGAATGCACCCGCCCGGGTATAGGCCCTGGTGCCCTGATCGTTAAGGACGAAGAATCCTTCGCCTTGGATCGCCAGATCCAGGCCGTTCTCGGTGAACTCGGTCCGACCCTGAGAGAACTGCTGGGTCACGGCGTGCAGGCGCGTACCGGAACCGATGGCCGTCTGGCTGATGCCACCGAAGCTCTGGGCAAACACATCACCGAACTCCGCACGCGAACGCTTAAAGCCCGTAGTTCCAGAGTTGGAGACGTTATTACCGGTGGTCTGCAGGTCGGCCTGGGCCGCGTTAAGACCGCTCAATCCGATATTGAAAGGCATAGGGTGTTTCCTCCGTTAGGGTTCGCTCGTCGCGGGCCCGGCGTCAGCCGCCAATCCGCCGTACATCCGAAAAACTGATTTCGCCAAGGCCCTGCACGGTCAGTGCAAGCCCCGAATCGCCACCTACCGCGACGCTTTCCACCCGAGCATCCAGAAAGGTATCCACGGATTCGGTCTGAGTGCCGGAACGAGCCGAGGCCTTGAATTCGTACACGCCGGGTGGGGCGAACGTGCCGTCGTCGCGCATCCCGTCCCAGCTGAACTCCCGAAGACCACTACCCGCAGCACCCAGGTTCATCCGGCGTATGCGCTCGCCGTTCGGGCTGTACACATCGATTTGCAACTCATCCGTTGAGCGCTCGAGGTCTACTGCGCCATTGATCATCCCGTCCGGGCCCAGCTCGCCGAACTCCACCGGAACCAGCACGTCCTTACCCACCAGCGAAGCCGCCTGCAACGTCTGGTTCTGCCCCAGCGACTGCGCCAGCTTTTCAAAGGACTTCGACAACTGCTCAATACCGGTCACCGTCGAGAACTGGGCCATCTGGCCAAGAAAGTCACCGTTGTCCATCGGGTCCATCGGATCCTGGTTCTCAAGCTGAGTGGTCATCAGCTTTAGGAAGTCCGATTGGCCCAAACGGTCCATCTCGCCTTCCGGCTTCTTGTCAGGGCGCGACAGGCCAAGACGATCCAGGAGTTCAGGGGATATCTGTGTCATGTGGAGTTCCTCTAGCCTTGACCGATCTGCAATGTGCGCTGGAGCAGCTGACGCGAGGTTTCCATCACCTCGACGTTCGCCTCGTAGTTGCGCGAGGCGGACATCATGTTGGCCATCTCCTCCACCACGCTGATCGCCGGGCGGAAGATGTAGCCCTCCTCGTTCGCCTGCGGGTGGTGCGGCTCGTAGTGGGCATGCGGGGCCGCCTGCGATTCGGTAACACCGGCGACACGCACCGAGGTTGCAGAACCGTTCGGGTTGGCCTGATCCATCACGCTTTGAAACAACACCTGCTTGGCGCGGTAGGCCTCGTCCGGATTCGTGGCCGCCGTGTTGGCGTTGGCCAGGTTCGAGGCCACGGTGTTCAGGCGCACGGATTGCGCCGACAACGCCGAGGCCGAGGTATTGAAAAGACTGAAGAGGTTGCTCACGACATCGATCTCCCGATCAGGTCGGCGTTAGCGATCGCCCCGCAGGGCTTCGCGGATGCCAGAGACCCGGCGATTTAGGAATTCCAGACTGCTTTGGTACTGCACGGCGTTCTCCGCAAAGGCGGCCCGCTCCATCTGCGGGTCCACGGTGTTGCCGTCCAGGGATGCCTGCGAAGGCACTCGGTAAAGCGCCTCAGCCTGTCCGTTCATAGCGCCTGCATTGGGGTCGAGATGTGCCGCCTGGCTGCGAACCATGGGCAAGGCGTTGCCGCTCCCGGCCGCGGACTCCAGCACCGAGCGAAAGTCGACATCCCGCGCCTTGTAGTTAGGGGTGTCCGCATTGGCGATGTTGGAAGCCAGCAATTCCATGCGTTGCGCACGCACGTTGATCGCCTGCGGCAAAATCCCCATCGCCTTGTCCAGTGAGAGACTCATCTGCTTCCGTCCTGCCCGCCGTTGGCGGCCCTCGCATCGAAACGGAGACGCAACCATTGCGCTCCCTTGTATGGAGGCAGATGCAAGGCCTATGCCATCGGAGGGGAACAAACGTCAGGTACAAGGAGGAGGCGGAGAGGGCCAGCCATTCAGTCCCTCACCCGGAGCCCGCATTGCACGGGCCTTTTGGTCACAACAGCCCGGTATCAGAGATCGATCAGGACTTCACCCGCAGGACCGAGCCATACTCGGTCCGCACCGTCTCGAAAGACTGCGTATAGGGGCCCGCCGTCTCGGAAGCGCCAAGAAACAGATAGCCACCTGGGTTCATTTGCCGGGCAATACCGTCAAGAACCTGTCGCTTGGTCTCGCCGGAGAAGTAGATCAGCACGTTCCGACAGAACACCAGGTCGAACTTGCCTAGCGCCGCATAGCTATCGATCAGGTTGAGCTTCTGGAAGCGACAACGGCGCTGGACCTCCGGGATGACCTTGTGCCCGTCCGCAACCGTTTCGAAAAAGCGGGCTCGACGACTCTCACTCAAGCCACGCACAATGCTCAGTCCGTCATAAATGGCGCGCCGAGCGTCTTCGACAATCTTCTCGGAAAGATCGGTTCCCAGAATCGAAACAGGCACCTTGCGGCTTGGACGGGACTCCTCCCACTCCGAGACCACCATGGAGATGCTGTAGGCCTCCTGGCCACTGGAACACCCCGATGACCAGACCTTGTTACTGCTGTTCTTGGCAGCGAGTTCAGGCAACAACACATGGCGAAGGATCTCGAACGGAAAACCATCACGAAACCAGGAAGTCTCGTTCGTCGTCATCGCGTCGATCACACGCGTCCGCAGGCGCGGATTCGGCGCCTGGCGCATCGCATGCAACAGTTCAGGAACGCTCTTGAAACTAAACTCGTCGAGCAGGCGCGACAAGCGGCTGGACACTAGGTATTGCCGGCTATCGCCCAGCACCAGACCGCAGCAATCCTGCAGGAAACGCGCGAACTCCTCGTAGTCGCGGGAATCAATCACCCGTTCATCCCTGAGCGCAGTCCATGATGATTGAGCATCCTGATGACGAATCCTTGACAGGGCCGCCCGGCTCCACGGTCCGGGTCAAAATCACTAAGCAGGTTCCAGTATACGGTTTCCAGCACTCGGCACGACAGGATCCAAGCCCGTAACGCTGCGTGCGCACCGATCCGGCCATTCAGCACCGCTCCTGCATCGCCACCCGGCAAGCGACTGCCGCTTCGCCGTGTCACTGACCATCACGCCCGGTCTGATCCAGTACCGCGCTCGCCAGTTCGTCCGGGTTGAACTTGGACAAGAAGGCGTCGGCACCCGCACGCTTGACCATGTCGGTGTTAAATTCGCCACTAAGCGAGGAATGCAGCAGCACCTTCAGATCCTTAAGCCCGGCATGATCCCGGATGCGGGCAGTAAGGGTATAGCCGTCCATCCGCGGCATCTCGATATCCGAGATCACCAGCTCGATCTGTTCTCTGATCGGACCTTCCTCGGCCTTCTGCTCCAGAAACTCCAGCGCTTCCTGGCCATCCTTGAAGACCACGTATTCAAAGCCCAAGCCCCTGATCGCGCTTTCGATCTGCTTGCGGGCCACCACCGAGTCATCGACGATTAACACCTTCCGCCCCTCTGGTGACACAGCTTCTTGCCGAATGGATTCGGAGACCTCGGTTGGCAATGGATTCACGATGGAAAGCACCCTTTCGACATCGATGATCTCTACCAGCTTGTTGTTGATCTCGGTCACCGCGACCAAGAAGGATTCGCGCCCGGTACCACGCGGGGGTGATTTCACATCCTGCCAGTTCACGTTGACAATCCGATCCACCGCCGATACCCAAAAGCCCTGCACAGAGCGGTTAAATTCGGTGACCACCACCTTCTGGGAGTCGCTTTCACTCGTACCCGCGGCGCTTCGCAGGCCCATGGAGAGGGCCAGGTCGATAATTGGAACCGTACCGCCGCGCAGGGTCGCCACGCCCCGCACTACGCTCATCGAACCCGGGATCTGGCGCAGGGGCGGCGAAGGGATGACCTCGCGCACCTTGAACACGTTGATCCCAAATGTCTGGGATCCGCCCAGGTGGAATAGCAGCAGCTCCATCCGGTTCTGCCCGACCAACTGTGTTCGTTGATTCACATCGTCAATGAATTGACTCATGGTGCCGCTCTCCTTGTACCGAATACCCTGCGCTCGGGCCGGTATCTATGCCCGAGTTTGCACTGCGCGCCCCCGGCCTGTCATTCATACTGGCGCGCAGGCCCCGCCTTGCGCCGTCTCCTCGGGATAACGGCGGCTGTGGCCCGGGCTTAAACCGAACCCCAATTTCTTCCTGGCATTAATCGTGCATACCTCTTGCCATGCCAGAGGCATTGTGCCCCCGGACAAGACGTCGCACCTCCGCCCTGGGCGGACAGGAAACGAAAATGGCACTGTGGCCAACCTATAACCACCGAATCAGGCCCCCCCGCTGGCTGGGCCTGATCGCTATTCTGATATTGCCAAGCGCCGCAGGCGCCGCGGAGATCCATCCCGTCGGAGAGATTCGCCAAGCCGCCGAGCAATTCCTGTTACAAGAGCTAAACGCCTCGGCCGCGAACGACATCAACATCGAGATCGGCCAGCTCGACAACCGCTTGCGTTTGGCCTATTGCCACGATGGACTGAACGCTCGATTCCCACCCGGCGGGCGAAGTGATGGCAATACCGCGGTCCATCTCCAATGCGCGGGCCCGGTGACCTGGCAGCTGTACGTCCCGGCCACGGTTGAGCGCTACGCCGAAGTGTTGGTAGCCAGCCGCAACTTGCCGCGTCAGCACACACTCACGAACGGGGATCTCCGCTATCAGCGGATCGAGACGTCGCGGCACGCCGGCAGTTATCATGAAGACAAATCCGACCTGGTCGGCCAACAAACCCGCCGCAGCATACGACCGGGACAAATCATTGGCACCCAGCATGTCACCCAGCGCGAAATCGTGAGCCGCGGTCAGCGGGTGACGATTCTGGCCGAGAACGGCTCGATCGCCATCCGCATGCAAGGGGAAGCGCTGGAGAACGGTACCCTGGGGGATCGCATTCGGGTCAAGAATGCCTCTTCAGGGCGCATCGTAGAGGGCGAGATCATGCCTTCCGGGCATGTCCGGGTCGCGCTTTAAACACCGGTTTGTGAAGACGGTTACAAAACCGGTCGCGCTCGGGCTACAGTTTCAGTCATCCCGGCCGTAAACAATTGCAGCACAGTTACAACGACAGGACGGCACAATGGATATCAAGGGCCTCAATTCGAACAGTCTGCGCCCCGACAGCCAAAGCTCCACGGTTAAAGGACGCGAAGACACCGGAAACAGCGCCCAGGGCCCCAGCAATGCCCCTGCGGCCGGTGACGACTCGCTTACATTGACCGGCACCGCCCAGGCCATGAGCTCGGCCTCCAGCGCCGGGGAAAACGCTCCGTTCGACGCGGCACGGGTTGCCGAATTGCGCGAGGCGATCTCCAATGGCAACTACCCCATGGACAACGAACAGCTGGCCGATCGCATGATTGACCTCGAACGCCTGCTGCGCTGATCCGACGCCAGGACCCCACCATGAAAACCGACACGCGCCACCGTCTGCAACGCTCCCTGGAAACCTCAATCCGGCTTGCCCATCAGCTGGAGGAGGCGTTGATCCAGGAAACCCGTGCGGTCCAGGCCCGCACGCCCGAGACGTTGCAGGACGTGGTCGCCAGCAAGCAGGGCCTGCTACAGGAACTCGAGACCGAAACGCGGCAACAGCGCGAGATCGCCGAAGCCGAACACGAGTCCTTTACACCCGAGGGCATGGCGCGCCTGCTGGCCCGGCTCGAGGATGGTGCAGTGCTAAACGACCACTGGCAGGCCCTGCGTCAGTCCATCGAACGCTGCAATACCCTGAACCACGGAAATGCCCGCCTGATCGAGCGCGACCGCCAGCGTGTTGAGCTTTCGATGCAAATCCTGCGTGGGGAAGAAATCGGCCCTGCCGCGACCTACGACCCCTACGGTCGAACGCGTCCCAATAGCCGCGGCGGGCGGCGAATTACTCAAGCCTGACGCATCTTTTTCGCCGCGGTACTGGCATTTCCGAACATCCACCAGTACCTTGCGTCCTCACACTTTATTAACTCCACGGACGCATGGACGAAACCGACTACACGGTCGACAAACCCGACCGGATCGCCGGCATCCTGAAGGATCTGGATAACAAACTCACGATGGTCAGCGTTCGCCTGGACGCCGACGGCCCGCTATACACATCTGCCCTGATCCGACTCGACCCCAAAGCCAAAGAACTCTTTCTTGACGAGCTGAACCCGCCTCGTGCCCATCAGCACGTGAAGAGCGGCATGAGCCTGCGCGTCTTTGCCGCCTTGCGCGGAGTCGCCGTGCGCTTCACGACGCCGGTCACCCGCATTGAGCACGAAGAAGACGGGGCTCTCTATGCCTGCCCCTACCCAGATACACTCCAGCATTTGCAACGCCGCGAGACCTTCCGGGTCCACATCCCCATGTCCCAGCGGCCGCAGGTCGAGCTGCGTGCAAAGGACTGGAAGGATCCAGTCATCGGCGATCTCGTCGATCTCTCCGGCCAGGGTATGTGCATCGAACTTCCCACCACGATCCTGGATACCCTCGAGACCGGCGAGGCCCTTGCCTTCGCGAACCTGTTGCTTCCCGATGTGAGTGAACGACTTTCCGGCGACCTGCGCCTGGCCAATCGCCGGAACAGCACCCGAGACGGCCACGAGTACGCCGGTTTCGAGATCGTAGGGATGACACAGTGGTTGGAGAGACAAACCAACATCGCCCTGCTGCACTATCAGCGCGAGGCACGCCGCCGCTCCATGGAGTGAGAGACGCGTCACTCACCACCAGAATGGCCCCGCGTTGAAGCCACCGTTGCCGTGGGACGCGAATCAATCGAGCCTATGGTACCGAACCAATCCCCGGACACAAAAAAGCCGGATCGACCAAGCGGCGGATCCGGCATTATTTTTTGGTCGGGACGGCAGGATTTGAACCTGCGACCCTCTGCACCCCATGCAGATGCGCTACCAGGCTGCGCCACGCCCCGAAGCTGCGAATCATAGCGGATTCCCGCCCCTCACGAAAGCGCCAATCGCCCCCATAGCGAAGTTATCGGCCTATGAGGCAATCATGCCGATAGGCATCATGCGCTCGGTGTTTGTTTCACCACAGAGAGCACAGAGTACACGGAGAAATGCGCCAAGGAGACGCTGATTGAATCGTACGTCCGCGTTGGCGCCCCCTGTTTTCCGAGACAAGGCGCGTCGTGCAGCGGGTAGGGGTTCTACCCGCCCGTTTCTGATGGATAGTGAATTCAAAGAAGAAGTGAGCCTTACTGGCGCGGAACCAGCCCGTGCGTGAAGGCGCTCGGCTAAAGAAAATACCGACATGCAGGGCATTCATCCGCGATCACACCCTAACGGCTTCCCCGTGAACTCCGTGCCCTCTGTGGTTCAAAAAATCCTTTCCAAACGCGGACAGGAGCGAGCGTCAGGCGCGCAGCACCCGCAATACGGATTCGAGTTCAGAGATTGTGTCCTGGATGATTTGCTGGGCCTGCTGGCGATCGCCCTTGGCCTCATCACCGGAGAGCTTCTGCCGCGCACCGTTGATGGTGTAGCCCTCCTCGTAGAGCAGCGCCCGAATCTGACGGATCAGGATCACGTCCTGACGCTGGTAGTAGCGTCGGTTGCCGCGGCGCTTGACCGGCTCCAGCATCGGGAACTCCTGTTCCCAGTAACGCAGAACATGCGGCTTGACCTGACACAGCTCCGCGACTTCGCCGATCGTGAAGTAGCGCTTACCCGGGATCGCCGGGAGTTCCTGGTGGTTACTCGCCTCCAGCATAGCTCTCTACCCGTTCACGCAGCTTTTGTCCCGGCCGGAAGGTCACCACGCGGCGTGCAGAGACCGGGATCTCTTCGCCCGTCTTGGGATTGCGTCCAGGCCGTTGGTTCTTGTCGCGCAGAATAAAGTTGCCAAAGCCGGAAAGTTTGACACCCTCGCCGGTCTCCAGCGACTGACGCATCTCCTCAAAGAACATCTCGACGAATTCCTTCGCCTCACGCTTGTTGAGACCCAATTCCTCGTTAAGCGCGGCGGCGAGGTCCGCCTTGGTTACAGCTGCCATCGGCTATTGTCTCAAGGTTGCGTTGAACTGAGCCTGGAGATGCTGCACCACCGAATCAGTGACGCCAGCCACATCCTGTTCGCCTAGGGTGCGATCAAAAGCCCGTAAAATCAAGCCCAAAGCCAGGCTCTTTTCGTCCGGATTCAAGCCCTTGCCCTGGTACACGTCGAACAGGCGCACATCCTGCAGGAGTTCCAGGTCCAGTTCGTCGATGGCGGCTAGCACATCCCCAGCAGCTACCGTGTCGGCCACAACCAGCGCCAGGTCACGGCGGATCGACGGATAGGCCGACAAAGGCGTGAACTGGGCCACTGGTGCGTGTATTACGGCCGCAGCATCCAGATCGAACAGAAAGACCGGCTCGACATCGAAGCGCTCGCAGAGCGCTGGATGCAAGCGCCCCACCCAGCCGACTGCCGCGCCGTCGACCAGCACGCGGGCCGACTGGCCATCATGCAGGGCCGGGTGCCGCTCCATCCGGAAGCCCAGCGTCCCGTCCACGCGTTTGCACAGCCCTTCGACCACTCCCTTGGCATCGAAGAAGTCCAGACGACGGGCCTCACCCTCCCAGTTCTCCAGGGACGCCCGCCCCCCGAGCAGACCCGCCAGTCGTGGCTCCTGGCGCAGCCCGGATGCATCCGGAACAAAACGCAGGCCGTGTTCGAACAAACGCAGATCCGACTGTTGCCGCGCCTGGTTGTACGCGGCGGTGGTCACGAGCCCCGGCCACAACCCTGGACGCATCACCGCCAGGTCCGACGAGATCGGGTTGGCCAGTGCCAAGGGCTCCACATCCGGATAGAAGGCGCTCGCGGCTTCGCGGGCGATGAAGCTGAAACTGATCACCTCGTGGAAACCTTGGCGGGAAAGCCCTGTGCGCAGTGACCGCAACCCGGTCGCCGGCAAGGCGGGCGCCACCGGCTTGGGTAGGGTCTGCGGCAAGGCGTCGTAGCCGTGCACCCGTGCCAGTTCTTCGACCAGGTCCTCTTCGCGTTCCAGATCAAAACGCGCACGTGGCGCATGAACGGTCCAACCGTCCGCTGCACGCTCAACACGACAATCGAGTGCCTGCAGGATGCGCTCGACCTCAGGCGCTTCCAGGCTTACACCCAGCAAGCGCTGAATACGTTCCGAGCGCAAGCCGATCGCCTGCTCCCCATGGGTGGCTGGTGATTCCCCCACCTGCGCGACCGGGCCGCAGCGTCCGCCGCAAATTTCCAGCAGCAACTGCGTCGCGCGCGCCATGGCCTGCGCAACCAGCGTTGGATCCACGCCCCGCTCGAAACGATGGGAGGCGTCCGTATGCAGGCCATGGGCGCGCGCCCGGCCGGCCAAGGCCCGCGGTGCGAAATGCGCACACTCCAAGACCACCCGCGTGGTGGTGTCGCTGACAGCGCTGTCCGCTCCGCCCATCACCCCGGCCAGCGCCAGGGGTCGTTCGGCACCTGCAATCACCAGGTCCTGCGGCGAAAGCTTGACTGTTTGATCGCCACCCAGAAGCGTAAGGGACTCCCCTTCCTTAGCCCAGCGAACCTGGATTTGGTCTCCAATGCGGTCGGCATCAAAGGCATGCAAGGGCTGCCCGAGTTCCAGCATGACGTAATTGGTTACGTCCACGATGGCGCTGAGCGGGCGCACCCCAGCACGGCGAAGACGCTCCGTCATCCACAACGGTGTTGCCGCCTTGGCATCGAGTCCCTCAAAGACCCGTGCGCCATACAACGGGCAAGCCGCCGCGTCCCCGGATTCCACCGCGATACGGGCCCCCAGGCTTACCTTCGGCTCGGGCCACTCCGGGGCATGAAGTGCACGATCCAAGAGCGCCGAACACTCGCGAGCAATCCCGCGCATTCCAAGGCAGTCCGCCCGGTTCGGCGTCAAGTCGACCTCAAGGATAGTGTCATCCAGGCCCAGGGCTTCGCGCAGGTCGACACCAGCCTCCAAACCCTCCGGCAAGGCCATCAGGCCCGCGGCATCCTCGGCAAGCCCGAGCTCGCGGGCGGAACAGAGCATCCCTTCGGATGCCACACCCCGCAGCTTGGAGCGCTTGATACGGAAATCACCGGGTAGCACGGCACCAATCACCGCGACCGGCGCCCGCATCCCCTGGTGGACGTTCGGCGCACCACAGACGATGGTCAATGGCTCCGCCTCGCCCGCTTCCACACGGCATACGCGCAGACGGTCCGCGTCCGGGTGCGGCTCGACCGCCACCACATGCCCGACCCGGACGCCACTGAACGCCGGTGCCGCCGGCTCCAACGCATCCAGCTCGAGCCCGGCCATGGTGAGGCGATGACCCAGCGCTTCCGGGGTTTCGTCGATCTGCAGCCATTCCTGCAGCCACTGCACACTGATACGCATTAGCCTGTCTGCCCGAATTGCCCGATGAACCGGATATCGTTGTCGAAGAACAGCCGAAGGTCGTTCACCCCATGGCGCAGCATCGCCATGCGCTCGACCCCCAGGCCAAAGGCAAAGCCGGTGTACTGCTCGGCGTCAATTCCCACATGCCCCAGCACGTTCGGGTGCACCATCCCGCAGCCCATCACCTCCAGCCAGCCGGTATGGCTGCACACCCGGCAGCCCTCCCCGCCACAATGCACACACTGGATGTCCACCTCGGCCGATGGCTCAGTGAACGGGAAGTACGACGGCCGAAAGCGTGTGGCGAGATCGTCGCGATCGAAGAACGCCTGCAGGAACGCACTCAGCACCCCCCGCAGATCCGCAAACGTAATGTCGGTGTCCACGCACAGCCCTTCCACCTGGTGGAACATCGGGCTATGGGTCAGGTCCGAATCGCAGCGATAGACACGCCCTGGCGCAATCACGCGCAACGGCGGCCGCTGTTGTTCCATGGTGCGGATTTGTACCGGCGAGGTATGGGTCCGCAGCACGCGATGGGCATCAAAATAAAAGGTGTCGTGCATCGCGCGCGCAGGGTGATGCTCGGGAATATTCAGGGCCTCGAAGTTGTGAAAGTCGTCCTCCACCTCCGGGCCTTCCGCCACCTGAAAGCCCAGGCCACCGAAGAAGGCCTCAATCCGCTCGAGGGTCTGGGTAATGGGATGCAAGGCCCCATCGGCCAGACGGCGCCCCGGCAGGGTCACATCGACTTTCTCGCCCGCCAGTTGCTCCGCCAGTGCGCTCTGAGCCAGCGCTTCCTTGCGCGCCTCGATCAACCCGGCCACCTCGGTCTTGGCCTCATTCACCTTTTGGCCCGCCGCCGGCCGCTCCTCCGCCGGAAGCTTGCCCAACTCCTTGAGCTGAGCCGTGAGCGCACCCTTCTTGCCGAGGTAGTGCACCCGGACCTCGTCCAGCGCCTTCAGATCCGTGGCCCCTTCGATGCGTTCCCGCGCCTCGGCGACCAGCTGTTGCAGTTGTTCCACGTCTTCCCCCGACTGGTACGGGCCTCCCCGGCCCCATATTCGCCTGCAAGGCAGCGGTCCGTATTTCAGGGACTGCTGCCTTGCAGGCGCCTTTTTCGTCGATCCCGAAACAAAAAAGGGAGGGCATTGACCCTCCCTTCTCGGGACCCGCCGGCGTACCGCCGACGGGCAGTCCTTAAGGCCTTGATCAGGCCGGCAGTGCGGCCTTCGCCTTCTCTGCGATCTTGCCGAACGCAGTCAGGTCGTGCACAGCCAGATCGGCCAGGGTCTTGCGGTCAATATCGATCTCGGCCTTGCTCAGACCGTTCATCAAACGGCTGTAGGACAAATCGAACTGACGGGCCGCCGCATTGATGCGAACGATCCACAGCGACCGGAACTGGCGCTTTTTCTGGCGACGGTCACGGTAGGCATACTGACCGGCCTTGATGACGGCCTGGTTGGCAACACGGAAGACGTTCTTCCGGGCGCCGTAATAGCCCTTGGCTTGCTTCAGGACTTTCTTGTGACGGGCGTGAGCGGTTACACCGCGCTTGACTCGTGGCATGTCTCGATTCCTCGGTCAGTTCAACGGTATGGCAGCAGTTTGCGCACGGCCGGGGCATCCGACTCGTGCACCATCGCTGGGCTGCGCAGGTGACGCTTACGCTTGGTAGGCTTCTTGGTCAGGATGTGGCTGCGGTGCGACTGGAACCGCTTGAACTTCCCCGACCCGGTACGGGTGAAGCGCTTGGCCGCACCCCGATTGGTCTTGATCTTAGGCATTACTCTCTCCGGCATTTTGGGCCGTACCCCAAATGGGTCGGCCGTTTGTGAAAAGGCGGTGCGGGTATGCGGAGACCCGACCGCCCTTGTTGTCTGACGGGCTTACTTCTTCTTGCCCGTCAGCACCATGATCATCTGGCGTCCTTCCATTTTCGGTCGCTGCTCGACGACCGCGATGTCGGACATATCCTGCTCGATCTTGTCCAGCAACTCGCCACCCAGTTCCTGGTGGCGCATCTCGCGCCCGCGGAAGCGGATGGTGACCTTGCCCTTGTCGCCACCCTCAATGAAGCGGCGCAGGTTGCGAATCTTGACGTTGTAGTCGCCCTCGTCCGTACCCGGACGGAACTTCACTTCCTTGATCTGGATCTGCTTCTGCTTCTTCTTGGCTTCCTGCGCCTTCTTCGCCTGTTCGAACTTGAACTTCCCGTAGTCCATGATCCTGGCCACGGGTGGCTCGGCATTCGGCGAGATCTCGACCAAGTCCAGACCACTTTCGGCGGCCATTTCCAGAGCTTCTGCAGTACTGCAGACCCCTCGATTCTCGCCTTCGGCATCAATCAGCCGGATTTGTGGGCTGGTGATCTGATCGTTCAGGCGGACCGTTTTTGCTGCGCTAATAGCCTTTTCTCCAATTCAAGGTCAGTGTTGGCGAGCGGCAACCTCCTCCCGGAGGTGCTCGCCGAAGTCCTCGAGGCTCATGACGCCGAGGTCTTCTCCGCTTCGCGTGCGCACCGCGACCTGCCTGTTTTCCATTTCCTTGTCTCCAAGGACCAGCAAGTACGGCACGCGCTTGAGCGTGTGCTCGCGAATCTTAAAGCCGATCTTCTCGTTTCTCAAGTCGGCCTCGACCCGGAAACCCCTGTCACGCAGCGCTTTGGTCACTTCCTGGGCATACGCATCCTGGCGCTCGGTGATCGTCAGCACCTCGGCTTGCACCGGGGCCAGCCAGGTCGGGAAGTGTCCGGCATAGTGCTCGATCAACACGCCGAAGAAGCGCTCCACCGAGCCCAGCAGCGCGCGGTGGATCATGATCGGGCGCCGGCGCTCGTTATTCTCGGCGACGTACTCCATGCCAAAACGCTCGGGCAGGTTGAAGTCCAGCTGTACCGTGGAGCACTGCCATTCGCGGCCAATGGCGTCATGGATCTTGATGTCGATCTTCGGGCCATAGAAGGCACCACCGCCCTCGTCCACCGAGTACTCCAGCCCCTTCTTCTCGATTGCCGAGCGCAGCGACGCAGTCGCGTGCTCCCAGATCTCGTCGGACCCGACCGCATCTTCCGGCTTGGTCGACAGGTTCACGTCGAACTTCTCGAAACCAAAGGTTTGCAGCACTTCCAGGGTGAGGTCGATGACGGCCATCACCTCGGACTCGATCTGGTCCTCGCGGCAGAAGATATGCGCATCATCCTGAGTGAAGCCGCGCACACGCATCAGCCCGTGAAGCGCACCGGACATCTCGCGGCGGTACACCGTACCCATCTCCGCCCAGCGCAGCGGCAGGTCGCGATAGGAATGCAACCGGTCCTTGTACATCAGCACATGGAACGGGCAGTTCATCGGCTTCAACTGGAAGGCCTGGTGCTCGTCCTCCATCGGCTCGTACATGGACTCGGCGTAGAAGTCCGCGTGGCCGGAGGTCTTCCACAGCTCCAGGTTCGCGATGTGCGGCGAGACGACGAAGTCGTAACCCGCCTTCTCGTGCATGTCGTACCAGTATTTCTCGATCTCGCGACGGATGCGCGCGCCCTTCGGGTGCCAGAACACCAGGCCGCCGCCGGCCTCGTCCTGGATCGAGAACAGGTCCAGCTCCTGGCCGATCTTGCGATGATCGCGACGCTCGGCTTCTTTCAGCCGCTCCAGGTGCTCTTTCAGCTGGTCCTTGTTCGGCCAGGCAGTGCCATAGATCCGCGTCAGCATCTCGTTGTCGGAATCGCCACGCCAGTACGCACCGGCCACCTTCGTCAGCTTGAAGGCCTTCAACTTGCCGGTGGACGGGATATGCGGACCCCGGCAGAGGTCGACAAAATCGCCCTGCTTGTACAGCGAGATGTTCTCGCCCTGCGGGATCGACGCGATGATCTCGGCCTTGTACGCCTCGCCCATGTCGCGGAAGTACTTCACCGCCTCGTCGCGATCCATCAGCGAGCGCTCCACCGCCAGGTCCTGCTTGGCCAGCTCCTTCATGCGCTTCTCGATCTTCTCCAGATCCTCCGGCGTGAAGCCGCGGTCATAGGCGAAGTCGTAGTAGAAGCCGTTCTCGATGGTCGGGCCGATGGTGACCTGCGCCTCGGGAAAGAGCTGTTTGACCGCCTGCGCCATCAGGTGCGCGGTCGAATGCCGGATGATCTCCACCCCCTCCGGGTCGCGGTCGGTCACGATCGCGAGTTCAACGTCGTCGTCGATCTGGTGGCGGGCATCGACCAGCTGGCCATTCACCTTGCCGGCCAGGGTCGCCTTGGCGAGGCCCGGACCGATGTCCTTGGCCACATCCAGCACGGTGACTGCATGATCGAACTCGCGGCGGCTGCCGTCGGGGAGGGTTACTGCGGGCATTGCGAGGCTCCTTCGCCGACCCATACGCGGGGTCGAACGTCGCGTATCAGAAATTGGAAGTTGCCGGAAACGACAACGGCGCGAAGCATACCATGTGCTAGGCGCCGTCGGCAGGTTCCCCGGCCTGCGGCCGGGGTTCGGTCGATACTTACATGTTGTCTTCGATGAACAGGTAGGTGCGGTTCACGTTCGGGCGATGCCAGTCATCGTAGTGACGCAGATGCTTGAAGTCGTCCAGGTCGGCCAACCGGCTAACCGTCTCGTCCAGCGATTCCCAGTCCTCCACGCCGGCGGTCACTTCTCGCACCAACAGCTCGAGATAGTCGCCAGTGTCACGACGGGCCTCGGCCATATCCGTCGCACGCCCATGCCCCGGAACAACAATCTCCGGATCGATGGATTCCAGATGGCGGAACGCCTCCAGCTTCTCGACCGGATTGCTGAACGGGTGGATACCCAGCATGCGCTCGGTGTAAACGATGTCACCAGTGAACACCACATCTTCCCCCGGCAGGTGCACCATGATGTCACCTGGGAAGTGGGCATCACCGGCAAAGATCAACTCGAAGTCCACGCCACCAACCGTCAATGTGTGCTCGTCCGCGTCAATCGGATTGAGTGCGGGGACCGGTTCGGTCCCTTTCATGGCGTCCTCGCCCACGGCATTCGCCAGCGAAGCGATCTGCCCTTCGCCGCGTTCGGCCTGGGTGGCGGCAGTACGCGCCAGAGCGACGATGTCGGCGCCCTGCTCATGAAAATAGCCGTTGCCCAGCCAGCGATGATCCTGGCTCCCGACCGAGATTACATGGGTGATCGGCTGATCGGTTAGCTCGGCGATGGCCTTCGCCATCCGCTTCGCCACTTTGTAGCTGGGGCCGGAATCGAGCAGAACCACACCATCATCGGTCACCACAAAGCCCGTGTTGTTGGTGAAGCCTAGATTCTCCGGTGTGCGATTCTCCAGGGAACCGTAGAAGTAATACACCCGATCCGTCAGCTGGATCGGCTCCAGCACCTGGTCGATCGGACGATCGCGCGGCTCCTCTTCCTCGGCTTGTGCCACCAGGACAAGACCCAGCAGAACCAGCGCGAGCACAATCGCCTGCCCCTGTCGCAACAACAAACTGGTTTTCAAAGCAGACTCCTCGTCATGGTGACGTCCCGGGGGATTGCCGACCGCCCTTCTCGTTGTGGTTATGACTTCCCGCCCGGCCGGCCGTTCCGGGCCGCCGATGCGACGGCTTGCGAAAAAATAATACATCTGTTTTTTCAGATATGTATATCGAGTGGTGTAACGGTAGGCCGTGGAGACTTGTGTCAACGGCGGCTACCGCGGCCTTCGGCGCCTTACAGCCCCCACTAGCCACCGGGCCAGGAGAGGGAATACCCCGGTCGCGACCAGCGACAGGATCAGAATGGGTGAAAGCACATCCTCAAGCCCCTCCAGCCGGCCGAGCTGCGTACCCGCGTTCGCAAACACCGCGGTCGCCGGTAGCATCCCAACCAGCGACACCCAGAAATAAGTCCAGGCCCGTATCGGCAACAGGCCCATCCCCGCGTTGACCAACAAAAAAGGGAACACCGGGATCATACGTAGCGCGAACAGATAAAACGCGCCCTCCCGGAGAAATCCTTCGTTGATCCGCTCCAATCGTTGCGCATAACGCCGCTGGACCGCATCCCGCGCCAGCACCCGAGCGACGGCGAAGGTGATCGTCGCACCCAGGGTCGACGCCAGTGACGACAGCACGGTTCCCCAGAACACCCCGAACAGAGCACCGCCGGCCAGGGTCATCACCACAATCCCGGGTACCGAGAACGCCGCTACGACCATGTACAGCAAGAAAAACAGGACCACCGCGATCGCCGGATGACCCGCCCGCCAGGACTCGATCCAGCCACCTGCGGCTTGTAGCGATGCCAGGTCCAGCCAGTTCCCGGTGCTTGCGACCAACCACGCGATCAGCAACAACACAAGCGCTGCCAACAGCCCCCAGTAATACCGATTCACCCGCGTCCCCTTTCGCCATCCCGCCCGGAACCATGCGCGGCAAACCCGTACACTGCAAGGATGAATGCACATCCCTACGACGCGTTAACACCTGGCCACATCCTTGATGCAGTGGAGACCACCGGCCTGCGCTGCGACGGCCGCCTGCTCGCGCTCAACAGCTACGAGAATCGCGTGTACCAGGTCGGGATCGAGGACGCGACGCCGGTCATCGCCAAGTTCTACCGTCCGCAGCGGTGGACACCCGCGGGGATCCGCGAGGAACACGCATTCAGCCAGGAACTGGCCGCCCGTGAGGTCCCGGTGGTGGCACCGCTCGCCGATGACCAGGGCGAGACGCTGCATCTGCACGCGGACTTCCTGTTCGCCGTTTACCCACGCTGTGGCGGCCGCGCACCGGATCTGGAACAGCGCGACACGCTGGTCCGTATCGGACGTTTCATTGCACGCATCCACGAGGTCGGCCGGGCCACCACCTTCCACGAACGCCCAATACTGGATCCGATCCCGCGCGGCGAAGAGGCGCGCCAGGATGTACTGGCCTCCGGCTTTCTGCCGATGGGGTTGGAATCGGTGTATCGGGATCTCAGCGCCGACCTGCTCGGACGCATCCAGCGCACGCTGGAGAGCATCGGCCCGGTCCCCCAGTTGCGTCTGCACGGCGATACTCATCCCGGCAACATCCTGTGGACCGAGGAAGGCCCGCATTTCGTGGACCTGGACGACGCCTGCACTGGCCCTGCGATGCAGGACTTGTGGATGTTCCTGTCAGGGGACCTCGACGAGATGGCCTGGCAGATGCAGGCCTTGCTGGAGGGTTACGAGACCTTCGTGCCCCTGGATCGTCGTCAACTGGGCCTGATCGCACCGTTACGTACTCTTCGGATCCTGCGCCATGCCGCATGGCTGGCACGGCGCGCAGACGACCCCGCCTTCATCGACGGCTTCCCGGTCTTCTACACCCCGCGCTTCTGGGAAGACCACATCCTCACTCTGCGTGAGCAGGCCGCCGCCCTCGACGAACCCGCCCCGGACCTCGGCTACTGATGCGACGAACGGTTTTTTATCGAGCATCAGACGCCCTGAGGGCTCCGGCGCCAATTGCAGAAGGCCTCCCAAAGGCAATCCTCTAACCCGCGGTCCGGGCGCAGTGCCCCAGCGCAGGGGTTCATGTCCTGGGGCACTTGCAAAGTGGACCTCCGATCAGGCCCGGGACGCAGCCGACAACCCGGTTCTGCTGACCAGAAAGTCCGGAAAGGGGGTCAGAAGGTATTGGCGACGCTGGCCACGCCGGGGGCCCGCGAACGGACCAGACGTTCGACCACGTTCTTGAGATCCAGCGTGGACCGCGGGCAGCCCACACAGGCGCCCTTGAGCCGGACGCGCACGGTGCGACCGTCCAGCTCCACGAACTCGATATCGCCACCGTCCTGCATCAGGATGCGCCGAGCCTCCTCAATGGCCGCGCGCACGGCGTCCTCGTCGATGGGGCCATCCGCCGGGACGTCCGTCACCTCGCGCTGGGCGTGGGTCTGCGCACGGTCCAGACGCAGCGCAAGCTCCGGATCGAGCTCTTCGATCGCATCCAGTTCGTCCTCGCTGTAGACGTGATCGGGCTCGTCGCTAAGCAAATGCGAGACATCCACCATCACCTGCGCGTTATCGGGTCCAGCCATGCTCGGGCCTCCGGGTACTCGGCTTTGCGCCAGTATAGCAACGCCCAGCGCAACCCCCGCGCGAAGCCGCACCCACCAGCCGGGATCCGCCACCTCGCGGCCGGGCGACCAGCGCAGCCGCACTCGCAGCCGGCGCAGGTCGTCCGCAGCCATGCGCGCGGCATGCAGCCATAGGCGCCACACGCGCCCGCTACTGCGCTCACGCACGATCAGGACCACGACGCGCCACAGCACCCGCGTGTCGGGCAACACCTCAACCCAGTCCACCTGCTCTTGGCGTAGGCCCTCAGCCGTCGCCAGCCAGGTCTCACCAGCCGGCGTTTGGCCCAGCCAGTCCCAGGCCGGCGGGCGCGAACGCCATTGCCACCACCATCCGGCTATGGCCAGGGCGAATACCGGGGCCAGCGTCCACAGCGGGCTGTAGACCAGCACGTAGGCCACAACCGCCAACAGCAGCAGGATCTGGCCCGCAAGCGCGAGCCGGGGGAGAAGCGGATCAGGTCGGAGCCGCAGCCTGAGCGGCGGCGCGGATCGCCGGGACAAGCCGGGCTATCCCGTCGTCCACCGTGGTCTGGCGACCCATGACCACATCAAGTAACACGTTGTCGGGGTAGTCGAGCAGGCGCTCGAAGGCATCGCGACCCTCCTGGTCCAATTGCGCATATCCCTGCGCGAGAAACTGCCCGAGCAGCCAGTCGTTCTCCAGCATGCCGCGGCGGCAACGCCAGCGCGTCCGACTATCGGGTTCCATCACCAACACGCCCGCCCAGCCCCCCTGTAGGAGCCTGCTCGCAGGCGAAGCCCCTGCCCGCGTCCGGCTTTGGCGGGGGCATTCGCCTGCAAGCAGGCTCCCACGGGGGCCCGCTTGAGACGGTGCATGGCGCCGGTCACAGCGACTTCTTCAGCATGGTGCGGCGGATGTCGCTAATGGCTCGGCTCGGATTCAGGCCCTTGGGGCAGACCTGGGTGCAGTTCATGATGGTGTGGCAGCGGTAGAGCTTCCAGGCATCATCCAGCTGCTCCAGGCGGTGTTCGGTGGCCTCGTCGCGGCTGTCCTGAATGAACCGTGCCGCCTGCAGCAGCGCCGCCGGCCCCAGAAACTTGTCCGGATTCCACCAGTAGGAAGGACAGGCGGCGGAACAGCAGCCGCACAGGATGCACTCGTACAACCCGTCAATCTGTTCACGGTCTTCGGGGCTCTGCTTGCGCTCGACCTCCGGCTCCGGGCTGTCGTTGACCAGCCAGGGTTCGGCCTTGCGGTATTGATCCCAGAAGTTGCCCATGTCCACGATCAGGTCGCGGATCACCGGCATGCCGGGGAACGGCCGCAGGGTTATGGGTGCATCCAGATCCGCCAGCGGCGTAATACAGGCCAGGCCGTTCATGCCGTTGATGTTCATGCCATCCGAGCCACAGACGCCATGCTGGCAGGAGCGGCGAAAACCGAGCGAATCGTCCTGCTCTTTCAGCAGCAGCAGGGCATCCAGCAGCATCATCCCCGGCTCTACCTGAGCGTCGGACAGGCTGAAGCGCTGCATCTTCGGCAGCGTGTCCGTCTCCGGGTTGAAGCGGTAGATCGAGAATTCCATCGGTCTCTTCCTTCAGCGCTTGCCGCTGCGATTCGCCGCACGAACCGCATCCCGCGTTGCATTGCATTGCCAACGGGCCATCAGTACACCCGCTCCTTCGGCGGGAACGAGGCCACGGTGTTGGGCTTCGTGCGCACTGGCTTGTAGTCGAGGCTGTCGCCGGTCAACGAGTACAGGCTGTGCTTCAGCCAGTGCTGGTCATCACGTTCCGGGAAGTCGATGCGTGAATGCGCCCCTCGGCTCTCCTCGCGGCCCAGGGCCGAACGGATGGTCGCGATGGCACAGTCCATCAAATTCTCCAGCTCCATCGCCTCGACGCGTGCGGTATTGAAGGTACTGGAATGGTCCGCGATCACTGCATGATTCAGGCGCTCGCGCAGGGCCTGGACCTTCTCCACACCCTCGCGCATCACCTCGTCGGTACGGAATACCGAACAGTGATCCTCCATCACCTTGCGCAGTTCGCGCTTGAGCGGCTCGACCTGCTCCGCGGAGCCATCGCCCGGGTCCTTGCGGTCCCAGCGGGTGAGCCGCGCCATCGCCTGCTCTACCGCGGTGTCGTCCAACGCGCGATGATAGCGGTTCTCGGCCAGGTATTCGAGGATATGGTTGGCCGCCGCGCGGCCGAAGACCAGGATATCCAGCAGCGAGTTGCCGCCCAGGCGGTTCGCGCCGTGCACCGACACACACGCGGCCTCGCCCGCCGCGTACAAACCGGGTACCGGGTCCTCGGGCGTATCTTTTACCGGGGCGACCACCTGCCCAAAACGATTGGTCGGGATCCCGCCCATGCTGTAGTGGCAGGTCGGAAAAACCGGAATCGGCGCCTCGATCGGGTCCACGCCGAGGAAGGTCATGCTCGTCTCGCGGATGCCCGGAAGCTTGTGCATAATGGTGTCGGCCCCAAGGTGGCGCAGATCCAGCAGCACGTGATCGGCCTTGCGCCCGCAACCGCGCCCTTCGCGCACCTCGGTGGCGATAGAACGACTGACCACGTCCCGCGACGCCAGGTCTTTCGCCCGTGGGGCGTACCGCTCCATGAAACGCTCGCCCTCGGAGTTGATCAGGAACCCGCCCTCCCCGCGCGCGCCCTCGGTGATCAGCATCCCGCGCCCGGCAATGCCGGTCGGATGGAACTGTACAAACTCCATGTCCTCGAGCGGCACGCCCGCGCGCAGCGCCATCGCCATGCCGTCACCGGTGTTGATCAGGGCGTTGGTAGTGGTGCGGAACAACTGCCCGGCCCCACCGGTGGCGATCAGCGTGGTCTTGGCCTCGATCACGATCGGCTCGCCCGTCAGGATCTCGAAGGCCAGTACGCCGAGTACGTAGCCCTGCTCATCACGAAGCAGATCGACCGCAAAATACTCGTCGAAGAAGTGCGTGCGCGCGCGCAGGTTCTGCTGATAAAGGGAGTGCAGAATCGCGTGTCCGGTACGATCCGCCGCGGCACAGGTCCGCGCCGCCTGATCCTGGCCGAAGTTCTGGCTCTGCCCGCCAAAAGCGCGCTGATAGATATTGCCGTTGTCCAGTCGCGAGAACGGCACGCCGAAGTGGTCCAGCTCGTACACCACCTTGGGGGCGGCACGGCACATGTACTCGATCGCGTCCTGGTCGCCCAGGTAGTCCGAACCCTTGACCGTGTCGAACATGTGCCAGTGCCACGAATCCGGCAGCACATTGGCGAGCGCGGCATTGACCCCGCCCTGCGCTGCCACCGTGTGCGAACGGGTCGGGAATACCTTGGACACGACGGCCACCTTGGCGTCGCCATTCGCCAGCTGCAGTGCCGCGCGCAGCCCTGCACCGCCGGCCCCGATAATCAGGGCGTCAAACTTGCGTCGTGTCACGTTCATGCCAAAACCTTCATGCAAGCCCCGCGCGGATCAGAATAAATAAGGCCCAGAATCCCATCAGCAGCAGCCCCCCGGCCGCGAACACCAGCACGGTGAGCCGCGTCGCGGGTGGGTACACGTAGTCCATCACCACATCGCGCAGACCAATCCAGGAGTGCAGCAGAAGCAACAGCACAAACAGGGCCGTCAGCAGCCCGATTACCGGGTGCCCGACAACGCCCAGCCAGGCGGCGTGATCGGCCGGGGCCGCCAGGACAAAGAAGCCCAGCGCCAGGATCACGTAGGCCCCGACATACACCGCGGTGATGCGCTGCAAAAGCCAGGCGCGCTGTCCGCTCAGGAGCCTCACAGGACCAGCCCCAGCCACACCAGCACCGTGGCGAGAATGCCTGCGTACAGGGCATCGCGTGCGGTGCGGAGCGACCCCTCGCGGTCCTCGCCAATCCCGAATTCCATCAACAGGTAGCGGATCCCGGCAAACAAATGATGCAACAGCCACCACAGTCCGATGGCCAGTAGCACCAGCCCCGCCGGGTGATGGATGATCGAAACGACCTGTGCGAACCCCTCCGGGCTGGCCAGAGAACGATCCAGCAGCCAAAGCACCACGGGGATCGCCAGAATCAGGAAGACACCGGTAATCCGGTGCAGAATGGAAACCACGGCATTCAACGGCAGCCGTATCTTGCGCAAATCCAGAAAAACGGGACGTGCCTGCCGAGCCATGCCACCCCCAAGAACGGGAAGAAAGAGAAACAGGGCTGACACCCTGCAAACGGTTCGTCTACTATCGAGCCGCTTGGTTCAGCTTACCACCTCAATCCAGGGCAGCGCTGCCTTGTCCGCACGCCCCGATACCCGATCATCGACCGGGTCCGGCGGCGCACGGCGGCGAGTGTTGCCACGGGAGATCTCCGATGCGCGAAGACTGGAAAAATCACTTGATCAATGCCGGGGCCGAGTTCGAGGAGGACGACCTCCTGCACTACGGCAATCCGGAGCGCGAACGGCGCATGGCCGTCAACGGCGAGGTGATCTGTGATCTCTCCCATCGCGGCCTGCTGGAGGTGCGCGGTGACGACGCCACCGACTTCCTGCAGGGCCAGTTCGGCAATGACATCCGCGCGGTCGACCACCAGCACGGTCAGCTCTCCAGCTACGCGAGCCCCAAGGGCCGGGCCTACGCGGTATTTCGGGTGCTGCGCACAGCCGACGGCTATCTGCTGGAGATGCCGGCCGATCGTGTCGATCCGGTCGCCAAGCGCCTGCAGATGTTCGTGCTGCGCGCCAACGTGATCATCGAACACGCGGGCGACTCGCGCATCCATTTCGGGTTCTCTGGCCCGGACGCCGAAAAGGAACTGCAAAATGCCCTGGGCATCTGCCCGGAAAGCCCCGAGGATGTCGCCGAGAAGTATGGCGTTACCGTCGTCCGAGTCCCGGGCCTGCACCCGCGCTTCGAACTGTTCGGCGAACTCGACGCCATGCGCAAGGCCTGGGATAGCCTGAACGTCCACGCCGCTCCGGTCGGCCCGCGCGACTGGTCGCTGCTGGACATCCTCGCCGGCGTCCCGACGGTTGTCGAAGAGACCACCGAGATGTTCGTGCCGCAAATGCTGAACCTGCACGCCCTGGGCGCGATCAGCTTCGACAAGGGCTGTTATCCCGGCCAGGAAGTCGTGGCCCGCATGCACTACCTGGGCAAGCTCAAAAAACGCATGTTCCGCCTGGCGATCCACACCCAGACCCCACCCCAGCCGGGTTCCCCCGTATTCCAGGCCGACGGGAATCCGGACCAGTCGGACGGCCAGATTGTCGCGGCGGAGTTACATCCGGACGGCCTGTATTCCGCACTCGCGGTCGTCCAGATCGCCGCTGCCGAGTCTGATCTGCACTGGGGTACTCCGGATGGCCCGAAGGCCCAGGTTGTTGAGCTTCCCTATGCTGTGCCGGAAGGAGCCTGACCGATGCGCTTCCTGTTCTTCTTTTTCGTGCTGATCCTGCTCGCACTGTGGGCGGCCTTCTTCAGCCGCCCCGACAATCCAACGCTGTCCAACTGGCTGTATGCCCTGGCGGGCGTACTGGCCGTGCTGTTCCTGATCGGCTATCTGCGGCTCGACGGGGTCATCTAACCCCGCCTGCCGGGTGCATCGTCAGGACGCGAGTCGGGGCCGGTTATCCGCGGCCGGATCGCCCAGGCGCGTCTCCAGCTCGCGCACCCGTCGGGCCTGGTCTCCGGACAGGGCAAAGCCAACGAGGCGCCCTTCGGCGTGATATTCGAGATGACGCCCTGAGGCACCGCCTGCGATCTCGACCCAGTCACCACCCGCCGCCGACGGCGGACAGACATTGAGCGGCAGGCTTGCGGTCTTCACCTGGACAATCCCGGCATCCGGACGAAACACCGTGGGCTCGCCTGACAACGTGCGCGCCAGCGCAGCGGCCTGACCCCGCAGGGTTTCCACATAGGGTCGCAGCTTCCCTTCGAACTCACAGCCATCCCCCAGGGTGTAGATCGACGGATCGGTGGTGCGCAGCAGTGCATCCACCTCGATACCCTGGTGACAGGCCAAGCCGGTGCGCTCGGCCAGGTCCCGATTCGGCACCAGTCCCAGCGCGGTAATCACCACTTCGGCCTCCATCGCTTCGCCAGTGGCCAGCTGCAGACGCTGGGTACCCTCGGCCACGCGGTCGACGCGCTCCACCGTGGCCCCCATATGCCATTCCACACCCCGCTCCGCGAGCGCATTTTGCAGGTCTTCCGCGAGTGCCCCGGGTAACAAACCGGACAGTGGATGTGAAGCGCATTCGATCAACGATACCGGGTACCCACCGGCGGCGAGATCATCCGCCAGCTCGCAGCCGACCAGTCCCGCACCGACAATCGCCACACGGGTGTGGCTGGGGGCCCCATCCCGATCCTCCAGCGCCGACCTCAAAAGCCGGTAATCATCCAGCGTGTTCACGCTCAAAGGCGGCGCGGCATCGCCAGGAAACTCGATGCGCCGCGGGCGCGCCCCGGTCGCCAGGACCAGCTCGCCGTAGGGGATGCCCCCACGTGCCGTAATCACCCGTTTCTGAGCACGATGAATATCCAGCACGCGAACAAACGGCATGAGTTCGACGCCCAACCGCGCCGCTCGAGACACACCGCGCTCCTCGACCAGATCCTCCACGGCCACCCCGCGCTCGACCGCGTTGGACAGCCGTGGCTTGCTGTAATAATCCCCCGAATCGGCGGTGAGCAGCCGGATCGTCCGGCGCGGATCGCGCTCACGCAGCGCCTCGGCCAGGGCCCATCCCGCCATGCCGCCGCCAATGATCACGACCGCATTCGGATCATCCGCACCACCGGTGGCGCTCCAGGCCATGGCCGCCGCGCCCGCATCCGCCAGTTCGCCACGCGGTTCCAGCGCGGTGAAGTCGGCCTTGGTCACATTGCAGTCCGGGCAGTACCAGTCGTCGGGGATATCCTCGAAACGGGTCCCGGGGGCGAGGCCGGAGTCCGGATCACCCTTCGCCTCGTCGTAGATGTAGCCGCAGACCTTGCAGATGTACCGCTTGAAATCGTCTTGTTCGTCGCTCATGACGTCACCTCTTCCAGGGCATCCAGAACGGCCGCCAGCTTGGGATCCAGCTCGGCACCGAGGGCATCCAGCTGCGGACTACCCCAAGGCGCCAACACTGCACTCGCGAGGCGAGTACGAATGTGAATCAGCCCACCCTCCTCGGACACATGGATGCGCAGAGGGATGTCGATGCCCGCTGACTTGCAGGCCTCCCAGACCCGCACGGCGTAGGCAGGATGAAAGACCTCCAGGATCTGATCCGTCGGGACCTCGACACCAATCTTGGCGGCATTGGCCTGGCCATTGATGTGCGCGACCAGCTTCAGGCCCTGGTCTTCAATTGCGGCCTTAAGCTTCTCGACCACGGTTTCCGCATCGAGTCGGGTGGTGATTTCAAGCATCGGTCTATCCTTCGCGGTTCGGGTTGGGGGCACTCAGTGCGCGTGGATACGCGCCAGCTCCTTACGTAGGTGCTTGATCGCCGGGGTCACGATGGCGACAAAGTACGACTCGCGCAGCTTGCGCTGGGCCGCCGCGTTCGCCAGGTACCCGCGAGCACCGCAGTGCAATAGGGCCGACTGCGAGGCCCGCAGGGAAAGTTCGGATCCGGTGAGCCGCATTTGCAGTACGTCCGCAAAGAAGCTTTCGGAGTCGTCGAACGGGGTCTCGGACAGGGCGTAACAGGCCGCGCGGCCATCCTCCAGCGCCTCTTCCAGCTCTCCGACCTGGTCGTCCAGATAGCCGTTGACATGCGCCAGGGTCTCGTTCGACTCGCGCATGGTGCGAATGCAGCCGTCGATCAACCCCAGCCCCATCCCCATTTGCAGCAGCACGAAGCCAGGGCGGATGCGGCGGATGTATTCCGGAAGCGAATCCGCAAGAACATGCTCATCCGGCACATAGACTCGATCAAAGTGGCAGCCGAAGGTGCGCGAACCTTCCAGCGCGGTGAACTCCGGGCAGGCGGTCAGACTGAAACCGGGGTCGGAGCAGTTGATCAGGGCCATCACGGGGCGCGGGTTGGCGTCGGCCGTGCGGAAGATCGCGCCAAAGTAGTGGTCCTCGCCCAGGTTGGAGACCCACGGCAGCGAGCCGGAGACGACGTAACCCCCGTCCACGCGCTCGGCGCTCAGCTTGAGGTCCTCGATGTTGGCGAACCATTTCATCGGGTTGGACAACGCGGTCGCACCCAGCGCCTCGGCATTGGCCAGCTTCGGCAATGCCTCGCGCTTCAGGGTGTCCGAAGCACTGTTCTCCACGTACCAGGCGCAGGCGTTCTGGCACCAGGCCACGAAGCCCGTCGTCATGCACTCCGCCGAGATCACCTCCGTTCCGCGGATCGCGCTGGCGATGTCGGTCGTCCCTGTCGCGTTCTGACTGGCCAGGTGGCGATTAAAGGCCCCGAGGCGTCCGGCCTCGCGGAGAAATTCTTCGGGGTACAGGCCCTCGCGGTCGATACGGGCGGTCAGCGGAGCCAGTTCTCGCTCCACCAGCGCCTGCAGAGCCGCGTCGGCATCCGCCGGCCTTGCGGCCGGCGACACCCCCGTCACATCTTGAGTGCGGGTTTCAAGCATTGGGGTTCTCTCCCGTTGGGTTCAGAGCGCGGTTTAGCCGAGCTCGACGCTGACGTTCACCGGGTTACGCATGGTGTTGGCGACCGGGGACCAGAAGTCCGCATGAGCGACCAGGTCCTTCAACTGTTCTTCGCTGGCATCGCCTTCCAGATGGGCCTTCACGCGGATGTCAGTGAAACCCAGACGCTTCGTCTGATCGGTGTCACCCACGCCCCAGACGGCAGTCACGTTGATATCCCCTTCCAGCGTCAGCTCCAGCTTGGTCAGGGTGATGCCGCGATCGATCGCGTTCGCATGCATGCCGACCGACAGGCAGGCACCCAGGCTGGCCAGTACCGCCTCGGAGGGGTTCGGGGCGGTATCGTCACCCAGCAGGTGCGGCGGCTCGTCGATCACGTGGGCATCCAAATCGCGCACGTAGGTCAGGTTGCGGAACTTGCCCTCACAGACCGTGGTGGCCTTCAAGGTCACGATGCTCTCGGGGTTGGCCTTGCCCTTCGTGGCCAGATTGTTCAGGCCGTCATGATCAATCGGTTCCAGGGCGTTCATGGACAGTGAAGTGGTGGCTTCGGCTACGGACATGGTGTGGCTCCTCACGTTTGGGATTCGATAAAGCCCGGCATTCGACCGGGTCGCCCAATCCAGTGCAGAAGCCGTGCCAAAACCGTGCAGACCGCAGCATGAAGCCGTTTCGCAGCAAGTCGCTTCCAAAGCCGTCCGTCCAAACTGGACAATTCGTCCCATTTGTCCAACCGCGTCGGGCACTTTGTCCGATTTGTCCGCCCGGGACGAGCTCGCGACCGACCA
The DNA here is from genome assembly GCF_000745395.1 of Thioalkalivibrio sp. ALJ1. Lineage (NCBI taxonomy): Bacteria > Pseudomonadati > Pseudomonadota > Gammaproteobacteria > Chromatiales > Ectothiorhodospiraceae > Thioalkalivibrio > Thioalkalivibrio sp. ALJ1. Next base: position 137,373 of record NZ_JQIW01000003.1, on the reverse strand, counting down.
CGCGGTGGTTCGGCTTCATGACCGCAACCACCCCTATTCGGCTTCAAGACACGATTTCCATCCCTTTCTTCAAACAATCTCCGGGCCCCGGCGCGGGTTTGGCACGCCCCTTGTAAGGAACCTCTGTGAACACGCCGTCGGCTCACGAGATCCGCCGGCTCATGAACGCAAGGTCAAGAGGGAATCGCCATGGGCGCCGCCATCTCCATCGACTACATCACCCATCACTATCCCGGGCAGGAACAGCCGACCCTGAAGGACATCCAGGTGCAGGTTACACCGGGCGAAACCATCGCCCTGATCGGCCAGAGTGGCTGCGGGAAATCCACCCTTCTGCACATGCTTGCGGGGCTGCTCATCCCCAGCGACGGCTGCGTGCGCATCAACGGTCATCAGGTCATCAAGCCCAGTCCGCGCTGGAACATGATGTTCCAGAAGCCTTCGCTCTATCCCTGGATGACCGTCCGCAAGAACGCTTCGCTAGGCCTGATCTTTCAGGGTCGCAAGCGCGAAATGCAGTCCCGCATCGACAGCCTGCTTGAGACTGTCGGGCTGACCGAGAAGGCCGAGGTCAACGTGCAGTCCCTGTCCGGTGGTCAGCAGCAACGGGTCGCCCTGGCCCGAAGCCTCGCCACCGACCCCGAACTCTTGTTGCTGGACGAGCCGTTTTCGGCCCTGGACGCCTTTACCCGCGTCGCCTTGCAAGACGAGGTCGTACGCCTCGCCCACGAACGCGGGATCTCCGTGGTGTTCGTCACCCACGACATCGAGGAGGCCGTTGCCATGGCCGACCGCGTCCTCGTCATGGGCTCCAACCCCGGAACCATCACAGCCGAACTGAAGGTGGATATCGCCCACCCACGCAACCGGAACAGCCAGGCCTTCGTCGACCTCAAGTCCGAATTGATGGGGTACTTCGGCGCGACTCGCACCGCGGCCACCGCCGAAAGCAGCACCGGAGAAACCGAAACCACGCCGGACGACGACGCTGGCGAGGACAAGAGCAAGACCGAGCATTCCAGCGCCCGCGTGCGCGCCGCCTGATCCAACGCCATCACCGACCCTGACCGAGGAATTGCCATCATGTGCAACTGCGACAATCACCACGACATCGACCGCGAACTGGACCAGCTGCTGGATCGCAGCTTTTCCCGCCGCAACTTCCTGCGCACCGCCGCTGTGGGTGGTCTGGCCGGTACCGGCCTGGCCATGCCGGGCTCTCTGTTCGGCGCCGAACCGGACAGCCTTGAAGAACCCGAGAACGTCGTCCGCGACTTCGACGGGGTCGTCCGCATCGGCTACATCCCGATCACCGACGCCGCGGCCCTGCTGGTCGCCCACTCCGAGGGTTACTTCGAGGACGAGGGCCTGGAGGTCGCCGACCCGACCCTGATCCGGGGCTGGTCGCCGCTGATCGAGTCCTTCGCCTCCAACCGTTTCAACCTGGTGCATCTTCTCAAGCCCATCCCCCTGTGGATGCGCTATCAGAACGACTTCCCGGTGAAGATCATGTCCTGGGCGCACACCAACGGTTCCGCCGTGGTCACCGGCCGACACGTGGATGTGAAGACTTTCTCCGATCTCGGAGGCAAGAGCGTCGCGGTCCCCTACTGGTACTCGATGCACAACGTCGTGATGCAGATGGCCTTGCGCGATGCCGGCCTGACCCCCGTGATCCGCGACCAGGGCGCAGCGCTCGAGTCGCACGAAGTCAACCTGATGATCATGCCGCCGCCGGACATGCCCCCGGCCCTGGCCGCCCGTTCTATCGATGCCTACATCGTCGCCGAGCCCTTCAATGCCGCCGGCGAACTACTGGCGCGTGGCAACGTACTGCGCTTCACCGGTGACATCTGGAAGAACCACCCCTGCTGCGTGGTCTGCATGAACGAGCGCCTGACCGAACGCGAGCCGGAGTGGACCCAGAAGGTGATGAACGCCGTCGTCCGCGCCCAGGGCACCATTCAGGAAGACAAGAAGACCGTCGCCACCATGCTGTCGCGCGACGGCAAGGGTTACCTGCCCATGCCCGCCAATGTGGTCGAACGCGCCATGACCCACTACCACGACGAAAGCACCTACGCCGGCAGCGGCGCGATCCGGCATCCCGAATGGGAGAACGGGCGCATCGATTTCTCCCCGTGGCCCTACCCATCCGCCACCAAGATGCTGGTGGGCGCAATGAACGAGACCCTGGTCGGGGGCGACACCCGGTTCCTGGACGACCTTGATCCGGACTTCGTCAAGGACGACCTGGTCAACTACGACTTCGTGCGCAAGGCTATGGAACAACACACCGCGTGGCAGGGCGCGCCCGGCGTCGACATGGATTCACCCTTTGACCGCGAGGAGGTGGTGGTCCTATGAACCGCGAAGCGACTCTCTCCGCCGACACCCCGACCGTGGAGCGGCTTTTGCCGCTCCTGCGGCTCGCGGATCGTGCCCGTCGAGCGCTGCAGTACCCAGCGCTCGGCATCGCCGGCCTGTTCGCTCTGTGGTGGTGGGGCGGCTGGGCCATCGCCAACAACGAGGACACGATGGCCTTCGCCAGCTTCGCCCCCGGGCCCACGCTGGCGGCCTTCTGGGAGCTCGTCAGCACCGGCAACGTCTGGTCCCCGATCGAGTCCAGCCTATATCGCGTGGGTTGGGGCCTGGCCTATGCCATCGCCATCGGCGTGCCACTGGGTGTATTGATTGGCTACTTCCTGACGCTGAAACAGGTCACACACGTCCCGTTCCAGTTCCTCCGGATGATCTCGCCGCTGGCCTGGATGCCCATCGCGGTGCTGGCCTTTGCCACCTGGGATGCCGCGATCATCTTCTTGATCGCCATCGCGGCGGTCTGGCCCATCACCTACGCGACCGCACATGGCGTGCAACGCATTGACCCGATGTGGCTGAAGGTCGGCAACAACCTGGGTGCCAACCCGTATCACACCCTGCGTTATATCGTGATGCCTGCGATTGCCCAGGATGTCTTCGCCGGGATCCGCCTGGCGGTCGGGGTGGCCTGGATCGTCCTGGTACCGGCCGAATACCTGGGGGTGACCTCCGGCCTGGGCTATGCGATCAACGACGCCCGCGACACTCTTGAGTACGACAAGCTCGCCGCCATCGTCCTGGTGATCGGCATCATCGGCTACATGCTGGACGCGATCTGTGTACGGCTCATCAAGCGCAGCAGCTACCACGCACAAGACTGATGCATCCGGTGTGGTCGGGGCTACCCCGGCCACACCTTTCTTGTTTTTCGCCACCGCCCGGTGCAACACCCGCACCATCGCAACGCACAAGCACCACAATGGCGCCTGTTGGCGACGGAACAACGGGCCGCAACCTGTGTTCCCCGATGGCAAGTTTTCTGCATGTCTCCTTGTATGAGTCTGGAGACTTCCACAGAGCACGCCAGCCCCGATCTGGCCACCCGCGAACAGGAGATCACCCTCCTGCTGGAAGTCGCCAAACTGATGGGACGCTCCGGCGACCCGGACGCCGCCATCTATCGCATCCTCGGTATGATGTCGCAGTTGCTGGGCCTGAACCGGGGCCGAGTCCTGCTCCCGGACCCCAATAGCGGCCAACTGCGCATTCGACACGCCTACGGCTTGACCGACGCCGAACGCGACCGTGGCAGCTACAGCCTCGGCGAAGGCGTGACCGGCCGCGTCATGAAGACGGGCCAGATCGCGCTGATCCAGGACATCGACAACGAACCGGAATACCTCGCCCGCGCCATAGACCGCTCCACCCTGCCGCAGGAGACGGTCGCCTATATCGCGGTCCCCATCGTCCAGGACGAACACGCAATCGGCGTGCTCGGCGTGCATCGCCTGCGCCGGCGCACGCGCCAGTTCCAGGACGACCTGAATCTTTTACGCGTGGTCGCCAGCATGATCGGCCAGGTCCTGCGTATCCATCAATTGATTGCCGAACGCACCGCCGAACTGGTGTCCGAGAATCGTTATCTGAAAAGCGCGCTGGATACCCAGGGCGGCCAGTACGGCATCCTCGGCGAAAGCCCCGCACTGCGCCATGTGCTCAAACAGGTGCACCGCATCGCGGATACCCAGGCGACCGTGCTGGTCACTGGGGCCTCGGGCACGGGCAAGGAGAAGATTGCGCGCATGATCCACCGGATCAGCCAGCGCAATGCCAAGCCCTTCATCTCCATTAACTGCGCCGCGATCCCCGCCGACCTGCTCGAATCCGAATTGTTCGGGCACGAGAAGGGCGCGTTCACCGGCGCCTCCAGCGCCAAGGTCGGGAAGATCGCCCTGGCCGACGGTGGCACGCTGTTCCTGGACGAGATCGGGGACATGCCCGAGGCCCTGCAGTCGAAGATCCTGCGAGTGCTACAGGAACGCGTCGTACAACCCATCGGGGGCAATCGGGATCTACCGGTGGACGTCCGCATCATCGCCGCTACCCACCAGAATCTGCAGGCCGCGGTGAACGCCGGGCACTTCCGTCTGGACCTGTTTTATCGGCTCAACGTGATCCCGCTGCACATGCCCGCCCTGCGCGACCGTTCCAGTGACGTGCGCCTGCTGACCCGCCACTTCCTCGACCGTTACACCCATCTGCATGGCTGGAACGTAGTCGTCGACGATGGTGTACTGGAGCGCCTTGAAGGCTTCGACTGGCCGGGCAATATTCGCCAGCTGGAGAACGTACTGGAACGGGCCGTGCTGCTATCCACCGACGGACGCATCGGCACCCCCTTGATTGACGAAATCCTGCATGAGGAGTCGCGCATCAGCCCCTTCGAGTCCGAAACCCGATCGCCCCCCGCGGAGGCACCATCGGCGGGCACAACGGGCCAAACCGCGCCCCCTTCCAGCGCAGCGCGCACCGACATAGTGCGTCCCTATCAACGAGTCAATGCCTCCGAAGCGGAACGCCTGAAGCAGGCGATCGTGCAAACCGGCGGGAACAAGACCCGCGCCGCCATGGCCCTGGGCCTGACGCCGCGGCAGTTGCGTTACCGCTTGAAAAAACTCGGCATAGAAACGACTTAGCGCACCTCCTATTCAGAGTATGGACGTTTCGTCCACTTTGTCCGTATTGGCGTCAAAGAGTCTGCTCATTTTCGATCCTCGTCCACTTGCCTGTGCGTTTCCCGGGCGTTGGCATGGCACCTGCAGAGACCCTCGACATGCGCGGTAAAGAAGCCCGCATCGATTCGACACACGAGGAGAGCAAACCCATGCCGACCAAGAGCCTTCACGACCCGTTTGACGCCAATGCCGATCTGCGCCACGGCTCCAGTTGCCGCCACGGCCACACCAGCCCCGGTAGCTGTAGCTGCTTCGATACGGCCTCCCCGGACCTGGAAGAAAAGCTGGAACGCCGCGCGACCCACGATCCCGTGGCAGCCGAAGCCCACACCACCGGAGAAGACCTGAGCGACGAGGCCATGGTCGACCGCGCGGTCGAAAGCGCCATCGTCCGCGGGATGTTCGGACATAACGAGATCAATCGCCGCCGCTTCCTGCAGATGATCGGGGGCGGCACCGTCGCCGCGGCTCTGGGCTCTGTCCTGCCGCTGGACAAGGTGAAAGCCGCGATCAAGGACGGCGGGCCGCTCGAGAAGACCAAGCTGCGCGTCGGTTTCGTGCCGATCACCTGCGCGACCCCGATCATCATGGCGCACCCGATGGGCTTCTACGAACGCCAGGGTCTGGATGTCGACGTGATCAAGACCGCAGGCTGGGCGGTGGCCCGCGACATGTCGCTGTCCGGCGAATACGACGCCTCGCACATGCTCTCTCCGATGCCGCTGTCGATGACCCTGGGATCGGGCTCTTCGCGCGAGCACTACATCATGCCGGCGGTGGAAAACATCAACGGCCAGGCCATCACCCTGCACAACAAGCACAAGGACAAGCGGGACCCGAAGGACTGGAAGGGCTTCACCTTCGCCGTGCCCTTCGAGTACTCCATGCACAACTTCCTGCTGCGCTACCTGGTCGCCGAGCACGGGCTGGACCCTGATCGCGATATCAGCATACGCGTCGTCCCGCCGCCGGAGATGGTGGCCAACCTGCGCGCCGAGAACGTCGACGGCTACCTGGCCCCCGACCCGTTCAACCAGCGCGCGGTCTGGGACGGGATCGGCTTCATCCACATGCTCACCAAGGAGATCTGGGACGGCCACCCGTGCTGCGCCTTTGCCTGCTCGGCGGCCTGGGCGGAAGAGCATCCGAACACCTTCGGGGCCCTGTTCCGTTCCCTGATTGAGGCCACGCAGTACAGCTCGGACATCAACAACCGGGCCGAGATCGCCGAGGCCATCTCCCCGCGTGCATACCTCAACCAGCCGCAGTCGGTGGTGGAACAGGTCCTGACCGGGCGCTACGCGGATGGTCTGGGCGAGGTCAAGAACGACCCGCACCGGATCGACTTCGACCCCTTCCCCTGGCACTCAATGGCGACCTGGATTCTCACGCAGATGAAGCGCTGGGGCTACGTGGATCGCGACTTTGACTACAACCAGTTGGCCGAAGACGTATTCCTCGCCAGTGAGTGTGCCGAGGTCATGGCCGAGCTCGGTTACGAAGCCCCCAGCGATACCTACAAGAACTTCGAGGTCATGGGCAAGGTGTTCGACTACACCGACCCGGAAGGCTATCTCGAAAGCTTCGAAATCCGCAGGAGCTAAGGCATGTTGAGTAATCTCAACTTCCGCGCCACGCTGCTTTCGATCGCCATCCTGGTGCTCTTCCTGGGCGTGTGGCAGCTTGCCACCGCCCCGGAGGCACTGGTCCCGCAACAAGGCGAGCTAAGCGAGTACGAACAGCTGATGGGTGCCGGTACGGACCGCAGAAGCTCGAGCAGCGGCATCCCGGCACCCACCGAGGTGTTCGCTCACGCCTTCAACGAACTGAGCAACCCGTTCTACGACGCCGGCCCGAACGACAAGGGCATTGGCATCCAGCTCGCCTACTCGATCTACCGCGTCCTGCTGGGCTTCTTCCTGGCTGCTCTGATCGCCATCCCGTTCGGCTTCGTGATCGGTATGTCGCCCCTGCTGAACAAGGCCTTCGATCCGTTCATCCAGGTGCTCAAACCGATCTCGCCGCTGGCCTGGATGCCGCTGGCCCTGTTCGTCATCCGCGACTCAAACATCTCGGCGATCTTCGTGATCTTCATCTGTTCGATCTGGCCGATGCTGGTGAACACCGCCTATGGCGTGGCCTCGGTCCGTAACGACTGGCTGAATGTGGCCAAGACGCACCAGCTGTCCAAGGTCCGTACCGCGTTCACGGTGATCCTGCCCGCCGCGGCCCCGACTATCCTGACCGGCATGCGCATCTCCATCGGCATCGCCTGGCTGGTCATCGTCGCCGCCGAGATGCTCGTGGGTGGTACCGGCATCGGCTACTACATCTGGAACGAGTGGAACAACCTCGATCTTGCCAGCGTGATCTTCGCGATCCTGATGATCGGCGTAATCGGCTTCCTGCTGGATGCCTCCCTCGCCCAGGCCACCAAACTTGTGCGCTACGCCGACTAAGTCGGCGCAGCCCAACCAGGAGTAAAACCATGAGCAAGGGATTCCTCGAAATCGAGAACCTGAGCCAGCGCTTCCCGCAACCCGACTCGCCGGACCTGATGACGGTCTTTGAGGGCGTCGACCTCGGGATTGAAAGAGGCGAGTTCGTCTGCCTGATCGGCCATTCCGGCTGCGGGAAATCCACCATCCTGAATGTGCTCGCCGGGCTGGCCACTCCCACCGACGGCAACGTGATCATGGATAACAAGGAGATCAAGGGCCCGAGTCTCGATCAGGGCGTGATCTTCCAAAACCACAGCCTGCTGCCCTGGCTGTCGGCACGCGATAACGTGATGTTCGCGGTACGTGCTCGCTGGCCGAACTGGAGCAAGGCCAAACGGCTGGAACACGCCGAGAAATACCTGAAGATGGTCGGCCTGGACGATGCGATGGACCGCAAGCCGTCGCAACTCTCCGGCGGCATGCGCCAACGCGTCGGGATTGCCCGGGCATTCGCCATCGAACCCAAGCTGCTGCTCATGGACGAGCCGTTCGGGGCCCTGGACGCCCTGACCCGAGGCGTGATCCAGGAAGAGCTGCTCAAGATCTGGTCGGAGACCCATCAGACCGTCTTCATGATCACCCACGACGTGGACGAAGCGATCCTGCTAGCCGACCGCGTGCTGCTGATGACCAACGGCCCGCATGCCCAGGTCGCCGAATCGGTCAAGATCGACATCCCGCGTCCACGCACACGGGCCACGCTGCACCAGGAAGAGGCCTACTACCCAATCCGAAACCATCTGGTCGACTTCCTCGTCGAGGGCGCCAAGGTGATGTCTGCCAAGGCCCAGGAAGCGGCCGCGCGTGGTGACAATCCGCGCCACAGCCCGCGCAGCGTCAATCCGGCCAAACCCGAGGCCAACCCCGAACCGGGCCCGCGCATGGTCCGCGCGGTCTAGCCCCCTTTATCCATTGCATTCAAGGAGCACATGATGAGTCTCAGCAAGAGCGCCATGACCACCACCATCCTGGAGGCCAAGGAGAACCGCGACACCACCTGGGCCGAGATTGCCAAGGCCACCGGCCTGCACGAGGTCTACGTGACCTCCGCCTGCTACGGCATGAACCACCTGGAAACGGACCAGGCCGACAAGCTCGTCAGCTTCCTCGGCCTCGGGCCGGAGGTCTCACAGGCACTCCAGGTCTTCCCGCACAAGGATTGGGACAAGACCATTCCCACTGATCCGGTGCTCTACCGCTTCTACGAGGCGATCAACGTCTACGGCGACACCATGAAGGCGCTGATCCACGAGAAGTTTGGCGACGGCATCATGAGCGCGATTGACTTCACCATGGACATCGACAAAGTCGAAGATCCCAAGGGTGACCGCGTTAAAATCACCTGGAACGGCAAGTTCCTGCCCTACAAGAGCTGGTAGGTTGTTAAGAGCCGACACCTGAAACCAAAAAAAGGCCTGCAAAAGCAGGCCTTTTTTCTTGAATCCTGGTGGAGCGGAGGAGGATCGAACTCCCGACCTTCGCATTGCGAACGCGACGCTCTCCCAGCTGAGCTACCGCCCCTTCAGAAGCTCCGCATTCTAGCAACTCCACCTGTTGGCGGGAAGCCCCGGCCGCACAAGGTCCATCGTTACAGGATTCACTCGTCCTACCGATCAACCGAATGCCCTTTTCGCGTGACCCATCACGGAACTGGCGCCTGGACCCGATCTAGCATATCGAGATGTCCGTCACCCACTTACAGCGTTCCGGGGCGAGCGGCCCTGGCCTCCGGTTTATATCGGGGGCCGCAGTTGCACCCGAAATGGGACTGGACGACGATCACCCATGAGCCTCTCCGTTCGCATCCTTGGCGCCAGTGGCGGAATCGGTCCAGGTCGGCGTACTACCTCCATCCTGATCGATAACGATATCCTCATCGACGCTGGCAGTGGCGTGGGTGATCTAACGCTGGAAGAACTGCGGCGGGTTCGCCACGTCTTTCTGACCCACTCGCACCTGGACCATATCGCCTTTCTGCCGATGCTGGCGGACATGGTCTACAGCCCGAACGCCGAGCCCATTCACGTGCATGGGCTCCCAGCAACCCTGAAAGCCCTCTGCGATCACGTGTTCAATTGGGTCATCTGGCCGGATTTCACCCGGCTACCCCGACCCGATCAACCGTTGATCCGCCTGGAGTCGTTGCAGCCGGATCAGATCCTTCAAGTCGACCAACGCGAGCTACGGGTGCTACCTGCACGCCATACAGTCCCGGCGGTTGGCTATAGCGTGACCAACAGCGACGGCGCGGCCTTTGCCTTTAGCGGCGACACCACCTCCTCCAGCAAGCTCTGGCCTGCCCTCAACGCCATGCCCAATCTCGACCTGTTGATGATCGAGACGGGGCTGCCCGACGAGATGGAAGGCATGGCGGACGTGGCCAAGCACTACACACCGCAACACCTGGAAGAAGATCTGGCCCTGCTGGAACATCGCCCGCGCATTGCCATTACCCATCTCAAACCAGGTCACGAACAGGCCATACGTCAACAATTGGCGCGTTCGCCCCACCACGATGGCATGATCTTCCTCCACGGGGACGAGCGCTTCGTCCTCGGCCGTTAAATCCGCGTCTCCCTAGAAAGCGTCTCCCTAAAATCGGTCTTCTATCCATTCCACGGATATCCAACGCCCGTGCGTTCACATGGCTGTAACATGGCTGTTATCTAATGCCGACCAGGCAATCACGAGGCGAGGCCATGGCCACTCGAATTCTGCTGGTTGAGGATGACGCGGCTATCCGCGAGATGCTACAGCTGCCGTTCCAGAAGGCTGGCTACGATGTGCGTGAAGCGGGCGATGTCCGCAGTGCCAAGTCCTTGCTTCTGGAAGACCCACCCGATTTGATTTTGCTGGACTGGATGCTGCCCGATATCAGCGGCATTGACTGGGCACGCACCCTCAAGACCAGCGCGGTCACCAAGGACATTCCTCTAATTATGCTGACCGCTCGCGGCGAAGAAGAAGACCGTGTGCGTGGTTTGGACGTGGGCGCCGACGACTATGTGACCAAACCGTTCTCCCCACGCGAACTGGTCGCCCGCATGAAGGCCGTTCTGCGGCGCACCTCGCCCACCACCAGCGAGGAACCCATCGAGGTCGAAGGGCTGCGCCTGGACCCGATTTCGCACCGCATCACCGGCAACGGTGAACCCCTCAGCATGGGCCCCACCGAATACAACCTGCTGCATTTCTTCATGACCCATCAGGACCGGGTATTCAGCCGGGAACAACTCCTCGACAAGGTCTGGGGCACGAATGTTTACGTAGAAGAACGCACGGTGGACGTGCATATCCGTCGCTTGCGCAAAGCGTTGACCGACACCGGCCACGACCACCTTGTGCAAACCGTCCGCGGTTCGGGGTACCGTTTCTCGCAAACGCCGTAATCGGCTCCCGATGTTTGTACACTCATCGGTATCTACTTGAGCTCCGGCGGTCCCCGTGCAGCCACGCAATACCTGGCCCGACATCCTCATTACCAGCCTGCTGATCGCGCTGCCGATCCTGTTGCTCGGCTGGGCCACGGGCCAGTTCTGGCCTACCGTGGCCTTCCTGCTCGGCGCCGCACTGGCCTGGAACATCGCCAACCTGATGTGGCTGGAGACCTGGCTGCGGCGCGGCGGGCGCGCCGAACCACCGGACGTGCGCGGCCTTTGGGGGGTGATCTTCGATCACCTCTACCGCCGCCGCAAACGCCACGAGAACCGGGTCCACCGCCTGCGCCAACTGCTGGAGCGCTACCGCGAATCCGCTCGCGCGATGCCGGACGCCGTCGTCATCCTCAACGATGACCTGCGCATCGAATGGGTCAACGACATGGCCTGCCAACTACTGGGGCTGCACTGGCCCCGGGACGAGGGGCAGCGTATCACCCACCTGCTGCGCCACCCGGAATTCCTCACCTTCATGGAACGCGCCCGCGAATCTCTGGCCCGCGTCACCGTCCCCTGCCCACTGGACGGCGAGCGTCAACTGGAGATGCGCATGCTCCCCTATGGCGATGCGCAGTACCTGTTGCTTGCCCGGGACACCACCCACCTTCACCGGCTCGAGGTGATGCGGCGCGACTTCATTGCCAATGTCTCGCATGAGCTACGCACCCCACTCACCGTACTCTACGGCGTCACCGAAAGCCTTGAAGACGAGTTGGGGGAACAGCCGCAACTGACGCGCTCGGTCCAGATGCTGCGCGAACAGTCCGAACGCATGAAACTGCTGGTGGATGACCTGCTACTGCTATCACGCCTGGAGACGGGCGAAACCACCGGCCCGCAGGACTGGTTCAACCCATACCCGATGCTCAATAAACTGATTGAAGAGGCTCGCCTCCTTTCGGGCAGCGAGGCACACCAGATCGAGCTGCAGGCGGACCCGGAACTGGAGTTCCGGGGCAACCCGGACGAACTGCGCTCCGCCTGCGCGAACCTGTTGTTCAATGCCGTGAAATACACCCCCGGCGGGACCCCAATTACCCTGCGTTGGCGCCGCGATCCAGACGGGGCCCGGCTGATCGTTGAAGATTCCGGCCCTGGGATTGCCAGTCATCACCTGGGCCGCCTGACCGAGCGCTTCTACCGCGTGGATGCGGGGCGCACGCAGTCCCGCGGCGGCACCGGGCTCGGGCTGGCGATCGTCAAGCATGTGCTCGCTCGCCACGATGGTCACCTCGCAATCGAGAGCCAAGTCGGCCAAGGCAGCCGCTTCACCTGTCTGTTCCCCTTGAGCCGTACCCGCCACGCCGAAGCCCCAGACCGGTCCAGTCAGGCAGACCCGGCGGGCGCCTAACGGTCATCCGCAAGGCTCCCGACTCGCGGTCCCTCAGGACCGATTGCCGCGTCGCTGCGCTCCTCGCAATGACCGCTACAGCGCCATGTCATTGCGAGCGCAACGAAGTAATCCATCGGGGATCGCCCGAGCCTGGCCGACCCCCTATCCCCGATCGCTGCGCAGGCATAGTGGCCCACCAAATGTCACATGGCTGTCACGTGCGCGTCACCGAACTGCAAGCAAGCCTCCCGATAATTCCCCATCAAGGACCGACCGGGTCCGAGCAACCTTTCAAGCAAGCACCAGGGAGTACACCTATGCTGTTCAAGCGCACCATTCTCGCCGCCGCCGCGGCCGCCGCCCTCGCCATCACCCCGGCGATGGCCGAAGTCGATGCCGATATCCCGGCCTACGAGTCGGTTTCCGGTATCTCCGGCAACCTGTCGAGCATCGGCTCCGACACCCTGAACAACCTGATGACGCTGTGGGCCGAGGAGTTCCAGAACTTCTACCCGAACGTCAACGTGCAGATCCAGGGTGCCGGCACCGGGACCGCTCCGCCGGCCCTGACCGAGGGGACCGCCGACTTCGGCCCGATGTCGCGCATGCCGCGTGACAGCGAAGCCGCCGAGTTCGAGGAACGCCACGGCTACGAAATGACCGCCGTCCCGGTCGCGATCGACACCATCGCCGTGTACGTGAACCGCGACAACCCGATCGAGGGCCTGAGCATCGAACAGGTCGATTCGATCTTCTCCTCCACCCGCCGCTGCGGTGGCGCCGAGGACATCACCCGCTGGGGTCAGGTCGGCCTGGATGGCTCCTGGGAAAACCGCGACATTACGCTGTACAGCCGTAACGCCGTCTCCGGCACCTACGGCTTCTTCCGCCAGCACGCCCTGTGCGACGGTGACTTCAAGGATGCGATCAACGAGCAGCCCGGTTCGGCCTCCGTCGTCCAGGGTGTGTCCGAGTCGCTGAACGGCATCGGCTACTCCGGTATCGGTTACATGACCTCTGGTGTGCGCGCGATCCCGATCGGCGAGAACGAAGGCGAATACTACGAGCCGAACGCCGAAAACGCCTCCTCGGGCGATTACCCGCTGGCTCGCTTCCTTTACGTGATGGTCAACAAGCACCCGGAAGACGGCCTGACCCCGCGTGCGGCCGAGTTCCTGAAGATGGTGCTGTCGAAGGAAGGCCAGGAAGTCGTGGTGCGTGACGGGTTCATCCCGCTGCCCGCCTCCGTGACCGAACGCGAGCGCAAGAACCTCGGCCTGGAATAATCCAGGTCAGTTACCGGCCATCTCCGGATGGTCTGAACCGGGCCCCTCGCGGGGCCCGGTTTTTTTGTGGCCGTTGCATGCGCCTAGGTGTGGAGTCTCACAAGGTTGTCCTCAGGTAGCCCGAGGACAACCTTGTGAGACTCCACACCTAGGCACCGCAGCCTGCCATCCAGCGTTCAATCGTCCGTCATATTGCTGTCACGTTTTTGTCACGAAGCACCCGTAGCATTCTCGCCAGCTCTACCCTACACCTGCCGCATCAGGGGACCCTGAATGTCCAGCCTTACCGCAACCACGACCCTCGGTCGCTTCCAGCGCTGGCGCCGCGCCAAGGATCATACCGCCCGCTACACCATCGGCTTTTTCGGTGTGGCCGTGATCGGCGCGCTAACCCTGATGTTCGTGTACCTGGCCAGCGAGACACTGCCCATGTTCCAGGGGGCCACACTGGAACCGCGCACCGAATACGCGGCCCCCGGCGGCGCCGACACCCAGACCATCCACCTTGCGGTGAACCGCCACCGCGAGATGGCCGTGCGCCTGACCGAGGACCGCCGTGCCCTATTCTTCCGCCCCTACAGCGGCGATATCGAGCACGAAGAATCGTTACCGATCCCGGAGGACGTCCAGGTCACGAGTTTCAGCGCCGCCGAGCCGCGGACGCGTCTGGTCGCCGCCGGCCTGGACAACGGCCAGGTGCTGGCCATCGAGTATGAATACAACGAACGTTTCAGCCCCGAGGGCCGCCTGTACGACCCGGGCCTGGTGTACCCGCTAGGCGACGAGGACTCCGCTTTGCTCGACGTGGACGACGAAGGCCGCGCGATCTCGGTAGTGGGTGTACAGCGTGGCTCCAGCGGCATACGCGTGGCCGCCGCGACGGAAGATGGCGATCTTAAACTGGTGCGTTTCGAGGAGCGCACCTCGATGATGACGGGCGAAACCGAAATACGCCGCGACGCCTACGATCTGCCCTCGCTGCCGGATGGCGCCACACCAACCCGCATCCTGCTGGATATCACGGGCCGTCACATGCTGGTCGGCGACGATCAGGGGCAGCTGCACTTCTTTGACATCAACAACCCCTCGCGCGCCAGCCTGGTCGACAGCAAGCGCGTGATCCGCGGTGACGATGCCGAGGTCACCTCGCTGGAGTACCTGCTGGGCACGGTCTCCATCATCGTCGGCGGTTCCGACGGCACGGTCGCGCAGTACATGCTGGTGCGCGACGACGACAACGTGAATCGCATCACCCGAGTGCGCGATTTCCCGTCGCACGCCGGCCCGATCCGCAACACCCAGCCGGAGTACATCCGCAAGGGCTTCCTGACCGCCGACGATCAGGGCGAGGTCAAGATCCACTATTCCACCTCGCAGCGGACCCTGATCGAACGGCAGATCACCGACCAGCCGCTGCATCGGGTGTATGTCGACCCGCGTAACCGCCTGCTGATCGGCATCGACGACAACGAGACATGGCACCTTCAGGACCTGTCCAATCCGCACCCGGAAGTCTCATTCCACGTGCTGTGGCAGAAGGTCTGGTACGAGGGCCGATCCGGGGGAGACTACGTCTGGCAGTCCTCCTCGGCCACCGACGAGTTCGAGCCGAAGTTCTCGCTGGTGCCGCTAACCATCGGCACCATCAAGGCCGCCTTCTACGCGATGCTGTTCGCCACCCCGCTGGCGATCATGGGGGCGATCTACAGCGCCTATTTCATGTCGCGGCGCATGCGCAGCATCACCAAGCCCTCGATCGAGCTGATGGAGGCATTGCCGACGGTCATCCTCGGTTTCCTGGCCGGGTTGTGGCTGGCGCCTTTCATCGAGGCCAACCTGCCGGCTGTTGCCAGCATCCTGATCCTGATGCCGCTGGGCATGCTGGTTGCCGCTTTCCTGTGGACACGGGTGCTGCCGGAGAACCTGCGCAACCTCGTGCCCGCGGGCTGGGAGGCCGCGATCCTGATCCCGGTGATCCTGGTCATCGGCTGGTTCTCCGTCTCCATGAGCCCGCTGATCGAGGTCTGGATGTTTGGTGGCGATGCCCGCCAGTGGCTGACCGATCAGGGCATCACCTACGACCAGCGCAACGCGCTCGTGATCGGCATCGCGATGGGCTTCGCGGTCATCCCAACCATCTACTCGATCTCCGAGGACGCGGTGTTCAACGTGCCCAAGCACCTGACCCAGGGTTCACTGGCACTGGGCGCCACGCCGTGGCAGACGGTGGTGCGCGTGGTGCTGCTGACCGCCAGCCCCGGGATCTTCTCGGCGGTAATGATCGGCTTCGGCCGCGCGGTGGGCGAGACCATGATCGTGCTGATGGCGACCGGCAATTCACCAGTGGTCAACTTCAACATCTTCGAGGGCATGCGCACGCTCTCCGCAAACATCGCGGTGGAAATGCCGGAGGCCGCGGTCGGCGGGACCCACTTCCGCATCCTGTTCCTGGCTGCCCTGGTCCTGTTCGCGCTGACCTTCGTGGTGAATACGGTGGCCGAGATCGTGCGCCAGCGCCTGCGCCAGAAATACAGCTCCCTTTGAGGCATACCCGATGAATCGTTGGTTCAAATCCGGCACCCCGTGGATCTGGCTGAATGCCGGAGCCGTCGCTGCCTCGCTGGTGATGGTCTTCGGCCTGATCCTGATGATCGCCGTCAACGGCCTGTCCTTCTTCTGGCCGTCCGAGGTCATCGAGTTCGAATATCAGACGGAAGAGGACTCGGAGCCCCGACGCGTCATGGGCGAGCTGCAGCGCTCGGAGACGATGACCGCACTGGCCATGCGTGACGCCGGGTTCACCGTGCCGGAAGGCCAGGACATCGTGGTGCGCCATCTGATCAAGCGCGGCAACCGCGACCTCGATAGCCGTGACTTCCAGTGGTACCTGGAAGACTTCATGTCGGAGCGGGAGCGCCCGCGCGACGCCGTCGTGCTTGAACGCCTGCAATGGGGCGACTTCTACGGCTATATCCGGGAGTACAAAGAGGACGGCGAGACGATTGCCGAGGGTGCCGAGGCGCGTGCAGCCTTCGAGGAGCGCCTACCGAAGACCCGCGAACTGGTCCAGCAGATCGATCAAATCGAGCGCGTCCGCATCGGTCGGGTGAACTTCGAGCTCGAGCGGCTGCGCATCGCCCAGCGCGGCGTCGAGCGGGCTGACGAACTGACGCTGGAAGAGCGCGGCCAGCGGCAGGAAGAGCTGGATGCCGAACGTGAGGAACTGGACGCGCGCTACGCCGAGCTGGAGGCCGAGCGCAACGCCCTGCGCGACGAGGTGGCCCGTTTCGCGATCGTGCTGGAGACCGCCGACGGCGAACGCGCGACGATCCCGCTGTCGCGCATCGTGAATGCCTGGTGGCCGAACGACATGAGCGCTCCCGCCAAGCTTCGCCACTACGTCGTCGCCTTCTGGGACTTCATGACCGGCTACCCGCGCGAGGCCAACACCGAGGGGGGCATCCTGCCCGCGATCTTCGGCACCGTGTTGATGGTCATCCTGATGTCCATCTTCGTGACCCCGTTCGGCGTGCTGGCCGCGATCTACCTGCGCGAATACGCGAAGCAGGGCCCGCTGGTGCGGACCATACGCATCGCGGTGAACAATCTCGCCGGCGTGCCCTCGATCGTGTTCGGCGTGTTCGGCCTGGGCTTCTTCGTCTATCTGGTCGGCGGCAATATCGACCAGATCTTTTTCCGCGATGCCCTGCCCTCACCGACCTTCGGCTCGCCGGCGATTATCTGGGCCTCTCTGACGCTCGCGCTGCTGACGCTGCCGGTGGTGATCGTCTCCACCGAGGAGGGCCTGACCCGTATCGGCGCCAGCATCCGCCACGGCTCGCTGGCACTGGGCGCGACCAAGGCCGAGACCCTGTGGCGCCTGATCGTGCCGCTGTCGGCCCCTGCGATGATGACTGGGCTGATCCTGGCCGTGGCCCGGGCCGCCGGCGAAGTGGCCCCGCTGATGCTGGTGGGCGTGGTCAAGCTGGCCCCGACCCTGCCGCTGGACGGCAACTTCCCCTATCTGCACCTGGACCGCGCATTCATGCACCTGGGCTTTCACATCTTCGACGTCGGCTTCCAGAGTCCGAACGTCGAGGCCGGGCGCCCGCTGGTCTACGCCACCGCACTGGTGCTGGTGCTGCTGATCATCGTACTCAACCTGACCGCGATCTCGATCCGCAACTACCTGCGCGAGAAGTACCGCGCCGACAGCGACTGAGGCACGCGATGCACAACGTGCCTCACACACCCCGTCATTGCGAGGCCCCGCGGGGGCCGCGGCAACCTCGTGACGCAAGCGCGACGCCCGTCCTGGCTCACGTCGGGGTCGACCACGGAGATCGCCACGCGCCTGCGGCGCTCGCGATGACGGTGCTGTTTCCCCGTCATTGCGAGGGTCCGCAGGACCCGTGGCCATCTCCCAACGCAACTCCGACGCCTGCCCCGAGTCGCGTCGCGGCCAACCACGCCGATCGCCACGCGCCTGCGGCGCTCGCGATGACCATGCTTTTCCGTACCGTCGCGATCACGCGATGTGTCGAACCCTGTTCCCCATGGAGTACCCGAGATGAGTGATTCCCAGACCCACAGCGTCAACGTGGCCCAGAATACGCAGGCCCACCGTGGTCTGAGCCTGGATCGCGAGGACATCTGCCTGACCGCAGAAGGCCTGAAACTATTCTACGGAGAGGATCAGGCCCTGAAGGGCCTCGACATCCGCATCCCGAAAAACCGGATCACCGCGTTCATCGGCCCCTCGGGCTGCGGCAAGTCGACCTTCCTGCGCTGCTTCAACCGCATGAACGACCTGATCGATGCTGCCCGCATCGAAGGGACGATTCGGCTCGACGGTGACGACATCTACGAAAAGGCGGTGGACGTACCGGAGCTGCGCCGCCGCGTCGGCATGGTGTTCCAGAAGCCCAACCCATTCCCGAAGTCCATCTACGAGAACGTCGCCTACGGTCTGCGCCTGCAGGGCGTGAAGAATCGCCGACGCCTGGACGAGGTGGTGGAAAAGTCGCTCAAGCGTGCCGCGCTGTGGGACGAGGTGAAGGATCGCCTGCACGAGAACGCCTTCGGCCTGTCCGGCGGCCAGCAGCAGCGCCTGGTGATCGCCCGCGCCATCGCGATCGACCCCGAGGTCCTGCTGCTGGACGAGCCCTGCTCCGCGCTGGACCCCCTGGCCACGCTAAAGATCGAGGAGCTGATGATCGAGCTGAAGAAGGACTATACGCTGGTCATCGTCACCCACAACATGCAGCAGGCTGCGCGCGTGTCCGATTACACCGCCTTCATGTACATGGGCGAACTGATCGAATACGCCGACACCGACACCCTGTTCACCTCGCCTGCCAAGAAGCAGACCGAGGACTACATCACCGGCCGCTTCGGCTGAGGACACGCACCATGGACAAGACCTTCTTCAAACAGCATATCTCGCAGCAGTTCAATGCGGAGCTCGAGGACATCATCAAGCAGGTGATGGCCATGGGTGGCCTGGTCGAGCAGCAACTCGCCGATGCCGTCCACGCCATGGTCGAGGGGGATGTCGAACTCGCTGAAAAGGTGATGACCTCGGACTACCAGGTCAACGCCAAGGAAGTCGAGATCGACGAGGAGTGCACTCACATCCTCGCGCGGCGCCAGCCCACTGCCTCCGACCTGCGCCTGGTGATCGCGGTGATCAAGACCATTACCGACCTGGAGCGCATGGGCGACGAAGCCGAGCGCGTGGGCCGTATGGGTCTGCACCTGCTGGACGAGGACCGCAACAGCGCCCCGATGGCGGATATCGCGAGCATGGGGGAACACGCCCGCGAGATGACCCGTGGCGCCCTCGACGCCTTCGCCCGCATGGACGTGGATCAAGCCGTGCGCGTCGCTCAGCTCGACATCCAGATCGACAGCCTGTACGAGACCATCACCCAGAAACTGATGAAGCAGATGACCGCTTCGCCGGACTCGGTACCGCGCCTGATGGACATCATCTGGGCCACCCGATCCCTGGAACGTATCGGCGACCGCGCACGCAATATCTGCGAGTACGTCGTCTACTTCGTTAAGGGCAAGGACGTGCGCCACACCAGCTACGACCAGATGGCCGAGCAAGCCACCGGCGACCGCCACTGATTGGAGTCCATCGCAGAAAGGACGCGGTCGTTTGCGTCCTGAACACGCGCCCGATTGAATAGGGGGCATGAGCCCACATCGACTCGCCAGTATATTTTCCACCCGCCTCGGCGGGCTTGTGACCCTGTGTCTGTTCGTCCTGCCCGCACTGGCAGCTGACCCGCTCAGCGCCCCCGACGCTACACCCGAGGGCGAACCCTCGGACGCCATTCTCGAACTCCTGAAGCGCGACGAACTCCCCGAGGGCGTGGTCTTCGAGATCATCGAGAATGACCGCGCGGCGCTCTCCGCGCTTCTGCCCGAGATCCGGGCCAACATCGCCCGGCTGCGCGAACGCGATCCGGACTATCCGGTCGCCGTGGTGGCGCACGGCGCGGAGCAGTTCAGCCTGACTCGCAGCGAAGCGGCCCAGCACCCAGGCCTGCATTCCGAGGTGGAGGCCCTGGTCCGCGACGAGGGCGTAAACGTCGCGGTCTGCGGCACCTTCGCTGACTGGCGCGGTCTAGAGGCCGATGCCTTCGCCGAGTTCGTCGAAGTCGCCGACCTCGCACCCGATCGCATTGATGACTACCGCGAACTCGGCTTCGAGATCATCCGCCTGCGCCCCTCGCTTCTCGACGCCCCCGAAGAAGACCCCTGGCAATTCGACTTCGGCACCCCCTGATCCTTCATTGAAAGGGCTTTTTCACCACGAAGCGCACGAAGGCAGGAAGACAGGCCAGGTCAACGGCGATTGCACCACGGAGGGCACGGAGAAGGTCAAGACCGTAGAATAATCCTGTCGAATGATCGCTTCGGGCTGCCCAAGCCACCATCCCACCATGGGTTTTGCCGTTCTCTGTGTCCTCTGTGAACTCTGTGGTTACAAGGTTTTGACCTTCTTCGTGCCTTCGTGCCCTTCGTGGTGAAAAACGCCCTTGACCCAGCATGACTAACGCTACAGAGGATCGGGGTGTTGTGTTGGGCGCGGGTTGCTGTGGCATTCTTCGGCCATGCGATTTCTTATCCGATGGTTCTTCCGTGGCGTACGCCTGCTGCTCACCCCGTTCATGCTGATCGGCGAGCGCCTGTCGCGCCCGCGTGGAATCGAGCGTGACCCGGCTGACCAGGCCAAGGTCGATGAGCAGACGCGCCAACTCGCGCTTTATCACTTCCCCGCATGCCCGTTCTGCATCCGCGCACGGCGAACCATGCAGCGTCTCTCGCTGGATATCGAGTTACGCAACGCACAGGCCGCCGGCGCGTGGCGCGAGGAACTACAAAGTGAGGGCGGCAAGCTGCAGGTACCCTGCCTGCGCATCCAGGAAGCCGACGGGAGCGTCCGCTGGCTGTACGAGTCAGACGCGATCGGCCAGTACCTGCGCGAACGCTTCGACCCCAACCACGGAGATGGCCACTCCAATCGCTCTTCGAATGACACCACCGTCTCTGGGGATAGCCGCGCCTGAAGCCCCGCGCAGCTGCGACGCCCTCGACCGTGAGGCCCGCCCTGTCGCACTCTACGGTATAAAATTGGAGTTCCCGTATTAGAGGAACTCGCAGAATGGAATCGACGACCGCCCCGCGCCGCTTTCCCCACGTTATAACCGTTGCCGCCGCAGCCCTTCTGCTAGGTCCGCTACTGCTAATTTGCAGCCCAAGCCACGCGATCGAACCGCTGTTCGACGCGCACCTCCACTATCGCGACACCCAGGCCGAGCGTTTCCCCCCTGATGCCGTTGCTCGCACGCTGGAGGAAAACCTTATCGAGGCCGCGATCATGATGGCCCCCCGAGCCTCGCTGATCGAGTCGCTCGAATCCTCCAGCCAGGCGCGCATTATCCCGTTTCTCGAGATCTCTCAACGCCTCGGGCGCAAGATGGACTGGATGTACGTTGAGGACCTGCGCGAACAGGTCGAGGCCATTCTGGACCGCGACGCCGTGGCCTGGCGTGGCATCGGCGAACTCCACATCCAGGCGGATGACCGCTTTGCGCCGAGTTTCGAAGACCTGCTCGAACTGGCGGTGGAACGCAATCTTTGGATCGTCATCCATGGCGACCCGGCCGTAATCGACCATGCCTACGCTCTCCAGCCCGAGGTACGCATCCTCTGGGCCCATGCCGGGTCCTATGCCTACCCATCACTGGTACGCGACTACCTGATCCGTCACCCCAACATGGTCATCGACGTCTCCATGCGCAATCCGCGCATCAATCCCGGTGGGATTATCGACGCCGACTGGTTCGAACTATTTCTCGACTATCCCGATCGCTTCCTGATCGGCAATGACACCTTCAGCCTCGCACGCTGGGAACACTTCACCGTGCTAAAAGACGGCACCCGAGACTGGCTGATGCAGCTCCCCGACAACGTCGCTCGCATGATCGCCTGGGAAAACGGCCAACGCCTCTTCCCCGCTCCGTAAAGCCCACTATTCACCACGAAGTGCACGAAGGCACGAAAAACGGCTGGGCCAAGGTCAATGGCGACTCACAGGAAGACTGGAAGTCGCGAAGGATAGATCGGCCAGAACCGCCCGGGACCCGTTCGAAACGATGGTCCACCAGGCGCACCGATCGCCCCTGTGGGAGCGGGCTTGCCCGCGAAGCCCCCGCCCGCGTGTCCTCTAGCACCGGCCTTCACACCAACCCTCCCCGGCGAGTCCTGCCAGTTCCACTACCTCATCAATCTCTCTTCCGATCTTCCCCACTTCCTGTAGACCGGTCTTCGCCCTTGACCCAGCCCTTCTTCGTGCCTTCGCGCACTCCGTGGCGAATCAACCCCTTCGCCCCCACACGCATGAAAAAGCCCGCCCCCTCGAAACGAGGATGGCGGGCTCGGCTACGGGCATTGGGGCGTGATCAGACCTTGAACTGACCCACGCGCTGCTGCTGCTGCGAAGCCAGCTTGGACAGCTCCTCGGAAGCATTGCGGATCTGTTCCGATCCGGCGGCGGTCTGGTCCAGTACCTCGGTGATATTGGCGACGTTACGGTTGATCTCCTCGGCCACCGTGGACTGTTCCTCCGCGGCGCTGGCGATCTGCGTGTTCATGTCGCTGATACGAGTGACGGACTGGGTAATCGCAATCAGCGACTCGCCGGCAAGGTTCACCTGTTCGACGCTCGCATGCGCCTTAACGCGCCCGTCCTCCATCGCCTGGACCGCCTCGCGGGTACCGTTCTGAACCCGCTCGATCATCTGCTGGATCTCGTGGGTCGAGTCCTGCGTACGACTCGCGAGCGTGCGCACCTCGTCCGCGACCACGGCAAAGCCACGGCCTTGTTCGCCCGCACGCGCCGCCTCGATGGCCGCGTTCAGAGCCAGCAGATTCGTCTGATCCGCGATATCACCGATCACCTCGAGGACCTTATTGATCTGCTCGGCATCCTGCGACAGGCGACTCACCACATCCGCCGCGCTCTCCACCTGCGTGGACAGTCCATTGATCGTGCTGACGGTCTTCTGCACAACCTGCTGGCCAGCAGTGGCGTCCTGGTCCGTGCTGCGCGCGGCAGCGGCGGCATCCGACGCGTTGCGCGCCACTTCCTGGACGGTCGCCGTCATTTCGTTCATTGCGGTGGCAACCTGGTCGGTCTCCGCCTTCTGACGGCGCACCTGCTCGTTGGTCTCCTCGCTCGTCGCGGACAGCTCGGTGGCGGCGGCTGCCACCTGATCGGACCCGGCAGCCACCTGCTGGATCAGCACCCGGATCTTCTCTACGAAATGGTTGAAGGCAATCGAGAGGTCGCCCAGTTCATTCTTTCCGGAAACCTCCGGCTTGCGGGTCAGATCCCCTTCCCCACTGGCGATGTCATTCAGGCGCACCACCGTCTGGCACAACGGATGCACAATGCTGCGAGTCAGGAACCAGGCCAGCAGGGCACCCAGCACGACGGCAAGCGCGCCTACCATCACAACCGTTCCAGTCGCATTGCGGGCCATCGCGACATAGGCACTGCGATCAACCATGAGTTCGAGCACACCGACTGCATCACCGGAAAAGTCCAGCACCGGACGCGCGATGACGGCCATCGGCTCGCCCTGATAGGTGACGTTACGCACCCGTTCCTCGCCTTCCAGCACCCCACGCATCTCCGCATCAGTAAAGGTCGCATCACCCTCAATGGTGCCAGCAAAGCGGGAGAACCGACCGTCGTCGCGCAGGTAGAGTGCAGCCGGGGCGCCCAGCTCTTCAGTGAACTGCTCGAAGAAGGGTTCGCCGAAGGACAAGCCGAACTCAACGGAGCCGACATGCTCGCCGTTTTGGGCGATCGGCACGACACCGCGGATACCCAGGCCTGCCACACCCTCTTCCAGACCCGAGATGGGGGCCTGCCGATCGTTGGTATCCACAACGGTCTGGCGGAAGCCAGACAGATCGTCACCGTAGCGATCCGGGCGATGTACACGCAAGAAAGAGGTCGCCGGCGGGGTATGGAACTGGTATTGACTCACCCCGAAATCGCTGCTGAGCGACTCGAAGCTGGGCACGGTCATCGCGGCCAAGCGTTCCCGGTCGCCATTGGCCATGGCCTCCTCGACATCCGGGATACGTGCGACGGCCTGGGCCATGGCGGTTGCCCGCACGGCTTCCTGATCCAGGCGATCCAGCAACTGCCCGGTTAGGTCGTTCAGCTCACGCTGTTCGGCACGATCTGCCATCGTCCCCAGGGCATTCACCACCACCACCAGGGTCAGCGCCACGGCGAGGACCACCACGCCAATGATGCCCACCATGAGCCGCACGCCAATTCGAATGTTGTTGAACATCTATCCAGTTCCTTCGATCAATCGGATGCCAGTCGGCACCGCGGGAAAGTCAGGTCCGTCACCCCACTAGCGGCGGCGAATGCTAAAACTTGAACCCCGTAGAGCCTTTTTCCCCACAAGAACACCGGGGAGACACCGACCCATGACCGGGCGTAAGCGGCTGGGGAGACACTGATTGAAAGAGCGGGCTCGGCCGGCCGTTGTTGACCAGAAACGGGTGCGCGAACCGCGTTGCGATTCCCTTGTGCAGAATGGCTGCACGGCAGTAACCGCGCATAAAATGTAAGCCAAAGCGACTCGAGCGCAAACCCGCGCGTAAAGCAGCGTCTCCCTATAGCAAAAACGCCTCGGCAAAGACATAGACCGCCAGGCTGATCAGAACCAACGCGACCACCGACAACAGCGCGCCACCGCGCACCATATCCAGCACTCGCAACCGATTGCTGGCGAACACGATGGCATTCGGCGGGGTCGCCACCGGCAGCATGAAAGCCACCGAAGCAGCAAACGCCACGGGTAGTGCGAGCAACAACACGGGCACATCCATGCTCAAGGCGAACGCGGTCACCAGGGGCAGCAACGTAGCCGCCGTCGCGGTGTTACTGGTCACATGACTGAGCGTCATCGTCAGCAAAGCCACGCCGGCCATGATCAAGATGAGTGGCCAGACCTGTGCGACCACCAGCGCATCGGCCGCCAGCGCCGCCAGCCCGCTGGACTCGATCGCCGCCCCCAGGCTCAACCCGCCGCCGACCAGAAGGAGTACACCCCAGGGTAGTTCGCGGGTGTTGTCCCAAGTCAGCAGGCGGCGCTGCTCGCGCGAGCCCGAGGGGATCAGGAACAACAACCCCGCACCCAGAATCGCGATTCCAGCATCAGTCAACGAGATCGGCAGCAGCCCCTCCAGCGATGGCCGGGTCAGCCACGCCAGCGCGACCAGCACGAACACCCCCGCCACCCGTTTCTCCGCCGCCGACCATCGACCGACAGAGGCTCGCTGCTCGTCCAGCAAGCTACGTAGACCGCTCAGCTCCACCCGGTGCACAGGAAACACCCATTGCGTCAGTAGCCACCAGGCCATCGCCAATAGAATCGCGGCCAGCGGCAATCCCAGGGTCATCCATTCCAGAAAACCGATCTCAATCCCGTGCCGGTCCCCAAGATAGGCCGCGGTCAGGGCGTTCGGTGGCGACCCAATGATGGTGGCCATACCGCCGATGTTCGCCGCGAACGCGATCCCCAATAGCAAGGCCAGCGCAGGGCGCCGCGAGGCCACATCCTGCTCTTGCGGCGGGGCACCCCGCTCAATCAGGCCCAGGACGGACAGGGCAATCGGCAGCATCAGCGCCGCGGTCGCGGTATTGCTGACCCACATCGACAGCCCAGCGGTCGCCAGCATGAAGGCCCCGACCAGCATATGCAGACGATTACCGGAGCGCGCCACAATCGCCAGCGCCATGCGCCGGTGCAGGTCCCAGCGTTGCACCGCCAGAGCGATCGCAAACCCGCCCATAAAGAGAAAGATGATGGGGTTGGCATAGGGGGCGGTCGCCGACTCCATCGACGTGATGTCGAGGATCGGCAGGATCGCGATCGGCAGCAACGCCGTCACCGGCAACGGCAAAGCCTCGCTAATCCACCAGATCGCCATGAACAGAGTCAGCCCCAGCACCCACCAGGCGGCGGGATCGAAGCCTGCCGGTGCCGGCGCTATCAGGAACAGCGCGAAGATCAGTGGCCCAAGCAGCAACCCGAACCGGCCGCGCCAGTTCACCGGCGTTTTTCCAGGCAACTCCGCCTGGTCCGGCTGCGTACTATCGTCACGATCGGCCATCTACCTCGTCTTTCAGGCGATCAGGGATTCGAAAAACCACTGAAGAAACACTAATCGAGAACAGTTTTCCCCCCATTACAAGACCGAGCGGAATCATCGGAAATTGCATCGCTTGGGCAAGGTGACTATCGTTGTCGAGTTCGGTGGCGGTCCTGCTTCGGGGCGCGCCGCCACGCAGTTTCTCACGACACAGCACAAGGAGTCTTTCATGGCCTACGAACTGCCCGAACTGCCCTATGCCAAGAACGCACTGGAGCCGCACATCTCCGCCGAAACGCTGGAATACCATCACGACAAGCACCACGCGACCTACGTGACCAAGCTGAACGGCCTGCTGCCGGGTTCCGAGTTCGAGAATGCCTCGCTGGAAGACCTCATCAAGAAGGCCCCCGCCGGCGGCATCTTCAATAACGGTGCCCAGGTCTGGAACCACACCTTCTACTTCAACTGCATGGCCCCGAATGCCGGCGGCGAGCCGTCCGGCAAGGTGGCTGATGCGATCAACAGCGCCTTCGGTTCGTTCGACGCCTTCAAGGAGAAGTTCAACGAATCCGCGGTCGGCAACTTCGGCTCGGGCTGGACCTGGCTGGTACAGAACAGCGATGGTTCCGTCGAAATCGTGAACACCTCCAACGCCGCCAACCCGATGCGCGACGGCAAGACCCCGCTGCTGACCTGCGACGTCTGGGAACACGCCTACTACATCGACTACCGCAACGCGCGCCCGAAGTACCTGGAAAACTTCTGGGCCGTGGTGAACTGGGACTTTGTTGCCCAGCAGATGAAGTAACGCCCCAAGCGGCTTACACTAGGCGTGTTCGGCCGCATGACGCGGCTACGCCTTTCATCGAGCCGGCGGTCCTCCGCCGGCTCTTTGGTTTTGGAGAAACCCATGAATGATGCCCTGCAGAACACCTACAACCGCCTGCCGATCGCATTCGCACGCGGTGAAGGCGCCTGGCTGTGGGATACCGAGGGCAACCGCTATCTGGACACGCTCTCTGGCATCGCCGTGTGCGGGCTGGGCCACGCCCACCCCAAGGTGGCGCATGCCGTCTGCGACCAGGCCAACACGCTGGTCCATACCTCTAACCTCTACCGCATCCCGCTACAGGAGCAACTGGCCCGGCGCCTGTGCGCCCTGTCAGGCATGGACCGCGCCTTCTTCTGCAACTCCGGGGCGGAAGCCAACGAGGCGGCGATCAAGCTCGCGCGTCTGCATGGCCGCGCCAAGGGCATTAGCACGCCGAAGATCATCGTGATGGAAGGCAGCTTCCACGGCCGCACCATGGCCACGCTGTCCGCCACCGGGAACGCCAAAATCCGCGAGGGTTTCGAGCCACTAGTGGAAGGCTTCGTGCACGTCCCGCACGGGGATGCGGCCGCCGTCGAGGCCCTGGCCGAAGACCCCGACGTGGTCGCCATCCTGGTCGAGCCGGTTACCGGCGAAGGCGGCATCCATGTCCCGCCGCCCGGTTACCTGCGTCAGCTGCGCGACCTGGCGGACCGCAAGGAATGGTTGCTGATGCTGGACGAGATCCAGGCCGGCATCGGCCGCACTGGATACTGGTTCGCCTTCCAGCACGAGGGCATCACCCCGGACGTACTGAGCCTGGCCAAGGGCCTCGGTAACGGCATCCCGATCGGCGCCAACCTGGTGGCCGGCGCGGCCCGCGAGCTGTTCAACCCAGGCATGCATGGCACCACCTTCGGCGGCAACCCGCTGGTCTGTCGCGCGGCCCTGGCCGTGCTCGATGTGATGCAGGACGAGGCCCTGTGCGAGCAGGCCGCACGCCAGGGCGAGCTGCTCCTGCAACGCCTGCGCCAGCGTCTGGAGGACCACACGGGCGTGGTGGCCGTACGCGGACGCGGCCTGATGATCGGGGTCGAACTCGACCGTCCCGCAGGCGAACTGGTCATGGCGGCCCTGGAACGGGGCCTGGTCCTCAACGTCACCGCCGGGTCTGTCATCCGCCTGCTCCCGCCGCTGATCATCGACGACGAGCAGGTCGAACAGATCGCCATAACCGTCTCCGACCTGGTGGACGCCTTTCTGACGTCCAAACCCGTCAATGAGGTCT
Organism: Thioalkalivibrio sp. ALJ1; assembly: GCF_000745395.1. Lineage (NCBI taxonomy): Bacteria > Pseudomonadati > Pseudomonadota > Gammaproteobacteria > Chromatiales > Ectothiorhodospiraceae > Thioalkalivibrio > Thioalkalivibrio sp. ALJ1. The sequence continues at coordinate 108,955 of NZ_JQIW01000003.1, read as the reverse complement.
CTGCATGAACCCACGTCACTATCTCTCGTTCCTCGATCTCTCCGGAGACGAAACCCGTGCCCTGCTGCAGCGGGCCATCGAGCTCAAGCAGCAACTGAAGAGCGGCGAGCATCACGACGACCTGCTGCGCGGCAAAACCCTGGGCATGATCTTCGAGAAATCCTCGACCCGGACCCGGGTGTCATTCGAAGTGGGCATGCAGCAACTGGGTGGGAATGCCCTATTCCTGTCCCCACGCGACACTCAGCTAGGCCGCGGCGAGCCGATTGAGGACACCGCCCGAGTGCTGTCGCGCATGGTCGACTGCGTGATGATCCGCACCTACGAGCACGAGAAGCTCGAACTGTTCGCCAAACACTCGTCCGTGCCCGTGATCAATGGCCTGACCGACCTGGAACACCCGGCTCAGCTGCTGGCAGACCTGCAAACGTACTTCGAGCACCGCGGCGACATTCGCGGCAAACGCGTGGCCTGGATCGGTGACGGCAACAACATGTGTCACAGCTACATGTACGCGGCGCGTTCGCTGGACTTCCAGCTAGTCGCCGCCTGCCCAGAGGGCTACGACCCGGAACCCAGCGTGGTCGACACCACCCAGAGCCATTTCGAGCTGACGCGAGATGCCCGCGCCGCCGCCGAGGGCGCGGACCTGGTCGTCACCGATGTCTGGGCCAGCATGGGTCAGGAACAGGAAAAGAGCGCCCGCCGCCGGGCCTTCTCCGGCTTCTTCGTGGATGCGGACCTGATGCAGCTGGCCAACGACGACGCCCTGTTCATGCACTGCCTCCCCGCGCACCGCGAGGAAGAGGTCTCCACCGAGGTCCTCGAAGGCCCGCAAAGCGTCGTCTGGGACGAGGCCGAAAACCGCCTCCACGCCCAAAAGGCCCTCCTCGAATTCCTCGTCACCCTCAACGCCGGCTAGCGCGGGTCGTAAGGGCGAAAAGCGTTAACAGGAAGATGGGAAGTTAGAAAGGGTTATTGGTGATTTGGCATCCCCGGCGGGGCGGCTAGCATCGCGCGGTGGGCGAAATCTCGGCCCCACAATCAAAACCTTCCAGTCTTCCCATCTTCCTGTGAAACGCCCTTGACCCGGGCCTTCAGGCAGGGGCACGGCGGCGGGCGTGGTTACGCCGGCGGGTCTGCCAGCGGTAGACGACGCGCCAGCCGAGCAGGAAGGTGAGGATGGCGGCGTACAGGGCGACCTCGGCATAGTCGGCTCGGGCCAGCCACAGAAAGTGCAGCACCGCCAGCACGCCGGCCACGTAGACGCCTCGGTGCAACCAGACCCATTTCTTCTTGAGCCAGCGCTGCGCGGCATTGGTGGACGTGACGGCGAGCACCAGAAGGATCAACCAGGCGGCAAACCCCACCATCACGAACGGACGTTCGGTGAGGTCGTAGAGCACCAGCTCCCAGTCGAAAAACAGATCCACCCCCAGCCAGATCAGGGCGTGGGCGGTCACATAGCCAAATGCCACCAACCCCAGCATCCGGCGCAGGCGCACGATCCAGGCGAGCCCGGTCATCTGCCGTAGTGGGGTCACCGAGAGCGCAATCAGCAGCGCGATCATGGCGTGCGTGCCGGAAAGCTCCAGTAATTTCTCAATCGGATTGACGCCTAAGCCACCCAACAGTCCAAGCGCGCGCATGCCGATCCAGATGGCCGGGACCAGCGATAGCAGCAGCACCGCGGTCCACACGCCTCTGGGCGGCTGCGCGCGCTGGCGCCGCGAAGCGGTCACACGAGCCTCCTCAGGGTGGGCCCCATCAGAAATGCTCGCGCAGATCCATGCCATCGTACAACGACGCTACCTCGTCCCCGTAGCCGTTGAACATCTCGGTTCGGCGGCGACGGAACTCGCCAATGCGCCGCTCGGTGCGTTGCGACCAGCGCGGGTGGTCCACGTCCGGGTTCACGTTGCTATAGAAACCGTATTCATCCGGCTGCGCCTGATTCCAAAGGGTCGGCGGTTCCTCCTCGACAAACCGGATGTGCTGGATCGACTTGATGCTCTTGAAGCCGTACTTCCACGGCACTACCAGCCGGATCGGGGCCCCGTTCTGGTTAGGCAATACCTCTTCGTACAGGCCCACGGACAGGATCGTCAGCGGATGCATTGCCTCGTCCAGGCGTAGCCCTTCCGTGTAAGGCCACTCCAGCCCACCGGAAGCTCTGGGGCGCCGACGTTGACCCCGCAAGTTGTCCGGGTCGTAGATGCTCTCGAAGGCGACATAACGCGCCCCGGCACCTGGCTTCGCCTTCTCGATGATGCGATTCAGCTCAAAGCCGATCCACGGGATCACCATGGACCAGCCCTCGACACAGCGCATGCGATAGATCCGCTCTTCCAGCGACCACGGGTTGATGAAGTCCTCCACTGCATACTCGCCCGGATTGTCACAAAGGCCGTCCACCGTGATCGTCCACGGGTCCGTCTTCAGCTGGTCGGCGTACGTCTTCGGATCACTCTTGCCGGGTCCCATCTCGAAGAAATTGTTGTAGCTAGTAATCTCATCAAGCGAGGTCTTCGACTCGTCCGTGGAGAAATCACCGGGCTCGAATTCCAGCTCGTAGCCACGCAGCGCGGCCGCCGCCGGCGCACTCATCCCGAGTCCACCCAGCGCCAACCCGGCTCCCAACCCGATACTGGTCCGCAGAAATTCGCGCCGGCGGGCGTAGACCTCCCTTGGGGTGACCTCACTATGGGAACATTCGGAACGATGTCGGGTGCGGATCAACATGGCCTGCCCTCACGACTGTTCGGTGGCGGCGGAAAGCGTCGCCATTCGTGCACGATGGACCAGAACCGCGCCCGTGAGTTCGGCACCAGGACCCTATAAAGCGAACTACTGAACAATAAGAATTTTCTGCTTGCGAACCGGCCGGAAGACTTTATAAGACTTTTCTGATACCGCAGTCCGGGATGGCCCGGCCGGCTTGTCAGGAGACCCAACAATGGACCCGACGATCGACTTCTCGGCCGATGGCGCTGACGAGATCGCCAGCCTGTTCGAAGATCAGCTCGTCAACGACCGCGGCCCGGCCCGTCACGCCGCCCGCCGTACCCTCGAACGCCTGATGGAAGAACGCGCCCTGCGCGCCCACCTCCAGGACGACTTCGACCTCGACACCCCCCACGAGACGATGGACTGGTAGCGCCCGGGTGGGCCCGGGTGGCCCCGCGCCACCCTTCTCCTGCAAGCCGCCCTACTCCACCACAGAGAGCACAGAGGACACAGAGAAAAGCCCAGTCAAAAGCGAAAAGCATCCACAGGAAGATGGGAAGACCTAAAGGGGTTGTTTCGGTGCGTTGCGATGCGACATCGGCGTCAGGATCGTCGCTCGCGCGCAGGGGATACTCAAGCGCCCCAAAACAACTCTTCCCGGCTTCGCGTCTTCCTGTTAGCCGCTTTTGATCGGGTTTTTATCCGTGCCCTCTGTGGTCAAAACGCCTTAGTCCCCCTCGTACCCCGTCAACTCCACAAACCCCCGGCCAATGGGCTTACCATCCGGGCCGAGGATATCCACCGCCCCTTCCCAGTAGCGGATCACCGTGTCCATTTCCTGTTCGTCGCGGATGGCGCGCACGGTGAATTCGCGTGGCACCGAGCCGTCCGGTGGAGCGATGCGCATGGACCATTCCACCGGATAGCGGTTGCCGGAGGGCTGTGTGGCCCAGCGCCGGGCCTCCAGCTCGACCTGATCGGGCTCCAGCAGCCGGTCGTCGGCATCCGCCGGCATCCAGCGTCCCTTGGACAGCAGGTGCGGCTCGCCGTCCTTCTTGCGGAGCTGGTAGTACATCACGTCCAGCCCATCGTCGAACTGCAGCGCAAACCAGTCCCAGCCCACCTGGTCCTCGGACAGCGCACTGGTGCTCCACTCGCGGTCCATCCATGCCTGGCCGGTCACCGCCAGGCGCCCGAGATCCGCGCGCTCGACCTCGCCGCTCACTTTGATGCGGGGCACGGAGTAGTAATAGGAGGCATTCCCTGGCTCCGGGCCCTTCTGGCTGAGCCCCGCCACGCCCTGGAGGACCGGTCCACGCCGGGGCTCCAGTTCCAGCGCCAGCCGGTAGTCGTCCACACTGAAGTCCAGCGTCCAGCGATCCCGGTCCAGATCCGCCAGCTGCCAGTCTTCGGTCCAAACGCGGCCCACCGGGTCCGTGGCGCCGGCCAGCCCCGCCCCGTCGCGTACGAAGCGCTCCTCGGAGGCGTGGTGCCCAGCCTCGCGGTCGACCACCGCCGTATGCGCCATCCAGATATCCGGGCTGGCCCAGGCTGAGTCATGCCAGGGGTCGTCCCCCGCCAGCTCCGGCGCCAGCCCAACGCGGAAGAAGGTGATGTGAAAGCCCAGCCGCTCGCCCTCCGGCCCATCGAGATTGCCGGTCACATACCACCACTCGTTGCGAAACCCTGGGTGTGGCCCGTGATCACGCGGAAACTCGAACACCCGCGGCGCATCGGCGCGGCGAAACCCGTCCGTCTCCTCCCCGCCCAGGGCCTCGCCCACCCGCAGCCCGGACACCTCGGCCTCGCGCACATCCGGCGGCTCCGCCCCGCCACAGGCCACCAGCAGCACCACGAGCCCAGCCACCACCAAAAGGCGCAGGACCTGCTGTAAGAGTGTCTGTAGGAGCGGGCTTGCCCGTGAAAGGGCCTTGCCAAAGGCTGGCGCGGGCAGGAGCTTCGCGGGCAAGCCCGCTCCCACAAAGCCCACCCCCACAGAGCCCGCTGCCACCAAGCCGGGTCCCGCAAGCCGCAACCCAAACATCACGCGACCTCCCTTAAGGGAACACTGATCCATGTACACGCTCGCGCTCGAGTCGCTTTTGTGTGCGAACAAGGCGCGGTGATTGCCGTGCAGTCATTCTGCACAAGGGAGCCGCAACGCCGTGCGCGCACCCGTTTTTGATAACAACGGGCGGCCGAGCCCCTTCGGGGTTGGCACCCCACGTTCCCCGATCTTGCGTTGCGCCCCGAATCAATCGAAAACGGGCGGGTAGAACCACTACCCGCTGCACAACGCGCCTTGTCTCGGAAAACCTGGGGTGCCAACGCGAGCGTGTACATGGATCAGTGTTCCCTTAACGCCGGCACCAGCCGCATGCGTGCCATTCGCCAGGCCGGAAATAGAGAGGCCAGAAGCGCCGCGCTCACTCCCAGCCACACCGTCTCGCCCACCGCGGCCCATGGCAGGCGCAGATCCATGCCCCAGCCGAAGGCTTCGCGATTGATGACCTCAATCAACAACCAGCCCATGCCCAATCCGAGCGGGATCGCCGCCAGCCCCGCAAACAGGCCCAGTACGCCGCCCTGCAGGATCACCAGCCCGCGCACACCGCCCGGGATCAGTCCGAGCGCACGCAAGGTCGCGAACTCCCGCGCGCGTTCCATCTGCAGCGCAATCAGCGCCCCCAGGATCGCGATGAACGCGACAATCAGCGTGATCACTCGCAGCAGGTGGGTAATCGCAAACGTGCGGTCGAAGATCGCCATGGATTCCTGCTCGATATCGCCGGGGCGAGTCACCAGCGCGGGCCGGTCCTGCTCCGCCAGCCAGCGCTCCAGACGTTGCACGGCCTCCGAGACGTCCGCGCCTGGAGACAGCCGCAAACCGAAAGAGCCGACCTCGTCCGGAGGTGCACCGCCCCCCGCGTACGCCGCCTGCGTCATCAACGCGGTCCCTTGCGGGTTGCCGTAGTCGCGATAGATCCCAAGCACCTCGAACGCACGCCGGCCATCCTCGACTGCCAACGACAGCAAATCGCCAACCGCCAGATCCAGGTAGGCGGCCAGCGGCTCGGTCACCAACACGGCATCTTCCTGTACCAGCGCCCGCCCCAGCTCGGAACGGTCCTGCGCCGTCTCTAGCAGGGGCAAGTACTCCAGCCAGTCGCCATGTGGCTGCACCATATATAAATCCACTAGCCCTCGGTCGCTCACCACCTCCTGACTTGAGCCGGTACTCACGGACGTTGCATCCGCCTGTGCCGCCAGCGACTCCATCCAGTCGGCGGGCAATCGCGCCCCGCCACGCGCCGAGGCGGGCGCCGCCGGCACCACGTAAAGATCGGAAGTCAGGGCCTGCCCCAGCCATTGCTCCACACTCCCACGGAAGCTCCCTACCATCACCGCCACGCCGATCGCCGCCGCCAGGGCCAGGGTGAGTGCGGAAGTCGCCGGTGCGCTGCGGGACAGGCTGCGCTCCAGGCTGCGCACCGCAATGCGCGGCAACGCCATGCCGCGCACCATTCCACCCAACCCGCGCAACGTCCAAGCCAGCACCCAGGGCAACAGGAGCACAAACCCGGTAATCAGCAGGAACAGCGCAACAAACCCACCCAAGAGCGCCCCCGCCCCAGTCAGCAGTAAGCCCGCCCCAGTCAGCAACAACCCAACGGCGGCCAGCGCCAACCAATTCGTCAGGGTCCGGGCACGCCGCTCCAACCTCCCATGACCGGCCCGCGCCGGGCTGGCCCCACGCGCGGCTTCCCACGCAGGGGCCAAAGCCGCCGCCAACGACAGACCGACCCCGATCAAAAAAATCGCCGCCAGCGCCAGCGGTCGCGGCGCCACCTCGGTCACTGCCACCGCGAAGAAGTGATCCGTGACCGTCTGCGCCACCTGCCCCACCAACACCTGGGCGAGCGCGATCCCGAGCAGCGCACCCAGCACGGTCCCAATCACGCCCACCAGCGCCGCTTCCACAAGCACCACACCAAACAGGGCCCGGCGTCCCACACCCACCAGGCGCAGGCTGGTAATCACCTCGCGCCGACGCAGGACCGAAAAAGTCTGGGTGTTGTAGATCAGGAAGGCCGCAATCAGCAGCGCCAGCAGGCTCATCGCAGTCAGGTTGATACGAAACGCCTGAGCCAGCTCGCGCGAGGCCTGCCCCCGAGCCTCGACCGGCACCAGCTCCAGCACATCCGGCAACGCGGCCTCGAAGCGCTCGACCTCGTCGTCCGCCAAGCGAACGTCGATCCGGTCCAGTCGCCCGAGCCGGTCGAGCAAAACGTGGGCCGTCGCTATATCCGTCACCCACAGCGATCCGCCCGTATCCCCCTCGTTGCCAGACTCTTCGCGCTCAGGGTCGCGGTCGATCACCGTCACCACGCGCGCGCCTCCCGCCGCCTCCAGGGTCACACGCGCCTCATGTTCGTGCCCCGAGTCGCGGAACCAGCCGGAAGGCGGCAGCATCGTGCCCGGTTCGGTCACCAGGCGCTGCACCGGGGCATCCCCGATATCGGAGGCCGCCCCGCGGAAGGGTCCCTCGGCCAGCGTATCGACCCCGAGCACATAGATCGTCGTGCCATCGGACAGGCGAGCCGGCCCTTCGACGATGGGCGCCGTATCGCGCCAACCCGCCATGCGCAGATCGCGGTAGAGCGACTCGTCAAAGCCGCGCGCCGGCCCCAGCAGCTGGTGCGTAGCGGCTCCCGCCACTTCGTCCATGGACTGATCGAACGCGCGCTGAGCCGACTGATTCGCCAGATCCACCGCCAGAACGACCGCCACGCCGATAATCACTCCCACCAGCGTCAACAAGCGTTGCAGCGGCCGCAGCCGCCAGTCGCGCAGCCAGGCCCGCAGCAACAAACTCACGCGCCCGCATCCTCGATCACGCCATCCGACTCCAGCACCCCATCCTGCATCGTCAGTACGCGGTCCAGGCGCCCGGCAAGCTCTGCACTGTGCGTCACCAGCAATAGCGCTGAGCCATTCGCCGCCACCTGCTCCAGCAACAACCGGAACACACTCTCGCCGGTGCGCGAATCCAGGTTGCCGGTCGGCTCATCGGCCAGGATCAGTGCCGGTTCATGCACCAGCGCCCGCGCAATGGCCACACGTTGCTGCTCACCCCCGGACAGGGCCTCCGGATAGCGCTCGGCCTTGTCACCCAGTTCCACGTCGGCGAGCTGGCGCATCGCCCGTTCGCGGCGCGTGCGCGCGCTCAGACCGGTGGCCAATTCCAGCGGCAGCATCACGTTCTCGAGGACCGTCAGCGTCGGAATCAGGTGAAACGACTGGAAAACGATCCCTACGCGCGAACGCCGCAGCTGCGTCCGCGCCGCCTCGTCCAGCCCCGCCAGCGCCTCCCCCGTTAGGTGCACCTTGCCGCGATCCGCCGCCTCCAACCCCGCCGCCAGATGCAGCAAGGTGGACTTGCCGCTGCCGCTCTCGCCGACGATCGCCACGCGCTCCCCGGCGGCCAGCTCCAGGTCGACCCCGTGCAGTACCTCGCCCTCGCCCGGATAGGCAAACGCCACATCGGTCAGCGACAGCACAGCGCCTTCTATCGAGCCTTGTTGCTCCATCGCATACACCTTTTCTGATACACAAATCGTTGCGTCAGACAGACGCCGAGTTGATCGCTTGCAAGCAGGCTACTACAGGGGATTTTCCTGCCGTGCGGGAGCCTGCTTGCGGGCGAACGACCGACCCCCAACCGAGTCCAGAAACACACTCCATTACCCAACCCCCCGCACTTATCGGCAGCCGCACCCTTTCGCCCACTGCAGACCATGAAGAGTAGATGAACGTTTCAAAACCCCGCACAAGCGGTTGATTAAGGCCTCACATCCGTTAGAATGAAGAGCACCTCTACACACGGGAACGCGCCTTGAAACGCCAATCACGCAGCCGATCTATCCGCGCCTAGCGGCAAGCGCCCGTTCTCCAAACCGGTCGCTTCCCGTCAGGCCTTTTTAAATAAAGTGCCGGGAACGGCCGGGTCCACAACCCGACTGGCCCCTGGAATCATCCACCGCATCCTTGCGGCGCCTTGAGCGACTGTGCCCGTGCACGTGTCCCTCCCGCAGCGCCCGGATGTCACCGGGAGAAGGGCATGGAGCTTCACCTCGAACAATCCATCATCGAGCTGAAGGAGCTATTGCGTCTGGACGACCGCGACGGGCTCCACGAACTGCTCGACTACATGCGCGTGCAGGATATCGCCCACGCGCTGATGGAGCTGGGCGAGGCGGACCTGACCGCTGTATTCAACATGCTGCCCCCCGGGCGCAAAGCGGATGTCTTCGCCTACCTGGACTCGGCGCACCAGATCCGGCTGCTGGAGTCCTCGCCGCGGGACGATGCTCGCTTCATCCTCTCGGAGATGGAGGCGGACGACCTCACCGCCCTGCTGCAGACGCTGGATGCGGACACCCTGCGCGGCTATCTGCGACTGCTGCCGTTTCGCGCCATCCGCCGGGCCCTGAAACAACTGAACTACCCCGAGGACTCCGCCGGCCGTGTGATGTCGCCGGATGTAGTGGCCGTGGACCCGGACTGGACCCTCAAGCGGGCCCTGGCCTTCATCCGGCGTAACGCGGACGAACACTCCAACAACGTGATCTTCGTCGTCGACCAGGACCGGGTGCTGCAGGCGGCCGTACCGATCCGGCACTTCCTGCGCGCCGCAGCCGACAGCCCGGTACGCGACCTGCTGGACGACGCCGACCCCATCACCATCGGCGTCTCCGAAACCGCCGTGGCCGCCGCCCGCAAGATCCAGCATTACGACCTGGAGACGCTTCCGGTGGTCGGCGAAACCGGCGAGCTGCTCGGAGTGATCACGGTCGACGACGTCATGGACGTCCTCGAGGCCGAATCCACCGAGGACTTCCACAAAATGGGTTCCGTGGGCAGCCTCCCCCTGTCGCCCGACGCCGCCAGCCCCTGGCTGCTGTACCGCAAGCGCGTGGGCTGGCTGATTGGGCTGGTGGCCTTCAACAGCATTGGCGCCCTGATGATCTCCCAGTACGAGGAGGCCATCGAGGCCCTCGTCGTGCTCGTGTTCTTCCTTCCCCTGATTATTGACTCCGGCGGTAACGCCGGGGCCCAGAGCTCCACGCTGATGGTCCGCGCCATGGCGACCGGCGAAGTCACCGCGCGCGACTGGCTGCGGCTGTGGGGCAAGGAGCTGGGGGTATCCGTCGGCATCGGCGTGACCATGGGCCTGGCCGTCTCGTTACTAGGCTTGTGGCGGGGCGGCGCCGAGATCGCACTGCTGGTCGCCGTCGCCATGACGCTGATCGTCGCCTTTGCCAGCATGATCGGCATGCTGCTTCCGGTCATTCTGAGCCGCCTGAAACTGGACCCGGCAACGGCCAGCGTACCGATGGTCACCGCGATCGCCGACCTTGGCGGCATCATGATCTACTTCTCGCTGGCCGTGGCAATGCTCGGCCTGGCCACCCCGTAGGACGCAAGCGATGAGCCCGACCGACCACGAGATCGACCACCTGCCACAGACGCTGGGCACCGCGCTGGGTCAACCCACGGAGGATGCCCTGCAAGCCCTGTGCGCGAGCCACGCGGCCCCGGACCTGTCCGACGCCCTGGAAGCACTGCCCGAAGAGCTCATGCAGCGCTTCTTCCAGCGCCTGGATATCGCCTGCACGGCGGATATCTATGCCCACCTGCAGCCGGACCACCAGTCCCGGGTTCTGCAGTCCCTGGAGGAAGAACACGCCAGCCGCTTGATCGCCGCCCTGTCCTATGACGACGCGGCATCGGTCATCGAAGGCCTCAAGGACGACCACGCCGAGACGTTGCTCGAAGCGCTGCCGGACGACGACCAAGAGGCACTGGAGACCCTGCTCGGCTACCCCGAAGAGAGCGCCGGGCGCCTGATGACACCCGAGTTCGCCACGGTCCAGCCCGACTGGTCCGTGGCCGAGGCGATGGACCATCTGCGCGAACAGCATGAGCTGGCGGAAACCATCAACACGATCTTTGTCATCACTCCGGACGGCGAGCTGCTTGGCTGGGTACGACTAAAAGAACTCCTGCTGTCGCGCCCTACCACCACCGTGCGCGAACGCATGCACACGGATGTCGTGAGCGTCGCTGCCGAGGAAGATCGCGAAGAGGCCGCCCACCGCATCAGCCACTACGACCTGGACGTCCTCCCGGTGGTCGACGACAACGGCCACCTGCTCGGCATCATCACTGTGGACGACGTCATGGACGTCCTGCGCGCCGAGACCACCGAGGATTTCCACCGCATGGCCGCGGTCGGCGACCTCGTCCTCTCCCTGCGCGATGCCAGCATGCAGCTCCTCTACCGCAAGCGGATCGGCTGGCTCCTGATCCTCGTCGCGGTGAACATCTTCGCGGGCATCGCCATCGGCTACTACGAAGCCGCCATCGAGGCCGTCGTCGCCTTGGTGTTCTTCCTGCCCATGGTCATCGCCACCGGCGGTAATGCCGGCGCCCAGGCCGCCACATTGGTCGTGCGATCACTCGCCGTGAACGACATACAGTTACGCGACTGGTGGCGCCTCGGCGGCAAGGAAGTCCTGGTGTCCGGCGCCCTGGGTGTCACCCTGGCCGCCGCCATCTGGATCTCCGGCAACTGGCTCGGCGACATGCAGGTGGCCAACGCCATCGCGCTCGGCATGTTCTTCGTCGTGATCTTCGGCTCCATGTTCGGCATGCTCCTGCCGTTCGCCCTGACCCGCTTCGGCTTCGACCCGGCCGTAGCCAGCGCCCCGCTGATCACCTCCGTCGTCGACATCGTCGGCATCCTCATCTACTTCGGCGTCGCCGTCGCCATCCTCGGCCTCTAACCCCCGGCCCCAGGAATCGCGTCATTGCGAGGCCCCAAAGGGGCCGTGGCAATCTCGTGAACACACCCCCGAGTCCTACGCAGCCCTGAGCGACCTCATCGACGAAGCCCTCGCCAAAAGAAACCCGTCATTGCGAGGAGCAGAGCGACGAAGCAATCGGCCTGATAGTCGCGAGCGCTTCTCGCAGACCCGCGCCCAGTAACCCGAAGAGCCGGCACCGCGCAGGTGACAAACCCCAAACCAAACTGACCACCCACGTCACCCCAGGTGACCATTTTTGTCACGTGACACATCTGAACGCCCGCATGTCGTGACCCAAACCCCAAACCGAATGGCCACACAGCGCCGCTTATCCGGATTTGCCCGCTCCTGGCACACCCATTGCTTCTACCCAGACAGCTGCCCACGGGGCGGCCGGGCCTCCGGCCCAGCTTTCATCACATCAAGGGAGTACGAACATGCAGAAGAAGACCGCCCAAAAGGGCTTTACGCTCATCGAACTGATGATCGTTGTGGCGATCATCGGGATTCTGGCGGCCATTGCGCTGCCGGCTTACCAGGACTATACGGCGCGGGCTCAGGCTTCGGAAGCTCTTAGTGCGACTGCCGGACTTCGTGCAGATATCGCCGTCTATCTTTCAGAAGAGGGTGCACTGCCTGACGATGGCGACGACGATGACCTCGACGCCTCCGTTGCAGCTCTAGCCGGTAACTACTTCTCCGCCGGAGGAGTCAGCTTGGATGGTCCTGGCGTGTTGGAGATCACTTTTGACTCGGGAGTCCATTCTGGCGATGAAATGACTCTGACCGCAATTGAAGCTAACGGCCAGATCAGCGAATGGCAATGCGGTGGTCTCGAAAACAAGTACCTTCCGTCTGCCTGCCGTCCGTAAGGTTAGGTCAAAAGGGGACAGATTTATTTTCCCCTCTCCAAACCCCGGCCTCACGCCGGGGTTTTTTGTTGTCTGTGCTGGTCTAATTTTCGACGAAAGAATCAAAAGGGGACAGATTTATTTTCCCCTTCTTGAACCCCGGCCTCGTGCCGGGGTTTTTGTTGTCATAAGCCGGATTCGCCGACGCAATCGGGCGCAAGCCCCGCGTCTGCATCCCCTTCCCTCGCGCCACCCCATTTCCGCGACGGTTGTCGCCAAGCTATGATATGACCATCTACATGGTCAGGAGCGCACGAAATGCCCGAGCCGACGGTTAGCCTGGCGAACGCCAAAGCCCACCTGAGCGAGCTGGCGGAACGCGCTGCGGCAGGGGAATCCATCCTCATCACCAAGCGAGGGAAGGCCGTCGTACGCCTTTCCAGCGCCACGGCGCCCAAAAAACCGATTGATGCAAATGCGCTCCGTGCAGTCACGGATGCCCAGCAACACGGTTCCGATGAGGCCTTCATGCGACACATCCGCGACGATGCTCGCTACTGATGCGCTATCTGGACACCAGCATCCTGGTCGCGGCGCTCACCCGCGAGCCCCGTACCGCAGATATACAAAATTGGCTGGCGGCACAGGACGCCGATTCGCTATGCATCAGTGACTGGGTGCTTACGGAGTTCTCCGCAGCCTTGTCCATGAAGGTTCGAATGGAAATCCTGACACCCTGGGAACGGGCGAACGTGCTTGGCGCATTTGCGGCGTTGCGGGAATCGTCACTCTCGACCCTGCCGGTCTGGACTATCGATTACCACACCGCTGCCCACTTCGCCGACGATCATGCCTTCGGGTTGCGCGCTGGCGACGCCCTTCACCTGGCCATTGCGTACAACCACGGCGTGGCACTTTGCTCGCTCGACAAGACGCCTGTGGCCGCTGCAGAACCCATGGGCGTGAATGCGACGCTGCTGTAATAAGACCCCGCCAAACCTTTCGAGCGTTCTGCACCGGTCATCTGGGACATCTGGGACACCCACCTTGGGCAGAAAGGGCATCCCAAAAAAGAAGGGCCGCCTGGAATCCATTCCATGAGCGGCCCTTCCGGGGGCGTCCCTGCCCCCACACGCAACATATCAAACATGCTGCCGATTTCCAGCGTATCGCAAATTCAATTGCTCAACGGTCGGATTGGGCCGCTAAGCGGTAGCAGGTGCATGGAATAAAAAACCCTCGGTTACCGAAGCCGCAGAACCACTGAGACTTCGGTCCTGGAAAGCACATCGATTAGAACGCCCTGCCGGCACCGGGGATGCCGTTATTCATGATTTACCGTGTACGGCACAGCTAGCGCCGGGGCGCGCAGGGAATCCCGGCTCTCGGCTTCTCGACGGCCGGAATGACAAGGACGATGTCAGCGGTGCCCTCGAACGCGGGACATCCACTGTTACACGTCGTACAGATAATCGGATCGGGTGACACTGGCGGGAGCCTGCCCCATAAAGAGAAAGGGCCACCTCGGCGTCCATGCCCAAGTGGCCCTTTCAGGGGACGTCCTTGTCCCCCGCGACAAAAACTAGCACATAAAGTAGAGGATTCCACCCTTCTCACCAAACTTTATGCGAACGGTCGATTCTTACCCCTCAACGGTAGCGCTGGGCCTCTCGACCTGTATTCGCCCATCACCCTACCAATAGCACGACTCACGGACCAAATGCGCACCCCAACGATGACTCCAAAACCAACCACGCCGTAAGGCGAAGCGCACAGCACACTGCAGGAGGCCAGCCCCTGGCCGATGGAAGACCGGAGCCGGCACGCCAGCCAAAGGGCTGCGCCGCCCACATCAAGCATTCCTAGACTCGTGGGAGCCTGCTTGCAGGCGAAGCTCCCGCCAGCGCCCGATTCGACCCCAACCTTCGCCTGCAAGCAGGCTCCTACAAAACAGAACCTAATAGTCCGATCCTGGTTGTTACGACGGTCGGATCCGATCTCCTGAACCCTTTCCGGTCACCGTGAGCACCAGATACCGGAAATAGTCCCGGAGGTTTAAAGAACCGATCATCTCCGAATCCATCTCCGCCAACCGTTCCGGGTCCGACATATCGATCCCGTTCACCTGTGCCAGCCCGGTAATGCCGGGGCGCACCGCAAACACCCCGCGCGCCTCCCGCGCCGCGATCAACTCCACCTGACTCACCAGGCAGGGTCGCGGCCCCACCAGGCTCACATCCCCCTTCAGCACATTCCAAAGCTGCGCCAACTCATCCAACTTGAACTTGCGCAGGAACTGCCCAAACCGCGTTACCGCTGCAGCATCCGCTAGATGTGTCGCCACCGATCCCGTATTGAGCCGCATAGTCCGAAACTTCACCAGCACAGATCAATGCGTTTCCACAGAAGCCGAATGGCACCTCGGGCATGGACTGTATCAAACGCAAGTTGGAACCAGATAGATCGCTTTCGCTTAAAACCTGAACTCACTTATGATCGTCTGCTGTGAAAACGTATACCGAAACATTCGACCAGCGGGGCCGCTCGTAACAACAACGCGATGGCAGAGTTCCCTAATGCCCGTGATCAGGAGCTTGCCGAGCTACTAAACAGGCTGTCGCCCCTTCCAGGGGAAACGATCGTGGATGCCCCAGCGGGGGGTGGGTACGTTGCCGACCGGTTGAAGACCCAGGGCGCTGAAGTGGTGTGCGTAGAACCCTCGTCCGAGTTTGCGTCACCTCTCGAAGAAAACCATACGACGATCATCTCCCCAATCTGGGATATACCTCTTCCGGATCAAAGCGTTGACAAGGTTGCGAGCCTGGCGGGACTCCATCACCTTTCTTCTTCAGAATGTCGCGGCTTCTTCAACGAAGCCTGCCGGGTGCTGCGACCCGGCGGGCAGATCGTTGTCGCCGATGTTCGAACAGGATCAGCCGCTGCAGCTTTCTTGAACGGACCCGTGGATCGTTGGACCGAGACAGGCCACCGCGGTGTCTTCTTCGCCCTCGGTGAATTGCGCAACCACCTAGTCCAAGCCAAATTCCTGAACACATTCGAGACCGAAGAGCGTATCACTTGGCAATGCCCCGACTTGCCCTCCTTGGCTCGTTTTGTTCACCAGTTGTTCGGCATGGTTCGACTGCCGCCATCGGACGTCATGAGGCTTATTGTCCACCACTTGGAAGCCTACGAATCGCCCGGTGGCGCCTACATGCCATGGTCTCTCACCTATGCTTCAGGTACCAAGCCCTTAGATCCGAGTTCCGCGTGAAATACCTGGACCGAGCACTGCTGGCGGCGGTTACCCTTTGGTGCTGGATTCGGTATCTCCCCATCACATTGCGCACCCTACGCCGCACGCATCGTCTCCCTTGTGCCGGCTTGCCCGTAACCGGAAACGACAAGTTTTTCTGGCGCAAGATATTCGATCATGACCCCCGATTTACCATCGTCAGCGACAAACTCGCCTGCAAGGAGTGGGTAGCAGCCCGTGTCCCCGGCCTCTCCATCGCTTCGGTCCTCTGGAAGGGTGCTGACCCGCGTGGCATACCGGACACACTCCTTCGGCGCAACGCCGTATTCAAGGCGAACCATGGCTGCGGCACTAACCATCTAATTCACCAGGGCCACTGCGACCGGGGCTACATCGAGCAACTGGGATTCCAGTGGATGTCTCAGACACACGGTCGACGGCATCACGAGTGGGGCTATTTCGGGATCCCCCGCCAGCTATTCCTTGAAGAGATGATTGCACCCAACACAGGCGGACCGGACGAACTCAAAATCTACACCTTTGGTTCTCGTGTGGTACGCCTCATCCACATCAGTGGCCGCTTTCGGGACATGCGTGCGAACGTCTGGAATTTCGACCCATCGGGAGAACCCATTCGCAGCGTGGAGCGGGCCGCAGTCGCCCCGCCATCCCCCACCCAGCCATTGCCCCCATCCATCGATGACGCTCTGACGATTGCCCGAAAACTGGGACAAGAGTTCGACCACGTCCGGGTCGACCTTCTCTGGGATAGCGAACGCCTCTGGTTCGGAGAACTTACACTCTACAACCAGGCCGGACACTTTCCGGGCCGTTTGGGAACCCACAAAGACTCACCACTCACCCAACACTGGACTGTGCTCGACAGCAGCTTCTTTCAACGAGAACTATCAGGCTGGCGCCACTGGTACAGACATGCGCTCCAGCGCCAGCACACCTGAACACACGCGCAGCCTGAGTACACGTTGTACCCCTGGCTCCGCCTGTCAGGTGGGAGCGGACTTGCCCGCGAAGCCCCCGCCAAACCCGAAAACCACCAATAGCGCCGCGGAACTTAACCCCGCACCCGATCCCCGGAACCCTTCCCCGTAACCGTCAAAACCAGATACCGGAAATAGCCCATAAGCGTCATCGACCCAATCATCTTGGCATCCACCTCGGCCAGCCTTTCGGGGTCCGACATATCAATCCCGTTCACCTGCGCCAGCCCGGTAATACCGGGGCGCACCGCAAATACCCCGCGCGCCTCGCGCGCCGCGATCAACTCCATCTGACTCACGAGGCAAGGCCGTGGCCCCACCAGGCTCATCTCCCCCTTCAGCACGTTCCAAAGCTGCGGCAACTCATCCAGCTTCGTTTTGCGCAGAAAGTGACCCAAACGGGTAATCGACGAAGCCTGCGCCAGATGCGTCGCCACCGACGCCGTATCCGGCCGCATCGTCCGAAACTTCACCAGCACAAACGGCCGCTGATACCGCCCCACCCGCTCCTGCAGGAACAGCGGCGAACGCGACTCCAGCCAGCCCAGCACCCACAACACCGCCATCACCGGTGCCGCTACCACCAGCCCCACCAACGCCAGCACCACATCCAGAACCCGAATCAGAACACCTCCCTATCTCTGTTATGACACCGCACCGAAAGCCCGGTGAATACGCCCCACTGCACGGCACGCCCAAGGCGTTACCCTCCTTAAACCGAAGCGGCGCGGCCTCTCTCCACCCGGTAGAAGCGGCCTGGGCCACGAAGCTCCCGCCGAATCGACCATACAGTCGGCCCCTGGGGCGGGCGACAAAGCCATCGCTAATAGCCCTCACCGGCCATTGGCAGCCAGTTAAGGATTCGCATTATCGACGCAACGATCCATCAAAGCTGACGGCCGAGCCCTTCAAGTAGCCCAGCATGCCTCCATCCTCACTGCCGAACGTGAAGGGCCGCGTCTGCATCGGGTATGCGTTCTTTCGAAGAGCTAAACGACTCGGTCAACTTCATCGCGCTTGCCCCACCAATGACCATGCCCCTTCAACGGTGGCTTCAGGTCACAGACCGGCACCAAGACGCCGGCACCGCAAAAGAGGCTAAACGGCCGCACCGTCCAAGCGATGGCAAACTGCCGCAATGTGTCCCACCTGCTTGCGTACTTTCAGAGAGAACCGCCGACAGGCGTCAGTCATGTTCCTGAACCCACCGCCCTATTGTCTTGCCCCAATATTTCAAAAGGGTCACGACCCTGCCCCACCACGCGAGACAGTCCGAGCCGAGGTACAGCCCGAGCAAGCGTGTCAAGTTCTTCTTCCCCCCGCAGGCGCACATCACCGTCCAATCATCACCTCCCGCCACTGGCACAGACCGACGCTAGCTCCCTGTCTATCTTCTCTAGCAATTGCTTGCGCGAAAGCCCCGGTCCATCGCCGTGCCTTCCCAGCGATATAAAGAACTCGCAACCCTCGGATGGGAACCAACCAATCTCTCTCAATCCGACCAAATCCAAATCCGATAAGTCTTGCAAAATAAGCCGAAACGACGAAGGCACAAAACACCATCCATGACCGTCAATATACCCATCCCTCTCTGGACGCGCGCGCAGAAGCTCTCGAGCTGACTGCGCATCATTACATAGGGTCGGGCGGCCACTACTCGCCGAGCCCCACGCCCCTTTGCCATCTAACTCACTGTAATAGAGATGTGACTCGACTAGCGTTCCTATACTGTGGCGACTTCGCTCTTCGAAAAACCGATCCAACACCTCACCCAGTCCGGATATCGATCTATACCGATCAAAGCAATACCTCTTGTCCGGCACCGCGAGAACAACAACCCCCCGGTCGTTCAATATCTGCTCGCAATCGCGAAGGAACGCGACCAGGTCCGGGACATGCTCCACGACATGTGAGGCAATAATCCAGTCGAACCGGCCACGTGAAAGGTCTACCAAATCCGCGTACCGCTCCCCCCTCCATACATAATCTATTTCTTCCACTTGCGACGGGTCCAGACCGCACGTCAAGCGTTTCAACATCATACCCAGCGGCTTTTGGCGCTAACGGCCGGTGGTTCGGGCCGATCTCCAGCCCTCGCCCATAACCGTTTATACATGAAAGTATTTTCTCCGACCGGTCTACGATCACTCGATTAACCCCAACGCAATACAATCAAGCATAAGCATGTACTAGCTCACCACAGCCGTGTTCCTAGGCTTCCGTGGGGGCCATGAAAGCGAAAAAGACGCAGTTTCCAATGAAAAATTCGGGTTATACATCGGATCCATCTGAATCCACTCCTTCCAACGACTCTCCATGTAGCCTACCTCCTGTACGAACCGCTCACTCGATTCGCCTTGATCATCCCTGGGCCTGCTCGCGGATTCATGATGGTAAAGTTCAGCAGTGGGCACCAAAACGTTCCTGTAACCACGCTCTGCTAGCCTTAGACACAAGTCAACGTCATTGAATGCCACTGCCAGACGTTCCTCGTTCATGCCCCCGATCTCTTGATAGACCTCCCTCCGTATCACAAGACACGCAGCTGTCACAGCTGAATACTGGCCTGGGAGGCCCGCTCGCGCCATATACCCAAAGCTGTATTCCGAGAGGCCTTGGTGAGCGTTAGCGGCGACACCGCCGACGCCTATCGTAATTCCCGCATGCTGGATCGTACCGCTTGGGTAGAGGAGCCGGGCACCTACTGCACCGACGTCAGACTGTAACGCATACCCAACCATGTCGGTCAGCCAGTTAGGGTGCCGTACTTCTGTGTCGTTGTTGATCAACCCGACTATTGGTGACTCGATATGCTCGATCGCACGATTATTAATTGCCGAGAAGTTAAACGGCCCTTCATCCCGGACAACCCGGACGCGACTACTCTCTACCTCGCTCAGATAATCCAGGGTTGCAGGGTCGTCCGAGCCGTTATCGACGATCAGGATCTGGTAGTTTGGGTAATCAGTCCTTGCGAGGATGCTTTCTACACAACGACGCAGCAGATCGACCCTGTTTCGAGTCGGAATCACTAACGTGGCGGCCGGCGGCTCTTTAGGCAGCGCGAAGCGCACGTGGTACCCATGGGGCAGCATTCTCACCTCGGAGCCAGGCGCCCTGCTACGAACATGCTCAGCTAATGCTTTCGCGCCAGCTTCCATTGCGTAGGGCTTGGCCTGTGCCCCAGATGCGGTGCTTTTTTCATGTGCCCGCCAGTGATACAGGACATGCGGGATGTGTACGATCTGTTCGGGGCGAACTGCAGCGCTGCACCTGAGGGCAAGATCGTAGTCCTGTGCCCCCTCGTATCCCTCTCGAAATCCGTCCTGCGTCACAACCAAGTCTCTCTGATACGCACCAAGGTGGCTAAACATGTTCTGCGAGAGAAACAGGTACGGGTTCCAGTCCGTCTTGAAATAAGGTCCAAAACGTTGGCCATCCTCATCGATCTTGTCTTCGTCGGAATAGATCATCCGGGCTTCGGGGAACTCATTGATAGATGCCACCAGGTGGTACAGCGCGTCTTCGGCAAGGACATCGTCTTGGTCCAGCAGAACAACCCACTCGCCCTGGGCCAGTTCCAGAGCGGTATTGCTGGCGGCAGATATATGGCCGTTGCTGTCGCGAAGGGCGAGCTTTATGCGTGAGTCTTCATCTACGTAACGCTGCAGAAGATCGCGTACATGCGGATCCGTGGATGCGTCATCGGCGATACACAACTCCCAATCGGGGTAGAGCTGCTTCCGCACCGATTCGATGGCCTCATAGAGCCATTCCGGATTCGGGTTATAGACAGGCATCAAGACAGAGATCGTAGGCTGTACCTCAATGGTGTCGAGGCGCTCGCGGATCGCGGCACGGTCGGTGTCATCAAGGGTGTCATACAGCTTCACCCACATTCGGTAGTCCGATGGATCTACAATCCGTCCATCGACCCGAACGGCGCCACCGATTCCGTACGTACGGGCGTCATGCCAGCGTCTGCGAACCCCTGTCGGGCCCTCCTGCAGCAGAATTCTTCCAGTTGCACCGAGGGTCCGTGCCAAGCCTCCTTTACTGCGTACGATGTGTCGTCCCGTGTGGATCCACCCACCGACGCGGCGATAGGGGGCGGTGAGTTTCCAGCTACGTGAAGCGCGAACCTCCGCAACTTCCGCCTGCAGTTGCTCGATACGCTGCATGCGAACCATCAACTCGTTGTGTAAATCCTGGAGCTCCCGCCGCCGCTGGGTGACGCGGTGCTGCTGACGTGCCAGCATGCGGATGAGGGGATCGACATACTCTACTAAGGGTCGGTCCAACTTCGACCGAGGATTGTCCGCCTGCGAAGGAGGTTCGGACGGCTCGTCCGAAAAACGAAGGTGGCCTGCTGCGACGCCTTCGTCTTTGCCCGCAACCAACCGGGTACCCAGGCCAACACTCTGCGAGGCCCGTTTCTCGATGACGCAGAGGGAATCATAGAAACGGATCGATTCGATCTGGCCAAGAATGGCGTCATCCAGACGAATACCGAAGCGGCGTGCATACCCCGTCAGCCACTGGGATGCAGTCCTCTGAACACCCCAGTGACCCCGGTTCAGTACATCCACCATGAGCTTGAAAAAGTGGACGGAGGAATACGGGGCATCAAGGCCTCCCCCATAGTCTTCCCAATAACTTGTGTGCAGGTCTTCGACGACATACACCCCTCCAGGATGGACCCGAGGAAAGTATTCTCCAAACGCACGCACTACGTCCGTTACGTGGTGCGATCCGTCGTCAATGACGATGTCGAACGCCCCACCACACGCGTCGACCGCTCGCACCGTTGCCTGCTCGCAGGCATCTCCCGAGATCACCTTGATGCGGGGGTCGTGAAACGCCAGCTCAGCACAAGCGGGGTCGATATCGCAGCCGAGTATGAGTTCGGCCGAAGCGAAGTACCTGGACCACAGCTCAAGCGATCCTCCATTCTGGACGCCGATCTCGAACAGACGGATGGACTCACCACGGCGAGGGGTGAACAGACCCTCGTACACGTCCAAATTGCCGCTCCACTTGTCCGAGACTTTCCCCTGGTGCTCCTGGTAAAGCGATCTCAACGACTTCATCAGCTCGCCTCAAGTGAAATACGGTCAAATGCTACGCCCACCATCCCCCAACGCACCTTGCTCGAGGCGACCGAGAACATCAGTGCGTCGTGCAGCCAATGATGCTGGACGTGGTCATGCAGGTCTCCGTCCGCCAGAGAGGCCGTCAGCACATAATCACCATTGGGCAACATTGGCAAACGGAATCGATAGCGCGCCACGAGTGTCTGTCCCGCTGTGGCCGGGGTCGGACTCACGTCCGTGAAAGGAAGGGTATTGTCCCCGAACAAATCCTGACCCAAGCGGTTGCGCACCATAAATCCGACGATTGGACGATTCATTCGTTGATGCACTCTAGCCTTAATCACTAGTTCGACCCGCTCGCCACCACGCATCACCTTTTGATGCTCGCCCTGCTCATCCGTGAAGTACAGGTCGAGCAATTCCCCTGCGCCACTCTTCCAGCCGGAGGCCAGATCCAGGTTCGCCTTGACCGTCAACTCGCCATCGTATGCAGGGATCGGCGCCCTCGCCCCTTCGTCGGATTGTGGAACCCCGCCATCGTCTCGGGATGGAGAGCGAATGCTCTCGACTTCCACCTCCTCGCCATGGACCTGACGGATACTGTATTCGAGGTAATCTTCAGCAACGGTTCTTGGCGTTCCCAATGCTCGAACCTGGCCCCGGTCCAGCCATAGCGCCCGGTCGCAGAGACTCATCACGGAGTTCATGTCATGGCTGACGAAAATCAATGAGCCCCGTTGGCGAAATCGTCTAATAAACCGCATGCAGCGCTGCATGAATGTCGCATCACCAACAGCCAATGCCTCATCGATGACCAGCAAGTCAGCATCCACATGGGCGATGACGGCGAATGCGAGCCGCACGTACATACCGCTCGAGTACGTCTTGACCGGCTGTTCCATGTACTCGCCGATATCGGCGAACTCGGCGATGCTCTGGAAGCGCTGCTGCGTCTGGCTCTGCGTCAACCCGTACAGGGAGGCCGCAAGGAACACATTTTCACGACCGGTGAATTCGGGATTGAAGCCCGCCCCCAACTCGAGCAACGCAGCGACCCGTCCATGAATCTCCACAGTCCCCGAGGAGGGCGCGACGGTTCCACACAAGATCTGCAGCAGGGTCGACTTGCCGGACCCATTGGAACCAACGATTCCTAGTGACTCACCACGGTGCACGGTGAAACCCACCTCTGACAGCGCATTCACTTCCCGGTAGTAAGCGTGGCTTTTAAGACCCAAAGCTCCCCTGAGCCTGGGTAGGAGATACTGTTTGAGGCGGTCGCGCGGCGAGGCGTACAGGGCGTATCGCTTGCTTACGCCGGTCACTCTGGCGACCACGTCGTCAGAGGACATCCGCAAAGCCCCTTCTTGTCTTTTGAAACCACACGAATCCAACCCACGCCACCAGAGTCGAGACCATCAGATAGAGCGCCCAGGCTAACCAATCGGGTTCGCGCCCCCAGATCACTACGTCGCGCAGAGACTCGATCATCAACGTGAGCGGATTCAACACCATCCATGGCTGCATGAATTCAGGCAATGCGCTGACCGGATAGAACACGGGCGAAAGAAAGAGCAGTGCTGTCGCCAGCACCCCTGTCACCTGCCCAATATCCCTCAGAAAGACGCCGAGGGAGGACAGAATCCAGCCAACACCCAGACTCAAAACCACCAACGGGAATAAGATGACAGGCACCAGCAGAACCGTAGGATGCAAATGCCCGTTCACGATCGCAAACGCCAACAAGAGGATAAGGCCGCTTACCAGAGCGTGAAACGCTGCACTGGATGCCGTAACCACTGGGAGTAACTCCAGCGGAAAAACGACCTTCTTGACGTAATTGGCCTGGCCAATTACGACGCCTGGAGCCCGCGTCAGCACTTCTGCAAACAGTGCATGAACGATCAAGCCCGAGAACAGCACCAGTGCAAAATGGACCGTCGTGGGTTGTTCCACGGCCCAGCGAGCCTCGAACACCACGGTAAAAACGAATGTAAAAACCAGGAGCATCAACAGGGGGTGAAGAAACGACCAGAACAAACCCAGAACTGAACCTCGATATCGCCCGGCCACCTCGCGCCTGGTCAGCCGCGCCAACAACCGTCTGTTCGACCAAAGACTCTGCCCCATGGCTCGTGGTCCGGTCGAAGCAATGGCATGCGGGTCCACTAGAACACCTCCGCGTGCACAAGCGGGGGCGCCTCGGCATCCTTGGGCGACAGTCTTGGCGCCACGGGAAGCACTGGCCACTGGATGCCGATATCCCGGTCATCCCAAGCAATTGCCCGCTCCCGGTCTGGCGCGTAAACGTCGGTGGTTTTGTACAGCACCTCGGTCCCTTCGGTCAGCGACAGGAACCCATGGGCAAACCCAGGCGGCACCCAAAGTTGTCTTCGGTTCTTCGCAGTCAACTCGGCACTGACCCACGAACCGAATGTGGGTGAATCGCGTCGGATGTCCACGGCCACGTCGAAAATCGCCCCAGCGACAACGCGCACCAGCTTCCCCTGCGCCTTCGGGGGTAGCTGGTAGTGAAGCCCACGCAAGACGCCTGTGTCACTACAGCTATGGTTGTCCTGTACAAAGTGGTGTTCCTCACCGACGATCCTCTCGAAAGTCGGCTGATTGAAGCTCTCATAGAACCAGCCACGCCCGTCCGCGAATGCGCAGGGCTGCAGCTCGATGACTTCGGGAAGTTCCAGTGGGAACCCCTTCATGGAGATACCTCTCGGACCAGCTGCGAAAGGTACTCCCCATCTGGATTCCCGGAGGAGGGCTGGGCAACCTGCATAAGCTTCGTCGCGTCGATCCATCCCTTCCGATACGCGACCTCTTCCGGGCAAGCCAGCTTCACTCCGCGCTCGTCTTCCAGAACCTTCACACGTTGGCTGGCCTCCAGGAGCGAAGCATGGGTACCTGCGTCCATCCATTGCTGGTCAGCCCCCATGACTTCCGCGCGCAGACGCCCCTTTTCCAGATACAGCCGATTCAGGTCCGTGATTTCCAGTTCACCACGAGCCGAGGGTTCCAGTGTTCGAGCCAGGTCAATCACGTCTGCGTCATAGAAATAGAGCCCGGCCACGGCATATGCAGAGCGAGGACAAACCGGCTTTTCTTCCAGCGTGCGGACACACCCAGATTGATCAAACTCGACAACCCCGTAGCGCTCGGGGTCGGGGACCTGATATGCGAATATGGTCCCATCGCCCTCTCGATCCGCGGCCTGTTGCAGAACTCCTTCCAACCCTTCGCCAAGAAAGATGTTGTCACCCAGAATCAGAGCCGCCGGGTCACCGGCAAGGAAGTTTTCGCCAATCAGAAATGCCTCGGCCAAACCATTCGGTTTCGGCTGCGCTGCGTAGTGCAGGCTAAGGCCCCACTGCTCGCCGTCACCGAGCAGTTCGGCAAAAGCACCCAGGTCCCGCGGCGTCGAAATAATCAGGATATCCCGGATACCGGCCCGCATCAGAGTCGTGAGCGGGTAAAAGATCATCGGCTTGTCGTACACCGGTAGAAGCTGCTTGCTGACGACCCGCGTAACAGGATACAGCCGCGTCCCGTAGCCACCCGCCAGGATGATTCCCTTCCGTTCACTCATAACAATCGAGCCATGATCTTATCCACCTCCTCATCCCATGCGGGAGGTGTAATGCCAAATGTCTGCTGGATCCTTGAAGTGTCAAGCACCGAGTAAGATGGCCGGGTCGCAAGGACCGGATACTCCTCGCTGCTGACGGGAACCACCCGATCTCTTGCCACGCGAAGCGATGCCCCATGATTCTGAGCATAGCCAACCAACCGCCTTGCCAGGTCGAACCAGGTCGTCTCGCCATGTGTAGCGACGTGGTACAAACCATAGGGAAACTCGCCCCGAACGTTCGAACGCCATGCGTTGACCAACTGCGAGGTCACCGCGGCCAGCAGGGCCGCAGAGGTGGGGGCACCTCGCTGATCATTCACGACACGCAGTTCGTCACGCTCGGCTGCGAGACGCAATATCGTCTTCACGAAATTTCGCCCGTGAACCCCCACCACCCACCCGGTCCTCAGGACGAGATGCCGGGGATTCTGGCTGGTCACTGCCTCCTCGCCAGCCTGTTTGGTTTGGCCATACACCGACAAGGGCCGCGGCACATCCGTCTCTCGATAAGGCCTCGACGCACACCCGTCGAACACATAGTCGGTAGAGAAATGCACCATCAGCGACTGCTGGCGGTCCGCCTCCTTGGCCATAACTCCAGGTGCGATCGCGTTAACCACCTCGGCCTCGGCAGGCTCTTCTTCAGCTCGATCCACAGCGGTGTAGGCCGCCGCGTTCACAATCACATCAGGCTGCGCCGCCCGAATCACCTGCCGGAGGGCATCCACATCCGTCAAGTCAATCTCCGATCGCGTCAGAGTACGAACAGAGCCCAGAGAGGCCAGGGTCTCGCGCAACTCGCACCCCACCTGGCCGCCCGCGCCGAACAACAGAATTCTCATCCCGCGCTCGCGTGATACTGACGGTCGATCCAATCGCGGTAGGCGCCCGTAGTCACCCGGGAGACCCAATCTTCGTTGTCCAGATACCAATGCATTGTCTTGCGCAACCCACTGGAAAAAGTCTCCTGCGGGGCCCAGCCCAGCGTGTCCATGGCTCGCCTGGCATCAATCGCATAGCGTCGATCGTGCCCGGGCCGGTCCTTCACCATGCGCACCAGTGAGCGATAATCGCGGCCCGGCCGCGCGTCGCCAAGAAGATCACAGAGGGCCTCGACGACCTCAAGATTGGTGCGCTCCGCCGAGCCTCCCACTGCGTACACTGCTCCCGGTTCGCCCGCCTCCAGCATATGGCGCAGCGCGGCACAATGATCCGAGACATGAAGCCAGTCGCGAACCTGACGCCCATCGCCATACACCGGAATATGCTGCCCATGAACCGCTCGGTGGAGGACCAGTGGAATCAGCTTCTCGGGAAACTGGTACGGGCCATAGTTGTTGGAACAATTGCTAGTAAGCGTCGGGAGCCCATACGTGTGGTGGTAGGCCCTTACCAGATGGTCGGATGCGGCCTTGCTGGCGGCGTAGGGACTGTTGGGGCGATACGGAGATTGCTCATCGAAGGCGGGATCCCCTTCGTTTAGTGCTCCGAACACTTCATCGGTCGACACATGCAGAAAGCGAAAGCCAGCGCGCAGGTCACCACTCATTGTGTCCCAGTACTCGCGCACCGACTCGAGCAAACGGAACGTTCCCAACACATTAGTTTGCATGAAAGCATCCGGCCCCAGAATGGACCGGTCCACATGCGACTCGGCTGCGAAATGCACAACAGCCCTTGGCTGGTGTTCCCGCAACAAACGCGACAGCAAGTCTCCATCCGAGACATCACCCCGGACGAACCGATACCGGGAATCCCCCTGCACCGAAATCAGATTCTCAAGATTACCGGCGTAGGTGAGCTTGTCGAGGTTCACCAAGGGTTCATCACGCGTGGCCAGCCACTCGAGCACAAAATTCGAGCCGATGAACCCGGCGCCACCTGTCACCAGAATACTCACAATCCTCCCTACGAAGTCTGATGTCGGCCACATTCGCCCGCCCTCTCAGTATCGAGAGAGCAAATGTGGGCGTGGGCTTTCAACACAGCCTCCGATTCCCCACCATATCGATCTCAGCCGCGAAAAACCACACCCCAGTTATTGGATAATCCGGGCTTGAATAGCGCCCCGGATTCACGCAGCACGACCTCGTTCAGGGCTTTGCAAATCCGGCGCAGACTGGACTTCCCCTGTTCTTCTGGTCCAACCTCCGCCGCAAGCCCAGCGTGCCAGGGACTGCTTGTGAAACAGCATGAAGCAACCCAGATGCATCCCCGTCAGACTGCCCACGATTGCCAGCTGTCACCCTTTGCCATCGAGCCCGCATTTCGTCAGCACCCCGCCGCTGTTCTCTTCCTCTTGAGACCCGTATGAAGCAGGACTCTGGCGCCAAGTGCCCGCCGAAAACCGTTCTCGCCGGCGGCGCGGGGCTTGTAGGGCAGAACCTTGTAGACCGCATACTTTCCAGTGGGACGGGTGAAATCGTCGTCATCGACAAGGACGTCGCTCGATTGCACGAATTGCGACAACGTCATCCCGGTGTGACTACCATTGCGGCCGACCTGTCAAAGCCTGGTGACTGGACTGACTGCTTTGATGGGGCAACAGCTGCGGTCGTACTCCAGGCCCAGATCAGCAGTCGTTACCGAGCCGATTTCGAGCGCAACAACCTGGCGAGCACCCGCCGAGTACTGGCCGCACTACAGCAACATTGCGTTCCTTACACAGTGCATGTGAGTTCATCGGTCGTCTGTTCCGTGGCTGAAGACCCTTATGCGCAGACCAAGCGAGAGCAGGAACAAATGTTCCTGGACAGCAGCCTTCCAGGCGTTGTTCTCCGCCCCACGCTCTTGTTTGGGCGCCATGACCGCCGCCACCTCGCATGGCTGGCTCGATTCATGCGGTACTCACCGGTGTTCCCCATCCCCGGCGACGGGCGCTATCTTCGCCAGCCGCTCTTTGTGCAAGACTTCTGTGCGATCGTCGAACACTGTCTCGACCACCGCCCTGAACTCGACTGCCTCAACCTGACGGGCCTGGAGCCCATAACGTATATCGATCTGGTCCGTTACTTGCGGCGCGTCACGCAAGCCCGCTCCCTGCTTCTGCCGATACCCATTTCCCTTTTCGGAGCGTTGCTGCAAACCTACGGGGCCCTGACACGGCGCCCCCCGTTCACCAGAAACCAGCTGCAGGCGCTGATCGCCGGCGACCATTTCGAAGTAATCGACTGGCCGGCGCGATTCGAAATCGAACCTACCCCGCTGCACGAAGCGCTCGAAAAAACCTTTGGCAAAACCCGGCACACCGGTGACTGAACGGCACACAACCGAACGCAGGGCATCCGCTGGCACCCCACGCCCGGAACGCGAGGTGGCCGTCATCGGCGCCGGCCCCATGGGGCTGGCCGCCGCTTACCAGCTCCTTCAGGACGGTCATCGGGTTCACGTGTACGAGGCATCGCCCGTCATCGGCGGAATGTCCACGACATTCGAACTGGGCGGAACGCCAATAGAACGCTTCTACCACTTTATCTGTGCCCACGACCGGCCGATGTTCGACCTGCTGAAGGAGCTGGATCTCGAAGACCGGTTGCACTGGGAAACCACGCGCATGGGATTCTTCCTGGACGGCAAGCTCCATGAATGGGGGAACCCCCTCGCCTTGCTCCGGCTGCCGGGACTTGGCCCTGTATCCAAACTGCGATATGGGATCCATGCCTACCTCTGCACTCGATGGCGGCACTGGCACGACCTGGACCAGCAACAGGCCGCCCCCTGGCTCCGGCGCTGGGTAGGAAAGCGAGCCTATGATCGTCTGTGGAAGCCCCTCCTGGAATTGAAGTTTCACCACCACACAGAGGAGCTTTCCGCCGCCTGGATCTGGAACCGCATCCACCGTCTCGGCCGCTCGCGCAAAAACCTTATGCAGGAACGGCTCGGCTATCTTGAAGGCGGCTCGGCCACGTTGCTGCAAGCGTTGCATGAGCACATTCGCGCCGCAGGCGGTCACGTACTTCCCGGACACCCGGTAGACCGCGTGCATGTGCAAGACGGCATGGTCAAAGGCGTGAAACTGCACGCTGGCACTTACGCACACGACGCCGTCATCAGTACCGTTCCGCTCCGCCGTGTGCCGGACATGGTGCCCGCTCTCCCCCAGAGCGACCGCAACCGCATTCACGCGTTGAAGTTCCTTGCCGTGGCGTGTGTGGTTTTCAAACTAAAGCGCCCAGTTAGCGACAAGTTCTGGATCAACATCAACGATCCGTCCGTAGACCTGCCCGGCATCGTGGAATACACCAACCTGCGCCCGCTGGACGCCCATATTGTCTATGCACCCTACTACCTGCCTGCCGGGCACCCGACGTACCAGGAGGATGACGACACGCTGATCGAGCGGACCTGGGAACACCTGCGCCGGATTAACCCGGCATTACGGCCCGATGACAGGATCGCGGCCGAAGTCAGCCGATACCGACATGCGCAGCCGGTTTGCCGCCCCGGACACCTTGACGATCTTCCTCCTGCCAACAGCTCGATCGAAGGGCTGTACATGGCCGACACCGCCTATTACTACCCGGAAGATCGCGGTATTGCCGAGAGCGTGCGCCTTGGTCGCCAGTTGGCAAGGATGGTTGATGCCTGAGCACAACTACCAGGCACCGCGCCTGGCGATGCTTTTCTTCTGGTGCGTGGCCCTGGCGACGCTCGGGTTAACGGCCTTTGGGTCCGTGCAAGGCTTCTCGCCGGTGCCCTACTGGGACATGTGGGACGGGCAGCTAGCGTTCTACCTGAATCTTCCCGAGGCCGGCCTGACAGCCTGGTGGGACCAGCACAACGAGCATCGCATCCTGCTGACCCGGCTATTCTTCTTCGCGGACCTCCACTGGCTGAACGGCAGTGGCTGGCTGCTGATCCTAGTGAATCATCTGCTCGCGGTGTCTGCCGCCATGCTCTTCATCGGCGCACTCCGAAGTGCGCTTTCGGAATCTAGTGACGGCCTGCTCGGCCCCGCTTTGGCCCCACTGTTGTTTGCCTGGTTCCTGCTATGGATGCAGCACGAAAACTTCCTTTGGGGATTTCAGATTCAATTTTTCCTGGCACAACTCCTGCCGGCCCTCGCCCTGTTTCTGCTGTACCGTTCCAACTACTCATCCGAGATCAATGTAACTTTCATCGCAGCATGCGGAGCCGGGGTCGCCGCGCTGGGCACGATGGCCAATGGCGTCGTCGCACTCCCACTTATGGCACTTCTAGCCATCGTGACGCGACAGGGGCTTTCCCGAACCGCCATCCTGGTCGCACTCGCCATCCTCGGACCAATCGCGTACTTCTATGGCTTCAACGATGTAGAGAGTCACGGATCGCTATCCAGCGCCCTTAGGGACAGCCCGATCCGCCTCGTGCGCTATGTCTTCTTGTACCTGGGCTCGCCTTTCTTCCATCTGATGGGCGGCGGGACACAGGGGATCTACCTTGCCACCGCAGCAGGCGCCTTCATGGTGGCCGCAACCGCGTTCACGGGAATACGCTTCCTGCTGGGGCCACGTCGACTGACGATCGAGGCCGCCATGCTGACCTTTGTCGTCTTCATTGTGGGCACCGCTGTCGCAACCGCAGGCGGTCGTGTGACTTTCGGCCTCGAACAGGCCCTTTCGTCTCGATATACCACCCCGGCCCTAATGGGCTGGGCCGCATTGCTGGTGGCCCATGCCCGCATGCTGGTCATCCTTCCCGCTGCAGTTCGTGCCACGCTGCTGGCAGCTGCTGCCGTACTGGCGGTCGCTATCGTCATACACCAACTACAGGCCCTGGACCCCGAGGGCCACCAGGCTTCCGATCGTGACGCCGCAGCACTTCCCCTTGCCCTCCAGATCCATGATCCAGAAAGAATTCAGCGCGTGTATCCCGATTCGAAAACCGCCCTTGACCTGGCAAGACGCGCACAGGACGCCGGTGTAACCGTGTTCGCAAAACCGCCCCTTCGCGAAGCACCGCGGCTCCTCGAACAAGCCAAAGAACCCGGACCGGTTTCCAATTGCCTGGCCTTCCTCGATAGCTACCAGGCCCTGCCTTTCGCACCCGGCTTCGCCTATATCACCGGTTGGGCGCACGCCCCCGACCTGCGGCGATCGCCGCAAACCCTTCAGATCCTGGACTCGCGTGGCGAAGCGGTTGGCATCGGCATCACCGGGCGCTACCGCCCAGACGTGGCGGAAACGATCGGCCCTGACGCTAGACACGCCGGTTTCTCGGGCTACATTGAGGCCTCGGCGCTCACGGATGACTTGACTGTGCAGGGCATCGGCACAACGCGATGTCGTGGCCCGCTGCCCGGCATGCATACCCAAAAGGCCCACTAATGGAAGCGTTTCGCGAACATCCCTCCCGTTCGACGTACGCCCCGGTCACGGTCATCATCGTGAATTGGAACTCCGGTCGACTCCTGCAGCAATGCTTGGAGGCCCTTTCGAAGCAGAGCGTGACCCCTTCGAGCATCCTGGTGGTCGACAATGCCAGCACCGATGGCTCCATCGACAACCTGCCCGAGTCCGAAAACATCACGGTGAAACGGGCGGACATCAACCTGGGCTTTGCCGCCGGTAACAACTGGGCCATCGAAGCGTGCTCAACCGAATTCATCGCCCTCCTCAATCCGGATGCATTCCCCGCACCCGGGTGGCTGGAAGAGCTCCTGCACGCCGCAGAGCGGAGTCCGGAGGCGGCCGCATTCGCATCCAGAATGATCCAGCATAATGAACCCGAACTATTGGATGGAGCGGGCGATGCCTACCACGTTACCGGCCTTTTCTGGCGCATCGGGCACGGACGCAAACCCTCGCCCGCCACGCTGCACACGCGCCCGGTGTTTTCGGCTTGCGCCGGGGCCGCACTGTATCGCCGGCAAGCCGTTCGTGAAGCGGGAGGATTCGACGAAGACTTCTTCTGCTACGGTGAAGATGTCGACCTGGGATTCAGGCTACGCTTGTCAGGCCACACCGTGCTCTATGTACCTAAGGCTATCGCCTACCACGTCGGGGGCGGCTCCAGTGGTGGTACGCAAAGCGATTTCGCGGCCTACTACGGCCAGCGCAACCTACCGTGGGTTTTCCTCAAGAACATGCCGACCACGTTGATGTGGGCGCTGCTGCCCGCTCACATCCTGGTGAACGTCCTTCTCATCCTGCGCGCGATGAGTCGCGGCCAGGGGCGCATTGTCCTGCGCGCCAAGTGGGACGCGGCAAGCCAACTCCGTGAGGTGTGGAAGAAACGACGCGCCATACAGGCACAACGCCGAGTCGGCCCGCGCGCCTTGTGGCCATTCCTTCACAAGGGATGGCCGCGATGATCACCGTCTCGATCGTCAGCCATGGACACGGCGAAATGGTCAGCGAGCTCGCGTGCAGCCTCCTCCCCCTTCCCGAAGTGTCCCAGATTCTGGTCACGCTCAACCGTCGGGAAAACCTGGAGTTTCCCGATCACCCCAAGCTGGAAATCATTCAAAATCGACGGCGTGTCGGATTCGGGTGCAACCACAACCGGGCATTCCAGCGCGCTACTGAGCCTTATTTCTGTGTGATGAATCCGGACGTCATTCTCACCGAGAATCCCTTTCCCAGCCTGCTCGAGACTTTGCGCGAAACAGGGGCAGGCCTTGTGGCTCCTCAAGTATACGACGCAGCTCATAGGCTCCAGCCCAGTGCCCGCCGCTTCCCCACGGTGGCCTCACTGACCCGCAAGCTACTGAAGGGCGAGATGGGCGCTTATCCGGCGCCCACGGGGTCTGCGCCCACCTACCCCGACTGGGTTGCCGGTGTGTTCATGCTGGCGAGCAGGGACGCATATCGCAACGTGGACGGCTTCGACAGGGCCTATTTCCTCTACTACGAGGACGTCGACCTGTGCGCCAGGATATGGTCCGCCGGGCACACCGTCGTGTTGGACCCGAACGCAGCCGTCACCCACGACGCACAGAAAAGAAGCCACGCAGATCCGATCCATTTCCTGATGCATGTCCGAAGTCTGCTGCGCTACCTGCGAAAGCACAGATTCCATCGCTCCAGGAGGTCCAATCGCTCGCCGAACGCGCCCTGATATATTTGCGCGCGGTCGACCTGCCAGCAGCACACGAATTCCTGTCAGTTAGGGAGACGCTGATTTAGTCGCACGTCCGCGTTGGTGCCCCCTGTTTTCCGAGACAAGGCGCGTCGTGCAGCGGGTAGTGGTTCTACCCGCAAGCGGCGCAACGCAGGATCGGGAAACAGGGGGTACCAACCCCACAAGCCATAGAAAGCAGGGGCTCGGCCGCTTTTGCGCGCGCACAGCGTTGCGGTTCCCTTGTGCAGAGTGACTGCACGGCAGTCACCGCGCCTTGTTCGCACGCAAAAGCGACTCGAGCGCGGACGCGCGATTAAATCAGCGTCTCCCTAAGGCCTCGGCGGGTGAAATGGAACCAGCCGGTGCCACCAGCGCCGCAGCCAGGGCCTGTCTGCCAGACGAAACGCCAGCACTCGCAACAGGTTCGGCACGGGTATGGTCAACGCGTAATTTTCACGGCAGCGGTCCAGAAAACGTTGGGCCAGGTCTTCGCGGCCGATGCGGCGGAAGTACCGGTGAATCATGCAGTACGTATGCGCGGCCTCTGCATGCCTGTCCTGACGATTGAGGCTGGACCAGACTCCGCCATCGTGTACCTGGTAAACACCAGGCCGAATGTCGCTGTGATGATGGCTTCCGCCATACGCACCCAGTAGCACCAGCAGAAAGCGGTCACCGTTACGGACCAGACTGCGCTCGACGCAGCGTGCAAGCGGCACATTGCGAAAGACCAGGCTCAGCGTCAGTAGAAACCCGTCGCCCTGCTCCAGCTCGCGCGCCGAAAAGTCACGCTGGCAATACCTTGGCAGCTTTGACGCTGCAACAAGCTCCCCCTGCGCATCACGGATCTCCGCATCGTGGCCAGACACAACACACTCCGGATGCCGCTCCAAATAGTCCACCTGAGTCTGGAGCTTGTCGGGATCAGTCCAGTAATCGTCACCCTCACACACCGCGATGTATCGTCCGCGGGTCAAAGGCTCCATCGCATGCCAGCCCTTCCGCCCTTGGGAATACTGATTCTCGGCTTGCAGGATCGGACGGATGACGTTTGGGTAGCGCGTCGCGTAGCGACGGACAATTTCCGACGTGCCATCCGTGGACGCATCGTCGTGGACAATGATCTCGAACGGAAAATCGGTGCGCTGCATCAGGAACCCTCTAAGCGCACTCTCAATAAACGGAGCGTGGTTATAAGTGAGGCATCGAATGCTTAGAAGGGGCTCGGTGCGTCCATCCCACTCCGCCAGGAGCTCCTGTTCGGAGCGTGGTTCCTCCGACGGGTCCGGCGCTCGGCTTCCACTGGATTCTGCGCTCTTCATGAACTTCGATTTTCCCAGGGGAAAGAACCCTCTGGCTCGTCGGGAAGCCCGAGGAACTCGAGAAAGCGCTGGTAGGCGCCAGGCTCAGCGAGATTGAGAACCAACAGATCCTGGGGGCGCGTCCGAAAGTAGTCCATTACCTCTCGATTGTGCCGTCGATAATGGTGAATCATGATCTCCGCGTTATACGGATCGTCATCAGGCGTCCCGTGCATTCGGACGGTGTTGTACAGAAACCCCTTTCGACAGTACCGCGCGCGGCGCAGATCATCGGCCGTTGGAACCTTCCCATCGCGACCAAACAATCGGGAATGAAAGCGTACGAGGGACTCGTACCACTGCTCCGGACTATCCCGAATCGTCAAGATGAAAAGGCTTCCGGGAAAGGCTGCGTCCAGATGCCGGAACGTCCCCGGACAACTAAAAGGTACATCCTGAAATACTTGGGCGGAATCACAGTATCGGATGATCGCCCCGAAGCGCCCCTCGAAATAATCGCGGTCATAGAGCCATTCCGCCTCGCGCTGGTCGCCCACCGGAAACCCGAGATCCTCGAACGTCCTTCGCAGGGACGTGGTACCGGTCTTGTTTCGTCCGATCACGAAGATCTTGCGGCGATTTCTTGCCCGCCAACGGTTCCGCAGAACCTTCGGCGCGAAACGCAGCCGATGGGCCGCAAACCTCAGTTCGTCAAGCAATCCCTGCTCCGCAGCCACCCTGTTCCCGCTGGCAACGCTGGATCTCGGATAGCACGTCGCCAAGGCTCATGTGATTCGTCAGATTCTCGATCGCAATATCTACCTTGAAATCATCTTCCAGTCCCATCATCAGATCCAGCAACTCGAGGGAGTCCAGATCCAGATCCTCCATTCGCATGGCGGCCCCATCAGTCAGCACACGGGCCGCAGACTCGCCTTGACCAGCGTCCCTTAGCCGCTTGGCCACCCGGTCCAGGAACATGTCCAGGGCGTCGCCGGTTACATCGCCCTGTAGCGGCGGAAGACGCTCGGAACGGGCTGCTCCGGCTGAAAGTTTTCCCATGGAATCTCTTTGTCCCATCGTGCCAGCCCTCCCATCCAGGCTTGCGTAATCTCCAGAGAAAGTGGCATTCCGACACAGAAATGTGGCCCATGTCCGAAAGCCAGATCATCCCTTGCGACGGGACAGGTCGAACCTGCCCGGTCCCGAGCCATTAGCATAAAGACCACCAGTTCACCTGGGTGCACGTCCAGTTCGGCCTCATTCAATCGCCCGGGCGCCACCCGTGAGATTAGATTGACCGGGCGCGTATACCGAAAGATATCCCGAGCCTGCATTCCGGCCAGCCACTCCGTTCGTTCGGCCGCAGGCTGAGCACGCCACAAATGCAGAAAATCTGCCATACCGCCGACCAGCGGATCACGCCCCATGAGGACGAAGCTCATCAGCACCCATGCCCTTTCTCGTGCCTCGGAATCCTCGTGATACTCCTGCAATAGCCCCGCCATGGCATCTAGAGTATCTCCGAGGCGACGCGGATGGTGCACCAACTCGAACAGCGACTGCGGGTGCGCCGCCAATTCCGGGTAATGCTTCTCCGAGCCTGGTAACAAAAGCTCGAAAAGTCGAAACAACATCCTATCCACAAACTGCACCGCCCCTAGGGTCGCAAGCCCCATGCCCTTATCGGCACGGCATATTGTGCGAAAATGCACCTCGACCAGATCATCGAGCTCTGGCCGCAAGACATCCTTCGCGACACGGGCCAGCCTGGAAAAATGTTTCCTCCCCTCCCGGTGAAAATCACCGTCGAGAAAAATTGGGCTCCGCCTGAAAAACTCCCCGACAAGCGAACCATTCAGGCCAAAGTGATCACACATCCCCTCTAACCCAGCCGCCTGAGAAAAAGGACACAAAGGGGCATTCGAAAGTAGTTCGCGCATAAGCGCAGGGTCGGCAACGATGTGCAAACGTTCCCCATGATGTTCGATTACTTCGACCCTCGATGTTGAAACTTCGTGAGGTAGTGGCGCAACCGAACGGCGTTTACGAACTCTTTCCAGAATGAGTTGGCGCAGCCATAAGGAACGCGTCTCGGTGGTCACCACGGCTCCTGCCTTCGAACCGCTCGGGCGGGTGCCCCTACCGCCGTAACGTGCTCACCCAAGTCGCGAGAAACCAGCGAGCCCGCGCCCACCACGGAGCCGCGCCCAATCGAAACCTCTGGCTTGATCACTGTACCTGCGCCAACCATCGCTCCGTGTCCGATGTTCGCGCCCCTGGCAGTCACCACACCTGGGCCGATATGCACATGGTCCCCCAACCTGCTGTGATGGCCGATGCATCCGCCACCGTTCACGATGACATTCGAACCGAGGCGACAACCGGGACCTATAATCGACAGGGGCCCAACATAGGAACCCGCCCCAACGATCACATCCGAGCCAATAACAGCCGTAGGATCAATCACCGTGGCCCGAACGCGCCCCAAGGATGCCATCTCCTCAAATAGCCGCTTTCGCGCAGCATTATCGCCCACTGCCACAACCACGGCTGCTTCCGGAAAGTCCCCCAGGTCCGGAACACGCCCAAGGAGGGGAAGCCCAGCAAAGTGGTCCGTCGCCAACGGCTCCACATCGTCAAGAAAACCCAGCGCCTCCACCTCACTCCCAGCCCGCCAACCTCGCAGAAGCGTATCAGCCACACATTGCCCATGGCCACCGGCCCCGATGATCAGGACTTTCATATTCCCCCCAACCCTCCGCGTTTGAGCGAGGGCGTCCATGTTTCCCTGCGAGGCACTGGAGGTTTCCCCGCAAGATGCACCGGCTCGAACCCTGCACTGAACCATACCCGCTTTTGAGCGACGCCTGATCCAGGTCTAACCTTGCGTGAGTTGCGTCGCCTGCTCGCGGCGGAGTACCCACCATGAGCATCGGGGGGACAACCCAATTCTGCAGCCCATTCAGAATACTGAACGGTTTCGCACCGTTCCTTACCCTGAGCCACCATGATCCAGAGTTCCTCGGCATTAGCAAGACGTATCACGTCCCAGCCCGCCCACTTTCCGGGAGGGCGAGTTCACTGTTGCTATTGTCTGGCGGCAGCTTCGTTGCAAACAGCATTCGCGACAGCCTTGCCGCCCGTCGAAGCGGCCTTTTGGTGGCTGCCACCAACAGCGTGCCCAATGCTAATGGACTCGACCGATTTGACCCGATCTTACGAGGTGCCTGAATCCGCGACGGCACGTCGGGATTTCGAGGACAGGCTTGACCAGATACTGGAGGTCGAACAACCCGACCTCGTAATACCCCGCCGGGACGATGACGTCATTGCTCTTGCGGAACTCAAGGAACGCGTGCACTCATAGGGCCCGAGATTTCGTCACGGTGGGGTGGTGCCACAATCAGCTCAGCCCTCCATGGCAAGTGCGAAAGCAACCGCGTTCTGCGCAGCGCGCGGCCTTCCATTTGCTCCTACGCACACCTATCTCACGGGCACTGGCCAGCACATTCGTTAGTGCCTGGAACATGGCACATGTTTTCAACCGACGGCCATAAACCGGCCGCATCCAGACTCTCCGGTCGACCACGATATCAGGGAAATCCATCCGGCCGCCCCGTTCATCGACTGGAAACGCTCGGGCCACGGCTTGCCCGAATACGATCGTTGGGACCATGGCCTGTACACGGTACCAACCTTGGTTCGCCGTTCCGATGAATGATTGATTTCACCAGAGCGAATTCCGCGCATGAGGACTCCGTGCGAACACGAGCGATCTCACACTCGGGAAGCATCCCCATCAGGCATTGACTATGCTTACCCCGGATTGCTCGAAACGACAGGGCACAGGAAGCATATACAAAGCCATGGCTACCCCAATGCTGATACACATCGGTCTGCATAAGACTGGTACGAGCTATCTTCAGCGACTCATATTTGATGATGTCAGAGCTGGGTTCCGAAGCCCTGTACCGCGGCTGCTGCTCCGGGAAACGTTCGTCACATCCGATGCGTTCTCATTCGAGCCGGAGCTCGCCCGCAGTCACCTCTCCAAATTTCTAACGAGCAATCATCCGGAGGAAACCGTAACGGTACTCAGCCACGAGCA
The DNA here is from genome assembly GCF_000745395.1 of Thioalkalivibrio sp. ALJ1. Taxonomy (NCBI): domain Bacteria; kingdom Pseudomonadati; phylum Pseudomonadota; class Gammaproteobacteria; order Chromatiales; family Ectothiorhodospiraceae; genus Thioalkalivibrio; species Thioalkalivibrio sp. ALJ1. The sequence goes on along the minus strand of NZ_JQIW01000003.1, from coordinate 70,068 downwards.
ATTCTCCGGCCAACCAGCGGGTGGCGGTTATGGGCTACGCCGGCGCGAACGAGAGGTTGGGCGAAAGGAACTCGCCGATCGCCTCTACGACACCTTTCCTGACGCCCGCATCTTAATGGTCATCCGCGAGCAGCGGGCTATGCTGCGCTCCATTTACAAATGGATGGTATGTGGCTGGGAGGGCCGGCTTTCTGCCACGCCGCGCCAGTTCCTTGATCAATCGCCTCTCATGGATGGGTACAGTCCCCTGTTCAACGGAAAATACCTCGAATACCACCATCTCGTTCAGTATTACCAGCAACGTTTCGGCACGACTAACGTACTGGTGCTTCCCTACGAATGGCTTGCCGAAAACCACGTAGACTTCGTGAACCAAATCCGCACGTTTGTGGGCCTGCGCACGATCACCAGCGCCCCCGAAGCCCGGGTCAATCCTGGATCACCCGCCACACTCTGCGCGATCCAGAGAAACTTGAACCGTCTGCTCGCTTCACCGAATCGCCCGGGACGTCGGTCCCTGCCCGAGCGCTACGCCGCTGCCCTGGCCAGACGAACGGGTGCCTTTCTACCCCGTCACTTGAACGCCTTGGTCGAGAACAGGCTCGTCGAACAATTCGAAGCGTGGGCAGAGGAGCGCTATGCCCTTAGCAACCGCAAGACCACTGAGATAACCGGGCTGGACCTGCCCTCACTCGGTTACGTTGTCCCAGACATGCCAAAGGACCTATCGACATGAATACACCCTCGCGATCTCGAACGCGCCTGCTCATCGTCAGCGTCGGGAGCCTTGTAGGCCAGAACATCCTCGACAGCCTGGAATACGAAGAATGGAACCGTCGCGACCGGGTGCATATCATCGGCACCAACAGCATTGCATCCAGCCCCAACAATTTCCGGTGCGACGAGTGCTACCAAGTGCCAACGACGGGTCATATCGATTACCCGAAAGTAATGGCACAGGTTCTGCGGAGCACACAGCCCGATCTGATATTAAGCGCGCGCGACGCCGATACGGCCGCCCTGTGGCGTCTGCTTGATTCGAACCCTGCACTTCCAGGAGCCATCCCTTACGGCAACCTTGAGACTATCATTGGCGCGCTGGACAAGGGGAAAAGCGCCGCCTTCTGCAAGGCACATGGATTGCCGTTCGCCGACACGCTGGTTTTGCAGCACTCCGACGATATCGACAAATTGCACGCCTTCGCGAGCCAGGTCGGTTATCCGATGGTAGCCAAGCCCATTGAGGGTTTCGCCTCAAAAGGCGTTTACTTTGTACGCGACGCTCAGGAAGCAGAATATTTCGCTCAACGCCGCGACTACCTGTTTCAGGAGTATCTCGGACCGGGCGACGCGCTACAGGACTACTTCGAACGCCTGGATGGCCCCAAACCGCTGTTCGCGGAAGTCCCCGAAGTCAATCACCACACCTGCCACATTCCCATTGCCCCCGATGGGCGGATCGGTGAGATTTTCGTACTACATAACCATCATCATTTTGGTGCGGTCACACGCATGCAGCGAGCGGCCAGACCGGACCTGGAGGAGCTGGCGCGACGGTTTGCCCAGGCATTCATAGCCGACGGAGGCGCAGGCGCTCTATCGGTTCAGTTCCGCGAAGATCGAAATGGCAACAACAAAGCCCAGGAAATGAACCTGCGCACAACAGGCAGCACGTTCGCCAGGCTTATGATGGGACAGGACGAGCTTGGCTTCCTGCTGAACGAGTGGCTCCCGGAGCATGACTTCCCCAGGTTCTCGCGTTCCGAACCCGCGTACGACCTGGTGGTTAGCAAATCTCTGTACAGCTACTCCACCTGGCAAGACTCTGTCGAAACACTCGAACAAACTGGGCACTGGAAGGCGGCGGCGCAACCAACATAGAGCGTCACTTCAATCATCACCCGTCGCCTGCATGCGCATCGATCGTGACATCCCGCGCAGGATTTCCAGCACATACTCGGTCTCGGAACGGTCCTGGCCCATCGGCAGACAAAGCATACGCGAAGCCAGGTCCCCTGCGCGTGCGCTTGGCGGGCGCACAGGGTTCAAATCCGGGATTCGATCCAGGGCTGGGTAAAAATAACGGCGAGCCTGGATCTCCGCCCGTTCCAGCGCATTCTTGACGGCGTGCATCTGGGCCTCGTCCGCGAACGCGACCGGGAAGTACACATAACTGTTGTTCTCGACACTGCTTGAGCGCCGCTGCATGCGAGCCCAACCCCCCAGTTCCGCCTCGTAGGCATGCCAGGCCTCCCGGCGCGGCGCAAGACAGTGCTCCAGCTCGTCCAGCACGCACAAACCCATAGCCGCGTGAAATTCGCTCATTTTGGCATTCAACCCGACCGCTTCGATGCGGTCCGGAGCCGTCTGCCCAAAATTGATCAGCGAGCGCGCCTGTTCCAGATCCGCCTTGTGGCGGAACACGATCGCTCCACCCTCCACCGTGTGGAACGCCTTGGTCGCATGAAAGCTGACTGCAGAGGCGTCTCCGCGGCTCAACAGGCTCTCTCCCCGATACCGCACGCCAAACGCGTGGGCACCGTCGTATATGACACGAAGCCCGTAGTCCCTTGCTACCGTATCGATCGCTTCCACGTCGCAAGCATTTCCGAACAGGTGCACCGGCACCACGGCCCGGGTGTCCTGGGTCACGCGTGGCGCGATGCTGTCCGGGTCAAGACACCATGTCTCCGCATCAACATCCCCAAAGACCGGATCGACGCCTTCCCACTTTAGCGAGCTAGCGGTCGCCACGAATGTTAGCGGAGTGGTGATCGCGTTCGGTTCACTCTTGCCGGCCTCCGTGGAAACACCCAGCGCTCGATAAGCTACCTGGAGAGCGAGCGTGCCATTGGCCACCAGCAATAGATGTTCGACACCGAGAAATGACGACAGCCGCCGCGTAAGCTCCTGAACAAGCGGCCCATCATTGCTGAGCCGATTGCGCGCATAGATGCCATCGAGGTAGGCATCCAGCTTCTCCCTTTGGGGTAGATACGGACGGGAAACAGGAATCATGTGGCGAATTTACGATCAGATCGCATCGCTCTCAGCGTGTCCCAATCTACTCTGAACCAAACCATTCGAGTCTCCACTTCGCCCCAAAATCCCCTGAGCCACCGGATATTCTCCGGATTCGGATTATCCAGAACTACTCGCTCCGAACTTACGGTCGCGCCGGTAGCGGCAGGCTTGCGCGACGGCGAGAGGTTGGTTTACAAAGGTGGTGGGTGGTTTCTCGCCCCCCAACCAACTAACTCTGCCAAGCCACTGTAAAGGAACACGAGATGAAAAAAATGATCAAGCTGGACACGCGCCAACTCTTGGGTTTCCGACTTCTTCACGCCAAAGCGCCGACATCCGCCCTGGGTGCGAAAATTGGAGAAGGGAAGCCTATTGCGTCCTCGATTGGATCGAAGGTTGGAGTGGCCAAGGACTAATTCTCCCAGGATCCTGGGTTGACGCGGGAATGCCGTGGGCCCAACTGAAACCCACCCGTGGTATTCGCAAATTCAGTATTCCTACAGCCCTGGGGGCACGCTGATTCCATCGCTGGTTGCGTTGATCAGCGTGCCTCCGGATCCCAACGGGTCGACCAGCGACCCGTACGAACCAGTGCGACAGCCATTGCGCCTCAAGGTTACCCCTGTGCCAATCCGACCCGATTTCGGCCCCGACCCGATAAGGGCCCAGCACATCAATCAGCGCATGCATGTCGAGCTTGGACGCAGCCTGCGACTGGTCGTTGATGCCTGCAAGAATCGCCTGAGACTCGATTTCAGCACGCTTGAGCAGCAATGCACCGCACTCGAAGCGGGCACCACCTTCGCACCAACGGCGTTCGCCTTCTACTTTGATGCTGTCTTCGCTCTCATCGAGAACGATGAAGAACGTGCTACCAATTCCATGCAACGGCTCGCGCAGGAAAAGGCGCTCGCCGCGGGCCAGGCGATCGGCGCACTGGATAGCAGCACCCGTGGCCTCTGCTACAAAAATCGCATGAGCGATTCCATGCGGTCCGACCTTAGCCTCCATACGCCGGATCCCGAAACCACAAGTGCCTTTGTCAAGCGCTACCAGGCCGCGATGGACCTGCTCGATCAGGCGGCCCCCCGACTTGCCGGAGAAATACGGGCGATCGTGCACGAAGTGGTCGGCGTAACCGGAGGACCAAACGACAAGGGCGAATTTCATGGTGGTTCTCACTATCAGCTGTGGGGCGCCCTGTTCCTGAACGCAGCTCTCCACACTGACAGGATCGAGATGGTCGAGGTACTCGCCCACGAGAGTGCACACAGCTTGCTGTTCGGCTTTTGCACACATGAACCGCTCACACTTAACGAAGACTCGGAACTATTCGATTCGCCGTTGCGCGCCGACCCGCGCCCGATGGATGGCATTTATCACGCCACCTACGTGTCAGCCCGAATGCACTGGGCAATGCAACAGCTTCTGCAATCGGAACTTCTTGCCGAGGAGGAGCGAGAGCGTGCAAGAAGGGCCCTAGAACGTGACCGGGACAACTTCGAGGCCGGGTATCAGGTAGTCGACGCACACGGTGTCCTTACCGACCTGGGAAGTAACCTTATGAGCAATGCACGGGCCTATATCGACGCCACCCATCAATGATCATTCTCTTTACCACGCAGCCGCACTGCTCCACACATCGAGACCTCGAACGTCACCCGGAAATCGATTTACGCGTCATCCCGTATGAAAGGCTCCTGCGAGCAAGGCGCCTACCCCAGGCGACCTACATTTTCTCTGACCTCGATCGGCTGCATTTCTGGGATCTGGAATGCGTAGCCAGCATCTATAGGCAACTGCGCGAGGCGGGCGCCCGAGTCCTCAACAACCCTGCCCGACACCGTTCCCGGTACCAGCTCCTGCGGCACCTGCATCATCAAGGCATAAACGAATTTAACGTCTGGCAAGCCGATGACGAACCGCCCACCGACCGGTACCCAGTGTTTCTTCGTACCGACTCGGCGCACCGGGGTGTCCTTACAGACTTGATCTACAGCCCGAAGTCCCTCGAAAACGCCATTGAGGAACAGGTTGCCCGCGGCATTCCACTACGCGAACTCATCATCGTCCAGTTCGCCGCCGAACCTGTGCACGAGGGTTTGTACCGCAAGTTGGCCGCCTACCGCATTTCCGACCGCGTCATCGGCGCGCCCTGCGCTCACCAGGAAACATGGGTAGCCAAATATGGGCAGCGTGGCATCGCACCTGGGGAGCTTTATAACGAAGAATATCATATGGTTACAGAGCACACGCACGCACAAGCTCTAGGCGGCGCATTCGATACCGCCGACATTGAATACGGGCGGGTGGACTTTGGCCTGGTCAAAGGACGCCGCCAAGTCTACGAGATCAATACCAATCCCTATTTCCGCAACCTGAAGTCCCACCCCTTCAGCATTCGCCTTGAGACCTTTCAGTGCTTCTTCCATAACCTCGTCGATGCCTTGTCTGAGATCGACACGCCTTCACAAAAACGCTGGCACAAGCTTCCCGACTCGCGCACCTGGCGCGCCTGGCTGGTCGATCTCCGCCGCACACGACGCCTCAGCCGCTGGCCTCGCATGCCTTGATCTTGTCGAGCTTCGGCGAGTCCTCGCAACATTCATACAGCTCATACAGAACCTCAATGCGCTGCACAACGCTGTGAGAATGCTAAGCGAGAGCAGACAAGACCGCTTCCGGTCCACCTTTCGGACTTTCAGCCAGACATGTAACCGATAAGCCCAATAGCCTCTCTATTGAAGAAGAGCCCTCACCGACCGCCGCAACCCCTCATCCACACTCACCGGCGGCTCCCACCCCAACGTCTCACAGGTATCGGTGATATCTACCTGCAACGAATCCAACAACCGCCGCGCCAAATCGTCTCGCCCCACCGCACGCGCCGCAGCACGCAACAGCACCGGGGGGAACGGCACCAGCCGAGCGCGTCGATCCATTGCCACCGCCACCCGGCGCAACAGATCGGTGGTGGAAAGATCCTCTCCGTCGCCAGCCAAAAATACCCGATTCGCCGCATCCGGATGCTCTACACACGTCATCAGTAGATCCACCAGATTATCCAGCCCGATCAGCGAACGCCGATTGTCCACGGCGCCCAGAAGCAACGGGACGCCCTTTCCTACCCAGCGTGCCATTCTCGCGAAATTACCTCCGGCACCGTGCCCATATACTAGTGGTGGGCGCACCGCCACGATTTCCATTCCCGTCTCGCGCCCCAGCGCGAACAGCGCCGCCTCCGCCTCCGCCTTGGAGACGCCATAAGGATCCACTGGCGCGACTGCATCTGCTGCGGTAAATGCGCTACCCGGAGCGGTCTGCTCCCCGTTCACCTTGATCGAACTGACAAACACAAATCGCCGCACCCCAGCCTGCGCCGCCTGCCGCGCCAGCGCCAACGTCCCCTCCACGTTGGTGTGCCGATACTCCGACAGCGGATCGGCAGAGCCCTCTTCCATCACATGTACACGAGCAGCTGCGTGCACAACAGCATCCGCGTCCCTCACCGCGCTGCCCCAGTCCGCGTCAGGACCAAGGGATGGAGCCACCACCACCTCCGCTCCTTCCGGCAACGACAAATCGCGCCGTGAAGCCGCCACGGGCCTCCATCGCTCCTCACCCGCCAGGCGCTCGACCAACGCGCCACCTACAAACCCGCTCGCACCCGTGACAAGCAAGCGCGCCATCACTCAAGTCCCCTAGTCATTGCGAGGGTCCATAGGGCCCACAGTAACCCCCCGCCGAAGCCCCATCCACCGAGTGCAGCCACCCCAGACGCCGCGCGAGTCCAGGCCAACGGTGCCGCACCACCGCCCGCCCAGTCTGGTGGGCAAAACACCACGCACTTCTCGACAAAGAAAGTCCCTCGACCTCGCGGTACATCCGCCATGTGTACAGCGAAGTCGACGCCTTGTTCGACGAAATGGAACCAGACCGCACTCGATACACTCCCAAAACCTGGTTCAGGCCCATCGCTGTCCCGCCGTCGCGCAGCAACTCAAGCCATAGCGCATAATCTTGCCGGCGGCGAATCAACGGCATGTAACGCCTGCCGAACACGTTCGTGTCGTACATTGCCGTCAAACAACCGATATAGCAGGTCTTCAGCAGGTCGCAATACCGCAATTTCGCCGGGACTCCCACCGCGGACAGACAGTCACCGTTCTCATCGACACGGTCATACGCGCCGTATGAGAACGCCACGCCATTCTCTTGCATGAAAGCCACCTGGCGCTCCAGCTTGTGCGGCACCCACAAGTCATCCCCGTCCAGAAACGCGAGATACCGCCCACGGGAAAGGTCGATCGCAGCGTTTCTGGCCACCGCCGCACCCCCGTTGCGCTCCAGCTGAACCAACCGTATGCGCTCATCTTGCTTGGCGAACCTGCGAACAATCTGCGGAGAGGCATCATCCGAAGCATCATCGACCACTACTAATTCCCAGTCGACGAACGTCTGCGCCAATACCGAACGAATACTCGACTCGACGAATCTCTCGCCGTTGTAGACCGGCATCACCACTGAAACGACAGGCTTGTGATGATTTGCTGAAGTGTTCAACGGAGTTTGTCCTCACTAAAGCCCATGCCATTCTCTTGTGTGAGCGCAACGGCGGCGCATCCATTACCCCGATCAACGCATTGCATAGTTCCAGGACCGGCCCCACCGTCTAGCTACAGCTTCCAGGCATGGGCGAACACGCACGCCGCGCGCACCGATCCTGCGCAAGCTCGTTTCCCATCCTGTTCGAGAACGTCAAAGCACCCACTGGTATGGCATCGCCTGATGGGCACCGACCCACAAGCCTCGCGCGAACATCGCTCCGAATAGGGCCACGAAGCCCACGGTCCACCCAATCCTCGCCAGTCTTGTTGCAAAGCACGCGATAACCCACGGCAATAGCATGGCTAGAACGGGCATAAAGTAGAGCGCAAGTCGATTCACGGCCCAGAATTGGTATAAGGCTATCGTCAGCAATAGGCCTAGGATGGCGGTGTTTCGGAACACCACCACCGCACGCCCTTCCCTGGCTACGCGTTCCCACATCAGCAGCACTAGACCGACCAAGCCCAGGTAAATCAGATACCCCAGCCCAAACTCATAGGCATCCAGTCGCTCGACCACCCTTCCCGGATAATGTGCATAGAAAGGCAGGATAACCGACATCCAGTGCAGCAATCCGAGCGCAGCGTCGCGACTCGTGGACAGTACGACTGCGCCTGCGAGGCCCGCGAGCACGAGAAGCCTCGGCCAAGCCAAGTGCAACAGCCAGTACAGTGGCCAAACGATGAGTGCAGTGAGGTGAAACCCTGCCGCGACCGAAACCCCGAACGTCCAGAACAGGAGCTGACGCTGCCAAATTGCAGGCAAGGCCAGCATGACGATACCGATGGCGATAGCCGAACGCACCGCGTTGGTCATGAAGAATGGAACCGCCAGTCCAAACAGAATCAGAACGCCCAACCACGGCATTGGACTCGAGCGAAACACTCGATAGAACAGTGGCAAAGCGGCAAGGACAGCCGATACCGCGAAAACCAGAACCATTCCCGAGGGGCCGAGTGGTGCCGCCAGACGATTAAGAAAGGAGTAAAGCGGCTCAATCCAAGTGAGTTCGTGCCCAGCAAGGGCCCACTCAAACATCCAAACGTAGTTCGCGTAATCGTTACCAACATCGCGGCGCACGGCGAGTAAAAACACGAGCGGCGCAACCGCCAACACCGCCAGCACGCCAGTCGCGCCCCGCACTTGCAGTTCGGTACCGCGCATTGCGAGCATGCCAAACCGGCTTGCGGCCTGACCAGACGTACGCTCCACAGCCGTGCCAGTTCGGAGAAACCCTGCGACCAACAACGCCCAGACCAACATGCCTACCCATGCTGTCACGGGCACCCCCTCCATCCCTGATAGGCATTATCCCGTCGAACCGACGGCGTCACTTTATCCGTTCCTGCGCATCCCGACGCTGATTCACTAAAAACCGCCGCCATCTTCCAACATCAAAAATACGCGACCATTCGATCTTCATCGGTGAACAGATCGCGAGCCACCACACTCGTAGCGCCGTCCCAGGGCCATATCGTACAGACAGCAACATCTGACCGGTCGCGGATCTTCCCCTCCGCACACCCAAGGCCGATAGACGCTGTGAAAGCGAGCGATCAATCCAAAATCGCTCCATGAACGCGGCCTCTGACATATCAGCCGTAAGGCTCTCGGAACGCCGATAGACTCGGTATACCGGGATCAGCTCCGTTCGCAACCGGCCCGCCCGCATGGCCGCCAACACATTGAATGCGACGTCATTGCCGCGCCGCACTGGGTCGAAACGCACCCCGTTCGACTCCACAAAGGCACGCGAATAAGCCTTCGCCCAGGGCACAATATGCTGCAGGCACAGCTCCTGCCGCGCCTCTTCATCGGGTGAATGCGCATATTCAATCACTCGTTCGTTCACCCACTCGGATCGCACGGATGGGGCTCCGTCCGCCTCCTGCACTGCCTCCGCGAGGAAATACACCAGATCGTCATCCGGACGCAGGGTTCGATCAAACGCCTCGAAAGCCCCAGGCAGAAACTCGTCGTCCGAATCCGCAAACACCAGCCAGCGCCCGCGCGCCGCGTCCAGCCCAACGTTTCGGGCGACCCCTGCACCTGCGTTCTCCCGCGTCGAACACCAGCGCACGCCCGGCCAGCTCACCCTCAATGCATCCAAAGCCGCCTGGTCCAGGCTGCAGTCATCGACCACAATTACTTCAATGTCGTCACGCGCGACCGGCACCGAACGCAACAAGCGATCCAGACGATCAGGATCCTCGTAGTGCGGGACGACCACTGAATACACCACTACCATTACAGCTTCCGATCCACCGAGGAGCTCGTCTGTCCTTCGAGCCGTTGCCGCTCCCGCCGACTCCGCCAGAACCAGCGCAGGAACCGAACCACCTCTCGCGGCCGCGTCCGGCGCAGCGTCGCGGCCAGCATCTCGTGGCGCACCATCAGCCGAAAGGCCTCAATCCATGCCCTAGGACCAAAGCGGGCCGCACGCGCAATATACGAACCAGCGTGCATGCGCTCCTTAACGCCAAGGTCCCGAAGCCGCTCATTCAACTGCCCAAGGACCTCGAGCCTCGCCAGCAAATCCTTTTCGGTAGCATCCGTCGTGAGACTGCCTGCGCGGCGATAAATGCGGTACACCGCTACCAACTCGGCCCTCAGCGTTTCTGCCTGCATAGCCGCCAAGACATTGAACGCTACGTCTTCACCGTTCCGAACGGTATCGAAGCGCAACCCTCGCGATTCGACGAACGCTCGTGAGTAAACCTTGGCAACGGGATTCACGTGCTGCAAGCGAAGCCTTTCGAGCGTTTCCACATTCGGCGATCGGGCGTACGCCGTCACCATTGCGTTTATCCGCTCGGACCGAACCGACGGGCTACCGTCCGCCTCCTGTACCGCTTCCGCGAGGAAATACACCAGCTCGTCGTCCGGGCGCAGCACGCCATCAAATGTTTCGAAAGCCCCAGGCAGAAACTCGTCGTCCGAATCCGCAAACACCAGCCAGCGCCCGCGCGCCGCGTCCAGCCCAACGTTTCGGGCGACCCCTGCACCTGCGTTCTCCCGCGTCGAACACCAGCGTACGCCCGGCCAGCTCACCCTCAATGCATCCAAAGCCGCCTGGTCCAGGCTGCAGTCATCGACCACAATTACTTCGATGTCCTCACGCGCGACCGGCACCGAACGCAACAAGCGATCCAAACGATCAGGATCCTCGTAGTACGGGACAATAAGGGAAAAACGCAAGACAACCGACTCCGTTACGCGGGCACACCAAGCGAGCGCGAAATGCTGGGGACAATTCCTCCATGTGTGACAGGCTTACGCCCGTGGCAGTCTGCGCGCATTGATACACACCCCCAGACCGGGCCGACTACGGGATACGCTGGCTGATCACCCTTGGCACGACCGCAATCCAGGCTGCCCCGCACCGTTGCCAATCCATCATGATGAGCGCCACGTTGGCCACAGTCTCGCATCGAACATTCCCCCTGACCGCATGACAGCCTGACCCAGTCGAATCGCCGGACACAAGGCTGACCCAACCGGCATTACCCGAGCCACTGCACTGGACGTAAGCGCTCGGCCGCACTGTGAAAGCGACAACTCACAGATAACCGTTATTACTGGAACCAAGCTATCCAGACTAGCAGGTACCAGCCTATAGAACTGGCGGCAACGGGGACAAATACACTCTCCCAGCCGTAAACAGGGCCTTCTCGTTCTATTCCGGGCGGCATTTCTAACGCCTTTTCGCCAACGTGCCCAAGCGGCCCTCGAATCAATAGCGATATCGCCGACCAAAACTGCCGCCGCCTTCACCATCGGCCCTATCACCGCCACTTCCTTTCCTGCCGCAAGCGCAGGCGCAGGCGCACAGGATGAACATCGGTCAGTACGCATACACCGGAATACCCAGCGCACCGTTCAACTCACACAAATCTTCCAGATACCGCTCGTAATCCTCGCCCCGGCAAACACCACCTGTCCGTTGTGCCCGCGCCACACCAAATGGTGCGGCATGTGCGCAGCACCGCCCGCATCGTTTCTGGCGTACTCTCAGTCGGGAAAATGAATTTGCTGAAATTTAAGCCAGTAGTCCTATTCCTTTTCGACGAACCCTACTGACCCAGCGATCTGGAGCAGATTCACCTGCTGCTGTATTGGCAAGCGTTCTAAGAGCTCATGCTTATCCTGCTCGCCTCCCCCCTCGAAAAGTCTTTCAAAAAGCTCGGATCCAGCGGCCAGCCGAAACCATTTCTCCTGCCATATCCGCGAGCGGACCACTGTTTGCCAATCGCCCCAAGGCCCCTCATTGAAACGCTTTCGCATGATTTTTCGCTGGACCTGCCTCCATGCCCACACACTTGCCTGCAGTGGGGTGTTCGTTACCCAGGAGAGGTGGGGAAAGCGGCCATCGCCGTGCTGGACAGAACGTGCGGGTTGAAGCCAAGGCCGCGCCGAACGCAAAAACAAGCGGCGATTCAGTTTCCAGCGCAATGGGACCGACGCGCAAACCTTAACCACCGAATTCGACATAAACGGCTCATAGCTCGCAAATAGACGGCGCGTGCTGTAGAGGTTGGGGATGGTCGTACGCATCGTCATCGGCCAGAGCACGAACCACTCGTGGGCAGTGCGCGGACGGATGGTCCGCACCCTTTCTAGATGCGAACACCGCCGTTGCTCGACCTCCCGAAGCAGGTCGAGGCGGAACACCGGGCTATCCAACGGCCGGCAACGCGATTCGCCACTCAGCGAAACCTCCGGAAGAAACGGGAACCTCTCATAGCCACGGGGCTTCCGTGCATAGGCCCCTTTAAGAAGGGAGTCCGAGAGATAGCCCCCAAACACCGCCTGGTACTGATCGAGCTTGCACTCACTATGAAACCCAAGAGCATGAGCGTGCGTGTACTGATGGCCGACCCCGACCAGGCGACTCGCCTCTTCAAGAATTTCGACGTAATGCGTTGGAGATCGGTATACGGGATAGAACGTGGCCCCGTAGGCTTTCGCCACCCGATCGGCTACCTGACCCTCTCGGTTCATGTTGTCCAGAAAGATGTACGCGTCGCGCTTCAGTTCGGTCGGCAGCAGACCCGCCAGTGCTCGGGAGTCTTCTCCTCCACTAATAAACTGCGCTATGTGATCCATACCTGCAGTCGCTCGAGCCACATACTCCTCAAGCCCGAACCGCAGCGCATCCGCCGCGTCATCGATACTCCCGAAGGCGTACCGCTCGACAGGCTCCCAGTACACATTGGGCTCAAGCTTGTGCGTACCCCCTTCGTTCGACACGATGTAGCTGTGTTCGGCCGCCGGAGTAAGCTGCCAAATGCCCTGATATGCGGTATAGGGATACGTCACCACGTCGTGCAGAATGAAGTCCACTAGCGACGCCTCATCGAACGCACTTGCCTTACCGCTCACTGACGCCACCGCATCTACATGCGTACCTAAAGCGAGCTGACCATCCTGCCTGTATTCGTAGACCGGAATAAACATCATTAGATCGGTCATGCAGGTGATCTTCCCACTGACCTTCTCCACGACTAGTACAACGAACGGCCCATCAAGATCCTGCTCCCAAGACATTCCCTCAGAAAGAATACGCTCTAGAACGGCCCGCGTCCCGGAGTCGCAATTCCCATCCACCAGAAACCCATGGCCCGCAAACCGAAGAACCGGCCCTCCGACGACCACACAGATATGCGTAGACGTCTCAACCGGATCAAAACCTTTGTAATGCCCACCACGCACCGCAAGAGCGCCCCAGGGACCAGAATACTCCCAGATAGGCGAAACTCCACCACGAAAAACATCACGAAGTGTTGCCCCAAGCTCTCCACATTCGGATCGACCGGTCGACAACAGAATATCACCCACTCCCCCACCTCACCTTTACGACCAACCCTTACTCACACTATCACCTCGAGACCCACGACGTCTAAACTGACAAAACTAGCGTCCGTCACAACCCTGGACTCGAAAAATCAGGGCCACGACACGTCCAAACCAATCCTGCGGATACAGCGACGAACCACACTCCTTTTCTCCCAATCTGAAACACCCAATATCAAAACCGTATCGCCCGCCTCGCTAATTCCCACCACCCGTTCAACACACGAACCAAAACCACGCATTATCGATACGGAATCGGGCGGCATCCCCAATTTCAATAAACTATCTCGAAGCAGCCTCACTACCTCGTTTGGCGATCTACCATTTAACGAGGACCTATGTTCATATATAAATATCTCCAAAAATCCTGCTGCTACCAGCAACCTCGCCATTTCTTCAAATATCCAATCTGGCCGATTTCCGGCCGCTGTCAGAACACACCGCCTTATGCCTCCAGAAGAGGCCATTGACTCAAAAGCAGGAAGAAGGCCTTGAAGACCCGTGGCACTGCAAGTCCGATCGGAAACGACCAGAAATGGAGTCTCTTGAGCCACATAAAAACGATCGCTCCCGCCCACCATATTTGGGACGAAGGTCCGGAGCCGCTCGCTCAGGATCGCGGCATCACCAATGAACGGATACGTTAACGCGACTGCCGCAATCGAATTTTGCACATTAAACTCTAAACCATCCCTGCAAAATGATAACTCAGATACATGAACGATACGTTGTAGGTCGCCCGGGTTATTGCCCGAAACAATTACGATGTGCTTGTCCTCATCCAACGTTACTGCTCGACCACCTGCGGCAACGTGATTTTCCACATCATGTCGGTTTAAAGAATACAAAACTAACGACCGCTCCATATATTCCGGCAACAAGGCACGTACGATCGGGTCACCGGCATTCAACACCACAACGCCCGATGAAGTGTCGGTCACTCTCTTTTTAATAAGGGCCATGTCTATCTGGGTGCGCACGCCATCCATCCCAACGTGATCAACACCAATATTCAATAGTGCAGCCCCGTCGACACTCCCCAGAAATAATCCCTCTTTTATGATTCCTTCTCTAGCCGTCTCAAGAACGACCGCATCCACCCCGTGCCTCCGAAGCAACTCCCTTGGACCTCTATTTCCAGCGTGACTCCCCTCGCAGCACATCTCTTTATTGATGTATAGACCGTCGGTCGTGGCGCAACCAACTTTATCATAACTCGCATTTAATATATGCGCGCACAGCAATGAGGTCGTCGTTTTACCCTTAGAGCCAGTGACAGCAATCTTAAGGATGCGATAATATTTTCTTTGGCGATGGCAGTGCGCCAACCGATTGTTCGAAGAACGCAAGAGAATTGACTTTATCCCCTTACGAACCGACCTTAATGGGTTTCTGACTGAAAGCGGCAACCGCCGATAGGTGTTCTTTAAATGTTCAAGCATTAGAAACTTTTCTTTTAACTGTCAGGAGTCAATCAGCGCCCCATTTAGCGGAGTGGAGTCCAGCGGAGTGGAGTGGAGTGGAGTAGTGCATGGAAAGCACATATCGAGGATTACGCAACCGCCGCACTTAAGCGGACATACAATCTAGCTTCAGTTTTCAACAGAGCCCAACAAGTGGTTGCGCTAACTAGCAAGAGACCTACTACAGGCGCGCGACGAAACGTCAACCCCAAAGAGGGTCATGTGATCCATAATAGCTTAACATCGCATCCAATAACCCGAGTGGGACGGTCATGGTCGCATTAAGTCCCATCGTTGCCCCAAGCTGCGGGCACAGGATAGCGTCGTGCCTTAACTTTCGCTGTGCACAAATATCGCGAAAGCAGGGGTTTCGATGACGGTCCGGAAGCAGTTCGATCACAGTGGCCCCTTCCTGGCACCACATCAGGTTGGTGAGCCCTGCGCCATGTGTGGCGACCACTAGCCGGGCCGAGGCGAACAAGTCGATCTGGTCGGCTACTCTCATGCGGGATAGCTCAGCTACGTCAATTCCATGGCCCCGAACCAAGTCGCGAACCTCCGCTTCGTTTGTGACCGTTCGTCGAGAACTGTCGCCCCTGGAGATATAGAGCGAGCGGGCAGCTACCGGTGCGTCAATGTGTATATTGACTTTGTGGCGGATACGGTCGACGAGCCCAGGCGCGACACCTACGGCCCCCTTGTCTCGGAGGGGCACAAGGAGCTCATCGGCCGTTAGCCGCTCGTGGTCGGCATACCGAACGACTTGCTCCGGCGCGATGCCGACCCGGTCCAGGATTTCCTCCTGCCAGGGTTCTCCTGCATGGGACACCAAAAAACGATCCGGCTGAAGGCTCGAAGGGAGCGTATCGCGCAGCATCAGCAAGTCTCCGACCGTATCTAGCCAGAAATGGTAATAGTTGCAGGCATCACTCACTTCATTCCCCAACAAGGCTACCCGGCCTTCAAGGTGATGGCTTCTATTAGGAAGCTGCCGCGTTTTCTGAAAGATACTTCTAATCTGTCGGGAGGAAAGATACAGAGCCCCTGGATATTTCACCCTGCGAGAGGGGTGCACGCACACGGCAGCGCGCCGATCCAGTGGATGCCGGCCCGCCCCACTTGGCTTAAGCATGAAGACATCGGCTCTTTCGACGTGACAGACTCCCGCAAGCCCTATGGAATGTCGCTCATCCCATCGGATTGGGTCCTGATCACGGGTGGGGGCGTGCGAACCTGTGCAAGGGGCCCAGCCCGACGGCTCTGCGTCGATCCAACGCACCGGGCCAGTATTCCCAGGCCGAACCGACGTGATGTCCTCCAGCGCATGCAGCGCTCTGCGAGCCGCGGTTTTGGCCAGACGCACGGGATCCAAGTACGGAGTCATCCAGCACATTCCTTGCCGACAATCGTCATGCTCAAGCCAACCCTCGAGCGCGCAGTTCACGGAACCATGAGATCGTCCGCTCCAGGCCCGCTTCGAGTGGAACGGTAGGCTGCCAACCGAGTTCGTCCCTCGCCAGAGAAATATCGGGCCGGCGTTGCCGCGGATCATCCTCTGGCGGATCTTCGTGGACCAGTGGTGAGTTCGATCCGGTCTGTCGGATAATTTGGCGTGCCAGATCGAGCACTGATACTTCCTGCGGATTGCCCAGATTGATTGGGCCAGTAAAATCGTCGTCCGTTTTCATCAAGTCCATCAAGCCCTGGACCATGTCATCGACATAACAGAATGAGCGCGTCTGGTCACCGCTCCCGTAGATCGTGATCGGCTGGCCCTGCAGCGCCTGAACAACGAAATTGGAAACGACGCGGCCATCGCGCGGCTGCATCCTTGGCCCGTAGGTATTAAAGATGCGGGCAACCTTGATCGGCATCGTATGCTGGCGCCGATAGTCGAAGAACAGCGTTTCGGCACAGCGCTTGGCTTCGTCGTAGCAGGCGCGTGGGCCAACGGGGTTCACGCGGCCCCAGTAGTCTTCCTTCTGCGGGTGCACTTCCGGATCGCCGTACACCTCGCTGGTCGATGCCTGGAGGATCCGGGCACCGGTCCTTTTGGCCAGGCCCAGCATGTTGATCGCGCCATGCACGCACACCTTGGTCGTCTGCACGGGGTCAAACTGGTAATGCACGGGTGACGCCGGGCATGCCAGGTTGTAGATCTCGTCCGCCTCGACGTACAGGGGCTGGGTAATATCGTGCCGCACTACTTCAAATAGCGGGTTCGGAACAAGATCTCGAATATTGTCGCGGGAGCCTGTAAAGAAGTTATCCACACACAACACTTCGTGCCCCTCCTGCAAAAGTCGCTCGCACAAACGGGACCCCACGAAGCCGGCGCCACCCGTGACGAGGACTTTCTTTCGAAGGCTGTATTGCATGGCAGTTTTGCTTTCCTAATCCGGCCCTTCTCACGGGGCTCGGCTGGTAGTTCCCTTGTCCACGGCCTGACCATCCGGTGGCGCAGTGACGGGGGCTTCCCATGACTGCACCTCACCATCCTGCAGTTTCACGATGGAATCGCATCGCGAGACAGTACCCAGCCGATGGGCGATCATGATGATCGTCTTGGTGCTGGACAGCACGGCAACGGCCTCCATGACCGCAGTTTCCGTCTCGTGGTCCAGCGCGCTGGTGGCCTCGTCGAACACGAGCACGGGCGGATCATGGTAGAGCGCACGGGCGATGCCGATTCGCTGGCGCTGCCCACCCGACAAGCGGACGCCGCGCTCACCCACCAACGTGTCGTAGCCCTGCGGCATGTCCTGGACAATGAAGTCGTGCACTTGGGCCATACGGGCGCAGCGTTCCACCTGAACGTGATCGACCAGCTCGGGCGCCACCCCCAGGGCGATGTTCTCGGCGACGGTCGAGTCGGTCAGAAAGATATCCTGCGGCACGTAACCCAATGCCTGCTGCCAGGCGCGCAGATTATCTTCGGTAATCGACTGACCATCCACCAAAATTGCGCCATCGGTTGGTCGCAGCAGGCCCAGCAGCACGTCGACCAGCGTAGTCTTGCCCGCGCCCGAGGCGCCTATGATGCCCACGGAGCTGCCTACGGGGATTTCCATGGTGACCCCCAGTAGAGCTGCCCGCTCCGCGTTCGGGTAGGTGTAATGAACATTCTGCAAAGTGATGCTCTGCCCGGGAAGCAGCGGCTGAGGCACACGCTTGTAAAGCTCAGCCAACGCCGCACGCTGGTGCAGATCATAGTAGACGTTGTCCACCCCAGCCGCACCGAAGCGCAGTTTTGCCATGCCGGCATAGATGCGCTGCGCGGCCGGCAGCAGGCGATAACCGGCAAACGCGTACAGCCCAAGGATGGGCAGAATGTCGCCCAGGGCGTTGCTGCCAATTCCGCCCTGGGTGGTAAGAAGCACCAGCGTAAGCGCAATCACACCGCCAAAGCCGATTGCCTCAATGATGAACTTGGGGATCTCGCCGAGCGTCTGGTTGGTGGCCTGGTGGCGGGCCTGCCGTGCGGAAGGACGCTCGAACCGGGAGAGGTAGGCGTGTTCGCGACCCAGCAGCTTGATGTCCTTGATGCCGCCCAGGGCCTCACTCGCCGCGGTGAAGCGCTCCTGGTTGGCGCGGGCGCGGTCGCGCCCCACCCGACCAAGAATTCCCCGCACAGTGCCAAAAATCAGCGCATACATGCCACCAATCACAACCGCCACGCCCAGTGCGAGCCACGGGTCCACGACGATCAGCAAAATCACCAGCGCCAACACTACTACACCGTAGGCGACCATCTGCATGCCGGGGCGGAAGACGTTCTGCACGAGCTGGTCCACTTCGGAGAGGATGTTCTTGGCCATGTCGCCGCTGTGGCGGTCGAGGAAGAAGGCGTAGGGCTGGCGCAGGTAGGTCTCCAGCAGCCGCTTGCCGATGCTGTGGCGGCGCATCTCGATGAAGCGATTCATCGCGTAGTGCGTGAGCGAGCGGAAGAAAGCGGAAAACAGAATGAGCCCGAAGGCCGCCACGCCAAGTGCCAGGATGAAGTCATCCACCGAGGTAAAGCCAAGGCCTTCGTAGGCCGCGTTGAGCACTGCATTGGTCTGTACCACTTCGGGGTTGCCCAACACGCTCAGAAACGGCATAACCGAAGCGACACCGACCGTCTCGAGAACGGCCATCGCGATCACCATCCCCAGGACGAGCCCGCCACGGCGTTTTTCCTTCGGGGTGAGCAGCGCCAGCGTTTTGCGCCAGGTGTTCATCGTGCCAGAGCCCGCAGGTGCGCCCTGATGCGCAGGAGGCAAGCCCCCTGACCGATTGGACACAAGACACGCCCCATCGCGCCGGGGGCTGCACTCCCACAGAGGTGATGGGCCCGGGCGCCGTAGGAGGCCAACCCCCTGGCCGACTGGATTCGAGACACGCCCCATCGCGCAGAGGGCCGCGATCCTACAGCAGCATAGCCGCGGGCCCACGCACCCTGGACGATCAGGCGCAGGCCGCGCCACATTGCGCTGACCGGGAAGGACGCGGCGCGGGGGACGACAGCGCCATTGGTGGGGATGTTCACGAGGACCGAATTCCGTTGGCGTGTTCCTGCGCGGGAGGCCCGCCCTCTGGTCGATGGGGCTGGTTTGGGCGCCTGATCGGCCAGGGGCTCTGGCCTCCTGCAAAAGTGCGCGTTCAAGACGTGCACGCGGATTGGAGCATGTTTGCGGCGCAGGTCTCAAGCCGACAAGTCGATACGACGATCAGCACCGACGGAAACACTGATTGATGTACACGCTTGCGCTCGAGTCGCTTTTGCGTGCGAACAAGGCGCCGTGACCGCCGTGCCCTCATTTTGCACAGGGGAGCCGCAACGCCGTGGGCGCGCCCGGTCTCTGTAAAAACTGGCGGCCGAGCCCCTGCTTCCAATGGCTTGCGGGGTTGACACCCCAGGTTCTCCGATCCTGCGTTGCGCCCCGAATCAATCCAGAACGGGCGGGTAGAACCACGACCCGCTGCACGACGCAGGATCGGGGAACCGGGGGGGTGCCAACGCGAGTCTGTACATTAATCAGTGTCTCCCTAAAGCACATGGCCCTATGCCTGGCCCCAGCTTGCAATCTCCTGCACCGCCGATAACACTTGATCGGGTTTCCCCACCCCTCCGCCCTGACAGGCCTCGCTGGCCTCCAACCCGCCCTCAACCCACATGATTCGAACGCTGTATGCCCGCATACGAAGCCTGATGGCAAAGGCATCGCTGCACCTCACGATCCGGCTCTGTAACCGGTCGCAGATACAAAACGCCCTGTTCGAAAGGCGGGACATCCCGGAGGCGACCCGCGCGCATGGTGCATTCCGCCATGACAAGACCTGCTCCAGCCTTCACATACGGGGCCTGAACAAAGAAAGCGGCACCATCCGTGGGACAATCGTTCACGCGGTTCAGAGCATCAATACGCCCATAGATCGCACTCTCCTGCCCGGCGAATACAATCGAGACAAGGCACATTACGCCAAGCTGACCGGCAACCTCGAAGGCGACATCGTCACCGCGGGCATCCACCCAGACATGGACCATCACTGGGACTACAACGACGCCCCACCTGCGATGGGCACCTTCGATCTCATCATCTCCCAGGCCATGCTCGAGCACCTGATCGACCCCTACAAACATGTCAGCGACCTGGCGGCTCAACTGAACCTGAGCGGGCACCTCATCCTTCATACCCACCCGCCAGGCTTTCCCTACCACCGCCACCCGGTCGACTGCATCCGCTTCTACCCCGACTGGTTCGAGGAGACCGCCCGCGCACTGGGCCTCAACGTCGCCCAGCGCTACATCGGGGATCTGCGCATCTGCTACATGCTTCAAAAACCATCACCGCACGAAGAGAACAATGCGGGACTCTCCTAACTGACAGGTCGCGGCGGCACCCCAGCCGCTTATCTCAGCAACAGATCGCTCGCCGCACTCTTCCACCCGTTAAATGGCCCGTAGCCGCCGGACCACCAGACCGAGATGATGCCGGGAATTCTGTACGGCCTTGGCTTCCCGCGAAGTTGAACGCGCGTCTCCAGGTTGCAACCAACCCGCTCCAGCCGCTGTGCAAGCCCGACAAGCTCCTGGGCACATCCGTCCGAACACCTCCGAGCGGCCCGTAAGACTCCCCAACGCAGCATGTGCGCATATCGCACTTGAAGCCGTGCCTCCGCGATCCAGGTGGCTCGACCGGTCCAACGTTTCAGAAACGATACCCGCTGGTGCTCCAGTCGGGTCACGCGCGTGAGGACGCTTGTGGGCCCTTGAGACGCATTGTTCCCATGCCGCCGGTAATACTGCAGGGCAGCGCGATACACGTGCTTCCGCCCAAGCCCGTCCGCGATCCTCACCAACCACAAATCATGAGATTTGAAGTTAGCCGGTATCGGCATGGCAAGTTCCAGGAAGTCCCTGCGAATCGCGCAGCAGCACCCCATCGCATGGTATTCCAATGTCAAACCCGCGCTCTCGATCTGATCGAGCTTGCTAAACCCCGCCTCCGCAAGATCGTGATCCACCAGCGCCGCATCGCACATCAGCAGCCACGCACGCTCCTGCGCATTCGCGGTAGCCTCCATCGCCTCCAGCTTGTTCGGGAACCACACGTCATCCTGGTCACTCAGGAACACCAAATCACCCGTGGTCGCCTCCAGAGCCCGATTGAAGTTCGCGACAAACCCCTGTCGCCCCCGTCCCTGGATCACCTTCACTGCAAACGGTGCCGATTCCTGAAAGTGCCGGACGATTTCCATCGTTCCGTCCGTTGAGGCATCATCCGAGATGACCACCTCGTCCGGCAGGCGAGTCTGATCCAGAAAGCTCTGTAGTTGTTCCTGTATGTAGCCCTCACCGTTAAAGGTGGCCAGCGCGATCGAAATCTTCATTGCTCTCGCTCGCCTCCAGACGCTCTCACCACTCGGGCATACAGCTCGACATCATCGGCGTAATAGCTCGAAACAAAGTCCCGCACGTAGTCCGAAGCGAACAGACTGCGCGCGCACTGGTCGCGATGCACATACATCCAGTCATCGATGCGCCTGCTGGCCGAGGCGGGAAGCACGCGCCTCAACCGAGCCATAACCGGCGCCACAACACGATGGGCCCGCCGCAGCCCCGCGTAGCGATACATGAGCACGGCATTCGCGTGTATCGCAGCAGGGGTGGACTCCGTCAGCTTCATTCCATCCGCTCCAAGGCACGCGTTCAGCTCTTCCCTGAGCCGCGCCACCCGCTCCACTGGATAAACGGCATCCACGACCGGCTCCCCATCCAGCACGATGTAGTCACGCTGGCGCTGAAAATGAATATAACCCGGCGGCAGACAGCACGAAGGCGAGTCCGGCCGCGACAAATAATCAATGCTTGTATCCAGCGACTTCTTCAGCTCGGCGCGGCTCAGCCGCGCCGGAAGCACGCCCCCGTTCCACCGAAGCCGCTCGGACACAGAAGATGCAAATCGACTGTACGGATCACGCACCAGAGCGAAGGATCGGTATTCCAGAACCGACGCAAAGGCTGCCGGAAAATGATTCCGCAGCACCGCAAGCGGCAGATGCGCGAAATCCAGAAAGCCCAGCTCCGGATGCTCCCGACGCCAGTGCGGGCCGGACTCATCCCACTGATTCAGCGATTCCAGCGGGCGTCGCACCGTTGTACCGGCACATTTCGGTATGTGCAGGAAAACGATGCGGTGATCATGATTGATGAACATGGCCGTTTCATTGGCGCCCGACCGGCGCGGACCTGAATCGTTGAACAAGGCAGCCGCCAGGCAGGCCACCCGTCGCCACGCGCGTCAGCCCTACCGGGGCACTGTCGGCGGCGCTCGCCGGCATTCTGCGGCGGGTACCAACCCGCGAACATACACTACCGAACGCAACCAAGGGTCGCCTGCCAGAACGGCGGAATTCCGTCGTGCGGGAAGAACACGGGTTTGATCGCACCGGGCGCTGGCAGATCGTCGAGCTCAACCGGTGGATCACCGTACTTCTCCTGATAGGCGAACAGAATCGGATAGAAGCGCGCCTCGTCGAACGCATCGATCTGCTTATACGGCCACGGCTTCCCCATATACGCAAGCAGCCACTCCATGCCTCGACGCAGCCCCTGCCCTTCCGGCCCTTCGAAGGACCAGAGATCCTCGCCAACGGACTCGGCCAGCCGCGCCAGGTGAATCCAGCCCTGGATCGTAAAACACTCGTAATGGGCCGAAGTGGTACGCGCCAACTCGTTGGGCAGGCTGCCATCGGGCGCGAACTGTCCCAGAATCCGCGAACGGCTGTCGCGCAGCGTTTCGCGAACGACCTTCCACTCCCCCAGAAACGCCCCGATCGAGGCCACCTGAAGGTCATAGTACGTGCCGTGGTTGTTCTGGGAAGCTCGCTCGTCCAGACCCTGCGGACTGGTCCGCAGCCAGTCGAGATAACGGCCCATCCAGTTTTCCAGCCCCGCGCGATCACTCTCGCCCAGCACGCCGCCCCGCAGCAGCAGACGCACGCCATCCAGCAAGTAGTAAAGATCCTTGAACTCGATCAGGCCAGAACTGGAACCACGATTCCGGTTGTGTCCCCGCCGCACCTGCGCATATTCCAGGTGCGGATGCATCGCCGTGTCGGCATCCAGGAACCAGCGCCGCACCAGCCTGGCCGCATGCTCGCCGTAGCGTTTGTCTCCTGTGGCGTGGTGCGCCATCGCCAGCACCAGCCCATCGTCGAACAGGCGCTGCAGCCGCGTGCGGTCGTAACGATCGCTTTCCGGCTCGTACAACCGCGTCCCCGGGACCCGTTCACCGTCCCGCATCACATACGGCAGGCCCGGAATACGCAGCGGATGCGGCCAGTAGTAAGGCGCCGGATGCCAGTAATCATGCACATCGCCACTCGGCGGCAGTGTCGTCTTGTCGACCACACTGAACGGCCCGCGCCCGAGCGCCTCGTCCGCGTATGCCAGAAACGGCTCGCGCAGTGACTGCGCCACGCTTTCGTCGCTCAGCCGGCCCTCGTTGAACACGCACAGCGCCAGCCGATCGCGTCCCTCATCAAAGGCAAGCTCGTCAACGCGCTCCAGCATCGCCCTCACAGCCTCGATCCGCGCAAGTCCGCGGCTCTGGAACGCCTCGTCTCCTTTCGAAACCTCGTGCTCCGCCCGGCCGGAGAACAGCCGCGCCACCCAGCCACATTCGGTATAGCAACCCGCCTCGGCCGCAAACGCGGGGAAATCCAGGTCCCAGGGCTCCTGCGGCCAGTCATCCCACGGCCCCATCACGCCCAGCCGCCACAACAGCTCAACCTTCGGCCGGCGACCATAGCAAAACGCCTCGTCGAAGCGCTCCTGCGCATCCCGGCGAAAGACGACCTGCGGCTCCTCCAGCGCCTCCGGGCGGAAGCCGTCGCTCAGCAGGTCCTCGTTTCGAGTAATCCGCGCCATCGGCACGATGTGGTAAGGCCGCTCCGGCCGCGCCCGCACGCCCTCCACGATCTCGCTCCAGGCCTTGCGGGTCACAAAGCAGTTGCCGTCCCAGGGCAACACCCATTCGGCGCGGCCGCAACCATCCCGCAACGCCGCGTTGCGCGCCCCGTTGTTGTTCATCACATAGTTGTTCTTGTGCCGATACAGCCGCATCCGCACCCGCCCCTGCATCAGCTCCGAAAGCTGGCGAAAGCCCCGCGTCCCCGGCGCGTACTCCGGCGGCACCCCGCACACATCCCAGCCAACCGCCCGGTATTCGTCCCAGCGAAACGGGATGTGCACATACGGCTGCCCAGCCTCTTCCAGAAGCCGCAGGATCGCCTCCTCCTCGCCGGGATCCACGATGCGATTGACCACCCAGCGCTTCTGGCAGCCGGCCAGTTCCGGTTCGTGCTCCAGAATCCAGGCCACATTCTCCCGGGACTGACCCACACGGTGCCGGGGCCAGAGGTCATTGCCCACAATCCGGTACAGCACGAACTCGCTGCCTGTCCGGGCATCCGCACGGCCACCCCCTGCCGGCTCGCCACAGATCGGCGGTGCTCCCCGATCCCGCGCGCGCGGCATCGCCGATGCCGCCGGCCCACCGCCGGCCTGCAACCCGAACACCAACGACCTCAGATCCACGAACGGCCCCATCAGCGCATACACCGGACGCACCCACGGCCACGCACGCGAAAACCGGACCGCCATCGCGGCCCGGGAAACGGCTTTGCGCCAGTTCATGCTGCCCCGCACCCCAGTGCGCCTAGCTGCGCACGCCAGGCTTCGGTGACCGTCGAGTGCTTGGCTACCTGCGCAGATTTCATCGCCTGTGCTTGCATCTCCCGCCACGATCCCGAACGCGACTCGAATCGCTCGATCGCATCCATCAGTGCCACTGCCACATCCGCCTCATTGTCCGTTTGCGCCAACAGGCCGTTGCTCCCACTTCCAATAATCGCAGCCGGCCCGCCTGACGTAGCGGGAAACACGGCGATACAACCGGACGCCATGGCTTCCATCAAAACCAGTGGAAACGCCTCGAACGCAGTAGCCGACGCCACGATAGGGTAGCCCCGGTAGCGCGTGACAAGGTCGGGATCAAAACCGCGAAGACGTACAACATCGCTCAGCCCCCACTCACGAATGAGCGTCTCCATGGTCGATCGCTCGGGTCCCTCGCCGAAAAACTCCATACGCCAGCTCGGATACCGCGCGCTAACACCTGCAAACGCGCGAAGCATTGTCACACAGCCCTTGGATTCCGATAGAGCACCCGGTAACAGAATAGCGCGTCGACGGGGCAGCACCCGCTCGAAACCAACACGCCAGCGGGAGACGAACGCCCTGTTGTCGATTGCAGGCGGGATAGCAAATACGCGGCGCGCACCGTAGCGCCGGGCGATCTCGGCCAGCCCGTCGTTCACCGTATGCACACCATCCGTCAGATCCGTCCAGGCCCGATAGCTCTCCAGAGGCCTGCCCTCGGCAGTACCCGTCGTCAAGCGCGAACCCGTGTGATCGGTCAACAACAACCGACCGGCGAACTCCGGAGCGGACCGAGTTGCCGCCCCAATCCCGGCATCGACCGTCGCCAGTACCATGACCAGGGCCGCATCATGAATCGCGGCGAAAAGGCTTCTGCGCGTGATGACATGAGACTTGGATGGCGCCCACTTCAGCCAGCCCTCCCCACCATCGGGCGTGGTGCTGCGCCGTTCCTGGGTCCGCTCAAAAACTTCTGGAGGATACGGATACTCACGCAGCTGAACGACACTGCCGGGATAACCAAATCCAACGCTATACCCAAGGCCTCGCAGGATTACCGCCAGATCACAAAAGAATCGCGAACGCCCGCTTTTCGTCTTGGCAGGATCGGCAGGATAGCTATGAGCTGTTCATCGCTCCCACGATCCTTGGCCCGGGACTGCCGCGGGTGCATTTGGCTTGTACTCTTCAACGCCCGTCTCACCTGCCAAAGCTCGGCCTGTCAACCTGCAGGCTCGTAGGGAACCCCCCAATTCCACCGTGTGCTACTCGGGTGCACCCATCGCACGTTCGCAGCGACTTCGGGTTGCATTCGTCCCCTGCGGCTTCCGGTAGAGCCCGTCGTCAGAGACATCGGAAAAGACTCAGGAATCCACCCCAAACACCTCGAAACCGCGCACCCTCTCTTATGCGGTTGTTACCTGCCCTGGGGCCTCAAAGCCCGTCCATCGCCCCTTATCCAATGGCGCAAAGGGCAAGGTCTCGCCCTTTCGCCACTGCCGATTCGCCCCAGCGCGCCGGTCCTCCCGCCCCCCCCCGCATCGCCCGCCGCAGCGGGACCGCCAAAGCCCTCCAAACCGAACCCCAGCCACGTTGCATTCACAAACGGACCAACCAGCGCATACACCGGACGTTCACAGCACCACAAACGCGAGCACCTCATCACCACCGCGACATCTCCAAGCCTTCTCCGCTCAACAATCATCGAGCGGATCGCGAACTTCCCGAACACCACCTTTCAAATGACTCATCAATACACTTCAATTCCGCCTCAGTGACGTACCGAGTAGACCGCCCATTCCGCGACATACTCGCCTCGTCATCCCAAACCGGAAAACTGCTAAGAAACCGCACGCGCTCATCCTCCCGCAACCAAAGCGTGCAGCCCCCATTCCCGCTAAACAACCCCTTCGCATACTTCGAACGAGCAAAACGCCCCCTTAACCGCTGCGCTTCCGCCTCCCCATCTCTAGAGCGCTCGTAGACCCACATTACCAACCGCGAATCGGGAGTCACCTTTTCAACCCGATGAATACCCGGCGGACGAGGAATGCCGAACCAATCGCAATACCAACTCACTAAGTTGCCTTTTCGCACATCCTCAAAGCGAGCAACATTCACATTCGAAAACCTCTCGCGGAAGTCCCTGATCGTAGTCTCGTAATCAAATATAGACACACATCGCGAAACAAATTCGCCCAAAGACCAATTAAAAAGCCCGCTTAAGAGATTGGTCGCATAGAGCGATTTCGCATATTGCTCCCGCTCACGGAAGCACACGTATACCGACACATCATCAAACGAGTCCGCCAGCATCGCCAACCGGTCAAGGTAACGAAGCCTCTTTTCTCGATGATCCACCCGACCGAAACCATGCCAGTGCTCTTTACCCAGCGCCCTCACCGAAAACTCCTCGGCACTTAAAACTAGAACATCTGCGCGTTCCGCTTGCCTCATGATCTCATGTTGCACATCCGCCACTTCCGCTGGCAGCACTTGCGCCAATCGATGGGCCAACATATTGTGGCTCCGCTTACAATCCGAAAACTGCGCATATTCCACCCCGGAAGCCCGAAGCCATGACACATTGTCATGCAACGCTCTTTGAAGCGATGTTGTAGCCGTTTTATGAGTTCCGGCATGCAGAACCAGACGCATATCATTCCCCTCACCTAGCGAATTCAAAGACATCAAATTCAAACGCGCATCTGTCCCGCACCCTTCGCTTCTGGGAGTCACTTAGAATCTCCGCTGCGGACCTCCGATCTTTACGCGCGTATCCCTTGGCCGCAGGCCTTCGTTGTGATACCGACCCTCCAAAAGCGGTAATTATCTCTGAAACTTCTTCCCACAAGCGATCAAACATAATGACACGGTCTACCATAATTCTATCGCCCCTGGCATACAGGTATTTATCGCTTAAACGCGGATCAGCTATAACGTCCTCTATGATATCATTAATATTCCGATCATCGTTCCTTGACCGTGTCCACCAGTACGCCCTAGAAACAACCTTTTCATAAGGGTGTCGTTCGACGGTAAACGTGAGCGCATTCTCCCAGAGCTCGGGCAGCTTCGCAGCAACGCTCTCTGCGGGCATATGACCGTAGTAGCCTTTCGCACGGAGTCTTTTTCTCTGCTCGCGATGAATCTTGCCCACCAGCCCCATGTCGCGATCGATTATTGCATTCCGATAGGCTTGCTCTTCGCTAGCCCGCTCACAATAATTCATGGGGAGAGCTCCCCACTCGGCCCGCAACAGCTCGTCCTCGGGAACCATTGGCGACACGATATCGTCGCCCGCGCAAAACGTTGAAAGAACAATCTCGACGCTAGTACCAGCTGTTTTTCTGGTCTTGATAAACACGAAATTCCTTAAAAACGAAGCAATCATCGTACCTCCAACGTATCGACTTACGAGTACTGACAGTATCGAAAGGCAACTGAACCTGAAGCGTACGTTAATAAGTTGCCGAAAACATTACGCACTCTGGGCCCTTCCTATGAGAGCATGGAGACAAACAGTTCCTGTTCTTTTTCCCACCGATGGGTTAACGCTGGTCTGGCGTCCTCAAAATAATGTGCAGAGGCCGCGCCGGCGCCTATCTGATCCACAAATCCGAAGCCAAAACAAGATTCTCGGGGCAATTCACCTCTCACACTCTTGAGATAGGCGCTAAATGCCAACCCCATGCTTGGATCCGCGTTTAACTTTCTTTGAATTGGCAAATGAAAACCTACCGGAAGGCAGGCCAACCTAGCGCCCGTTAAGGATAGCTTAACAAAGGGCTTCCAATCCCTCGGCACATTAACGAAATCGTAAGAGCAAACAACGGCTAAACGCGCCAACTCGCTGCGTGCATGCATAGCATTGTCATTACGTGCTCCGCGCGCATGGATGGTGAACTTTTCTCCATAGTCATTTTTAAATTTTCCGTCCATGCTAAAACAATTAAATCGGACCACTTCTTCGTGCCCATCGACAAGCTCACCTTTCCCTTGGCCCAGCTCTACCCCCGAGTTTCCCACAATAGCAATACTTCGTTCCCGTTCACTAACGAGCTGCTCCATATAGGTGCTCGTCTGGGCGACTGATTCGCTCAAATCAGCAAACGGTCGCGTCTCTTGAGTCGCTCTCCCATGACTGCCCAAATATGCAGCGAGGGGAAGGACTTTATCGTACAGTGATTCCGCGACCGGACTTGCTGAAAGCACAGCATCAACGCCCCAATGTGAGTCCAGACGAAAAGCAAGCGCAACAGCCAAGGCTAACATCCGCTTGTTTCGGAGCCTGTCGTCCTCCATCACTTCAAACAAAAACTGGAAAAGACTCTCGGTGGGACCTTCGTAACGCCACTTGTGGGAAACCCACTCCACTACAATGTCGCCTAACCTTGGAGGCTTAAATTGCAATAGCTTGTAGAAAATGTTATCCGTCTCTGAATCACATACACGGCATCGGATTCGTAAGAACAGTCGGTCAATATCGGCGTTGTGCGGCGTCCCGCACGATTCATTCCATCGGGTAATTAAATGATCCGCCAATTCGGGCTTGTTGTGAGCAAGAATGGCGCGCGCTGCCAACACAAAAAGAACCGCGCCGCGCCCAGCATGGTCATGCCGAACGCCGATTATTTTTTCCGCGATCTCGATACACGAACCCTCTGATCTACACGCACGCTCAAAGGAGACAAAAGGGACGTCTGTTCTATCACCTGGACAAAGGGCAGCACCGAACCACAGCCTTTCATTTGCCACTAGGTCCGCGAAAACTTTGTAGAGGCGTGAGGTCGACATTCCTTCTCGATATTCTAGGAAGGAGTCCGCAGCCGCGTGCAGGTCCGCCTTTAGGTCGTTATACATAATCGCATTTCACCTAGGTCTCGGTCCGGCCCTGCATCATCAGCGACAGACACCTTCGCCATTAGACCAACAAATACTGCCGGCCCACTCATTTTGTGCATCGGACTCACTGCCTACTCGGACTTGGTCACGAGGGACCGAATACCAGTAACAGACGGGACCCCAAGGCGCTCCGTCCAAGCCCTCCAGTCAGCGACTTCGCTCCAGCCACTCACAAATACAAAACCCAATCCCGCTGCAGTGGCCGCTTGGTGGTCGTACTTGCTATCGCCTAGGAGCAACGCCGGCTGCTGGATATTGCCAGCGGTCAGCTCGCGCGCCAGGATCTCGTCCTTGGTGTCAGGGCTGCCGAAGATGCCGCCATCAAACCACTCGGCGATGCCTCGCTGGGCAAAGACATCGCGCAGCTCGCCCTGGTCGCCACCGGAGACGATCAGCCAGCGGACACCAGAGGTCTGCTGGCGCAGTGCTTCCAGCCCCGGGGCCATCACGCAGCTCAAAAGCCCCTCTCTCACGTAGCCAGCATAAGCCTTCAGCAGGGTGTCCAGGTCAGAGTCCTGCTGCTCGAAACGTCTCGGTGCGATTTGCTCCAGGAAGTAGGCAAATTTCTTGTAACGCGACACCCCGCCATTGGCGACGTGGTAGTCGACCATGGCTTGGGAAGCTGCCTCACCGTAGGGCAAGGTGGTTTGATAGAAGGCCTCGGTCTTGACCTTGTTGGAGTCGAGAACGACGCCGTCGCAGTCGAAGACCAGTGTGGTGTAGTCGATGACCGGATATGTCATGCCAACGTCTGGCCACCCTGACGGAGCGCGGTTTCTACCTTGGCGACATCCTCGGGCACATCCACCGCCAAACTGCCCGGCTGGGTTTCCACCATGCGGATGGTCTTGCCCAGCTCCAGGAAGCGCAGAATCTCGATATCCTCGGCATGTTCCAGCGCACTCTTGCGGCCGAATCCCCGGAACGCTGCCAGCTCATCCTGAGTGAAGGCGTAAATGCAGACCTGCTTCTTGTAGCGATTTGGAGCGCACTTGGCGTCCTTGAAGCCCGGCAGGGCCACCCGCGACATGTAGACCAGTTCGTCACGCTCATTCGTGATCACCTTGGGGATGTTGACGTTGTGCGGGTCTTCGTTATCGCCCACCCAGCTGAAGCCGTTGATGATGGTGTCCATGTGGGCCAGCTTGGCGTCGCGTACCTTGAGGATGTCCGCCGGCTCGGCCAGCGGCTCATCGCCCTGGACGTTGATGTAGAGGTCGGCCGCGATCTGATCGGCGGCCTGGGCCAGGCGGTCGGTGCCGGTCAGAGCGTCGTCCGTGGTCATCACCGACTGAAAGCCGGCGGCTTCGGCGACGTCAGCAATCCGCCGATCTTCGGTAGCGACATAGACATTCTGGGCACCGACGGCGCGGCCCGAGAGCTCGGCGACCCACAGGATCATCGGCTTGCCCAGCAGGGGCACCAGCGGCTTGCCCGGGTAGCGGCTGGATCCATAGCGGGCGGGAATCATGACCACGCTGCGCATAGCGGCCTCGTGTTAATACAAGTGGATGAAGTGGATAGAGGGAAACAAAGTCATCAGGGCCGGAAAACCTCTCAGAGTGCATACACCGACTCAGTGTGCAGCCCGTAACGGGTGGGGGTTATGGCCGTGACTGGCAATGCCCCTTCGGCAGCCTGATACTGCTCCAGTAGCTGGTGCATCTCGCCGCTGCGAGGATCATCGGCACCGTAGCCATCGAAGCCGGCCATCAGGATGCGAGAGGCCTGGCCACTGGTAGCCACCGCCAGCGCGTAGCCCACCACCTGGGACGTAGGCAGCGTGCAGTGCGCTGCCTCAAAGGCAAAGCTATCAGCCTGGACCTTCAACCCATAATCGAGCACTTCCTTGCCTTCCAACGACTTGCGCACATCCGCCGGCAACATGGAATACGGAGTGATCAACGGCTGGGGTAGCCGAGTATGGGCATCACAGTCCGCCAGCAGGCGGACGGGATGGCAGGCCACTCGCAGATCGATCAACTCCGCTTCGATGGCGCCCTGGGTGTTGAGGGCCAGCACCAGCGGCTTGCGGTCCACGATATAGCGCTCCAGGGCCCCGCGGTGGCGGGCCACGCCCGGTCCAGTACCCAGCAGCAGCACATCACGCCTCGCAAAACGCTCCCTGGGTGACCACTGCCCCTTGGGCTCGCCACGATAGAAGTGACGCGCCGCATCCAGTGTGTTGAGGCTGAACTTCTTACCCCCCTCCACCCGCAAGTGCTCGATCACTGCCAGCACGTCTTCTTCGGTATAGCGGGAATCGCTGAGCATCTCCTGGATATAGGTCGGGTGTATGCCATGCTTGCCAGCAAGGTAGTAGTAGGGGTTGGCGCCCCAACCGTAGTGGGCCTGCATGGGTTTGAAGTGCTCACGCACCAAAGTCATCAGCGGCACCATATTGGTCGCTTTGCGGCGACGCTCTGCCATCTCGATCGCCAGTTCCTCACTTCGTGTATTACCCGGACCACGACCCATCCCGGTGACGGTGGAGTCTACCCACGTCACCCCCTCATCCAGCGCCCGGAGGGTGTTGGAGAGTGCCAAACCAAGGTTGTCATGGGTATGGATACCCATCGCCCCCGTCCAATCGCTACGGAACCAGCGGATGATTTGCGCAGCCTGATCCGGGTTCATGCTGCCCATGCTGTCGGCGAAGTAGAGCACATCCATCCGGTAGGCCTTGGCCAGACGCGCGAGCGACTTCACCTCCGCCTCGGATCGATCCGCTACCTGCATCAGGTTGACGCCGACCTGATAGCCGCGCTCCTTCAGCCAGGTAACAGCCGGCAGCGCCTTTTCGAATTCGTGCACATGGCAGGCGATCCGCACCAAGTCCACGGGTGACTCTGCCGCCGCATTGGGGAAAAGCTGTTCAAGCGCCTCCTTCTGGGGCACCTCCCCCAGCAGCTCGCCGCCGTTGACCATCACGCCAACGGTCAAGCCCGACCGAATGGCCAGGCTGCGGATGAATTCATCCGTGGTGAAGGCGCAGGGGCCCTGGAAACCCTGGTTCTTCAGCGTCCGGAAGCCCAACTCAACGGCATCCACGCCTGCGGCCTGCATGGCGTTGAGATACTGGAGGATCAACTCGGGAGTGAAGTCCCAAGCGTTATAGTACCCGCCGTCCCTCAATGTACAATCAACAAACATCATAAAATGCTTCCTCAGCAGCATACAACGAAGCAACAAACATTCAACGAACTACTATTACTGACCGAATAAGCCGTCCTTTCACATTGTCGACTGTACCAAAGCCAACTATCCATCTTTATTTTCTCAGCCGGACAAATCACACAAAAAATCGGGATTTTCGCTCAAAAACTGCCTCGCATACGGCTCCATCACAGATAGCCGAACCCTAGAAACCAACTTGATCAACTGGCGCAACCCATCCCCCGAAAGCCCGCTCAAACCGCCACCGATCCACGACTCGCATCGATCAACAGCCATGGTCGAGTTCTTTAAGTCCCTACCATGAACTCCACTTAAGCAATCCTTTCTAATCGAAGAAAGATGATGTCCATACTCTTTTAGTTCGTTGCACAACCCTTCAGCATATTGCGCCGCCCCACCCCTTGCCGCCAAGACCGCAAGGAGAAGCAATCCATTCGCAAAGTTCTTTGAAAGGCTCGCTTTTCTCGTTTCAATAACTCGATCTGTTAGATGCGAATTTAGCTCGTTTCTGCTCTCGCAAAGATCGAGAGCGTGGAACCAATCGTGCACCCCAAGAAGAGCAGACCGAACAACCTTGGGATCACGCAAAGCCATCCCAACGTGCCATTTTGCGGTAAGCAGAGATACGATCATCTGCCGACCATCTTTTCTGACTTTATTACCTCTTGCGAACCTTATCTTCGGAAACCAACCTTCTTGGTGCTCAATATCTCTTATCAAGTTTCGCAGCTTAACCACATGACCAAGCTCAACGTTCTTGTATAGAGCGATGACAAGCGCGGACATCCGAAACCTCTTGTCCAGCGATTTGTTGAGTGATGTCTGATAGGCTACAAAGGCCAATGTTTCTTCATCAGGGACCCTCATCCCCATGTTAGACATCTTTTTGAAAAACTCCTCTTCGGTTAGGATCGAGAGATTATCCAGATGCCAATCTTTTGATTTTACAAAAACATAATCGCTGCGCTTTTCGTCCTTTTTTATCAAAGCGATAGATACAAGGTTTTTCGGGAGAGCCGATATTGGGATAGAACAAACCAAACTGGAGTCGCCCTCTTGGAAGCGGACGCCTTCCAATCCTAAGATCTCGGTTTGTTCAACGAACGTGCACTTTTCTCCTTGGTACCGTAAGACCAAACACATATGCTCCAGAATAGAAAATCGGGAGGAAGACTCAAGTTCTATCCGTATGTGGTCATCGCGTACAACTCCCAATATTGCTGTTATACTGATTAGAGAGCCCACACCCCCCCCAAACGCCAAATTGTCTGATAGATTCAGATTCCAGTAGGGGTTGATGCCATCATGTGGAGAATAGAGCGCCGGTGCCCGTGTTTTGGTCGACGATAAGCCTTCGGCAATACATAGCTGGAACCCTAGGGCAGCAATAGGGGTAGGCCGTCGGTCATCAAACTCGTCGATCTGGGGATAAGGCCACGGGAAGCCTTCGTGGGCCAAGAGCCACTCCACGGCCTTGCGTAAGGGATGGTCGGGTTCGGCGGCACGCGCAACAAAACTGCCATCGAAACGTGAAGCCAGGTTCAGCAGGTTCAGCCAGCCCTGCAGGGTGAAACAGCAGTAGTGGGCCGTGATGGTCCGGGTCATCTCCTCGTATTGGATTCCGGTCGGGGAGACCTGCAGCGGAATGCGCTCCTCGGCACGGGCCAGGGTGGCGTGCAGGGTGTCGTGGTAATCGAGGAACGCGGCGATCGCGGCCACCTGCAGGTCGTAATAGGTTCCATGATTGTTTCGCGCCTGGGCTTCCTTCGTACCCTGCTCGCTGGTGAGCAGCCAGTCGAGGTATTCGCGGAACCAGGCGCACAGGCGCTCCATTTGGTCGCTCGAGAGCGCGCCGGCATGGTGCAACAGGCGCACCGCATCCAGGGCGTAATACAGGTCCTTCATCTCGATGATGCCGGTCTGGGCACCGCGGTTCCCGTTCCGACCCCAACGCACCTGCGCGTAAGTGAGATGCGGGTTCATGCGAGTGGCAGGGTCGATGAACCAGCGCTCCAGCCAGCGAACGGCATGAGTGGCGTAGCGCTGGTCTCCGGTCACGAAGGCGGCCAGGGCCAGGGTCGTGGTGTCGTCAAACAGCCGCTGCAGCCGCGTGCGGTCGTAGCGGTGGCTCTCCGGCTCGTACATGCGGGTACCGGGCACACGTTCGCCGTCGCGCCGCACGTAGGGCAGGCCATCCTTCGTGTCCGGGTTGGGCCACCAGTAGGGCGCGGGGTGGTAGTAGTCCTGCGGGTCGCCGGAGGGGCCCGGCTCGGGTTTGTCCACCGGCGATTCCGGCTGGCGGTCCAGTGCCTCCGCTGCATTCTGCAGCAGTGTTTGCAACAGCCCGGCCCGGGGGCCGGACTCGCTCTGCCCCTGGTACTCGGCGCGCAGGGCTTCGATCGCTTCAAATCGGTAGCTGGTCAGGCCGATGGGATCGGGCTGCGCGGAGACTTCCCGCGTCACATGGTTGATGGCGGCGCGAATCGCCTTCTGGCGCTCTACACCACGATTCTGAAAGCCCTCGTTTGTAGAGGCCTCGAGATGGGCCTTGCCGCTGGCAAGGCGCGCCACCCAGCCGGCGACGCCCCAGGCACCGGCCTCGGGTGACGGCTCGGCTCGTGGCTGGTCCCAGGAGGCGTCCTTCCAGCGATCCCATTTGCCCGGAATGCCAAAGCGCCAGAAGAGTTCCACCTTCGGGCGCCGCCCGTAGGGGTGGTTTTCGCCAAAGCGTTCGCGGGCATCGCGACGGAACAACAGCTGCGGCTCTTCCACGGGGCTAGGGGCAAAGTCGTCCCGCAGCAGCTCGGCATTATCCGTGATGCGCTGCATGGGCACGGCGAAATACGGCAGGTACGGTGCGGCGCGCACGGCCGAGCGGATCGCCTCCCAGGCGGAGGGGGTAACGAAACAGTTGCCATCCCACGGCAGCACCCATTTAGCCCGGCTGCGTCCGTCCTCCAGCGCGGCATTGCGCGCCCCGTTGTTGTTCATCAGGTAAAGGTTCTTCTTCCGGTAGGCCGCGGTGAGCACCCGTTCCTGCTGCAATTCCCGCGGTTCCAGCTTGTGAAAAGCCGCGGAACTGAGAAAGCCCGGTTCCGGAAAAGCGGAGTAGTCCCACCCGATCTGCGCAAACGCCTCCGCCTCGAACGGGATCTCGAGATACGAATGGCCGTGTTGCTCCAGCAGTTCGATGATCGCCTGGCGTTCGCCGGCATCGAAGATGCGGTTGAGCACCCAGCGCTTTTCGCAGTCTGCCAGCTCAGGCTCGTTTTCCAGGATGAAGCGCACGTTCTGGCGCGACTGGCCCTTGGCATGGCGCGGGTAGAGGTCGTTACCAATGATGCGGTAGAGCACAAAGCTGTCCGGCTCGCTGCTGAGCACCGATTGCTCGTAGGCGGCTTTACGCTCCGCATCTGCCGGGCAACGGTGGGCGTACAGGGCTTTCAGTTCGTCAGGCAGGTTATCCAGGTTCATGGCTCTGTTGCTCATTCAATCCGTTCCGGGGCTGAGAAAACCCCTTTAATCGTTGGGTACGCGCTAACAGCGGCGGGTCCGAGTATGCAAATCGTGCCATACCGATTTCGCGACGGCAGCCGGTGTGCCTGTAGGCCGCAAGTACCGGGTGATGACCCCGGAAACCATGGGACCAGGCACAATGGGACCTAGTGATCCAGCTCAGTTCAGAAGTGTTTGGGTCGTTTGGGCAGCCGCGTGCGGTCTACTGGCCGGCGCACGAGAACCCGCCGATAGGCCCGGCCGGCTACCCGCACCGGCGCCATCACCTTCCAGCTCGTCGAATTCACCAGAGCGGTGATCTTTTTTTCCAGCGCCAGGGCGTAACGACGGATGGCCTGGATATCGTGCTCGTTGGTTTGCTCCGCGAGCTCGTCCAGCCCCATCCGGGCGTATTCGGTATTCAGCACGCGGGGTCGGGAAGGCCATTGGTTGTGTCCCGGCACCCGGCCCCCGGCCAACCCCTTGAGCCGACGATAGAAAGCCCGACCCGCTCCGGGCACACGCCAGGAACGACTTCTCAGCAAAGCGGCGTACTGCTTCTCCAGCTTCTCCGCATAACGGGCCAACTCCTGGAAATCGCGCGCGCGCTCGCGATCGTCCTTTTTCGCCTTGCCGCTCGTCTTGGCACTTTTCGGCTTCGCCCTCTGGGGCGCTGCCACTCCAGCCTTGCCTACTGCCGCAGGATCGCGTGGGTCAAGGGGCGGCGCCATCGCACCATCAGTGGAGGGGCCCGCGTCGCCTGCACGGGTGGCGTACCACTCCCACATCGCGTTGGCGGTATCCAGCTGTGCCCGCAGGTATTGTTTCTCCCGCTCGTGGCGGTCCCGATTGCCCTTGGAGGTGTGCTGCTTGTTAGCCCTGGCCGCCTCGATGGATTGCTTATAATCGGTTCGGACCTGCTCCAGCTGCTCCTGCGCGGCTTTGAGGGCCTTGCGGGTGTCGGCGCATTCCTTTTGGCTGGCATTGAGCTCGCGACGTATTGCGCCGAGCTTCTGCTTCAGTTCAGACTCTTGGTCACGATGGTGGCCCCACATCGTGTTTGCGGCTTCGATCTGAGCTTGCAGATAGCGCATTTCCTTGTCGTGCGCATCGCGCAGATCTTGTAGTTCCTGCAGTTTGTTGGCTTCGGCTTTTTCCAGTTCACCCTTGTGCTCCTGGCGAAGCTGCTCCAGTTCCCCGCATGTCTGGTCGAGCTGACTTTCGAGGGACTGCACCCGTTCCGCCTCGCGGCTACTCGCTTGCGTGGCGGCCTCCAGTTGGACCTGAAAGCCTTGGCGTTCCCGCTCGTGTGCTTCGCGCACGTCGCGCAGGCTCGCGGATGCTTGTTCTGCTGTGCGCTCACGCTCGGTCGCGAGTTGCTCGCCGCGCGAACGGGCAATATGCGCCAGGGACCGAAGTTGAATCCCGAGATCCTCAAGCCTTGCAATCTGATCACCATCCCAGCGAGCCCTGCTGTTGATGTTGCCCTCACGGGATTCGCCTTCAGGCTCGGCCTGGTCTGGCTGCACCGCGTTCTTCAGCAGGTGATGGCTTCGACTCACGCGCCGCAACCAGTCGTGGGCCACTCGGAAGCCGTGGCCATCGGCCTCGTGCGGCTCCCACAACTGCAGGCCGTGCTTGTCTCCCACGCGACTGATCAGGGCCATGGCCATGACCGTGAATGCCACATAGTCCTGGGGGTACGCGCGCTCCAGCTCCGCAGGCAGGCCGCCGTCCTCCTGCATTTGCTCCTGCAGGCGCGGGACGGAGACATCCCGTGCAATGCTTTTTGCCAGGTCGCCCTTGCCACAGAAGTCCGCGTACACCATCCGCTGCAGGTCATACCAAAAGGCGATGTTGTTCTTGCGCTCGGCCGCGGCCTTCCCGAACTCGCTTTCCGTCATCCATTGCAGTAGGTCGGAAAACCATTTCTGGGTGTGGTGCACAGCCTCCGGGCTTATTCCACCCGCCGACTCCAGGAGGCGAACAGACTCGGCGACGTAGATCAGGCGCCGGGCCTCGATGATGCCCTGCCAGCGACCAGGCTTCTCTCCGGGCACCGCTTGAGCATGCTCGAAGTTCGGGTTCTGACGGGTGTCTTCATCCACACACCATTTCTGGAGAAAGTGTGCTCCCTGGTCTGCGTAGCGTTGGTCGCCAGTCAGGAACGCCGCCAGCGCGAGCGCGAGCATGGCCTCGGCAAATGCCTCAAGCTCGGAGAAATCGTAGGTGTCGGAATAGCAGTCTGGATTGACGCGCCCATCCTCCCAGACGAAGGGCAGGCCATCGGTGGTGTCTGGGTTGGGCCACCAGTATTTCGCCAGGCTGAAGTAGTCGTGAGCATCACCGGATGCGGGCTGCCCCTTCTTGTTCGTCACCGAGAAGGGGGCACGCTCCAGCAGTGAATCGGCTTTTTCACAAAGGCTGTCGACTGCCCGGCCGATGTCGGCATCCCCTGCCTCGTAGCGTTCTTTCATGAACGCGAGTTGTTCGCCCCGAAACAGACAGGTATCCGGCCTGGGCAACGATGCATTGGCATCGTAGGCGGCCGGTACGCGAAACCAGATATAGCCCAGAGGCACTCCCAGACACACGTCCAGATTGATGGCCTTTTCGATCGATACAAAGCCGGCAGGTTGTTCCGCCGGATCGCCTGTTTGAGTTTCTCTTGGCATCTGTATGGCCAGTCCCTTCCTACTCTGATCTCTAATTTGTGCGCCTATACGCCGCTTTCAGGTTCCCGCCTATACCTGGTTACCGCTGTGGGCGCATTCCACTTGCAAGCCGGAACAGCTCGACGATTTCGTGCCCCCAAAGCTTGCTCTGGAGCGCCAGACAGATCAGCCGGTGGCGGAGGGGATGCTTTCCGTTACTCGCGCATCGATACATCAGGGTTACTGGGGGCAGCAGTGTCCGCAGGACCCAATACGCGCGTGAGGTCCTCGAGCCGGAAAGGATCTGCCCCGCCTTGATTCGACGCGCCTTGGATACGACTTCTTCCCAGGATTGACGGGCGGGATGATAAACCAGCGCTTCGGGTACATAGCCGATGGAATACCCTTGGGCCACCGCACGGCGGCAAATGTCGGCGTCGCCGCCCGAAAATCGTTTCGCATCAAAACCATTCAATTCGTGTACGACGGATCTTGGGATGAGAAGATTCGCAGTCGCGGCGTACCCGCGGCGCACGTAGAACTGCTGTGGAACACCCCGAATCAAGTCGTAGATCTGATAGGCATTCGGTCGCAACGTGTGTGCATACATCTCGACCGGGCCGGCCAGCAGTACGTCTCCCCCATTTTTGCTACCTCGATTCTTCATGGCTTCGAGCCAATCAGGCTTGGGGCGGCAATCCGCATCCGTGAAGACCAACCAGTCTCCGGCGGCTACCGATATTCCTGCATTCCGGGCGGCGTACGAACCGGGCGTATCGCAGTGCAGAATACGGACGTTTCGAGGAAGCGACTTGGGCGCTGCAAATGCCCTGCAACCATTGTTGACCAGAATAACCTCGAATTCGTCCTGCGGCAGTGTCTGCGCCTGCAGGCAGTCCAGCAGCGCGGGCACAAGGGTCCAGTGATCGTAGACCGGGACAATGACCGAGTAGACCGGACCGGCGGGCTGATTGCTCGGGCGTCGACGCGTCACCTGTCTTTCAACCGTGGGAGCAGCGTCGGTCATGACTGCTCAACCTCCAGCGCCGCAAATTGCTGCTGTGGTCCGAGTGATCTCAGTATTCGCGGTACCAGTCGGAGCGCCCGGCTATAACGCTGACGATCGAAGAGCTGTTCGAACTCGAAGCTCAACGCCGCGAGCATCATCCCTTCCGGCGGGCAGGAGATCATGTCGCTGGTTTCCTCGAATGCGGGCAGGCTTTTCGGCTTGCCCGGCCAGCAAGCCCCTGCAGGTTCGATCATCCATCGCCCCCAGTGGATCAAACAAGCCTGCCCCGAACGGGTCAGGACGATATTACCGGGCCGGATGCCTAGGCTTGTGATCGTAGGCGGAAGCGCCGCGAGCTGGTCCCGCCAGGCTTGCAGCTGGGTACGAAGTGCATCCAGGTTCCCTTGCATTTCCGAATCGGTTACGGCGACCTGCAGTCGATCCAGCATGCCTTCGTGCAGGCGCTGCCAGAGCATCAACCGGGAACGCTGGTAACGCGTAAGGAGAGCCTGCGGCGGACTCACCAGGAGCAGAGCTTTGCGAATATCCCCCAAGCCCCTGGAGGTGTCTCCCTGACGTTCAGGCAATTCTTCGGGCGCCTGCAATACGTGACAATGGAAGCCTTGAATCTCCGTGGCGCCAATCCATTCCAGACCGGGCAGCCCGCTTGGTGCATCGGCCAGCAAGGTGGCTTCGTGGAGTGCAAGAGAGGCGCGTCGGGGCGCAAATAACTTGACAAAGAGGCTTCGCTTGCCCGGCACGACGCAGTGCAGGACACCCACATGGGACAGATCTGTCTGCCACCACTGGATCTCTGTTTCGGCTGGCACCGGCTCGTCGATCATTCCTTCGAGCAGCTTTGGGACCCAATCCTGGCGGGCTTCTGGCGCCAGGAGCGTCCAGATCGTCTCCTGTTTCCCATCGCCTTCGGGGATGAAGGCAGTCGAGTGGAAGAAAAGCGCACCGAGCTTGGCCTTCTGGCTGTGCTGTTCCATCAGCCTCAAAATAAGACTTGAAAGCCGTCCAAGGCTCTGGCGCGCAAGCAGCAAGGCGATGATGGCCGGAATCAACCCTGGAGGGTCCAGATACAGGAAATCGATCACGAGGTAAGCAAAGGCCAACATGAAGCCCGTGCCGGAAAGGATGCTCAACCAACCGTTCATTTTCTGCCGAAAGCGGCTTCGGAAGCCCGTACTCACGACGAGAACGCTTATGAGCACCGTCGTCACGATCAACAGGTAACCCGTGACCAGGAATGCCACTCCCGGATAGAGCCAAAACAAAACCGCCACGGCCAGCAGCAGGAATACAGCACCCGCTATCACCTCGGCATGGCGCTTATACGCGCGTGCGGCGAGCTCGTCCTGATACTCGAAAAGGACCATCTTGCGGCTACGCGCGAGCAGGGACCTGGAGCCCCACTCACCGCCGAACTCCACGATCCGTTCCGCCAGCAGGTACAGCGCATAAAAAGCGACGGTGGCAATACTCAGCCAGACGATCAACGCATTCCGATCAAACTGTTCGAAGGCTGGCGGAAAATACCGGGGGATACCATCCGAGCCCAGAAGGATGATGACCTTCAACGGAAGGAAGAAGGCCAACAACATGGACAGTTGCGACACGAGCGTAAAGAACACCACTCCGCTGGTCGCGACTGGGGCCGCCCAGAAGAACTTGGCGCCCAGGCGGCTACTCCATTTCAAGCTGTCAAAAATGTCGCGAATCAAGCTATTCAACCGCGGCCGGGATAAAGGAGGCAGGATCGCCGAGGGGGGCTCGACTCCTGTATGCGATAAGGAGACAAGGATACTACGCCCCTCATGGCACCTGACAGCTTGACAAAGCCGATCTTGTCGGTCCGATCACGGATATCAACCGCAATACAGCAGGCTGCGATGACGCGGCTCATGCAAATGGTGCCACCAAAGTCCCAAATCCACCGACGCCAGCCGATGGCATTACCCACCACCCCATCGCGCAGAGGGCTGCGCTCCTACGGGCGGGAATACCCCGAGATCCGTAGGAGGCCAGCCCCCTGGCCGATGGAACGTTCGGCGCAACCCCACCGGTCAGAGCCAGATCGCATCCCAGTGCGGGTAATCACGCAGGTTGCGCACCAGCCCGGCACGCAGCGGATTGGCGGCGATATAGCGGGCCAGCGACGTCAGGTCTTCTTCGCGGCGTACCGCGTGATCGTGGAAGCCGGGCTGCCAGAGGGCCCGCCCGAGCCTGCGGGCGGTGACTGCCTTGACCGACCGCACGACGGTAGACAGGGAAATGCTTTCGCCGAGCGTCATCAGCCAGTGCAGATGATCCGGCATGACCACATAGGCCAGCGTATCCGCCTGCCCGAGCGCTTGCGCGTGGCGCAGCGTAGCAACCAGTGCACGAGCGGCGGCAAAGTCGCGGAACACCGGTGCACGTTCCCGCGTGACGGTGGTAACGAGGTAGATGCGCCCGGGCTCGGAATAGCGGCCACGGCGCAGGGCCTGAGCGTGAGGTTTGCCGTCCATGGCATCGCTCCCGTTGTCGGGTTGGTGTGTTCGCCGAGGGGCGGGTGGGTGTTATCTGGTGGTCCTCGGCTGGCGATAAGACAGATTCTAGCCGTTGGGGCATTGTCTGGCTTTCTATCGCGCAGGGGGCTGCGCTCCTACAAAATGCCCGGGACCCATCGTAGGAGGCCAGCCTCTGGCCGATGGGGCCTCTCCAGCACCAGCACGCGCCCTGTAGGAGGCCAGCCCTCTGGCCGATTGTGCGCTAAGGGTTGCGGATGAAGCCCATGGCTTCGAGTTTGAGCAGGATGCGGTGGGCGGCTTCGTCCGGGGTCATCTCGCGGGTGTCGAGGCGCAGCTCGGGGTTTTGCGGCTCCTGGTAGGGGTCGTCGATGCCGGTGAATTCCTTGATGAGGCCGGCGCGCGCCTTGGCGTAGAGACCCTTGCGGTCGCGGGCCTCGCAGGTCTCCAGCGGCGTGGCGACGTGGACCTCGATAAAGCCCCCTACCCGCTCGATGCGTTCGCGCACGCGGCGGCGCATGTCGGTGTACGGGGCGATGGGGGCGCAGATGGCGCAACCGCCGTTCTTGGTGATCTCGCTGGCCACATAGCCGATGCGCTGGACGTTGATGTCGCGGTGCTCCCTGGAGAAGCCGAGCTCGCTGGAGAGTTCCTTGCGCACGATATCGCCATCGAGCAGCGTGACGGCGCGCCCGCCCAGTTCCATCAACTTAACCCGCAGGGCATTGGCCATGGTGGACTTGCCGGAGCCGGACAGGCCGGTGAAGAACACGGTGAAGCCCTGGCGGTCGCGTGGCGGGAAGCTGCGGCGGAGCTCCTGCACGACTTCCGAGTAGGAGAACCACTCGGGGATCTCCAGGCCTTCGCGCAGGCGACGGCGGAACTCCGAGCTGGGGAGGCTGAGGGTGTGTTCGCCCTCGCGCACTTCATTAGCCGGTACAAAGTCCGCCCGGTCCTGCACGTAGGTCATGGCCTGGAACGGGACCATCTCGATACCGATCTCTTCGGCATGGCGCTGGATCAGTTCCTGTGCCTCATAGGGGCCGTAGAAGCCCTGCTCGTCCGGGCCCGCATCGGGGCTGGCATGGTCGCCCCCGACGATCATGTGCGTGCAGCCGTAGTTACGGCGGATGATCGCGTGCCACAACGCCTCGCGCGGGCCAGCCATGCGCATCGCCAGCGGCAGGAGGCTCAGCTGGGTGGTCTGCTCCGGGGCCTGGCGCAGCACATGCTCGTAACAGCGCACGCGTACGAAGTGGTCCACATCTCCCGGCGCGGTCACGCCCACCACTGGATGAATCAGCAGATTGGCCTCGGCTTGGCGCACGGCGCGACGGGTGAGCTCTACCTGGGCGCGGTGCATGGGGTTTCGCGTCTGGAAGGCGGCCACGCGGCTCCAACCCAGCTTGTGGAAATACTCGCGAAGCTCCGCGGGACTGTAGCGGTAGTTGCGGAAATCGTAGTGCACCGGAGACTCGATGCCTTGCAACGTGCCGCCCAGGTACACAGGCCCGGAGCGGTTCATCAGGAAGTTTACCCCGGGATGTTCAAGATCCGTGGCGCCGAACACTAGCTCGGCCTCGCGTGTCTTGTCGGGCGTCCACCTTTGCTCAACGTCCATCACCGCTAGGGTCACCCCCTCGGCATCCCGTAGGGCAATGCGCGTACCCGGAGCGGCCTGTTCCGCGAACGCCTCACTGACGTCCAGCGTCACCGGTATCGGCCAGAGCGTGCCATCAGCCAAGCGCATCTTCTCGATCA
This sequence comes from Thioalkalivibrio sp. ALJ1, assembly GCF_000745395.1. NCBI lineage: Bacteria > Pseudomonadati > Pseudomonadota > Gammaproteobacteria > Chromatiales > Ectothiorhodospiraceae > Thioalkalivibrio > Thioalkalivibrio sp. ALJ1. The sequence goes on along the minus strand of NZ_JQIW01000003.1, from coordinate 25,396 downwards.
CGCCCTCGTAATCCGCCTGCCTCATGAAGCCCGTCAGCGGCGAGAAGCCGCCATTGAGCAACAGCTCCACATCGCACACTTGGCGCTCGGTCAAATCCCAGGTCGGAATCTCCCGCACGACATCCTTCAGTTCGCGGGCGGTGGCTTCGTCAACGTAGCGATCACACAGTGTGCCGCCGTAGGGGCTGATGAGGTTCATGTAACGTCCAGTTGTCGATGCAGGCGCGTAAAGCCGCGCATTATGAACCAAGAGAGGCACCGCGTTCGCGCATCACCGCCCCGTAGGAGCCTGCTCACAGACGAACGGCCCTGCCCGAGTCGAGATTTGCCAAGGGCTTTGCCGCCAAGGCGGCTCCTACCGGTGAACCCTCCTGCCTCTAGCTATCTTTGGCAGGGGCGCACGCCTGCAAGCAGGCTCTCGCGCGCGGAGTGTTGTACGCGGGAAGTTGGCGTTAGTCGCTGCCGAAGAGGTCGCGGGTGTATATCTTGTCGGCCTGGTCGCGGATGTCTTCGGTGACGCGGTTGGCAACGATGACGTCGGATACACGCTTGAATTCGTCCAAATCGCGGATGACGCGGGAGCGGTAGAAGTCGTCTTCGGGCAGTTCCGGCTCGTACACGACGACTTCAATGCCCTTGGCCTTGATGCGCTTCATCACACCCTGGATGGCGGAGGCGCGGAAATTGTCGGAGCCACTCTTCATAACCAGCCGATAGACACCCACCACCTTCGGGTTGCGCTTGATCACGGCATCGGCCACGAAATCCTTGCGCGTGCGGTTGGCATCGACAATGGCCTTCACGATGTTGTTGGGGACTTCATCGTAATTAGCCAGAAGCTGCTTGGTGTCTTTCGGCAGGCAGTAGCCGCCGTAGCCGAAGGACGGATTGTTGTAGTGGCTGCCGATGCGCGGGTCAAGGCAGACGCCATCGATGATCTGGCGGGTGTCCAGTCCGTGGGTCTCGGCGTAGGTATCGAGCTCGTTAAAGTACGCGACGCGCATAGCCAGGAAGGTGTTGGCAAACAGCTTGATCGCCTCGGCTTCAGTCGAGTGGGTGAACAAGGTCGGGATGTTCTCGTCTGCTGCACCTTCCGCCAGGAGACCAGCGAAGGTCTCTGCTCGCTCGGATTCCTCTCCGACGATGATTCGGGAGGGGTGGAGATTGTCGTACAGTGCTCGGCCCTCGCGCAGGAACTCGGGCGAGAACAGGATGTTGTCCGTCTCCATCTGCGCCTTGATTTCACGCGTGTAGCCGACCGGAACGGTGGACTTGATGACCATGACCGCGTGCGGATTGATCGCCAGCACGTCGCGGATGACCGACTCCACCGTGGAGGTGTTGAAGTAGTTGGTCTGCGGGTCGTAGTCGGTGGGTGTCGCGATGATGACGAAGTCCGCTCCGTCGAAAGCCTCTTGCTTGTCCAGCGTGGCCTTCAGATTAAGCGGCTTGTTCTCCAGGAAGTGCTGGATCTCCGCGTCAATGATCGGGGACTGTTTGCGGTTGATTTGTTCGACCTTTTCGGCCACAACGTCCAGCGCGATCACCTCGTGGTGCTGCGCCAGCAGGACCGCATTGGAAAGGCCTACATAGCCGGTGCCGGCAACTGCAATCTTCATCCCTGGTTCCTTCGATTAATCAACGTTAATAATCGTCCACGTACCCGCAATAGCCTGCCCGCTGTCGAAGGGCCTGCCCGCGGCCAGCTCTGGTTGGAGCTCACCACCAAGGCAACGCCGACTGAGGGTGTAATGACGTTGGGCGAAGCATACCTAAGCGCGTTCGTGCAGGTAATGACCGAGCACTCAGGATCCGCGGTCATACGCATTGTCGATATGCCCTGCACACCGGTTCGCCAAAACCTTACCCCGATTCTTGCCGCGAGGGGACAGGCTCATATTCCACAACGGCCCGCTTAAGAACCTGGCAGGCAAGTTCAGTGTTCATGTCGCGCTCGGCTAGATCCAGCGTGTCCAGTGCGTAGCGGACTTCGCCGGGGTCCACACAAGATTCATGCGCCCGCATAATCTTGGGGTGTGATGTGCCGACGACGTTGTCGCCAATGAGCAGCTCTTCAAACAGCTTTTCGCCTGGGCGCAGACCGGTAAAAACCACTTCAATCCCGTCCTCTGGCTGCCCGTCTTCCTTGACCTGCCGGCCATGCAGACGAATCATTCGGTGGGCCAGATCGACAATCCGTACCGGCTCACCCATATCCAGCACGAATACCTCGCCGCCCTCGGCCATTGCCCCCGCCTGGATGACCAACTCTGCGGCCTCCGGGATGGACATGAAATAGCGGGTGATCTCCGGGTGGGTCACGGTAACAGGGCCGCCGTCGCGGATCTGCTGGTGGAACAGCGGGACCACGGAGCCGGACGAGCCCAGCACATTGCCGAAACGCACCATGCTGAAGATGGTCGGCGGGCTCTGCCGCGCGCGGTTTTGAAGGAGCATCTCCGCCAAGCGTTTGGTCGCACCCATGACATTAGTCGGGCGGACGGCCTTGTCCGTGCTGATCAGGATGAAGCGTTCGACCCCCGCCTCCACGGCAGCGTCTGCGAGGATCGCCGTACCGAAGACGTTGTTGCGAACGCCCTCGATCAGGTTGGCTTCCACGATCGGCACATGCTTGTATGCCGCCGCATGATAAAGCGTCTGTACGCCGTATTCTTTGAGTACAGTCGTTACACGGCGCGGGTTCGCAACCGAACCCAGAAGCGCGACCACAGGCACATCCAGTCCCTTCTCGTCCGCCAGGACTTCCAGATCGCGCTCGATGCGATAAAGCGAGAATTCGTTGCGCTCGTACAGGACGAGAAGACGCGGCTTTAGGCGCAGGATCCGGCGACAAAGCTCCGCACCAATGGAGCCCCCTGCACCAGTAACCATAACGACCCGATCTTCGATGCTGACTTTCAGAAGCTCGCGATCCGGGGGAACCGGATCGCGTCCGAGCAAATCAGCAATATCGATGTCTTCCAATTCGTCCAGCCGCGCCTGCCCGGACACGACCGAATCCATAGAGGGCACGGTCTGGATATACAGCGGATAGCTCTCCAGTTTTTCCAGGATCGTGCGCCGATCCGCGCGGCTCGCGGAGGGAATCGCAAGCAGCAGGCGCCGCAGCCGGTAGTGTTTTATCAACCCTTCCAGTGCGGACGGATCGCGAACCCGGATACCGTCGATTGAGCTTCCCTGAAGCGCCCGATCGTCGTCGACGAACGCGATAACACGAAAGCGCCCCCCGGATTTCAGCCCCGACAGCAACTGCACACCCGCCTCGCCCGCGCCATAGATCACGACAGGTTCAACACCCGGATCGGTGGCCAGTATCGAGTGATAGAGCGCGCGCACCAGGAACCGGCTGCCGCCCACGTAGATGAACGCAACAATCGCGAAATTGATCGGCACCGAGCGGGGGAAACTCTCAACTTGGGCCAGTGCAACCGCTGCCCACAGCACCAGCGCCAGGAGCATGACACCGGTACCGACCGCCCAGATCGCACGTGTCCCCATGAAACGCACAATCGCGCGATAGAGCCCCAGGCGGACGAAGACCGGGATTCCGACCAGGATGACCAGCGGGAACAGCCACCAGGTCTCCAGCATGATGTCGGGCACGGGCTCAGCCAGCCGAATCATGAAGCCCGACCACAGGGCTAGCGGCAGCATCACGACGTCCGCGGCCACCATCAGCCAGCGCTTCTTGCCGCGCGACAGCGCTAGCAGACGTTCCAGTCCAAGGTTCAGCATGGTGTGTTGTGCCCGTCCGGCATCCTGATCCTGGCCTCAAGCCCTGTAGACAAAACCCAGCCCGACCACACTACATCAAGTGCCGGTCCCTGGACCTCACCGCACCCCACCGGGGCGCGCGAAGCATAAGCAACCCCTGATGGAAATGCACTCCTGGTGATAAGCTGGGCTCGTGGAGCTGGGTGTTGCCATTGTCCGCGCTGGAAGGGGCTTCGCGGCCAAGCCCGCTCCCACAAAACTGCTCCCACAAAAACCAACCCTACAAACGCAGCTCCATCAGACCACTCACTCCAGCCCAACCCCACAGGAGGGCCGATCAAGCAAGGAGCTTGACGAGGTCGTCGGGGCCGAGGATGGGGATGTCGAGGGACTCCGCCTTGGTGGCCTTGGAGCCGGGGTCGGCGCCGGCGATGACGGCAGTGGTCTTTTTGGAGACGGAACCGGTGACCTTGGCACCGCGGGCCTCGAGGGCGGCCTTGGCTTCCTCGCGGGTCATGGTGTCGAAGCTGCCGGTCAGGACGTAGGTATTGCCGGCCAGCGGGGCCACGTCGGCCGACTCTGCCGCTTGCGGCCGGGGCGGATTGGGCCAGTGGATCCCGGCGTCGCGCAGAGCCTGGATCACGTCGCGGTTGTGGGGCTCGGCGAAGAAGTTGGCGATGTGTTCCGCGACGATGGGGCCGACGTCCGGGACCTCCTGCAGCGCCTCGGCATCGGCCTGCATCAGCACGTCCAGGTCGCCGTAGTATTCGGCCAGGTTACGGGCGGTGACCTCGCCCACCTCGCGGATGCCGAGGGCGAAGATAAACCGAGCCAGCGTGGTCTCGCGTGCCTGATCCAATGCGTTGACCAGATTGTCCGCCAGCTTGGGGCCGACGCGTTCCAGCGCTTCCAGGCGCTCGGCGTCTAGGGCGAACAGGTCCGCTGGGCTTTGCACGAGGCCACCGTCTGCCACCTGTTCGATCAGCTTCTCACCGAAGCCCTCGATATCCATCGCCCGGCGCGAGACAAAATGCTTGAGCGCCTCGCGCCGCTGGGCCGGGCACACCAGTCCACCGGTGCAGCGGGCCACCGCTTCGCCCTCGGGGCGCTCGATGTGCGAGCCACATTCCGGGCAGGCGGCGGGCATCTCGATGGCACGCGTGTCCGCCGGGCGTTCGCCCCCGGCGCGACCGACGACCTCGGGAATCACGTCTCCCGCGCGGCGCACGATCACGCGGTCGCCGATACGGACGTCCTTGCGTGCGATTTCATCCATGTTGTGCAGGGTGGCGTTGCTGACCATCACGCCACCCACCAGCACCGGCTCCAGGCGCGCCACCGGCGTCAGGGCGCCGGTGCGGCCGACACGGAACTCGACATTGCGCAGCGTGGTGGTGCGCTCTTCCGCCGGGAACTTGTGAGCGATCGCCCAGCGCGGCGCGCGCGAGACGAAGCCGAGCGCCTGCTGATCGGCGAGCGAATCGACCTTGTAGACGATGCCGTCGATCTCGTAATCGAGCGTCGCACGCCGCGCGGCGAGGCGCTCGTAGTAGTCAAGGCAGGCCTCCACGCCCTCCAGCACCTCGCGCTCCGGGCAGGCCGGGAAACCGAGCTGCCGCAGCCAGTCCAGCGTGCCGGACTGGGTGTCCGGCAGGGTTCCGCCCTCCACGAAGCCCACTGAGTAGGCGAAGAAGCTGAGCGGACGGCGCGCTGTCACCTGCGAATCAAGTTGCCGCAGGCTTCCGGCAGCGGCGTTGCGCGGGTTCATGAAGCCGCGCTGCCCTTCGGCCTCCAGCCCGGCGTTCAGACGTTCAAAATCGGCGCGGCGCATGAAGACCTCGCCGCGTACCTCCAGCACACGCGGGGCATCGTCGGTGAAGCGGTCGCCCAAATGCAGCGGGATCGGCCGGATGGTGCGGACGTTTGTGGTCACGTCCTCGCCGGTCTCGCCATCACCACGGGTAGCGGCCTGCACCAGGCGCCCGTCCTCGTAGACCAGGCTGATCGCGAGGCCGTCCAGCTTGGGCTCGGCCATGTAGGTCACGGCCGCCTCGACAAGGTCGGGGTCGCCGGTCTGCTTCGCCAGGCGTTCGCGCACGCGACGGTCGAAGTCGCGGATCTCGGCAGGTTCGAAGCCGTTGGCCAGCGACAGCATCGGAAGCCGATGCCGGACCGTGGCAAAGCCCTCGGACGGGGTCGCACCTACGCGCTGGGTCGGTGAGTCGGGTGTGACCAGGTCCGGATGGTCTTTTTCCAACCCCTCCAGCTCGCGCATCAGCGCGTCGAACTCGGCGTCGGAGACCTCCGGGTCGTCGAGCACGTAGTAACGGTAGTTGTGGTGCTCGATCTGTCGACGCAGCTCGTCGCTACGCGTCTGCGGGGAATCGGTCGAGCCAGCCTGCGGGGTAGGCGAGCCCGCCACGCTCACCGCGCACTCCGGCGGCGCAGCACATCGGGCCGGTGGCGGCGCAACCAGTCGTTCAGATCCTCGCGCATGTAGGCGAGCGTCTGGTTGGTGGCAGTGGATTGCTGCGCGTCCAGGATGCTGCCGCCCAGGTCACGCGCCAGCGTATGAGCGTGCTCCAGCAAGGCCTCGAAGGCCCGCTGCGGCTGGGCACTCCGGTGCACCTGGGTAAATAGCGTGACACCCGGCGTCATCATGTCCGCCAGGTCTTCTTCCCTCAGGGTACCCGGTGGAACCATATTGGCTGCGGAGAACAACGGTACGCGGGCGTCGGTCCCAGGTTCTTGAAAGTGGTAAATGTCCATCTCGCCCGGCGTCATGCCCGCGCGCTGCATCGCGGCACCCAGCGCGACACCGGTGAACGGTTTGTTGCGCGGTGCGACAACGTGCAACAACAGGATCTTCTCGTCCGTCGCGCGGCGATCAGCCCTGGGGTTACTCCCCACCACGCGCGGCTCGGATACGTACTCGCCCAGGGTTTCCATATCGGGGGATGGTTGCTCGATCAGGTCCGGATCCACCTCGTGGTCCGGGTCCAGGTGTTCGCCCAGGGTGTCGTCGGCTCGCGGGCGCTTGAGTCGTGCCGAGCGCACGCGGTCCATGCCGGAACGCAGACGCCCCCCCAGGCCTCCCAATACCTCGCGGGCCCGCTCTACTGGCGCGGTCGACGAATTGCGCCGCCGCCCCCGGCCGGGGCGATCCTCCGGTGACGGCTCGAAGGCTCCGTGCGGCGGGGGTGGCGTAGGCTCCTCGTCGCTATCCAGCACGCCATAGATATCCTGGGCGCGCTCGCCTCGCCGTCCGTAGTCTGGTTCCAGGTCCGGCTCGTCTTCATTGACGGTCACGCCGAGATGCGGCTCATGGCGCTCGTCGCGGACACTGGCAGGGATATTAGGTGCGTCAAAGGCGGGCTCACGTGTGCCACCCGTGGTTCGGTTGGTATCCAGCGGATCGCCCCAGCCCGCCTCCGGCTCGGCGGACGCATCCGGGTCGGCCGACTCGTACCAGCGCTTTTGGCCCGGCTCGTCGCTCGCCCGGATATGCACGGCCTCGTCGCCCCAATCCTCGGCATCGTCGTCAAGATCGCGCGGCACCGCCCGCGTGCGCAGGCGATGGGCGATCCAGATCCCCGCGATCAGGACAACCCCAAGAATGACCAGACTGATGCGCATCCAATCCACGCAATACCTCGTTGTGTTGCTGTTTTGTGCCGTGGGCTACCAGGGCCCAGAGCCCGTTAGAACACGCTGCGAAGCCGCTGGAGATTGCTTCGCTTCGCTCGCAATGACGGGGCGGTTCTTTCAGGCCTCCGCCAGTTCCACGGCCTCATCGATATCCACACTGACCAGCCGCGACACGCCCGGCTCGTGCATGGTAACGCCAATAAGCTGTTCCGCCATCGCCATGGTTGCCTTGTTGTGCGTGATAAAGATGAACTGGATCTGCTCGGACATCTCACGCAACAAATCACAAAAACGTCCGACGTTGGCTTCGTCCAGCGGCGCGTCCACCTCGTCCAGCATGCAGAATGGCGCCGGATTTAGCTCGAAAATCGCGAACACCAGCGCCGAAGCCGTGAGCGCCTTCTCACCACCGGACATCAGATGGATGGTCGACAGCCGTTTGCCGGGTGGCCGCGCCATGATGGTGACGCCGGTATCCAGCAGGTCGTCTCCGGTCATCTCCAGGCGCGCCTCGCCCCCACCGAACAGGCGCTGGAATTTGTGCCCCAACCCGGCGTTCACCTGATCGAAGGTCTGCTTGAACAGGGCCCGGGTCTCGCGATCGATGCGGTGCATCGCCGCCTCCAGAGTCTCCAGCGCCTCGATCAAGTCCGCGTGCTGCTCTTCCAGGTAGCGCGAACGCTCCTCCAGACTGCGCGCTTCGTCGATCGCAGCCAGGTTGATCGGCCCCAGCTTCTCGATCTTGCGATCCAGCTCGCCAATCGCCTGCTCCCAGGCCGGGACCGCCGCATCCTCCGGCAGCTCGGGTGCCAGCACCTCGGCGTCGAACCCGGATTCCTGGAACTGGGTCTTCAATTGATCAATCTGGACCGAGCGTTCGCGCAGATCCAGGCGCAGCTCCTCGCAGGTGGAGCGCTGCGCCTCGACGCGGTTGCCCAGCTCGGTACTGCTGCTGGCCAGCTCGCGCAGGCGCGCGTCGCAGGCCTCCAGGTCCGTGCGCGCCTGGGTCAGCTGCGCCTCTGCCGCCTGGCGTTGTTCGGCGGCGGTTTGCAGGTCCGCGCGCCACTGCTCCAGCGGCCCCTGGCGATCACTCAGGCCCTGCGCGAGGCGCTCGCGGCGCTGGGTATCGTCCTCACGCTGGCGTTCCAGACGCCCGCGCTCGTTCTGCTCGCGCTCCAGGCGATGGCGCGCCTCCTGCTCGGCCATACGCGCCTGGTTGGCCGCGTCGCGGGCCGCACGAACGGCATCGCGCCCTCCCCCTTGGGCCGTGCGCGCGGCCTCGACCCGCGCCTCCAGATCGGCGCGGTCGGCCTCCAGGGTCTCGATACGGGTCAGGGCCTCGTTGCGCTCAGCCTCCGCGGCGGCAAACTGATCGCGGGCACGCGCGGCTTCCTCGTCCAGCTCGCCGGCCTCGCGATCGATGCGTTCCTGCTGCTGCTCCAGCTGGCGCGCCTGGTCGCGCAGGCGTTGTACCCGGCGGTCGCGGTCGTCGATCTGCGCCTGCTGTTCGCGGATCTGGCCGTCCAGCGCCTCGCGTCGGGCGCGGGTGGCCGCGATGGTCTCGTTGCGCTCCTCCAGCGCGGCCTGCAGACGGTTCACCTGGGTGGCCAGTTCCTCCTGGCGCTCCTGCAGCTCGCGCGCGAGGCGGACCCGGGCCACCGCACCACTCGCGCCACCCTCCAGGGTACGGTGGGCGACCCACCCCGGACCCATCCAGGTGCCATCCGGGGTGATCACACTCTCGTCCGGCCCCAACGTGGCCACACGGGCACGGGCCGCGTCGGCATCGTCTGCGCAATAAACCGAGGCGAGCCAGACGGTGACCACCGGGGAACCCTGGACTCGTTCGCCCAGGCTACCCGCCCGCACCTCCGGCGTGGACGACAGACCCGTGCCGACCAGGCGCAGCATCGCATCAGGGAGATCCGGGGCCGCCTCCGGCCGGTCAACCACGGCGGCCTCCAGCCAGGCCCCCAGCACCAGTTCCACGGCGGTATCCCAGCCCTCGGCCACCTCTAGCTGCTGCACCAGGGGGCGTGACAGGTCCAGCCCGTGTTCGCGTGCCCAGGCCTCGCGCCGGGCGCGGGTCTCCTGCGGGTCGTCCTCGCCGGCAAAATGCTCCAGCCCGGCCAGGCGCCCGGCTACCTCGCGCGCCTCGCGTTCGGTGGCGTGCAGGGTGTCCTGTTCCTCGCGCTGGGCCTGCTCCAGCCCGGCGAGCTCGTTCTGCTGCTGTTCGCGCTCGGTCTGAAACGCCTGCAACCGCTCCCGCAGACCGGCCAGCTCCTTATCCAGATGATCTGCCTCGGTGCCCGGATGGGTCTGCGGCAGGGCCGCACGCTCGGCCTCCAGGCGTTCCCGGCGTTGCGCGACCCGTTTGAGCAGGTGCTCGGCGCTGTCCATCCGCGAGCGCGCGAGCTGGGCGTTCTGGCGCGGCTCGGCGAGCGAGCGCTCCCACTCGGTCAGCGCCTCGCGGGCGGCCTGGAACTCGGTCTCCGCCTGCTCGGCAGCGGCCTCCAGGCGCTCGCGCTCGGCCTCGGCGGTTGCGGCCGCCTCGCGACGTTGTTCGCTTTCCTGTTCGGCCTGGGCGATGCGCGCCGCGACCGCCTGATGGTCGTTGTCGGCGGTCTCGATGCGACTTTCCAGCTGGCGCAGTTCGGCCTGTTCGCGCGCGAGTTCTTCCTCGGCATGGCGGATGGACTGCTCCAGGCGCGAGACCTCGGCGGCGCGATCGTAATAGGCGCTCTGCGCCTGGGTGGTGGCCGCTTCCAGCTCTACGCGTTCCTGGCGCGCCTGTTCGGTGCTCGTCTGCGCCTTTTGTGCCTCGGCCTGGGCGGCGGCAAGGGCCGTCTCGGCCTCGTTCAGCCGGGCGCGACTGGCCTCCATCTTCTGTTCCTGGGCCTGGAGGCGCAGCAGGATGGCCTCGGCGCGCTTGCGCCGGCGCTCGGCGGCCAGCGTCTGATATCGCTCCGCGGTAGCGGCCTGGCGGTTCAGCCGTTCGGCCTGCTTGGCGACCTCGTCGCGGACGTCGTCGAGGCGCTCGAGGTTCTCGCGGGTGTGGCGCACGCGATTCTCGGTCTCGCGGCGGCGTTCCTTGTACTTGGAGATGCCGGCGGCCTCTTCCAGGTAGACACGCAGCTCCTCGGGCCGCGCCTCGATCAGGCGCGAGATCATGCCTTGCTCGATGATGGCGTAGCTGCGCGGCCCCAGGCCGGTGCCGAGGAATAGATCGACCACGTCGCGCTTGCGGGCACGCTGGCCATTGAGAAAGTATTTGGACTGGCCGTCGCGGGTGAGCGCGCGCTTGACCGCGATCTCGCCGTAGCCACTGTACTCACCGCCCAGGCGGCCGTCGGAATTGTCGAACACGAGTTCGATGGAGGCCTGACCCACCGGCTTTCGGCTGGACGAGCCGTTGAAGATCACGTCCTCGCTGGAATCCCCGCGCAGGTGCTTGGCCGAGGACTCGCCCATCACCCAGCGCACCGCGTCGATCGTATTCGACTTGCCACAACCGTTCGGGCCGACCACGCCCACCCGGTTGCCCGGAAGGACGAGGGTGGTCGGGTCCACAAACGACTTGAAGCCGGCCAGCTTGATTCGGGCGAGTCGCACGTTCGGCGCTATCCGCGGTCAGGAAACTCGGGGTTAGAATGGTACACGCTTACACCCTCAGAGTGACCCGCCCCCGAAAGCCGCCCGCTGTAGGAGCCTGCTCGCAGGCGAAGCCCCTGCCAAAGCCGGGCACGTGCAGGGCTTCGCCTGCGAGCAGGCTCCTACAGCGGGCTGTCACACGCGGGGGGACACCCATTCAACCACGAGAGACGCAGATGCCCAGCCAGCCAAGCAAGACCCTGGAAACCTTCGACAACCCGGCACCGGAGAACGATTTCGCGATCTACATCCGGATCCCGGAGTTCACCTGTCTGTGCCCTGCCACCGGCCAGCCGGATTTCGCCGAGCTCCACATCCAGTACGTCGCCGACGGCAAGTGCGTAGAGCTGAAGTCGCTGAAGAACTACATGTGGTCCTACCGCGACGAGGGCGCATTCCACGAGGCGGTTACCAACCGCATCCTCGCCGATCTGGTGGAGGCCACCGACCCTCGCTACATGCGCCTGACCTCCTACTTCAACGTGCGGGGTGGCGTGTACACCACCGTCGTTGCAGAGCATCGCAAGCCCGGCTGGACGCCGCCGGAGCCGGTTCAGCTACCGGCACCGACCCGCAGCCCGCTGGACATGAACGGCTGATCTCAGGAAAACACGGATCCATGCACGCCATCGGCATTGACCTCGGCACTTCCGGGATCCGGCTAGCGATGCTGGATTCGGAGGGTGCGCGGGTCCATGCCGCTTACCGGGCGCTACCGGCCTCGGTCGGGGGGGACGAACAGCGTGCGGAACAGAACCCCGCGCTGTGGTGGTCCATTGTGCGCGAGTTGCTACGCGAGGCGGCTACCCATTTGCATGGCGAACCCGCCGCCATTGCAGTGGACGGGACCTCCGCTACGCTGCTGCGCCTGGATGCCGTCGGACGCCCGACCCATCCGGCGCTGATGTACAACGATGCCCGGGCCACGGACATGCTGTCCGTCCTGGCCGGGGTCGCGCCAGCGGATTCGGCCGTACACAGCCCGAGTTCTTCGGCGGCCAAACTGCTGTGGCTGCGCCGACACGAGGGGTTGTCCGGTGTGCGCCACATTCTGCACCAGGCCGACTGGATCGCCGGGCGGCTGCGCGGACGCTTCGACCGCATGGACGAGAACAACGCCCTGAAGCTTGGCTACGACGCGCTCTGGGGTGGCTGGCCCAACTGGTTACAGGAGACCCTGGGCACCGATGCCGCGCTGCTGCCGGAAGTGGTCCCGGCCGGCACCGTGCTGGGGCCGCTGTCCCCCGAAATGGCGGAATCGCTGCATCTGAACCCGGCCTGCCGCGTGGTCGCCGGCACCACAGACAGCATCGCGGGGTTTCTTGCCTCCGGGGTGGACGATGACACCACGGGGGTCACGAGCCTGGGCTCGACGCTGGTGATCAAACAGCTGGCACCGGAACCGATCTACGCCCCGGAACTGGGCATCTACAGCCACCGGTTGCTGGGGCGCTGGCTGGTCGGCGGCGCCTCCAACAGCGGCGGTGCCGTGCTGCGCCAGCACTTTGATGACGACACACTGGAACGGCTAAGCGCCGCGATCGATCCAGACACCGACAGCGGACTCGACTACCTCCCCCTGCCCCGTCCCGGAGAGCGCTTCCCGATCAACGACCCCGAACTGAAACCTCGCCTCACACCCCGCCCGGACGATGACGCACGTTTCCTGCAGGGGCTGTTCGAGGGAATTGCCCGAGTGGAATGCGATGGCTATCAACGCCTGGCCGAGCTGGGGGCCCCACGCGTGGAACGGGTCGTCTCGCTGGGCGGCGGCGCCCAGAACCCGGTGTGGACCCGGATCCGCGAACGCACCCTCGAAGTGCCCGTCTCCACTGCCGAGGATGACGATGCCGCCACTGGGGCCGCCCGGCTTGCACGCATCGGCGTGGGACTGGAGCCGGGCCCTGGGGGCTGATCCGCATCGCAATCCCCAGTTTGGCCGACGCTTCGTCTCCGAGCCGACTCCTAAACGGGGCTATGGGCAGGAGGCGCCTGAGGTGGCACTCCCATGCGTTAGCCCGAAATGTGCGCTACCAGACATTTGGGCAACGCGGATCGCGTGCTACATTCTGGGGCATCACTTCACAACAAAGGAAACCGCCATGCACTGGACGCGACTTCTCGGTATTGCCTTGCTGGTAGGCGGCATCATCTTGCTGGTAATGGGGTACAACGCCACCGATAGCCTGGGCGAGGAACTCCATCAGGAGTTCATGGGCCGGTACACGGAAGATACGCGCATGTACCTGATCGCCGGCGGCATAATGACCGTGGTTGGACTCGTGCTCACGATCTTCGGGGTGCGCCGCTGAGGGCAGCCGTGAGGCCCGCCCCTGCGACTCTCAGCCCCCTGTTCGCCTTCCTGGCACCGTTTCGGGGCCTCTCGCGCGTATTCGAGCCAGGACTGCGCGGCCTTGTGATCGGTCCGCTCATCATCAACGTCCTGGTGGTGGTCGGGCTCGCCATCGCTGCGGGGTTCGGGTTCGACGCCCTGTTGGCCGCCTGGCTACCCAGCGGCTGGGACTGGTTGGCCTGGTTACTCTGGCCCCTGTTCGCGCTGGCCCTGCTAGTCGCCTTCGCGGTCTCCGCCGTGGCGGTTGCCGCCATCGTCGCCAGCCCGTTTTCAGGCCCCCTGGCCTATCGGACCGCGCGCAGCCTCGGGCATGAGCCGCGGCAACCCGCACGCTCCTTCCTCGGCGAGATGGGCCATGCCACCACGACCGCATTGCGCAAGACCGGCTACTACGCGCTGCTATTCATCCCGGTCCTGCTGATCACCGTCATCCCCGGCCTGAACCTGCTAGCCGCCCTCGCCTGGTTCACCTTTGGTAGCTGGGTGCTGGCCGTGGAATTCATGGAGGCACCACTGGCCAACGATGGCCTGGCCTTTTCCGAGGTGCGGCAGACGCTACGAACCCACCGGCTGCAAACCCTGAGCTTCGGTGCCGGCACCACGCTGCTGGCCATGGTGCCCGTCGTAAACCTGCTACTGGTCCCCGCCGCAGTCATCGGCGCCACCCACCTCCGCGTGCGCCTGTCCCAGAATTCACTAACTCATCAACGTCGGGGATCAGCCTGAAGGGATTGTATTTTCACCACAGAGGACACAGAGAGCACGGAGAAGACCGAAGAAGGTTTCCTGCGATGGTGTTGTGATGGGTGCAGCCAGTAGCATCGTTCCGTTGCCTGGCAATGCGACGGAGGGTTGCTGCACAGCTTTATGGCACAGCCTGACTCCCAACACCCGCTCCCTTCCATGCTTCCTGTAAACCGCTTTTGAATTTCTCCGTGGCCTCTGTGTGCTCTGTGGTGAAAACGCCCTTCGCGCTTGACCTTCTTCGTGCCTTCGTGCGCTTCGTGGTGCAAAACGTCCTTGACCTCGGGAAGGTGGAAGCAGTCGAATCAGCCGAGTAGCGCATCCAACGGGTTGTCGTCCGGGAGCGGACGCATGCGGCCCTCGCGTAGTTCCTGGGCCACACCCTGCAGGGAGTGGCGGCGGCTGGCACCAAGGTCCAGCGAGAGGAACAGGAAGCCGCGGGTGGCCTCGCCGCGCCAGACCAAGGCTACGCGGTGAACGTGGCCACTGGCCTTATCGACCACTTCGAACCATTCGCCTGTGCGGATACGGCTGGCATCAAACACCCAAGTGTCATCCAGGTCGGTCAGCAAATCGGCATCGTCATCTTCCAGACGCACCGCTCGTCGCGCCTGGATGCGGGCTTGCGGGTCGAAGCGCGGCTCATTGACAGACGATCGGATACGCTGCAAATGGGCCTGGCCCAAGTGTTGAACCACCGCTTTGATCCGTCCCTCGTCCACCCCATTCTCGCGCGCCGTCGCGACGATACGCTGAACGAGTGGATTGACCTCCTGCGGTGTCGCCTTGTTACAGATCGCGCGAGCGACATCCTGGACGCCCGCATCCAGCCGCTTGGCTGCACTTTCTTCCACCGCCAGCAGGTCTTCCCAGGCCTCCGCGATTTCTTCGGCAGAGCGCTCCGGTAACTCCGCGCCCGTCTCCAGTACGCAGACGGTCAGGCTCCGGCGGGCGCGTGCCGCGCGCTCCTGCTGGCACATCGGCTCCGCCTGCTCGGCTGCCAGGGCATGCCATTGTTGTTCCTGCGTCGCCAGCGACGTCTCCCAGGCCTCGTTCAAGTCCTGTGCCGCGGCACGATCCATCTGGTCCGCTTCCTGCCGCAAACGCTCGACCGTCTGGCGCATGACGCCCAGGTAGCCGGCCACGCTTTCGGACTTGCCGGTATCGAGTTTCGGCGTGATCCGTATGCCGGTATTGATCAGGCTGCCGACCCATTCGCGCAGTGGATGCCTGCGGTCGTGAAAGAACTCCAAGTCCTGGCTAGCCGCGCGCGCCAGCAAGGGCTGCAGCTCCAGCATCAAGGCCCGAAACTCCGAGTGGCAATTAAGCTGGCGGGATACCTCTGAAAACACCCCGCCCAACACGCCCTCGATTACACGCTCCAGCGGTGGCGCCTCGACCGCAGATGCACCGTCGTTGCCGGGCAATGCCCCACCCCTGGCACCACCTCCGCCGGTTAGAGACTCACTGCCAGTTACCGTTTGACCGGCGGAGAATAGCCAGCCGGAAGCCGTGGCCCACTGCCGCCACGCGTCCGAATCGGCATCGACTGCGGGCATTTGCGCTGGCGCCGCCGGACCCACGGGAGCCTTGTTCAGCGCGGGAGCGGGCCCTCCCTCTGAACCCGACTCCGAAGGAGCGTCCGTGTCTGAATCCCGGTTTGCGGCCGCCCAACTCGCCCGTACGGAAGGCTGGGTCAGGTCGCCGTCCGGCACCTCGGAAACCGGCTCACGCACCAGGCCACAGGCCTCCACCGTCTCGATCACAAACGCCAGGGTGGGTGCGGCCGTTTTGCCCAGGCAACGCACGTAGGCGCGCATCAGGGCCAACGTCAGGTCCGTGCGTCCGAACTGCTTCTCGGCTGCCTCGATCAGACGCTCATACCAGTTCAGGGGCGACCAGGGAGCCCAACCGGGATGTTCGAACCGATTCTCTTCGCGAGCGGCCTGCAGGAACACGAACCAGGAGTAACGGTTATGTTCGCGGATCAGGCCCTCGAGCTTGTGGCGCAGCGAGCGGCGGGTTGACTGGTAATCATCGAGAATCTGCAGGCCGGAGTTGGCGCCTGCATAACTAGAGCCGGAGAATTCGTAATGCGGCGGGTAATTCGAAGCAACGAAGTCACGCTCCAGCGCCTCTTCAAACTGGCGGCGCAACACGTATTGGAAACCTTGTAGCTGGTTGGCCCACTCGGTGGAGTCGTGCGTCTCGGCGCGGCCCGCGGACCACTCCTGCGCCGCGGATCCAAGACAGTGATCCAGATGGTCAGTGACGCGAGGCACGACCCCTCGGGCCAATTGCTGGCGCTGGGCATCCGACAACCCCGTAAGCCCAGACCAGATCACATCCAGCCGCTTGGTCTTGCCTTCCCTGTTTGTTTGGTCCGTGCCTGCCATCGCGGCGATGTCCCCTTGTGGCTGCCCGCCCACGTGAGTACAACGTGAGCTCGCGAACAGTGTACAAGAGGATGCAAAACTGGAGCATCCGGCACAGGTTCTAACCGGATCACCTAGTCCAGTGGATGGCTCCCAACCTGGACCATGTCCGCCTCGATCCGCACCGGGAACCGCGTCAGGGGTTCCTCCGCTGGGGGTTCAAGCACCTCTCCCGTGCGCAGGCAGAACTGGGCATCGTGCATCGGGCAGGTGATGCAGTCGTCAGCATCGATCTCGCCATCCGCGATGGGCACGTCCTCGTGGGTGCAGAGATTCTCCACCGCGAAGTACTCACCTCCGAGGTTAAACACCGCGACCTCAGTGTCGGCCGTCCCCACCAGCCGATGGTCGCCATCCTCGATGGTGCCCACCGGGGCCACGTCAATCCATTCCGTCATTCCACTCCCCCAAAACCGCTCATCGTCAGTGTGTCGACGCCTGCAGGGCCGCCGTCGCGGCCGGGTCGATCTCGATCTGACGCCCCTCTTCCTGGTGGTAGGAGAAGCGCCCGACCACACGCAGGCGCTCACCCACGTGATCGCGAACCGACGCACCAGGCGTCACCGCCACACGGTTGATATCTTCATCCTCCAGCCAGTAGTGCTCCGGGTCGTCAAACCGATTCACCACGCCTTCGGTTTCCACCAATTCACCATCGAACGCAGGCGCCGACGCCGCCAGCTGTTCCAGCGTCACCGGCGATACACGTTCGCCGCCGCAGGCTGTTAGCAGGCCCGCCACAGCCAACCCCAACCACATGCCATTGATCCATTTACGCACGATCTCTTCTCCCGGCGCTGCACACGACAGTCGCCGCTTTTCTCCATTCCAAGCCTAACGAACCTGGGTCGGGTTACGCCCAATCACCCCCGATTGGCAGGTCTAAGCAGGTCGCACACCATCCACGTTTTTCGACTCGCGGTGCTCCCTGAAGGCCTCACAGTCACGGTGCGAGTGTGTTCGTTCGCGAGTCCATTCAAGGTGATGGCCCTCCCGCCGTTACCTCAGACACAGGCAAAGCATCGCAATACACCGCTGCAAACAGGATGGTCCTCGTGGTGAACTCGACACGCGATCCCCGGCGAACCCGACACCTTCCCGCATCCCCAACACTTGCATATGGGGTGGTCGAGCCAAGCCCCGTGAGGCATGGCGCGAATCTCGGCGCCGGCCAGGCCACCAGGACCCCACATCATGACGACTGGGTACAACTCGCGAATGAAACGCTAAGCCTGATCCGCCAACTCCGTCTGTAACACCGCTCATTCCGTGCGAGGCGGATTATTTGGCATGTTGGGCAAGCCAGCGGTCGAGGGCGTTGCCGAACGCCTGGCGGTCGCGGGAACCGAGGGCAGCGGGGCCACCCGTGTCCACACCACTGCCGCGCAGCGTATCCATAAAGTCGCGCATGCTCAGGCGTTCGCGGATGTTGTCCGTTGTGTAGAGTTCACCGCGTGGGTTCAGGGCCTGACCGCCCTTCTCGATGACCTCCGCGGCCAGCGGGATGTCGGCCGTAATGACCAGATCGCCGACCGCAAGGCGCCGCACGATCTCGTTGTCCGCCACATCAAACCCGGCACCCACCTGGATCGAGTCGATCAACTTCGACGGCGGCGTACGTACGGGCTGATTGGCCACCAGGGTGATCGGGACGCCCGTGCGTTTGGATGCCCGGAACAGGATTTCCTTGATCACGACGGGGCAGGCATCCGCATCGACCCATATCTTCATGTATCTCCTTCCGCAGGCTCGCTGGTCGTCTCACCGCAGGGTACGCGTTTTGCCACAGCCGCCACATCCCCAACCGCCTGAACTGGCGTGCCGCACTCGCATGTGGTACCAAGAGCGCGCTAACTAAAACGCTTGCCCTGCCAGGGGCGAGCCGCGCAAGGAGCACCGCATGGGCATTGAAGTCTCTGGAATCCTCGGCCTGATCTGGCTGTTAATCGTGATCTGGGCGATTGTTCGTACCGCGCAGAGTCCCGTAACGCCTCTGGTGAAGGTCCTGTGGATCCTGATCCTGCTGTTCCTGCCACTTGTGGGCCTGATCGCCTGGCTCTTGCTTGGACCACGTTAGGGAAGTCCTGCAGGCGTGCCACGTCGAGGCGGTCAAAGGCGGCGGAGAAACTCCGCGAGGTTGATGTCCGCACCGGCCAGTCGCCGTAGGCGTTCGGCCAACGCCTCCTGCGATCCGAACCGTTCGCAGTCGAAACCCGGGCCTCTACGCGCGGAGGCCCGCTGTGGGTCATCTCTTCCCTCAGCCTCGGCTCGCCAGCCGAAATCCGGTGGCCGCTTCACGGTTTCCTGGACCGAAGGCACTGGCACAGGGTTGGCCTGCGGTCGATGTCCGTCCTGCTTGACGCCCCGCAAACCATCCTCCGGCAGTGCCTCCCGAAGCGCCCTCAGGGTCTCCGCGTGAAGCTCCGGCCGAGCCAACAACCCGGTCACAACGCCGGGGACATCAATTGCCGGTTGTCCGACCTGGGTCCAGTAACGGTCATGCAAGCCATTCAGGGAGGCCGCCAGGTCGGCAGGCTCGGCCTTCTCAAGCGCAGTCTCGAAAGCGCGGTGCAAACGATCCAGGGGGCACTCCGGGTCCGCGCTCGTCGCTCCCGACGAAAGCGGCTCGGTTTCCGGATTCTCTACCGCAGTCGCCACTGCTTCTTGCGCCAGCCCAGGATCGCAATCGGCCACCGGGTCGGGCTCGAACCGCACTCGCCAGAAGCGGCTGAACGACGCACTGCTCTCCTGGGGCACATCTTCCTCTAGCGCGTTGGCCAGGCGATGGAAGGGCCTGGCGGACGGATCACTCTCGGGAAAAAGCGCCACCGGATGCTGCAGCGTCACGGCCGAGCGCAGGCTCTCGTCACGCTGGATAAAACCGAGAAAATCCACCTGGGTATGCAGATACTTCTCCACCGCGTTGGCGAACCGCTGAAATACGCTCCGCGCCTCGGCAACGTCTGCCACCATGTTGACGATGACCCGCACCTTCAGCATCTGCCGACGCAACGCCAACTTAAGCAGCGAGAACGCATCGGTGAGCGAAGTCGGCTCCGGGGTCAGCACCAGCAAGACCTGATGGCCGGCTGCCATGAAATCGAGGGTGGTATCGCCAATGCCGGCGGCAGTATCCAGCAGGAGGTCATCGAAGTCCTGCTCGATTCGCGCGAGCTCCGCCACCAGGCGCTTTTGGTGGGCCGATGACAGCTCGGCGCACTCACGAATGCCGCTGGCGCCGGGGATGATTTTCAGGCCATGCGGCCCCTCCAGCAGGATGTCCTCGATCCCGCACTCGCCCGCCAGCACCTCGGCCAGCCCCCGCTGCGGACGCAGGCCCAGCAGGATATTGACGTTGGCCAGACCGGTGTCGCCATCAAGAATGCACACCCGCCGGCCACGCCGTGCCAGCGTGATCCCAAGGTTCACGGCTACGCTGGACTTACCTACCCCACCCTTGCCACTGGCCACCGCCAGGACACGCGGACCCGTCACACCTGGGGAATGGGGATTCCCCCAGGAACTCCGATCAGACATCGCGGCTTCCTGCATCGCATTCATCGGCACTGATACTTTAAAGAATGACGGTGAATTCACGGCCGGTCTACCCCATTCGGTAGCACAGGACAAGACCGCACAGTATAGTCGGACATCGGTGCACATTCGGCGACCGCGGCCCGCGCGAGCCGACCGCCGAATTCACGCAAGGGCAACAGGGGCGACCGACCACCTGTAACGTCACCGGGGAAGAGTATGGCGAGGGTGAATACGGCAACGGACGGACTACCCAGCCTGCCCCAGGCGTTGATCCCCGTGCTGGACGCCACCCAGGCCGACGAGGCGGACTTCCAGTCCCTCGCGCGCGCTATTATGCAGGATGGGGCCATGGCCAGCCGCTTGCTTCAGGCTGCCAACTCAGCGTTCTACTATCGTGGCTCGCCCTGCCGCACCATCGATCGCGCCCTGTTCAGCCTGGGGCTGGACACCGTGCGCAGCCTCGCTCTAACGGCCGCCATCCAACAGCTGTTCGGGACCTTCGGGCCACGTCACCGCAACTATCTGCGCATCATATGGCGCCGCGCCCTGACCACCGCGAATCTCGCCCAGGTCCTCGCCACACTCACCCGCTACCCACGACCGGAAGAGGCCTACCTCGCCGGCCTGCTAATCGATATTGGGCGTCTACTGCGATTGGTGGAGGACGAGGGTCACTATTGGCCCCTCCTGCAGACCGCTACAAACGACCCTCATCTGGTGGAAATAGAGTGCAACACCTATGGCCAGCACTACGGTGAACTCGGCGGGGAGTGCCTGGAGGTCTGGGGGCTAGGTCGGTTCGTCGCGGACGCCGTGCGTTATCACCTGGAACCCGCTGAGCGCGTACGGGATGCCCACCACCTGGTCAAGATCGTCAATCTGGCCCATGCGCTCGGCTGTCTCCCGGCTACGCTGTCCAGCACCGCCGAAACCACTTGCAACGAGACGGCCCTGGCCGCTGCGGACACCCTGTTCGGCCTGAACGAAGGCTTGGTGCGCGAGCTACGCGGCCGCGTGGATGAAGACGTCCGCCGCATTGCCGGATCACTCGAGATCGACCTGGAAGCACCCGAGCCACCGCCCGAGGCGGAGGCAGAATCAGCCGATCGGGCCGCAGAACAGGCGCTCGGCCGCCGTGTGCGCGACCTCACCGAACTCGAACGGGTTAACGGCGAACTGGCGCGCGCCGCCAGTTTGCAGGAGCGCTGCCTGGCCGCCCGGCGCACCCTGTATCTCACCCTGGGAGTCAGTCAGAGCCTGTTGTTCCTCGTCGACGACGACCAGCAATCGGTCTCCGCCTGGGTGGAAGACGACGAGACGCCGGACTTTACCCTGCCGCTGCTTCCCGGTCGCAGCCTCGTTACTGACACCCTGCTGGATCGCGAGATCCGTCGCCACGAGGAAGAGAACGCCGCAGGCCTCCCAGTGATCGATCAACAGCTGTTTCGGCTGTGCGAGGCCCAGCTGCTTTGGAGCTTCCCCTTGCTGGCTGAGGGCCAGAAAGCCGCCGGGGTGCTCATCCTCGGCTTGAGCCGAAGCCAGGCAGACGCGCTGGAGGCTCGCAATGACTTCATCCGTTCTCTCGCCCGCGAGATCGCGCGCGCCCTGACGCAGCCCGAGTACAGCAGCGCTGGCCCGGCGGATCACACGGAGGAACGTATCCGCGAGACCGTGCACGAAGCGGGCAACCCCCTCAGCATTATCCAGAATTATCTTGGGGTGCTAAATCGGAAACTCGGGGAAGAACACGATGCCCGTCACGAACTGGGCCTCATCAAGGACGAGATTGACCGGGTGGGACGGATCCTGCTGCGCTTGCGGGACCCGGAAGCGGGGCCGGCCGACGATACGGGTCCGATGGCGCTGAACACGCTGGTCCGACAGGTCGCCGATATTGTCGACGTTTCGCTCTGCCGCACGCGCGGGATCCAGCTGCACCTGGACCTGACACCCGCCGAACCACCGCTCTCGATACCTGCAGACCATTTGCGGCAGATCCTGACCAACCTTCTGAAAAACGCCGCCGAGGCACAAAACTCTGGTGGCGAGATCACCATCACCACTCGCGCACCGACGACGCTCAATGGCCGCCGTGTAGTACCGTTGACCGTTAGCGACAAGGGTCCAGGCCTGCCGCCGGAGGTTCAGGCCGCGGCGTTCTCGCCGGTGACCTCCACCAAGGGTACTAGCCATTCCGGGCTCGGCCTGAGTATCGTCAAACGCCTCACCGAGGAGATCGGTGCGGGACTCACCTTTACCAGCACCGGCGCAGGGACGCGCTTCGAGATCACCCTGCCCCATCAACAACCGGGCTCGGCGGACGCATCAGGGACGACGCAATAAAGATGTGCCACTAACACCGAGGCCCTGATGACCGAACGTGACGTGCCGATTGACCCGCAGTCCGTCCGAATCCTGATCGCCGATGACGACCCCGGCCTGCTCGAGAGCCTGCATAACCTGCTGGCGATCGAGGGTTACCCGGTGCAAACCGCCTCCGGTGGCGGCGCCGCAATCGAAGCCCTGCGCAACCAACATTTTGACCTGCTGCTGTTGGACCTGGCGATGCCCGACCTTGGAGGGCTGGATGTGCTGCGGTTCATACAGGCGGCACAGCTCAAGACTCAGACGGTGGTCGTCAGCGGAAACAGCACGGTGGAAGACGTCGCCGGCGCCCTCCGAGAAGGTGCCCACGATTACCTGAAAAAGCCCTATGAACCGGCCGAATTGCTGGCAACCGTACGCAACGCGCTCCGGCACAAGGCACTGGAAGATACCAATATCGAAATGCGGAGCCGGCTGGAAAAGTCGGAACGCCTGCACCGCATGATCGTGAACAATTCCCCGGACATCGTGTTCGTCCTCGATTCCCTGAAGCGGTTTCGGTTTATCAATTCGCGCGTTCACGAACTCCTTGGCCACACGCGCCAGGCATTGCTGGACACCTCGATCCTCGACCTCGTCGAACCCGATGAACGCGACAAGGCCTCCTACTTCTTCGACCAGGCCTCCCAGCAGCAGGCCCACGTGCGCTCGGCGGAGATCGCTCTGAGGCCCGCGGAGCCCTCACGCACACGCCACTACTTCGAGGTCGCGGTCTGGCCGACTGCATCCAGCGAAACCTCCGAAGGCGGGGCCACCGAACCCCTGATCTACGGGACCGCTCGCGATATCACCGAGCGCAAGGAATCCGAGGCCTTCATCAATTTCCAGGCCTACCACGACCTCCTGACGCGCCTGCCGAATCGAGCCCTGTTTCGAGATCGCGTGGATGTCGCGATCTCCCACGCTCAGCGCACCGGGGCACAGCTCGCCGTCCTGTTCATCGACCTCAATCGCTTCAAGGTCATCAACGATTCTCTCGGCCACACGGTGGGAGACCGCCTCTTGCAAGGCGTCGCGCAGCGGCTGCAGTCCTGCATCCGCAAGGGAGATACCCTCTCGCGTTTCGGCGGCGACGAGTTCACCTTGCTGATCCCGGGACTGGCGAGCAGTGACGCCGCGATCCAGGTGGCCGACAAGATCCTCGAAAGCCTGCAGGCCCCGTTCGAAATCGGCGATCACGAGTTGTTCGTTGGCGCCAGCATCGGAATCGCGATCTACCCCGACGCGGGCGACAACCTAGAGGCACTGATCAAGAACGCCGACATTGCGATGTACCGCGAAAAGAGCACCGGCAAGACCGGGGTCCGCGTCTACAGCCCGGAGATGGGGGGGCACCCGCCGCGGCGACTGCAGCTGGAGCAGGATATGCGTCGCGCGCTGGAGCGCGACGAGTTCCATATCCTCTACCAACCCCAAGTCGACACCGAAAGCGGTCAAATGGTAGCCGTGGAGGCCCTGATCCGCTGGGATCACCCTGAGCTGGGCTTACTGGGCCCCGCCGAATTTATCCCGGTGGCGGAGGACACGCGCCTGATCGTGGATCTCGACCGCCTGACCCTGCGCACGGCCACCCGCGAGATCCAGCGTCACAACCGCGAGGCCGCGCAAGAATTGCGCCTCGCGGTCAACCTCTCCCCGGTACTGGTCGAACGTGATGACTTCGTCGAGGACTTTCTCGGCATCCTCGGTGAAATCGGCTTCCCCCCCGATCTACTGGAAGTCGAGATCACCGAAAACCTGTTGATGAGCGACACCATGGATACGGTGCACAAATTGAACCGCCTGGGTGCCGCGGGCGTACAGATCGCGGTAGACGACTTCGGGACCGGCTACTCGTCCCTCAGCTACCTGCAGAAACTGCCGATCCACACGCTAAAAATCGACCGCAGCTTCACCCACACCATCTGCCGAAATGACGAGGCGTGTATCGTCAATGCCATTATCTCGATGGCGCGTGGGCTGAACATGAATATCGTCGCCGAGGGGGTCGAGACGGAGGCCCACCGCGACTACCTGCGCAATCTGGAATGTCCGATGCTGCAGGGCTTCTTGTTCGGCCAGCCAGCGCCGCTGCACACACTCCTGCAGGATGACGCCCTCATCGCTCGGCCAGCGGCCTGCAAATAGCGAGAAACTCATCCAACCGCATCCCCGGCCCTATTCGGCCGCCACGGCCTCCGAAGCTGCATCCGTGTGGAAGCGGTGTCCCTGACGCAGGCAATAGCGCAGCCACTTGTACAGGAAGCGGTTGTGGCGCCAGCGACAAACCAGCCCCGGGTGGCCGCTCAGCATCTCCGGCACCTGGCCCGCCGCCATACTGCGGCAATGCAACTCCAGCACCTCCGCCTGGCGCGCATCATGGAACATGCGAACACGCATGTCCGGCTGCTGACGACGCTCTCCCTGGTGGTCGAAGTGATAGGTAAGGTGCAGCGTGGTGGTGTAGCGCGTACGCTCCAGCACCTCAAGGTGCAGATCCAGTGCCCCCTCGACCCGCGACACCGATCGCAACGGCTGCGCCTCCAGGTTCGGGCACAAACGGCGCAGCGCGAGGTAATTTTCCTCGTACATCTCCATCAGCGCCGCAAAGCTTTCCGGCCGCGGCTCCAGGTGGGAGGGTGTCTGACGCTCCAGTAACATGCCGCGCAGTCTAACAGCACCCATTTGCAGGACCGCGATTGTCCGTATCGCGGACGGGACACCCCCTAGGGAGACGCTGATTTAATCGCACGTCCGCGTTGGTGCCCCCTGTTTTCCGAGACAAGGCGCGTCGTGCAGCGGGTAGTGGTTCTGCCCGCCCGTTCCTGATGGATTCGGGGCGCAACGCAGGATCGGGGAAAAGGGGGCACCAACCCCGCAAGCCATTGAAAGCAGGGACTCGGCCGCCCGTTGTTATCAAAAACGGGCG
>NZ_KN050684.1:1756546-2249666 GCF_000745395.1 Thioalkalivibrio sp. ALJ1 | reverse complement strand
CATGTCTCAGATTATCAACACCAACGTTCTGTCCCTGAACGCGCAGCGCAATCTGGGGAATTCCCAGGGTGCGCTGGCCCAGAGTCTGGAGCGTCTGTCCTCGGGCCTGCGGATTAACAGCGCCAAGGACGACGCGGCCGGTCTGGCCATTTCCGAACGTTTCAGCACCCAGATTCGCGGACTGAACCAGGCGGTGCGCAATTCCAACGACGGGATTTCGTTTGCGCAGACGGCCGAGGGCGCCCTGGGGACCGTGGGCGATGCGCTGCAGCGGGCACGCGAGCTGGCGGTGCAGGCGGCGAACGATTCCAACTCGGCTTCGGACCGTCAGGCGTTGAACGACGAGGTTCAGCAGCTGATGTCCGAGGTCTCGCGGATTGCCAACAGCACCGAGTTCAACGGTGGCCGTGTGCTGGACGGCAGTGTGCAGGACCTGTTCTTCCAGGTGGGTGCGAACCAGGGCCAGACCATCGCGGTGAGCGGCGTGGACTCGCGGACCTCCGAGCTCGGTACGACCGAAGCGATGTCCGGAACTCGGTTCAGCCAGGAGCAGATCGAAGCCGGCCTGGAGTTCTCGGGACTCTTTGTAATCGAGCTTTTGGACGACGGCGTATTTGCCGGCGATTCGATGACTACAACCTTTGCGGGAGTGACCTCGCTGGAGGGGTTGGCGCGGGATATCAACAGAGCGATCCAGGATGCGGCGGCTGGCAACAGCACCATTGCCGACGCCGGGCTGAGCGCGGCCCTGCGGGTGGATAATGCAGGCAATACCGGGGTTGTGATCAACGGGGCCTTTGGCGCCGAGTTCGATGTGTCAGATGGCATTGCTGTCACGGATTCGGACGGGGACCCGGTCGGTGGTCCGGTATTCGGGGCTCAGCTTGCGACCCAGGTGAACCTGATCGACATCGACGTGATCACCCGCGAGAGTGCGACCCAGGCGATTGGTGCGCTGGATGGTGCGCTGACCCAGGTGAACAGCCTGCGTGCGGAGCTGGGTGCGGTGCAGGTGCGGTTCGAGTCCACGATCGACAACCTGGGTGTGAGTTTCGAGAACCTGTCGGACGCGCGTTCGCGGATCCGCGATGCGGACTTTGCGACGGAAACGGCGGAGCTTACGCGGGCGCAGGTGCTGCAGCAGGCGGGTACCTCGGTGCTGTCGCAGGCCAATGCGGTTCCGCAGAACGTGCTGGCCCTGTTGCAGTAAGAAGTGGGACCGCTTGCGCCAGTCGTGAGCGCTGGCCAGGTCGCGATAGGCCGCATCCCACGACGTGCGGCCTTTTTGTGCTGCAGCGTCGAAGATTTTTCAAAGTAGGGGATCAAGATTTGCGCTAGGCTGTCGTTATAGAAGGTGTACGTGCACAGAGGCGGTCGAGACGTCGACCTGCGAGGAGCAATACGATGGCAATCAGTGCGATGGGTGTGGGGTCCGGCCTGGATCTGAACCAGATTGTAGGCGACCTGCTGAACGCCGAACGCGTTCCCAAGGAGGAGCGCTTCAATCAACGCGAAGAGCGTATCGAGGCGCAGATTTCGGCCTTCGGAAACCTGCGCAACGGGATCGAACAGCTCCAGGGTTCGCTGCTGTCTCTGTCCGGATTCGAACTGAATCAGACGGCCTCGATCTCCGACGAGAGCGTGGCAACCGTGAGTGCCGATGGCACCGCCGACAATGGCGCCTTCTCGCTGCAGGTGAACCAGCTGGCGCAGGCCCAGGCGCTCGCCACCACCGCAGGGGATTTTGCGGACGGTGATGCCGAGGTCGGGGCCGGGCAGCTGCAATTGCAGCTGGGGGATAGCAGCCCGGTGGCGATCAATGTCGAGGAAGGCGACACGCTGCGCGATGTGCGCGATGCCATTAACGAGGCCGGCGCGGGCGTGCGTGCGTCCATCGTTAACGATGGTAACGGCGCGCGGCTGGTGCTGAACGCTTCCGAGACGGGGGCGGACAACACGATCTCGTTGACCGCGACCGAGGACCCGGCCGGTAGTGGCCTGTCGCGCCTGGATGGCAGCAACCTGGTCGAGACGCGTGCGGCGCAGAATGCCGAGGCGGTAATCGACGGCGTGACCGTGACCAGCGCCACCAACACCCTGGACGACACCATCGAAGGCGTCACGATCGAATTGCAGGGCACTTCCGCGGCGCCGGCTACAGTCTCGGTGCGGGAAGATCAGAGCGCACTGCGAGAGGCTCTGCAGGGCTTTGTCGAGCAGTACAACACGCTGGTCGGACAAACCCGAGAACTGACGTCCTACAACGTGGAGGACGACGAGCCGTCGGTGTTGACGGGTGACAGTACCGTACGCGGCGTGCGCAGCCGCTTGAGCGAGGCCCTGCTGCAGCCGGCCGGAGTGCCGGATTCTGGGGTGCAGACGCTGGCCGAGTTGGGGATCGTCTCGAATCGCGATGGGACGCTGAATTTCGACACCAGTCGCTTTAATCAGGCGATGGATAACAACGACTTCGAAAGTATTTCGGAGGTAGTGCGTGAAGTCGGCGGGCGCATGGAAGAGGTCACCCGGACCTTCGTCGCACCGGATGGGCTGATCGGGAACCGTACCGACGGGCTGCGTGGCGACC
This sequence comes from Thioalkalivibrio sp. ALJ1, assembly GCF_000745395.1. NCBI lineage: Bacteria > Pseudomonadati > Pseudomonadota > Gammaproteobacteria > Chromatiales > Ectothiorhodospiraceae > Thioalkalivibrio > Thioalkalivibrio sp. ALJ1. The sequence goes on along the minus strand of NZ_KN050684.1, from coordinate 2,247,079 downwards.
TGGAGCGCATCGAACAGCAGCGGGAGCGGCTGGATGTCCGTCTCGAGCGCATGGAGAGCCGCCTCGTGGCACAGTTCTCGCGCATGGATACCGCCGTCGCGCAGATGCAGAGTACGGGTGACTTTCTGACCAGCCAGCTGGCGAATATGCCGCTGGCCCAGAACAATTCTCGTCGATAGTCGCCCCGATTGGGCGAACAGATAACGGAGAGCAACGCATGTACGGACCGGGCATGAATCGAGCGGTGAACCAGTACCGACAGTCGGGCGCGCTGGCCGAGGCTCAGGTAGCCGACCCGTACCGGCTGATCCAAATGCTCTTCGAGGGCGCGCTGGAGCGGATTGCCGTCGCCAAGGGTGCGATGCAGCAGGGCAATGTGGGCCTGAAAGGCGAGAAGATTGGCAAGGCGATCGATATCGTTGAGTCGCTGCGCGCGGTCCTGGATCACAAGCACAACCCTGAACTCTCCGGAAATCTGGATGCGCTCTATGAGTACATGAGCCGCCGCCTGTTGGAAGGCAATGCCCAGAACGATCCGGCCGCGTTGGACGAGGTGGCGAAATTACTCCGTGAGATCAAGTTCGGCTGGGATGAAATCCCGCCCGAACAGCGTCAGCGCAAGGCCGGGTGATGTTGAAGGTGTTGACCGAACCCCTTGCGCGTGCTGTCGTGCACTGATGACGCTGACACACGATTCCGATTCAGAAGCCGACAGCGCAACGCTGGAAGATGCAGTCGAAGCCGTCCATCGGCTAATGGCTCAGGCGGTTGAGGAAGAGAAATGGGACCGCCTTGAAGACCTTGACCTAAAGGCTCGCATACTGATCGATCGTGCTTTCAGTGCGGAGCCGGTCTCGCTTCGTGATGACAGCGGGCTGACCCTGCGCGAGGCGTTAGAAGCGCTTTCTCGCTTTTATCAGGAAACCTTGCCTGAGCTAGCCGACCGCCGCAGTAATGCGGGGCGTCAGTTGCGCGAGTTGCGGGCCGGGCGGCGGGGTACCGACGCCTACAAAAGCACGCGCCAGCACTCCATGCGCTCTGGGCCCCTAAAGCCCGGTGAGTGAACGGCATCCGAGTGCCGTATGGCGTTTCTCTATGGCGTTGGCCATAGCCCCGATCAACGGTTCGCGTTGAGGGGACGCCTGACCCCGTCGTTCCTGCCGACTTCCCCAGCGTTATAACCTTTATCCCGGACCGAAGGCACGAGGAGGCGAAGAGCCATCGTGTTGAGGTGCGCGTGTCGGTTGGTGAATGCGCTCCCTGAATCAGACACCGTGGTTGGCGCGACGGACGGTTTGGACGCTGGGGAGGGATTGGAGGCGGTCGAAGAGGTTACTGAGTTCGCCGAGGTCGCTGTATTCGGCTTCCAGTTCCATGCGGACGCTGCGATCGTCGCGGTCAGTGCGGGTGTTGACGCGGAGCAGGTTGATGCCGCATTCGGAGAAGGCGCTGCCGACCTCGCCGAGCAGGCCGGGGCGGTCATGGGCTTCCAACTCGAGCGTGATGAGTTCGCTTTCAGGCTCGTCGCCCCAGGATACAGGGATCAGGCGGCCGCGCTTTTCGTCCGGCAAGTGAAGGATATTGACGCAGTCGCTGCGATGGACGGAGACGCCCGCACCGCGAGTGATAAAGCCCACGATGGAGTCGCCAGGGTGCGGATCGCAGCAGCGCGCGCGGGTGGTCAACAGCCCGCCAACGCCGCGGATTCGGATGTCGTCCTGTGGCTCGCGTGGCCCCTGCGGTGCTGTGCGCGTTTCCTGCTTCGGTGTGGCGGGTTGTCCTTCTGGCTCCGCCGCCGCTTTTGCTCGGGACTCGCGGAGCTGTTGGGCGATCCGTCCGGCGATCTGTGCGGTGGTGATGTCACCAGCGCCCAATGCGATCAGAAGCTCTTCGAACGTCTGATACTTCATCGCGCCTGCCAGGGCGTCTCGGTCAAGATCGGCGCCGCAGCCAAGGCGATGGCATTCGCGATCGAGCAGATTCTTGCCGGTGGCGAGATGTTCGTCCTGGTGTTGTTGCCGAAACCACGTGCGGACCTTGGAGCGGGCGCGGGCGGTATTCAGATAGCCAAGGTTGGGGTTGAGCCAGTCACGGCTGGGCCCACCCTCGCGCGTGGTCAGTACTTCCACGCGTTCGCCTGATTTGAGACGGTAGGTGAGGGGTACGATGTGGCCGTCCACCTTTGCGCCGCGGCAGCGGTGGCCGACCTCGGTATGCACGGCGTAGGCGAAATCCAGCGGCGTCGCACCCTGGGACAGGTCCAGAACTTCGCCCTGGGGGGTGAGCACGAATACACGCTGATGCAGGGGCTCGCTCTGGATCTCGTCCAGCAGGTTCTGGTCGGAGCTTTCCGCCGATTCCAGCAGCTGGCGCAGGTTGGCAATGGCGCGGTTGAGGGCCTGATCCTCGCGCCCGCCTTCCTTGTAGCGCCAGTGGGCGGCGACCCCGAGCTCGGCGAAGTCGTCCATCTCGCGGGTGCGGATCTGCACTTCGACGACCTTGCCCTCGGGGCCCACCACGGCGGTATGGAGCGACTGGTAGCCGTTGGCTTTCGGATTGGCGATGTAGTCGTCGAACTCGCTGGGCAAATGGCGCCAGTCGTTATGCACGATACCGAGCACGGTATAGCAGGTCGCCAGCTGTTCGACGATCACGCGGGTGGCGCGTAGGTCGTAGAGTTCGGAGAGCGAGGTCCGCTTGCGCTGCATCTTCTTCCAGATGCTGTAGATGTGCTTGGGCCTGCCAAATACACGAGCTTCGATCCCTTGGGTCTTCAGGCGGTCCTGAAGGGTTTGGGCGAACTGTTCGACGTAGGTCTCGCGCTCGGTGCGGTTTTCCTCCAGGCCCCGGGCGATATCCCGATAGGTTTCCGGCTCCAGGATTCGCAGGGCGAGGTCTTCCATTTCCCACTTGAGCTGGCCGACGCCGAGCCGGTTGGCAAGTGGAGCGATGACATCCAGGGTTTCCTGGGCCAGGACGCGAGCGTTGTCATCTGGTTCGCGCACCAGCAGTCGAAGGTGTTGGACGCGGAACGCCAGCTTGATCAACACGGCACGCACGTCGTCCACCATGGCCATCAGCATTCGCCGCAGGCGTTCCGCCTGCTCGGGGCGACCGGCCGGAGTTTCAAAGCGCCGCCGAACCAACGCCGCGACGTTTGTCGTCAGCCGGGCAATGGCCGTTCCGAAGCGCTGCTCGAGCTGGGCAGGCTTAAGCGCATCCGCGAGATAGACCGGTACCAGCAGCGTTGCAATCAGCGTTTGGCGATCCACGTTGAGGTGGCGCAGGATCTCGGCCACATCCAGAGGGTGCGACTCGAGGCCGGAGGTCTCCACCGTTTCGAGGGCCCGATCCAGTGCCTCGGCCAGTTGTTCGCCGGAGGCGTCTTCCAGGGGTTGATGGCCCGCGAAGTGTCGCAGCAATGCATCTCGGTCGAGCCCCTGGAGATCCGTGTTGGTCAGCAGCGAATGGCGCATGAAGGTTGTCTTCGGAGCGAAGGGAGAGTCGTATTGTACGGAACCCCGAAGCCTGGCGAGTGGCTTGCGAAGGAGAATGGCGGCGGTCAGGATCGGGGTATGGTCAATCTGTTCAAGATTCTGCTGCTCTTGGGGCTAGGCTACGCCCTGGTGGTCGGGCTGATGTTCGTGACCCAGGACCGCCTGGTGTATATGCCCTCCAGCACGATTTCCGGTACACCCGAGCGCGTGGGGCTGGACTATGAAGATGTTCACCTCACTGCGGAGGATGGTGTGCGCCTTCATGGCTGGTTCCTGCCCGGGCCCAATGATGATTCGCCGGTACTGCTTTTCCTGCATGGCAACGCCGGCAATATCGGGCATCGGCTGCACTCGCTGCAGCAGTTCCACGAGCTGGGCATGGCGGTATTGATTATCGATTATCGCGGCTATGGGCGAAGTGCCGGGCGCCCTGATGAGCAGGGGACCTATGCCGATGCGCGTGCAGCCTGGCGCTACCTGGTAGAGGAACGCGCATTCCCGTCTGAGGCGGTAGTCCTGTTCGGGCGCTCGCTGGGTGCGGCTGTAGCGGCGGACCTGGCGACGGAGGTGCAGCCGGGTGCGGTGATCCTGGAATCCGCGTTTACCTCAGCGGCGGACCTGGGTGCCCGCCACTACCCCTGGCTACCCGTTCGGGCGTTGCTGCGTCACCAGTACGACGCCCTGGACCGTGTGGAAAGGATCAAGGCACCCATTCTTCTGGCCCACAGTAGAGAAGACGAGATTGTCCCCTTCAGTCACACCGAAAGGCTGCAGGCTGTAGCGCCGGATGCCCGGGTACTGGAGATGCAGGGTGGTCACAACGACGGGTTTTTAGCCACTGGCGAGGCCTACATCGAGGGACTTCGCACGTTCTTGCAGGAAGCGGGGCTCTCACTTGCCAGCCCCTGAGAGGTGTCATGAACGGGGCCCGTGTCTCCGGCGCAGGAGATTGGTAGACTTCGCGGCTGTTTTGGTCGGAATGGATGCCCCTGGCGCCACGGAATGAGCGAACCCACCGTAACCAGCCCGTTGAAGGTGACGTATTGCCGAGACGATTCTCCGGAATCGGCTACGGCATCCGTGGTCATACGGTTTGGGGCGGCCAGTAGTGTCGAGTGCCTACCCGAGCGGATAGAGATTCAAGTTGGGTTGCAGCCGTTGGGGCGTGATACCGAGTGGTTGGAATGCTGGTCACTACCGGACGGGGCCGCTTGCGAGACGGGGGAGGTCGGTGCGCTGACCTACCTCCGAAGCGGGGGGTGCCTGATTGGATGTTGGTTTCATGCCCTGGATGCCACGACCGACCCCGAACCTCTGACCGAGCGCGCCTACCAAGAGATTCTGGCAGGTTGCCAGGCGTTGGGCTTCGAGCACCTGGTGCGGGTCTGGAACTACTTTCCCGCGATCAATGAACCGGTCGCCGAACAGGAACGGTATCGAGGATTCTGCAGCGGCCGTGCACGGGTGTTCGAGTCTATACCGGAGTACGAACGAAATCTCCCAGCGGCGACCGCCATCGGTACGCATGCCGACGGTCTGCTGATCTACTTCATTGCCACTCAGGAGGCGGCGGCTCGCATCGAGAACCCGCGCCAGGTGAGCGCCTACCGCTATCCGCGACAGTATGGTCCGCGCAGCCCGTCATTCGCGCGTGCCAGCCTATGGCAGTCGGGTCCCGAGTCGGCCGAACTGTTCATCTCGGGCACGGCGAGTATCGTAGGACATGAGAGCCGTCATGCTGGCGATCTAGAGGCGCAGATTGATGAAAGTCTGCGCAATATCGGGGTGCTGTTGGAGCAGGCTGCGACGCACCATCCTGTCGGCGTCGAAGGGCCGAAAGCGCTCTCGATGCTCAAGGTTTATCTGCGTCATGCCAAAGATGCGCCTGCCGCCGAGCGCCACCTGCGTACCCGTCTCGGTCATGACGTACCGTGCCTGTTGTTGCATGGCGATATCTGCCGAGAAGAATTGCTGGTCGAGATCGAGGGCCTTTACTCCGAGCATCGTCCGGAACCACTGGCGTCGCCCTGAAGCGCCGCAGTCCCCTCAAACATTGATGTCGGATGGGTTGTGCGCGCCGCTGGGGCCGCAATAACCGGTCCCAAGCCTGGGAGCATATGGAATGCCGCAATCGACGAAGAAGCCACATCCGGTCCTGAAGGATTACTACGGGGACGAGGAGAGTCGTCGCGCGTACGTCGACGACCTGTTCGACCGTACCGCGCCTTACTACGATCGAATCCTGCGCGTCGGTTTCTTTGGTACGGGGCAGGCCTACCGTCGCTTTGTGCTGAAGAAATCCGGGTTGAAGGACGGGATGAAGGTGCTGGATGTAGCCACCGGGACCGGGCCGGTGGCGCAGGAGATCCGCAAGGTCGTCGGCGACGATCATCTGACCTGTGTGGATCCCAGTCGCGGCATGATGGATATCGCCCGCACCAAGATGGATGCCACCTTCATCCAGAGTCTGGGCGAGCAAATGCCCTTGCCAGAACGCGAATTCGACCGGCTATACATGGGCTACGGGCTGCGCCACGTGCGCGATCTGCACGAGTTGTTCAGCGAATACTTCCGGGTGTTGAAGCCCGGTGGTCGCTGCACGATCCTGGAAGTCTCGCGCCCACGGACCAAGCGCCAGTTTGCGCTCGCGCGTTTTTACTTTCGTGACTTTGTCCCGTTCGTAGGCAAGGTCCTGACTCGAGATCCGGACGGGCACCTGCTGATGCGCTATTTCTGGGACACGATTGATCAGTGCGTGCCGCCGGAGGAGATCCAGGACACCCTGCGCGCGGTCGGCTTTGAGGATGTCCAGCGCGACGTCCAGCTCGGCGTGTTCAGCGCTTATACGGCCACACGCCCGGCCGAATGATCCAGGTGGTCCGTTGGCATGTCTGAAACTGAAGGCCGCACCGGGTTTCAAGCGCAACGCGATCGGTGCCTGGATGGGGGAGGCGCTTAAGCGGCAGGCGCAGGCTCCACCGGAGAAAGGTCGTGCCAATCAGGCAGTGTTGAGCGGCTGGCAAGCGAACTGGGAACTTCCAAGACGGCCATCCAGCTCGTGGCCGGTGCGCCGCCGCGCATCAAGACCGTGTCGGTGGATGGCGGGTCCGAGGCGGATCTTCGCCGCGCGCTATCCTGAACCTGAACCCTTATTGCTGGGCACCGCCAACTTCGACAGGAATTACGGATGAATCGACTGACGATTACTCGACCGGACGATTGGCACCTGCACCTACGCGACGGGGATGTGCTGGCGTCGGTGTTGCCGGATACCGCGCGTCGCTTCCACCGCGCGATCATCATGCCTAACCTGAAGCCGCCCGTGACCACGGTGGAGGCGGCCGCGGACTATCGCGACCGGATCCTGGCGGCCCTGCCGGATGAGACCGATTTCGAGCCATTGATGACGCTGTACCTGACCGAGGGCACCACGCCGGAGACGATCGAGGCGGCGAAGGCCTCGGGTTTTATTCATGGCGTGAAGTTGTACCCCGCTGGGGCCACCACCAATGCGGCCAGTGGCGTGACCGATATCCGGCGTTGTTACCCCGTGTTCGAGGCTATGCAACGGTTGGATCTGCCTTTGCTGGTTCATGGTGAGGTGACCGATCCGGATGTGGACATCTTCGATCGCGAGGCGGTGTTCATCGACCGCCATCTGGAACCCCTGATCCGTGATTTTCCAGACCTGCGGGTTGTGCTGGAGCACATCACCACTGAATCGGCCGTGCAGTTCGTCCAGGATTCGCCGGCGAACGTGGGATCCACCATTACGCCCCAACATTTGCTATACAACCGCAATGCGCTGTTTGCAGGTGGTATGCGCCCGCATCACTTCTGCCTGCCGATCCTGAAGCGTGAACGCCATCGCAAGGCTCTGGTGGAAGCAGCGACCAGTGGACACCCGCGTTTCTTCCTGGGGACCGACAGCGCACCGCATCCGCGTCACGCGAAGGAGTCGGCCTGTGGTTGTGCGGGCATCTATTCGGCCCACGCAGCCATCGAGCTGTATGCTGAGGTGTTCGCGGCCGCGAACGCCCTGGACCGCCTGGAAGGGTTTGCCAGCCACTTCGGCGCGGACTTCTATCGCCTTCCGCGCAACACCGACACGCTAACGCTGGAACGTGCGCCCTGGACCGTGCCCGAGGCCGTCCTGTTCGGGCACGATCCCGGCGTGCCGTTACGCGCGGGGGAGTCGATCGGTTGGCAGCTCGCCCGGTAGCTGGGCGAACGAACCGTGTTCGCCATGGATGGTCAGCAGAGATAGACAAGTGAATTGAAACAAGAGGATGGACACATGACCGAACCCAATGTGCAACGCGGAACCCTGTGGTTCTGGATGGCCATCAGCTTGGGCGTGGCTCTACTGATTGTCGCACTGGGCGTCGGGCTGGAACCGGCCGGTGCCGCCATCCTGCGCGCGCCTCTGAGTTCGCCGGCCGCCGGAGCGCTGGGCTTTGGCCTGCTGATGGTCTGGGCGGCGTATGCCTATGCCTTGTCCGCGGGCCGCGCCGCGGGTAGCCAGGAGATGGGGGTGGTCATCCTCAATCTGGGGCTCCCGGTGGCGCTGATCCTGCTGTGGCGGGCTGAACTAAACGCCCTGGCGTTTTTCGTAGCGCTGGGTTGGGCGCTTACGCTGGGTGGCATGGCCATGCGCCTGTTCCGCCGAGAGGCCCTCGCCGGAATCATGATGCTGCCACTGATCGGTGTCAGCATGACGGCGATCCTGTTGTCCTTGACGCTTTGGATGGTGCCTGCGGCGACCGGGAACACCTGAAGTCTAAACGGACCGCTCTGGATGTTGCTGACCGAGGTACAAATCGAGGCTCGATTGGCCAACGCTGCGCAACGCGGCGAGTTTGACGGCTTGCCCGGAGCCGGGCGGCCCCTGGTGCTGGATGACGATAGCGCAGTGCCGAAAGAACTGCGCATGGCCTATCGGGTGATGAAGAACGCTGGCTACGTACCCGAGGCCGTACGCCTGCGAGGCGAGGTGGCCTCGGTTGAGGCCATCCTGCAGGCTGCGGATGATGACGCGGCGCGCCGCCTGCGTCTGTTGCTGGATCGCCTGAATCGCAGCGAAGAAGGGCGCGGGATGATCTCCGAATCGGGCTATTTCCAAGCCCTGTGTGAACGGATGGATGGTCCCGAGCGATGATGAATCCGCTCCACGGCCCGGTCCGGGGTCGGGGCGCGACCATCAATCCAGATGCCCGCTTTGAACCGACCCGCCGCGAGGCCTTCGACGACGGCTGGGCAGGCGACGACGATGCCCCAACACCGCTGCGCACAGAGGTCACGGTCGAGCATCCGCGCAATGTCCTGTCGTGGAATCAGTCGCCGGATGTCCCATTCGAACTCTCGCTTAACCCGTATCGGGGCTGTGAGCATGGATGTTCCTACTGCTTTGCGCGCCCTGCGCATGCCTATGTGGGGTTGTCACCCGGTCTGGATTTCGAGAGCCGGTTGTTTGCAAAAGTCGGTGCCGCCGACTGTCTGCGGCGAGAGTTGACGCGGACATCGCACCGTGTAACGCCCCTGGCACTGGGGATTAACACGGATGCCTACCAGCCCATCGAACGCGAATGGCGGATCACGCGAGAGATTCTCGAAGTGCTGGCCGCCACCAGGCACCCGGTTTCCATTGTCACGAAATCCGCCTTGGTGGAGCGCGATCTCGACCTGCTGGCGCCGATGGCCGAACGCGGGCTGGCGCAGGTGGCCATTTCGGTAACCACGCTGGACCGCGGGCTTTCGCGCCATCTTGAGCCGCGAGCAGCCGCGCCCCAGCGACGCCTGCAGACAATTGAACGCCTGACGGCAGCTGGAGTGCCTGTGAGCCTCCTGGTCGCGCCCCTGATTCCGGTGCTCACCGATGGTGAACTGGAAACGCTGCTGGATGCGGGGGCAGCGGCGGGCGCGGTGGGCGCGGGCTATGTCCTGTTGCGTCTGCCCCGCGAGGTGGCACCAGTGTTCGAGGACTGGTTGCGGACCCACTATCCGCTAAAGGCCGAGCACATCCTGCAGCGTCTGCGCGAGGCGCACGGAGGCCAACTGTATGATTCGACCTTCGGGCACCGGATGCGTGGCGGTGGTCCCTATGCCAAGGTCCTGCGCCAACGATTTCGGCTGGCACGACGGCGGGCCGGTCTCGCCGGGCGCCTGGTCGAGCTCGACTGCACCCAGTTCGAGCCGCCCATCGACAGGGCCAATAGACGCGACGACAACCAGATGGATCTATTCTGAGACCGATCGTGGGCGGGCCGATTTCGACTTAACCGGCAGCGTCTTGCGGCCAATCTGGTTTACAGTAAGTACCTCGCGAACAAAGAACGAGTCATGCCGGACACGACAATAGCTAAAAATCGCAGCGTGGCTTGGTGGGGGCGCCGGGCCCTTTCTTCAGGTCAGCACGGACGCTGGTCCATCGGGCCGCTGGACTTGTGGCTGCTCCATGGGCCAAAGGAGTGGCAAATGGTGACGGAGCGTCCTCGTGACCCGGCCGATGCGACCCTCGCGGTCGATGTGCCGTGCGCGGGTGGGTTCCCCGCCGATGCAAAGGACTTGCTTCGCTTCGCGGGCGCCACGGCCGATGTGAAGCCGGAGTTGCGAGTGGCACTGGCCGATCGGCCCATGGTGAGTCGGCCGCAGAATCCGTTTTACGTTCCGGCGCAGGGGCAGGTCACGCTTTACCTGAGCTCGCCCGTCTGGGTGCAAGTGCATCTGGGTGATGCCATGGTGCAGGAATTTCCCGTCTACACGCCCTCGGATACGTGGTTCGGGCCAAGCACCGTGAATGGGGAGCTTTGTTATGCGACTCGTACCCAGGCCCGGCTTGAGCTGGCCGATGTACCCGAGCGGCCGCATCGTGTCGTGACGCCCCTGACGGTGGTGAACAAGGCGCCCGATGCCTTGTTTCTGGAGCGGGTCAATCTGCCGGTGCCGCGGTTGTCGGTCTATGCCGACGACCATAATCGGCTGTGGACACCGGCGGTCCGGATGGAGCGGGAAGCCGACCGCGACATGGCGGCGATGAAGATCGACTCCACCCCTCCCGCAGCGGCGAGCGGGGCCCAGCGTATTGCCGAGCCCCGAGAGATCGGGGGGCGGCACTTGATGGTCCGGGCGTTTAGCGCCCTGTTCCAATAGGGAGCATTCGGCGCGATGAACGAATGGCTGCAAACCATCCAGGCCTTTGTTACTAGCGAGGCCTTTGTTGCCACGCTGAGGGCTGTGGTCTACCTGCTGGTGGGGCTCCTGGTGGCACGACTGGTGTCGCGCGGTCTGGGCCGTTTGCTAGAGGACAAACTCGACGCGCAGCAGATCATGCTGGTGCGGCGCATCAGCTTCTATCTGATTGTCCTGCTGGTGCTGGCCTCGGCGATGCGTGAGTTGGGCTTCGATCTGACGGTGCTCCTGGGGGCCGCGGGTATCCTCACGGTCGCACTCGGCTTTGCATCCCAGACTTCGGCCTCGAACCTGATCTCCGGGTTGTTCCTGATCGGGGAACGACCGTTTTCCGTGGGGGATGTCATCAAGGTCGGGGATGCGACCGGGGAGGTGTTGTCGATAGATCCGCTGTCGGTGAAGTTGCGCACCTTCGACAACCTGATGGTGCGCGTGCCTAACGAAAGCCTGGTCAAGTCCCAGCTCACCAACCTCAGCCGTTTCCCGATTCGCCGCCTGGATATGCAGATTGGCGTGGCCTATCACACTGATCTCAAGCAGTTACGGGATGTTCTGATGGAGGTCGCGGAAGGCAACCCGGTGTGCCTGGAAGAGCCTAAACCGTTGTTCATCTTCCTGGAATACGGCGACTCCGCGTTGAAGATTCAACTTTCGGTCTGGGCACGACGGGAGAAGTTTCTGGACCTGCGCAATTCCATGCATCTGGATGTGAAGGCGGCCCTCGACGCGGTCGGTATCGAGATCCCGTTTCCGCAGCGCACACTGGGCGGGCTTTCCGCCGGTGCGCTGCCGGTGCGAATCGTGGATAACGTCCCCGAGGTGGAGTTGCCGGATGCAGTGGCCGATCCTGAAGTAACGGACACGCCCAGCGCCAGCAATCGAGACTAGGCCGCCCTGTTGAGAGACCGGGTTCGGGTACCGGTGGCCGTTTGCAGGGAAATCAAGGGTTGGGACGGGGTGTTGTGTCCAGGTTTAGGTCGACCCACACTGGGTCGTGGTCCGAGGCCCGCCAGGGGCCGTCCGCGGGACGACGGCCGTCGAATCCCAGGAATACCGGTTCATCCGCGTTCACCCTCCAGGTGTCGCCGTCCTGTACCCGTTCGTGCATCGGGGCTGGGCCCAGTAGGTAGTCGAGTTGTCCGGCCTTGCCTCGGAAGACATAGCTGTAGGCTTGTGTGGGGTCGGAGTTAACAAGATCCCGTTTGCCCGCCCGATGCAGCACTTGTAAGGGGTCTTCGGCGGCGTAGGCGTTGAGATCGCCCAGGATCAAGACCGGTACTTCGGAAAATTCACCGCGTTGTTGTTCCTCGATCCATTGGATCACCCGTTCGGCCTGTTCCGTGCGGCGCAGATTCCAGCATCCCTGGCCACGATCGATGTCACCCGAGTCAGGGCAACCGCTCTTGGCCTTGAAGTGCACGGCTACTGCCCCAAAGCGCAGTTCGCTTTCCGCATGTTCGAACCAGCCGAGCAACGGCGGGCGGTGATGGACGGGGTCCTCATCCGCGGTTGTATCAAGCAGCCGGACTTGCTCGGGCCGATAGAGGAGCGCGACCTTGATGGCATCCGTCCCGGGAGCGGGGTGGGCAATGGCCGAATATTCGCCGCGCGAACGCGTTGATGCGTTCAAACGCTCCAGGAGCCCTTCCCGGGCGGCGGTGGCGTTCTCCAGTTCCACTGCGGCCAGCAGGTCCGCATTCAATGCATGAATCAGGGCATCCAACTTGGCAGTCTGGCGCTCACGCTCGGACGGGTTGCTTGCACCGCGTTCACCGAGCGTCACGAAGTCGTTCTCCAGGTTGGCGGTGGCGACACGCAGCCGGTCCAGCGCGGGTGCCGGGGGCGGCTCGGGGCGCTCGCCGGAGTTCCAGGCGGGCGTTGCGGTGGGATGAATACGATGTCGGCCGAAGGCGTGCGTCAGGATGCCCGTCAGGCCCTCGACCGTGCTGCCGGTGCGGCGAGTGCCGTACTTGTCCAGATAGGGGATGGGATCCGGCTGCGCTCGATAGCTGCCGTCGTCCAGCTCAATGGTCCGATTGCGATGGGATGGCCGAGGATCTTGGCCGGTTTGTCCCGGATGCCGCAGGCGGCCATCGGCGGCAAGCGTAAGGGTCCCGTAGCGCGCCAATTCGCGATTGGACGTCACCGTCAGCGTTTGCGGAAAACGGACCTTCAGGTCCGAAAAGGTCTCCAGGCGATGCGCATCCTCGGGCAAATGCAGTTCAATCGGTTCGGGCCGGCCTTCGTAACCACAGGAATGGACGGCGTTCACATGCGAGATCTGCGGGCGCTCGTGATGGCGGTTGAATTGGCCATGCACCTGCAGCCGCTGTCCCGGACGCACCGGTACCTGGCGGGGGGCGTAGACGAACAATCCCGTGGCCTCCTGCCCGGTGGCTTGCTGGAGATAGAAGCCACCCAGCTCGTGTTCGTCCATGAACACGCCGGAAGCGATGCCTTCCGCTACTACGGGTTCACCTTCGGAAACGATCCCATCGCGTAGGTCAGAGAGATCTTGGAGAGGGGCCGCCGTGGTAGGGCAACTGACGCGGGCATTGGCCATCGCCGCGCCCGACAGGAGCAGACCAATGGACGCAAACACCAGGGCGTGGCGGGTGCCACTGGTTGGCGTGGGGGAGGTTGCTGAGTGCGGCCGATCCATGGCGCTTTCGCTTGTTTGTCAGGCGCTCTTATCGGGATTGAGCAATTGGAACAAGTAATCAGGCGATTGCGTGACGTCGGCGATTGTATACCCCTCCAGCACGGCGAGGAAGGCATCGCGGGCGTCGTTCAGGACGCCCCGCGGCTGGCAACCGGGGAGAATCGGGCAGATCGGATTCTCGCACTCCACCACGTTCAGGTTGGGCTCCATGTCCTTCACCACGCTTCCGACGTTGATCTCGGCCGGCTCGCAGGCCAGCGAGATTCCTCCACCTTTGCCGCGACGCGTAATGATGTACCCCTTCTGGCCAAGCTGATGGACGATCTTGACCAAGTGATTGCGAGGGATCGTGAACTGCTCGGAGATGTCGCTCACGGTCACGCGTTGGTTACGCGGTTGCACGGTGAGGTACATCAGGACGCGGAGGGAGAAGTCGGTGTAGCGGGTGAGCTGCATAGGTTTGGCGTCGTCAGATAGTGTGAGAGTTGAAGAATATGCTGGAACGTATATTTACAAGAACCTTAATGGTTCCGGACCCCCGTCACAAGGTCGTGCGTTCACGCGGCGTGAGAAGCGCACCTGAAGATGCCTCTTCAGAATGGCCCATCCAGGCCGTTAGAGGGACCGAGCCCGCCGCGATCACGGACACAGAGGGGATGGTATGGCAGGGTACTGGGTGGTTGAGCCGGCTTTCTCTCGCCGGTCGCTTTTCGCTGGCATTGAGCGGCATCGTCAGCGTCTTCTTTCTGATCGCGGCCACAGCCGTGTTTTGGCACACTGCCAAGCTAAAAAGCGGCATGGAACACACCCTTGCTGGGGTGATGCAGGGACATCCCACCTCCCCGCCGTTGGAGGCCGATGTGGCCGAGCAGGTGGAGCGATTGCTGACTCTGGCGGCCTGGCAGGTCAACGCGATGATGTTGGGCGTGGCGATCGGCGTGATCGTGGTGGTCTATCTCCTGTTTCTACTTATGATTCGTCGTCGCCTGGCGGGCCTGGCCACCCAATTCGGGTCGGTATCAGAGGGTGAGGGTGACCTGCGTCAAAGGATCGCGGCGCCACGCAACGACGGGATCGACCGACTTGCGCGGCTGTTCAATGCCTTTATCGAGCGCCTGCAGCGCATGGTCTCGGAGATGGTCGAGCATGCCCGTGAGTTGGGCGACTCCGTGGGCACGCTGCACCGGGTAGCGGAGGAGACCAACCAGGAGGTGCAGCAACAACAGGCCCGTCTGGGGCAGGTTGCGACCGCGATGAACCAGATGACGGCCTCGGCCGAAGAATTCGCACGGAACGCCCGCACCGCATCGGAGGCGGCCGATCAGGCCGAATCCGAGACCCGTACCGGTTCCGATGTGGTGGACTCGACGGTACGCACCATGCGTGAGCTTGCGGACGAGATCGGCACGGCGAACGAGCAAGTGGCGAACCTGCAGGCCGAGTCCGACCGTATCGGTTCTGTCCTTGACGTGATCCGGGGGATTGCCGAACAGACTAACCTCCTGGCCCTGAATGCCGCGATCGAAGCGGCACGCGCGGGAGAGCAAGGCCGCGGATTCGCTGTGGTCGCGGACGAAGTGCGTACGCTTGCGAATCGCACCCAGGAGTCCACCACCGAGATTCAGGCCATGATCGAGCGCCTGCAGGCCGGGGCCCACGCCGCTGCCAGCGCAATGGAACGAAGCCGAGAGCGTGGAGTGGCGGGTGTCGACGAGGCCGCCGGCGCCGGTGAGGCCCTGCAGGCCATTCGTTCCGTGGTGGAGCGCATCCGTCATCTAAACAACGAGATTTCTGGCGCCGTATCGCAGCAGGCGGAGGTGGCGCGCGAGGTGGATAGCACGCTCACTGAGGTCAGCCAGGGTGCGCAGGTGACCGCCAGCAATGCCGAAGCCACTGCGACCGAGACGGATGCTCTGGTCGGGCGGGTCGAGCGTTTGCGGGGCCTGACGACCCAGTTTCGCGTCTGATCCGCGTCTGCGTCGGGTTGCGACGCGGGTTCCGGCGTCGCATTAGCGGTTTGCGTATACTGCGGCCCGCCTCGAGATTACGGAGCTGCACCTGCAATGACAGTCTGGGTCGCCACCCTGCTCGGGATCGTGCAGGGCATATTTATGTTCCTGCCCGTCAGTTCGACGGCCCACCTCGTCCTGACCCAGCACTGGCTCATTCGCCAGGGCGAACCGCTCCCGCCGCCGGAAAGCCCGGAGATGATTCTGTTCGACCTGGTCGTGCACGTGGGCACGCTGGTCTCGATTATCTTCGTGTTCCGGCACAGCCTGACCCGGCTGACCGGTGGGATTGCGCGCGAAAGTTGGCAATGGGCGTCCGCTCGGGGCTCAGCGGGACGCGAGATGCTCTTTCTCCGCTTGGCCCTGTTGTGCGGGCTTTCGGTGTTCGCGACGGCGGTGGTGGGTTTCACCCTGAAGGCTGGATTCGAGCAGGTGTTCGCGCACCCGACGCTGATTGCCGGAACGCTTAGCCTGACCGGGGTTCTTTTGTGGTGGACCGACCGCCTCCAGCGGCGCCCGCTGGGCCTGCGCCAATTGAGCCCAAAAATTGCCATGATTATCGGCGTCGCCCAGGGTTTCGCCTTGATTCCGGGACTGTCCCGCAGTGGCATGACCATCACCTTCGCCCTGTTCTCGGGCCTGAAGCGGCGCTGGGCGGCCGAATACAGCTTCTTCCTGGCGATCCCGACCATTCTCGCGGCGACCGCCGTGCAATCGCTGGATGTCCTGAACGGGGAGGGCCTGGGCGAACTGAACTGGACCGTTCTGGCGGTTGGGTTTGTCGTGTCGGCCGTGGTCGGGGTCATCTCCCTGAAGATGGTCCTGTTCTTCCTGTATCGAGCCAATCTGAAGGTCTTCTCGTTCTACCTCTGGGCGCTGGCTCTGCTGGTCCTGTTCGGTTTCCTCGACGTCGACATCATGTACGGCTAGAGCGGGCCGGGGCGAATGCGGGAAGGGTACGCATCGCCTATTCCGGCCCGCGCAGCACGGCCAGTGGCGCCTGATCAAGGACCCGACGGGTTCCTAGCCAGCCCGCCAGGGCGATTCCCAAGGTGCCACCGCCAATCCCGTAGAAGAAGGTTAGCGGGTTCATGCTGTAATCGAACTCGAACACCTGCCACGCGAGCAGGGCTCCGACGGCGGTGGCGATGATCGAGGCGAGTAGCCCGGCCAAGAACCCTAGCGTGCCGAACTCGGCCAGAAGACCATTGCGGATATGGTCACGGCGAGCCCCCAGGGTGCGCAGCAGTGCGGTCTCGCGTCGTCGCACGTCACGGGTGGCTTGTACGGCGGCATAGAGCACAGTCAATCCCGCGATCAGCGTAAACAGGAAGACGTATTCCACTGCCCGTGTCGCCTGGTCCATCACGTCGCGGACCTGCGCCAGTATGGCGCTGACATCAATCGCCGAGACCGCCGGGAATTCCCGCAGCCACTGGTTCTGTGCGGAGCGCTGGTCCTCGGGCACATGCATCGCGGTGATGAACGTCCTGGGTTGTTCGTCCAGCAGGGCAGGGGGCCCAATCACGAAGAAGTTGACCTGGAAGCTGTCCCAGTCCACCTCGCGAACACTGACAATGGGACTTCGGATTGCCTGGCCTCCCACCCGGAAGGTCAGGTAATCCCCAATGGACAGATCGAACCGTTCCATCAAGCCGGACTCCACCGACCAGCCGGTATCAGGGTCCTGTTCGCCCTCCCCGAACCAGTATCCATCCACCACACGGTTATGTTCGGGTGGGGTGTCGGCATAGGATAGATTGAACTCCCGGTCGACCAGTCTTCTGTCGCGATCATCGTCGTAGTCCTCTGGACGCACGCGTTCGTCGTTGATTTCGATCAGACGCCCTCGGATCATCGGGTCCAGTTGCGGGCGTTCGAGTCCGGCCTCCTCAACACGATCGCCAAAGGCCTGTTCTTGCCCCGGCTGGATATTGATGAAGAATTGATTTGGCGCATCCTCCGGAATGCTGGCATCCCAGGCCTCCAGCAGATCGACCCGTACGATGGCCAGCAAGAGCAACGCGAGGATGCCGATGCTGAACGCGACCAGTTGTACCGCGCTCAGACCACCACGCCGGGAAAGATTCGCCAGACCAAAGCGCAATGCCATACCACCCCGGTTGCGCAGAGGGCGCAGGGCGAGCACCAGGCCCATTCCGAGTACGGCCAGCACCGCGATCGCAATGGCCGTACCCACCAACACCCAGGCGGCCAGGCGTGGGTCCGCCGCCTGCCAGTACAGCAGACCGCCGAAGGCCAGGATGGCCAGCGCCCCGGACAGCCACACCGAGGTTGGGGGAAGGCCCAACTCGCGGCGCAGCACGCGCAGCGGGGAGACCTGTCCAATGCGCAAGAGGGCGGGCAGGGCAAAGCCCACGGCGGTAATGAGCCCGACGCCGAGGCCGGCGATCACCGGGCGCGCCCCCGGCGGCGGCAGATTGCCGTCCAGCCAACCCCCCAATAGCGATGCGAGTACAAACTGTGCAGCAAAGCCGATGGCCAGGCCTACTGCGGAGGCCAGCACCGCCACCACCACGACACGCCCGAAATAGGTCAGCAGGACCTGGCGTCCACTGGCGCCGAGCGCCCGCATCACCGCGGCTGGGTCAGCCCGTCGTTGCGCAAAGTGATGGGCGGCGACCGCAATGGCGGCACCGGCTAGCAGTACCGCCATCAGCGACGCAAGCCCCAGAAAGCGTTCGGCGCGTTGGACGGCCGTACGCAGCTCCGGGTTGGCATCTTCCAGCCCCAGCAAGCGCTCACCAGAATCCAGGTGCTCCTCGAGCCAGCCACGGAACGATGCAATCTCACCGCCAGACCCGGCGGCAAAGAATTCATAACGGACGCGGCTGCCGGGTCCAACCAGTCCGGTAGCCTCAAGGTCTTCGAAGGCGAGCATGACCCGCGGCGCAATATCCAGAAGATTACTGCCTCGATCCGGCTCGTGGGTGATGATGCCCGTGACTTCGAGATCGATATCACCGACCTCGATGCGGTCACCGATTTCGATCCCGAGGGTCACGAGTAATGCCGGTTCCAGCCAGGCGGTTCCGGGCTCCGGACCGTGTTCACGCGTGATCTCCGGGGACTCCCGGTCGGGCCGAATCCGGGCCTCACCCTTCAGGGGCCACGTCGCCTCCACCGCGCGCAATGCCGCCAGGCGCGACGCGTCAGCCTCGGTAAAGACCACGCTGGGAAGCGAGGCGGTTTGGGCGGTTTCGAGACCACGGTTGGTCGCCTCCTTGGCCCACTCGCCGGGCAGTGGGTTATCGCTGACTACGGCCATATCGCCGCCCAGCAAAGCGGTGGCCTGCTGAGCCATGCCGCGATCCACTCGATCGGTAAAGAATCCAACGGCCGCAACGGCGGCCACCGCAACGACGAGCGCTGCCGCGAGGACCCGCAATTCGGCGGAGCGCCATTCCCGCCACGTCCACCGAAAAAGGGCATGTAGCGGGCTGCGGCGCGGGGTTCGGGCGCCGGTCATGCGAGGACACCGTCCTGAATAGAGATGATTCGATCGCATTGATCCGCCAGTTCCGGGTCATGCGTCACCAGGACCAGCGCAGTCGCCGGACCGGCTTCTCCGGGGTGGCGCGCCAGGCCAAACAGCAGTTCGATAATGCGGTGGCCGGTGCGGCCGTCCAAATTGCCGGTGGGTTCATCCGCAAACAGGACGGCAGGGTGATCCACGATCGCCCGCGCGATTGCCACCCGCTGCTGCTCACCGCCGGAGAGCTGGTGTGGGTAGTGATCCGCACGCTCGGCTAGGCCGACCCGGTCCAGCGCCTGTGCCGCCCATTGGTTCAGGGTGTCCTGACATTCGCTCGCATGGGCCGCATTGAGCTCCAGGGGCAGCAGGGTGTTCTCCATGGCGGTCAATGCCGGCAGTAGCTGGAACGACTGGAATACGAAACCGACACGTCCAGCACGCAGGGCGGCACGCCCATCCTCGTCCAGCTCGCTGACGGTTTGCCCAAGCAATCGAACTTCTCCGGCACTGGGAGCGTCCAGACCTGCAAGTAAGCCGAGCAGTGTCGACTTGCCGGAACCCGAGGCACCCAGTATGGCGACCGTTTCGCCCGGCTGGACCGCCAGGGATATGCCGCGCAGGATGTCGAGGCGGCCGCTGGGCCCATTGATCCGCTGTTCGAGGCCCCGAGCCTCCAGTACATACGATGAGGATGCATCCATGTTGCGTGTTCCCTTGGTGATGGCGTGGGCCGTGATGGCCTTGGTTGCGTTGCTATGGAGTCCTGTTGCCGCCGCAAATTCCCCTCAGGGCGAAAATCGTTCAACGGATCCGCCACGTATCCTGGTATTTGGCGACTCCCTTAGCACGGCCTACGGCATGTCGGACGCGGTCGGATGGCCCGCGCTGCTGGAAGAGCAGTTGGATGGGCGCGCCCATTCGTGGGAGGTCGTGAATGCCTCCATCAGCGGTGAGACGACGGCCGGGGGACGAACCCGCTTGCCAGAGATACTGGAGCGCGAGGCCCCGGACCTGGTGATCCTGGCCCTTGGCGGCAATGACGGATTACGCGGACTTTCGCCACAGACAATGCGCGAGAATCTCGAGCGCATGGTCGATGCCATCGAGGCAGCGGGCGCCGAAACCTTATTGCTCGGGATTCGCATACCGCCCAACTACGGGCGCCGGTACACCGAACGCTTCGAGGCCGTTTATGCGGATTTGGCGCGGGATCGGGGCTTGGTGTTCGAACCGGGTTTTCTGGACGACTTCGTACTGAAGGAGGGAATGTTAATGGATGATGGCATCCATCCCAGCGAAAAGGCACAGCCGTATCTTCTCGACGTGATCTGGCCGCATCTGGAGCCGATGATTCGGGGTGTGGAGGCATGCCGCAATGTGCAAGACAGGGATGCTGAGGCGTAGGGACAGACTTAGTCCTCAAGCAACGCGCGCAGTTCGGCGACCACGTCCTCTGGCAGAAGCTGACGGAGCACCGGGTGCAGGTTACGGTCGACTTCGGACAACATCGGCAGGGTCCGGATCTCCGAATGGCGGCAGAGCGGATTGCCATACTGATTGGCCTGGATGCTGCGTTCAGCCCCCATTTTCATCAAGGCGACCCCGGGTAGCCCGCGCGGGCCTTCGTCCAGCACCTCGACCAGTTCCACCACGCAGCCGTCGACCTCACCTTGAATGCCAATCAGCGGGGCGAGAATGTCGATCATTCGAGTGGACTGTTCGGTCGTCAGCATGTCCATTGCCGTACCTTACGACCGATGCGGGTGCGGCGCCAGCGCGAGACGGATGCGGACCCAGAAAAGGTTGGTGTCCCCGGCAGGATTCGAACCTGCGACCTGCCCCTTAGGAGGGGGCGGATGGGTTCCACAAAAACAGTGGGTTAGGGTTCGATAGTTGCGTCCGGGTACAAATTCGGGAACACTTGCAAGTCACGGCACAACACAGACGCACACAACCAACCACCGCGAAAGTTGGGGGCGCGATGCGCCAACATCCGCCCCCAGTGACGCGCAACCGGAGAGGGGTTGCCCGTGGCTTCCATCATACAGACACCGACCGGCCGCTGGCAGGCGATCATTCGCCGTAGGGGCCACAAGCCCACCAAGCGAACCTTCGTCCGCAAATCCGACGCGAAGGGATGGGCACGCGAAGTCGAGGCGGCAATCGAGCGCGGCGAGTTCCGGCCCGAGACCCGCGGCGAGCGCCTGACCTTCGCGGACCTGGTGGAGCAGTTCCTGGAATCCCCGGACGGCCTGGCGACACTCTCCCCGAACCAGCGCCGGATTGTGCCGGGCATGCTGGCGGTCTGGTGCGAAGAGCTGGGGCACCTGCGGCTGCGGGATCTGCATGCCGAGCAAATTGAGGCGGCCCGCGACGCCCTGGCGAAGCGCCGGAAGGTATCGACCGGCGGTCGTGACCTGGGGACGATCAGCACAGCGACCGTCCGCAAGTACCTTTCGGCATTGGGATCGGTGTTCAAGTTCGCGACCCGCAAGCGCATCCTGAAGACGTCACCGATGCGCGAGGTGGCCAAGCCCTCCGCGGATGACGAGCGCACGCGATTTCTGTCACAGAAGGAGCTGCGGGCCCTGCTGGAAGCCGTCGACCGTTCCCGTAGCCCCGAGCTGCCGGTGGCCGTGCGTCTGGCCGCGTACACGGGCTTGCGCCGATCCGAGCTGTTCGGGCTCACCTGGGACCGCGTGAACCTCGGCGACAAGCCGGTGGTGTACATCGGCAGCCAAGCCGCGTTCACGATCCCGCCAGCCCATGTGCTGGCCGAAGTCACCAAGAACCGGGAGCCCCGCCTGGTGCCCATCGTCGGGCCGGCCCTCGAGGTCCTGCAGGCATGGGCCGATGAACAGGGCGGCGATGGCCTGGTGTTTCCGAGCCGCGAAAACTCCCGCAACCCGATCGACCTGCGCACCCCCTGGCAAACGGCCCTGAGGCGCGCAGGGCTGGACGATTTCCGCTGGCATGACCTGCGGCACACCTTCGCGTCGTGGATGACCATGAGCGGGGCCTCGCACGTCGAGGTGGCCCGCCTCACCGGCCACCGGGATATGAAAAGCCTGATGCGGTATTCACACCTGAGCCCCGAGCACGCGACGGACCTGGTAAGCCGGATGGCGGACACGATCGGGGGGCAGGGCGATGAATAGCGAAGCCTGGGATCGACTCCTGGCGACGATCGGGAAAACCGTCACTGACCCATACCCGGATACAGGCATGACGAATGCTGAAGTGGGCCGCCAGGTGATGCGGGACAGGGGATTGACGCTTGCTTGCGGGCACAAAGTCACATCCGTTCGCATTGATGATTTGGTCGAGTTGATGCGGGCCTACGAGCGATCAAAGATCACCGAGCTCCATCTAGGTTATGCCGAGAAAGACAGGGATGAGATCCTTGGCCTGATCCTGAAGGCCCAGAAAATCATGGAAGGGGAAGGAAGGACGGATGTGAAGTTGCGCCAAGCGGGCCGCGAACTGGGACTGGTTAACGCGTCCCGCCCCTTGAAGAATTGGCATCAGATCGCGGATGAGTATTGGGAGCTTCGATTCGGAATCCCACCCGATGGTCTCGGTGGCCCAGTGGACCCGCTATCCCTGGAGGAAGCGCAAATTGTGATGATGGAGCGGCATTGCCAGGCAGGCGAGACGTTCGATTCGCTTGTGAAAGGGTGCCAGCGTGCAGGGCTGGATATGAGCCTCAAGCGCAACCATCCAAATTGGAAGGAGCAAGAAAAGGACAAATAGACGGTCTATTTGGGCCTACTTACCGAATTGTCACCCGCGCAAAGTCTGCCATGTGGATCACCACAACAAGAGGCAGACACCAATGAGCGCAAACGAAACATCATCCCGCCTACTGACGTTCAGTCAGTTCACCGAGGCCCACCCGGCATTCACTGTCGGCGGCCTCCGACACCTTCGCTTCCGTAAAGGCGACGAGCTCGAGGCCGCGGGCGCGGTGGTCCGTTTTGGCCGCCGCGTGATGGTCGATGAACACCGCATGATTGAGTTTATTCGCAATGGCGGCGCACGCCAGATTGCGGGAAAGGGGGTTATCCAATGAGCGAACCAAACTATTCGAAAATCGGACGCCGCGCATATTCAAAGCGCGATAGCCTGCGCGGCGCACCCGTTGCCATCGCAACCGGGGCGCGAATTCTGCGCAAATATCTCACTGCCGATGATTTTGAAGGTGGGGAAGGTTGGGCGCTCAATGAGGCGGAAATCGACGGCCTTTATGCGTTGATCGAGTACGCCGCAGACAGCCTTTATCAGGATGTGGCGTCCTTAGTGGATGAGGACGACTTCCACCTAGCTCGCCGCGACGGGGGTGAACAATGAGGCCCCGCAAAGAAAACGCCCCGGCCGAGGGGGCAGCACGGGGCGCAGGGGCTGAGCACGGTCAGGCACTCAAGCACAAGCCTATATCAAAGTGGCGGCGGGTTCTACAGGCACTCGCCGACGGCCAGCATATCCACAGGTTCCGGGCCGAGCGCGAACTTCACGACCACTGCCTGAATAGCACCATCAGCACTATCTCAACGAAGACCGGCCTGATGATCGACCGCCGAAAGATCGTTGTGCCGGGATACCAGGGGCTACCGTGTCGCGTGAATTTGTACTGGCTGTCGGACGCTGAAAGGCGCCGGGCGCGGGCGATCCTGAGATGACCGAAAAGGCCAAGTACGCCTTTGCGGCATTGCCGCTTAGGGCGCTGGCCGATGAACGTTTGACGCGATCCCACATGGCGGTCCTGGGCATCGTGTCGTACTTCGATCGGTTCAGCAAAAACGGGGCCGGCTGCTACGCCACACAGGCGAAGATCGGAGAGATGGCGCACACGCGTTCCGACCATGTTTCCCGGGTGATCAAGGATCTAGTCACCTGGGGTTACATCGTGGTCGAGCAACAAAAGGACCGACGCCGAAAGCAGTACCGGGTGATTCATGATGAGAAAAATACTTGTACCACAGCGCAAGTATCTCGGACGGATGGTTGCGCCACAGCGCAAGTATCTACCGCCAGTTACTTGTACGACAGCGCAAACAAAGATATTGGGTTAAACCCTAAAGATATCCCCCGAAGCGGCGTTTCTCTCGAAACGAAAGAAGATATCACCGATAAATCGGCGTCGGTCGAAAAAGACCGACGGACTGAGCTCGCGAAACTTCTCGATTTGGCTGGCAAGGAACAACTGCCATTCGAGTCATTCAAGGCATACACAGCCAACAAGCTGCAATCCCTTTCCACACAGATCGACCGCAACACCAAACGCGGCGACCTTAATCCTGATTACGTCCTGATCTCCCTCGCGCTGCGCGACGCAGGCGAGGCGGTAGCCGATCGACTACAGCTCGGACATCTTCAGCGCGTCTACGAGGACGTTGCCGAGCGGGTTCACGGGGACGAATGGGACTACGACCAGGCCGCCGATGACTTGCTTTGTTAGCGATAGTCGGAACCTTGACATACCAGCCAACCCGATAGACAATATCTATCAGATAGGGGGCTCCAATGGACCAAGACGAATTCGAGCAACGGCTCCGCGAAGACTCCGCCCGCATGTTCTCCAGCGAGGACGCCGGACGGCGGTACTTCATCTGTAAGCCGCCCCAGTTCCCCAAGATCGAATCCTTCTCCGACTTCGAGGCCGCCCACGACGCCATTGTCGAGGCCGCGGTGGCCAAGATGAGCGCGCTGGTTGCCGATGCCGCACTGACCAACCGGGACAAGTGCCTGGGCAGCTACATCGAAGCGATCAACCTGGGCACCCACCTGAACGCACTCAAGGCCGCTGGCGACAGCCGCTGGCAGATCCTCGACCCCCGTGTCGAGAACGTGAAGCGCGGCGCTGCGATCGGCCTGCAGGTATTGAAAGAACGCGGAGGTTGCAACGCATGAACATCCCGCTGATTCACGCGCAGATGCGTTTCCTCGCCACCTATATGGCCGCGCGCCAATACCGAGCACCGGAGCCCGCCCGATGAACCGACCCAAGCCCCGATCGTTCACGCCCAAGCGTGACCCCATGATCCCGTCCGGGCCGGCCAGCCAGTACCTGACGAAGAACCGCGGCCGCCCGAGCAAAAAGCCCAAGGCGGAGAACCCCGAGCGGGTGAAGATCCCACGGGCCGCTCGCAAGGTGGCCCGTGCGTCGATCCTCGCGAAGCTCTCCACCGCCCCCCTGGCCTTCACCGGGGGGACCGGCGAACAGTGGCTGGGTCTCTCGGAGATCGGCCTTGTACTGGGCCTTGACGTGGCCGAAGTGGCCGACCAGCACGGACGGGGTGAAGGGCCGCCGCTTGAGTGGCGCCGAAACGACCAGGGCCACCACGAGCTCATGTGCTCGGTCACGAACCTGACCCTGTACCTGATCAACGAAGCGACCGCGAGGTAACAGCCATGCCAGCCAAGAAAGAACTTTCCGACGCCCGTTCCGACGTTCAGGGCTTTTCCAGCGCCCTGGAAGACCTACAGGGCTCCCGTAAGCAACTCCAGGAGAAGATTTCGCAGGCCATCAAGGCCAAGCGGGATGAGATCGCGGACCTTCAGGAGCAGCGCCAAGAACTTAACACCAGCCGCGCCACGAAGGCCGAAATCATCTCGGTTGCCGAGAAGTCGATCCAAACGGAGGCCGAGAAATTCGATCGCCGCCAGCGGGAGCAAGGGCTCGGAAGGCTCAACGCCTTCGCGGCGGCCAAGCTGTTGCGCCCGCCGCGCACCGAGCACCTGCAGGGTGCCGCCAATATGCAGCTCCGGGAATCAGTGAGCCGCAACCATGCGGCCCAACTGTTCGGTGTGCTTTTCGGGGCCAACAGCGACGCGGGCGAGAACTACAAGATCAACCCGGAGACGATCACGGGCCTGCTGGCGTGGGCCTGTGGCGACATGCTCCTCGACCGGGTGAAAGAGCTTGCCGACAGCCTCGAGGACGCCCCCCAGGGCGAAGTGCGGGAATCCGAGCTGGCTGAGATCGACGGCAAGATTGAGCAGCTTCAGCAGGAAGCCGACGCCCTCCGCGGGGAAGCGCGGGCGGCTGGTCTTCAGGTGGCCGCGTGAGCACGCAGCATGTACTCCAACAGATCGCCGATGCGGTCGGATTCCAGGCCGCTCACCAGCTTGCGATTGTCCGGGGCGGGATGACGTTCTTTGTCCCGGCCAACCCTCCCCCCCATCACTGGCTGCGCAGCGTGATGGATGACGAGGCGGTCGAGAAGCTGGCCGAGGCATTCGGTGGCGGGAACGTGAGCCTCCCCCCACTGCGGGACCAGACCACGCACCGGATCGAGATTGCCCTGCGCAACAAGATTCCGGTGCGCACGGTGTCGTTGTTGGTGGGACTCTCCGAGCGGCGCGTACATGGCGTGCGCAAAGAGCTGGAGGCGATGGGCCGGCTGCCGAGCGATGCGGCGTAGGGGACCCTGTGAGGCCCTAGCAGGCGGGTGCGCAGAAAACCGCATGTTTCGAGTAAATTCGCGGCCGAAAACTTGATTGAGAATCAATCGTATGAACGGACACGGCGGTAAACGACCTGGCGCAGGGCGGCCCAAAGGCTCGAACGTGAGCGATCACAGCGAGCGATTCAACAAGGCCAGGGCGGACAAAGAGGCGGCACTTGCGCAGCTGCGTCAGATGGAAGCCGACCAGCGCGCCGGCACGCTGATCCCGGCTGCCGAAGTCGAGGAAGCGGTCGCCACCGCCTTTGGTCGAATCCGCCAGCGCCTCGCCAGTCTGCCCGACGATCTTGAACGCCGCGGCCTGGTGACGCCTGAGCAAGCCGAGGGGGTCGAGGCCGAGGTGTACAACACGATGAACACGATTGCCGACCAGCTCGAACGGCTCGGCCCCGCGGAGAAACGACATGGCTGACAAGCGCAGCACCGTAGAGCTCATCTTTCAGGGGATCGATCGAACGGGCGAAGCCACGCAGGCCGCCTTGCGCAATGCGCAGTCGTTCAGCGATTCCATCGGCAACGTCACCGCACCGATCGCGGACTTCACCAAGAAGGCCGTGGCGTTCGAGGCCGCCTTGCTCGGGGCCGGCGCTGCCATCACCGCATTCTCTATCAAGGCCGCCGGGGACTTCGACAGCGCCTTCCGCGAGATCACCACGCTGATCGACGAGCCGATCGGGGCCCTGGACGAGTTCCGCCAGGGCATCCTCGACTACTCGACCGAATCGACGCAGCCGCTTCAGCAGGTCACCACCGCAATCTACTCCGCGATCTCTGCGGGCGTGGACTATGCCGACAGCATCGAGGCGGTCGCGCAGGCCGAGCAATTGGCGGTCGCGGGCAAGGCGGACCTGAACGACACCCTCACCGTGCTGGTGTCCAGCTTGAACGCCTATGGGCTGGAGATGGACGAGGCCGAGCGGTTCAGCGACGCGCTATTCACCACCGTCCGCCAAGGCCAGACCACGCTACCGGAACTGGGATCGTCGCTTTCGCAGGTGACAGGCCTCGCGGCATCGGCCGGCGTCGACTTCGAGGAACTGCTGTCGGCCGTGGCCGCCCTGACCGCGGCGGGCGCCCCGACCAGCCAGGCGATCACGCAGATCCGCCAGGCGATCGCGAACATCATCAACCCGACCCAGCAGGCGCGCCAACTGGCGAACGAACTGGGCATTGAGTTCGGTGCGGCTGCGCTGGAGACGCAGGGCCTGCAGGGCGTACTGGAGAACGTCGCACAGGCCACCGGCGGGAACACCGAGCAGATGTCGCAACTGTTCGGCTCGGTACAGGCCCTGGGCGGCGTGCTGACCCTGACGGGCGAGGGTGCCGAGGCCTTCGGCGAGACGCTGCGCGCGATGGGCGACAACACCGGCGCGACCGAGCAGGCCTTCGCCAACATGGCGGGCACGGTCGAGCAGAACAACCAGCGCGTGGTGAACAGCCTGCGCGGCATGGCCATCGAGATCGGCGGCCCGCTGCTGGACCAGTACGGCGGCGTGACCAGCGCGCTGGCGGCCGTCTTCAGCGCGGTCGGGCAGAACGTACAGCAGGGACAGCTCGGCAACCTTGTCGGTGTCGTGGAGGGGATTCTCGCGGATACCGAGTCTGTGTTCCGCAGCATGGCCGAAAACATGGGCGAGGCGCTGGAGGATGCCGACCTTTCGGGGTTCGAGCGCGGCATCGATGCCCTGCGGGAAGCCGTCCAGAACCTGTTCCAGAATCAGGATCTGAGCACCGCCGAAGGGCTCGCCAGCGCGATGACCACCCTGGCCGATGCGTTCGCGGGTCTCTCGCAGTTCACGGCCGGGGTTATTGAGTCGTTCCAGTTCCTGTTCGACCTGATGGTCCGGGCGGGTTCCGCGACGGCGGACCTGGACGACAGCTTCTTCCGTCTGGCCGGCCGATTCGGCGGGTTCGCCACGCAGCTCGATATGGTGTTGCCGCTGCTGAACGGCCTCCTGGGCCTGATGATCCTGAACCAGGGCAAGAACCTGGTATTCGGGGCCAATGCGTCCGCGGCGGCCCTGGCGAACCTGGCGAAGTGGCTGGGGCCTGCGGGCCTGGCAGGCGCGGCCGGGTATGGCGTCGGATCGTTCCTGAATGACGAGATCATCAACCCGCTGGTGAACGCGGCCACGGAGAACGAAAACACGCTCGGGACGTGGATCTACGAGGTGATCCACGGCACCGAAGAATGGGAAGACGCCACGCGCGACCTGAGCACCGCCACGCGCGACCTGGCGAAGGATCTGGACGGCACGAACAAGGCGCTGGAGGACCAAGGCCGGGACTACGACCGCATCGTTCGAGAGATGACCGAGGCGGACGACACGGCGCGGGAATCCAAGCGCCTACTGTCCGAAGCCTTCGAGGCGCAGGGCCTGCAATGGGACGAAACCACCGGGAAGATCGGCGACGGCACCAGGGCCACCGACGAAGCCGCCGAGTCACAGGAGCGGTGGGTGCGCACCATGGAGGACGGCGTGACCACGTTCTCGCAGGTGGGCAAGGTATTCAAAGGCGAGATGGATGGCGCCAAGACCGCCACGGAGGAAGTGGCGAAACAGTCCGACGAGTTGCGGATCGCGCTCGAGGAGCTCGCGAGCAACGAGCGCATCAAGTACATGGAGTTTCAGGCCGAATTGAACGTGGCCGAAGTCCAGGCGCAGGCGCAGGAAGTCGAGGCGGTGTTCGGGTCGATCAACAACACGATGGACAGCACGGCGGATATGCTCGGCGGCCTGTTCGGGCAACTGTCCGAAGCCTCACGCTTCGACCAGATCGACATTCAGCGACAGATCGACCGCGAGAACCGAATCCGCGAGGAAGCGCACGAACGGCAGATGCGCATGACGGACGCGCATATCAACGCGCTCAACGAACGCACGAAGGCCATGCGCCGTGGCGACAGCATGATCCGGGTCGATGGCGCCGGCCTGCAGCCGCACCTGGAAGCGTTCATGTGGGAGATCCTGCGCACGATCCAGGTGCGCGTGAATGAAGACGGGCTCGATATGCTTCTGGGGACTTAGCCAGGCCCCCAAGCGGTCCGCCGGGAACCGTGCTCCTGCAATCCCGGCAACCCGTCTGCGCGGACGGGGGGCTCCGGCCCAAACCCCGGTGGGACGTACCAGCCCGCCGGGGTTTTTTGTGCCTACGGGTACAAATTCGGGTACAAACGGGTACAAAAAAAGGGCGCAAATCACGGCACAAGACGAAACGACACAACAGAGGGGTGTTCTATAAGTGTCTGTTATGCGGGTGAAAAATTGGTGTCCCCGGCAGGATTCGAACCTGCGACCTGCCCCTTAGGAGGGGGCTGCTCTATCCAGCTGAGCTACGGAGACTCGGACGAGAGTATAAGGGTCGGGCGTAATTAGGCCCAAACGAATCAGCCCTCGGGTCTAAGCTGGTGGTGGGCCCAGGAAAGAAATTCTTCCAGTGTCGCCTCGCCAACGCCCGGCGTACCGGACCCAGAGATCTGGCGATAGCGTATGTCGCGCCCGTAGCCACAGTTCAGTAGGTCAGAGACGTCGTCCATCGGCGTGTCGTCGATCACCAGCTGAATGCCGGCTCGTAGGTATGGGTTGCGGATCTGGTCCAGACGATCCTGGATCCGACGAAGGTTCTGGGAAAACCAGTAGGGTGATACCTGCACGATCTCTTCAAGATCCTGGGCTACGTCGTAACGCTCCTCTAGGGTCGCGTTGGCCCCCGCGCGGAATACGCGCATGAACTCGTGGAAGGGGCAGCTCATCAAGGTAGCGGCAATGGTGCCACCGAGCACGATGCTCAGCCCCGGAAGGTTCAGAAAGGCGTCGTCGTCCTGCGAGGAGAAGACAATTGACGCTTCCAAAAACCAAAAGGTTGCCAACGATGCCAAGCAGTGTAGGGATGTTCATCCCTGATTCCGGGGAGGATAGTGACAGCAAGGATAAAACTGCGCCATGTCCGGCGTCTGCTGGTCGCCCGCACCTGCGTTCCCGCGTACACTCGGCCCAATCAAACGCAACCGGAGTCGCGCGCAATGGACACGAAATGGGTGGTTCTCGGGATACTGGTCCTCCTGGTGGTCTGGGGGGTGTGGACGTACAACCGCCTGGTGACCGGTCGCAACCGCTACAAGAATGCGTTTGCCCAGATCGATGTCCAGCTCAATCGACGCTATGACCTGATCCCGAATCTGGTCAAGGTCGCCGAGCGTTACATGAGTCATGAGCGGGATACGCTGGAAGCCGTTATTCAGGCCCGCAACCAGGCGAAGGACAGCCTGCAACAGGTGGCCGGAGATCCGACCAATGCCGAGGCCGTGCGTCAGCTGTCGAGCTCTGAGCAGGGGCTGTCCGGCGCACTGGGGCGCTTGTTTGCCTTGTCCGAAAGCTATCCGGAGTTGAAGGCAAACGAGAATATGATGCAGCTCTCCGAGGAACTGACCAGCACGGAGAACCGGGTCGCCTATGCTCGCCAGGGTTTCAACGATGCGGTCATGCAATACAACATCCTGCGCGAAATGTTCCCCAACAGCCTGATTGCGAACAATTTCGGGTTCCGGTCGGCGCAGCTTCTGGAGATCGAAGACCCGCAGAAGCGCGAAGCGGTGCAGGTGAATTTCTCCTGATGCGGGCCGTGCGGTTACCAGTGGGCTTGAATGGATTGTTGATGGAAGGATTCGCCGGCCCATGAATTTCTTCGAACAACAGGATCGGGCCCAGAGGCGTACCCGCTGGTTGCTGGTGCTATTTGGACTGGCCGTGCTTGCGATTGTGGCCGTAATGAACGCCATCGTGCTGATGCTGTTTGGTCAGGCCGAGCCCGGACCGGCTGGCGAGCCGTGGCTGACCCGCGAGTTTCTTGCCCGCAATGTCGACGTGATGATCTGGACGACCGTGCTGACCGTTGGCCTGATCGGCCTGGGGAGCCTCTACCGCACCCTGGGTCTGCGCGACGGGGGCGGAGCAGTGGCACGCGAGCTGGGTGGGACCCGTGTGGATGGCGACACCCGCGATCCGCTGAGGCGGCGTTTGATGAACGTGGTGGAGGAGATTGCGATTGCCTCCGGTGTGCCGGTGCCCGAGGTCTACGTGCTTGAGCAGGAGACCGGGATCAACGCCTTCGCAGCCGGGTATTCGCCGGACGATGCTGCGATTGCCGTGACCCGAGGGGCGTTGGAGCAGCTTGACCGCGACGAATTACAGGGTGTGGTGGCGCACGAATTTGGCCACGTGCTCAACGGCGACATGCGCCTCAACATCCGGTTGATGGGGATGCTGTTCGGCATCCTGGTCATGGCCCTGATCGGACAGCGGGTCTTGCTCGCCATGCGTTTGTCGCGCAATAACAGGAATGCCGGTGGGATTGTCGCCGCCGGTTTGGCGCTGATGGTGGTGGGTTATATCGGCCTGTTTTTCGGCCGTTGGATTCGGGCTTCCGTCTCGCGCCAGCGCGAGTATCTGGCGGACGCCTCGGCGGTTCAGTTCACGCGACAGCCGGAGGGCATTGCCGGTGCACTTAAGAAGATCGGGGCCGGGCAGAGAGGCATGCGGGCAGACACCGAGGAGGTGGGGCACATGCTGTTTGCCTCAGATGCTCTGGGCCAGATGTTTGCCACCCACCCGCCACTGGTCAAGCGTATCCAGGCGATCGAGCCCGGTTTCGAGGCAAGTGAACTGGAGAAAGTCGGCGAGCGCATGGAGCGAGAAGCGCAGTCGCGTCGAGCCGAACAAGAAGCTCAGGCCGAGGCAGAAGAACACGACCGTCGCGAGGACTCGGGTCCTGGCGGCCTGCTGCTGAACCCGGAACAACTGATCGAGAACATTGGCGATCCCGGGATTGCGCAGATCCTGGGTGCCGGGCTTCTAGTGGCAGCCATGCCGGGTCCCTTGGAACGCGCTGCGCATTCCGACGCCTGGGGTATCGAGGTCTTGTTGTATCTGCTCATCAGCAGTGACACGCAAGTGCGAGACGATCAGCTGCTTCGCATTACCGCCGCGCGAGGTGCCGAGAGCGAGTCGCGGGTGCGCAATTTGTTGAATGCGGTGACTGAACTCCGCCCGGATCTGCGGATCCCTTTGCTGGAGATGAGTTTTCCGGTCCTTCGCCATCGCCCGCAACCGGAACGCGAGGCATTAGTGGGACTGGTACAAGATCTAATTCGAGCCGACGGGCGGGTATCGGCCTTCGAGTACGCACTGGGTCGTATGGTACAGCGCCAGCTGCACGACCTGGCGCAGCCCGCCCGGACGCGCCCTGGCGGGCGCCGACGGCTGGACCGTTTGCTGCCACAGGCCCACGATGTGCTAGCGGTGTTGGCGTATCACGGTCACCCGGATGATGCGGAAGGGGCGGTTGCGGCCTTCCGTACCGGGATCGAAGCCCTGGCCGCGAAGTTTGGCCCACAAACGGGACACCTCTCGGCACTCGAACGAATGCAGGACGATCAGGGGTGGCCTGCGGTGCTGGACGTGGCCTTGGAGGCCCTGGACGAACTGCGGATCGGCGACAAGGAAGTACTCATCTCCGCCATGCTGGCGACCGTGACCCACAGCGGACGGACGCTGGTGGCCGAGGTCGAGCTGCTGAGAGCGGTGGCGGCGTCGCTGCACGTGCCTCTGCCGGTGGGAGAGTCGCCGTCGGGCGAGTCAGGCACAACCGCGTCGGAATAATCGCGTGCGCCCCCCAGCGCTGGCGGGGTATCATGCGCCCGCTCCGGGGGCGTGGCGGAACTGGTAGACGCATCGGACTTAAAATCCGCTGGCCGCAAGGCCGTGCCGGTTCGATTCCGGCCGTCCCCACCAAATTCCAGAACCTGAGGTTTGCATGCCTGGGAAATCGTTCTCAACGACGGTTCGTTGGCCAGCCTCTAGGGAGGCGCTGATTTAATCGCACGTCCGCGTTGGTGCCCCCTGTTTTCCGAGACAAGGCGCGTCGTGCAGCGGGTAGTGGTTCTACCCGCCCGTTTTTGATGGGTTGGGGCGCAACGCAGGATCGGGGAATAGGGGCACCAACCCCACTAGCCATTGAAAGCAGGGACTCGGCCGCCCGTTGTTGATCAAAAACGAGCGTGGGAACGGCGTTGCGGCTCCTTTGTACAGAATGACTGCACGGCAGTCACCGCGCCTTGTTCGCACGCAAAAGCGACTCGAGCGCGGACGCGCGATTTAATCAGCGTCTCTCTAGTGCGTATTCTCGGTTGGGGCACCGTAATGCGCTTGGGGTGAGCCCAGCGTTGGCTGGGGCCGACAGGGGAACCCGTCGGCGCTTTCCGCGTCTGGTAGAAGAGCGCATAGTGTCCCTCTGTGCGTACTCAAAAAGCCCCGCGCATGCACGAGAGAACCCAGACGACGGAAGGGACCGGCTCGCAGGTGGAACATTCCGCCCGCGTACGCACTGTAGAGCCTCTGGTCAGCGGCCCGATGGTCGCCGCCCTGACCAGTGCTGTGCTATTCGTTTTGTTATTCCTCGCGATTGATCTTGGCTGGAAGCAGCAACTCACCGAACGCTATGAACAGACGGTCGCGTCCGAGGCCGCCAGTTTGCGCACTCGGCTGGAAAGTGTGCTCAACGCCTCGGTGCATTCCACCATTGGTCTGGCGGCATATGCCTATGTTCACCCGGACCTAACCGAAGAAGATTTCGCGCGCGCTGCCGACCGCTTGTATCGCGACCAGCCAGACCTCTTTCGGTCTTTGACCCTGGCGCGTGGAGAGAAGCTGGCGCTGGTCTATCCGCGCGAAGGTAATGAAGACGCGATTGGTTTGAACCTCGCACGACACCCGGAGCAGGGCGCCTCTTTCCAGCGTGTATTGGACACCCGGAATACCGTTGTGGCGGGACCCTGGTCGCTGGCACAGGGTGGAAAAGGACTGTTGGTGCGCGCCCCTGTGTTCACGGAAGCCCCGGAAGATGCCCCCGTCACAGTGAATCCGTGGACATTATCCAGCGTCGCACTGGATTTCGACACAGTGCTGGAGCAGGGGGGACTTCTGCCGCGACCAGAGGGCCTTCAACTCGCATTACGCGGACGCGATGGCTTGGGTAGCAGCGGCGATATCTTCTACAACCCGGACGAAATTGACCCGGACGGCGTGCCCTTACAGAAAACGGTCAGTTTTGCGGGAGGGCAATGGGAGATGCTGATCCGCCCGTTGCCCGTGCCGGAGGCGACCGCTCGACCGGCTGCCTGGTGGCTGATGGGGCTGGTTGGGCTCCTTGCGGTCAGCGGCTACACGTATCGGGTGGGCCAGGGTATCCAACAGCGGCGTGATGCCTTGTCTCGCTACCAGGCATTGGTCAACCGCTTGGAAGACCCCACTCTGGTGGTGACGGGGCAACGCATCCTATGGGCCAATCCGGCATTCACGCGTCTTACGGACCAAGCGCCGGAGCCCGGAAAGGCCCTGGTCGATCTCGATTTCATCCATGCCGATGACCGGGCGCGACTGCCAGAACGGCTGGATTTTTCCAAAGCGCGTGAAGAGCCAAAGGGACGCGAGATCCGTGTATATACGCGAGGTGGGAAGGAACGTTTTCATTTGTTGCGTTGGGTGCCAATTGACTGGGAAGGCCAACGAGCGTTTCTGTTGAGCTTTGTGGATGTCCATGACAACCGCATGTTGTTCAATGCGTTGAGTGAGTCTCGCGATCTGCAGGACGCCTTGTTCGAGGCGATGCCGGGCGACGCACTCGTGATCGATGAGAATGGACTGGTGCGGCGGGCTTTCGGGGAGGCACGGCGGGGCGACGTGCCCGCACGCGATGCCGTAGGTCACCTGTTGGAGGAACTCCTGCCGCCAGAGGTCGCGAAACGTTTTGCAGGGGTGGTCCGGGAGGCATTGCGCGAGGGTACATTGCAGGAAATTCAGTACCGACTGACCCCCTGTGGGTTCCATGGGGGCGAGAGGCAGGAGGGCGGTGGGGAGACTCGCTGGTACGAGGCTCGGGTGCGGCCGATCGATACGCCTTTTGAGGGCGCCGCGGCTGTGGTGTGGCACGCCCTGGATGTGACCGAGCGCAAGCATCTTGAGGAGCGGATGCAGGCCCTGGCCTGGGAAGACCCGCTAACGGGAACCGCCAACCGGGCCGCACTGGATCGAGCCTTCCCCCGTCTGGCCGCGCGAGCGGATCGTCAGGAGGCGCAGCTTGCACTGCTGTTTATCGACCTGGATCGTTTTAAACCGGTGAATGATGACTACGGTCACGCGGTGGGTGATGAACTGTTGCGTCAGTTGGCGGAGCGGTTGACGGCCAGCTTGCGTTCGGATGATCTGCTGGTGCGCCTGGGTGGCGACGAGTTCATCGTGTTAAGTGCGCCGCTGCAGCATGCCGGTGAGGCCTCGATCCTGGTCGAGCGGATACAGGCCGCCTTCCAGCGGCCATTTGAGCTGCACCCTGGCCATATGGCACCGGTCGAGAAAAGCCTGTCCTGCAGCATCGGTGTCGCGTTCTATCCGGAGGGTGGCGCACGTTTGGCCGATCTGATGATGGCCGCTGACCACGCGATGTACCGGGCCAAGGCGGCAGGTCGCAACGACGTGGCCTTTGCCACGAGCCCCCACTAGTCGCCGCTGGCTTCGATATCCAGTCGTGAGGGCCTTAGGCGAGCCGCGACCGCCGTCTCCAGAGGCTCCACTAGGCCCAGAAGGTGATCTGCAAGCCACTCACTGGCCATAGGTGCGTACAACAGGCCGCGCGAGCCATGTGCCACAGTCATTAGCACGCGACCGTTCGGGTCCAGTCGGCTTCTACCCACTAACGGTAGACGGTCTCGCACAACTGCGCGTTCGCCGACCCATTGATCCAGCACCTGAGTCTTGTCCGCCTCGTCTAGTCCCGGGACCCAGTTGACGTGTCGCAGATTGGCCGCGTCATCTTCGGCCAGTGGGGCCTTGTCCGTTCCCAGGTGGTTGGTCGCGCCTTCTGTCCGCCGGTAGGTGGCCCCAATCCATGCGGTCCCGCCACCCTGGGGGATGCAGTACCCCTGTCCCGTTGCCACGTAGCCGCCCCAGTCCGGAAAAGGGGCGCGGATTCGAGTCATCTGCCCCATGACCGTCGAGATGGCGGATTGCTCCGGGCAGAGAGGCCCGCCGGTCCCAGCGGCGTTGGCGAGCACGACCGCATCGAATCGTAGCGGCTGTTCATCCGAGGTTTCGAGCATTACACCCGTTCCATCGTCGCAGGGATTCAGCGACAACACTGCTTGTGTGTGGATCGCCGGCAGGTCTTGCGCGGCCGCGCGACAAAGCGCACCCATATCGACCGCCAGGCCGTGGGGATAGAACAGATGTGGTGCCGCGGCGCATCCCGGACCCTCTGGATTAAACAATAGGCCGGTCGCTTCGGGACCCGCCTTGAGCAGGCGTGCCACCCGTTTCTGGCCGTGGGCACTGATGCCATGAAAGGCGACGCCGGTCGCCAGCCGCAGGCAGGGACCATGCGGATCCTCCAGGCGCTGGATGAGGGCCTGGGTTTGGCGCATCCCGGCGATGGCCAGGCGATTGAGTTCGGGGTCGCGCGGGTGCAGGTTCGGCAGGAGCACCGCGGCGGGGTTGCCCGATGCACCGGCCGCGATGCCGGCCGGATCAAAAAGGACAATTCGAACCCCGCGACGATGCAACGCATCGGCCATGCATACACCGGCAAGACCACCCCCAACCACGGCCACATGCTGGACCGGATGGACGGCGGGCCCAGGGCACGTGGTTTTGAAATTCCCGATTAGGCGCTCGCGCTTGCGTCCATGACCCGCCACCCGGTGGACGCTGAATCCCACGCTCTCCAGGTCCCGTCGCACTTGTCCGGCTGCTGTGTAGGTCCCGAAGGTGGTACCGGGACCGGAAAGCCTGGCGACTTGCCGAAAGACCCCGGTATTCCAGAGCGCCGGATTGCTGCGGGGCGCGAATCCATCGAAAAACCAGGCATCGACTCGGCCTTGAACCTGCGTCAGCAATGGGGCCGCTTCGCCCACTCCGAGGGTAAGCACGGCCCGCGCGCCGGGAAACTCGATCCGATGCAACCCAGGTATGGGTGCCGGATACTGATCACGCAGGGCGCGGCTGTCGGCATCATCCAGCCCCAAGTGCCGGTGAAATGCGAGCAGGTCTCCCGGCGACAGTGGGTGCGCCTCAAAGCTCAGGATCGACAAGAAGGCGTTAGGAGGGGCGTGGCGGCGCCACTCCTCAAGGGCCAGTAGAACGTTTAGGCCGGAGCCGAAACCCGTCTCGCCGATAGAGAACCGTTGTGCGCCCGCGAAACGGAGAGACAGATCATTGGCATCGAGGAAGACCTCACGCACCTCCGCCTGTGGGTCGCGGGAGCCAAAATAGCCATCTCCGTAGTCGACAGCGAAGGGGCTGCCGTCACGCCACTCGAGACGTGCCCAGTCAAGCAAAGGGGGGGCAGGGGAGGTCATGCAGGCGCATTACCCCGGCAGGCCGCTACGCCCTCGCGCCGCACACCCGTGTAGTACGGAAGGATTATCGGGTCAGCTCATCGAACGGCGTGAACGCGACCTGCTGATTGCGAACGCCGTTGTCCATCTGCGCGAGCAAGGTGTTGCTAATGGACTTGAAGCGTTCGAGGTCTTCCCCTTCAAGGGAGTCACTTTCCGGCAACTCGACCCGCATCGGGTTCTGCGGACGACTGTTCACGTGGATCTCGTAATGAAGATGCGGGCCGGTGCTGCGCCCCGTATTGCCGGACAGGGCAATGCGGTCGCCGCGTTCCACTCTCTGCCCGGGGCGTACGAGCTGACGATCCAGGTGCAAGTATCGGGTGGAATATCCCTGGCCATGTTCGATCTCGATGAACCGGCCGGCGTAGGGATGGTTCTCGACGCGAGTCACGCGCCCGTCCGCAGGTGCCTGGATCGGAGTGCCGATCGGCATCGC
This sequence comes from Thioalkalivibrio sp. ALJ1, assembly GCF_000745395.1. Taxonomy (NCBI): domain Bacteria; kingdom Pseudomonadati; phylum Pseudomonadota; class Gammaproteobacteria; order Chromatiales; family Ectothiorhodospiraceae; genus Thioalkalivibrio; species Thioalkalivibrio sp. ALJ1. The sequence goes on along the minus strand of NZ_KN050684.1, from coordinate 2,208,879 downwards.
GAAGTCCGTGCCATGGTGCGGCGCGACTTGCCCCGTGACAGGGTGGCGTCGTCGTGGATTAAAGCTGGAGCTGATGCGGTAATTGCCGGCAAACGGGCGCCGATCGAAGGGTGGCAGCAGGCTTTCGCCTTCAGGGGTGTAGAAACGCCCGTTGACATTGCGAGCTGCGCGAATCTCGATCCGTTCGCCTTCGTAGTCAAACGCGAGCAAGCGGAAATTGAGGGGTGTGTCATCACCTACCAGGGTTTCCTGTTCGACCAGCAGCGTAAAGCGGTCTCCGGTCCGAGCGTGGGTGCGGACCGGGAGGTAGCGGTCCAGTAAGACGGAGAGGGCATTGGCGGCGCGAGGCGAGATATCAGCACGCTCGCTCAGCGCCGAGGCGATGTTGCCGTCGATTTCGGCGTTGATGATCAGGTGGCTGACCTCGCGACCGTTTTCGACCTCGGCCCGTTCGAAGTCCCAGCCATCCGTCTCGCGGACCCATTCGTGCCCGCTGGCACGATCGGTCCACAGACGCATGTGCGTCAGATAGCCTTCTTCGTCCACCTGCCACTCGATCTCCTGGCCGGGGCGTACACGGTTGAGGATCGAGGTGTTGTCGTCGTCATCCAGCAGACGGTACAGCGTCGCCAGCGGCAAGTCCCATTCGCGTTCCCAGAGATCGGTCAGCCGCTCACCTTGCTTCAGGGTATGACTGTGCCAGTCCGAGTCGTCGCCAACCTGCTCAGCGACATCGGTATCTCCGTCCAGGTCGAAGGTTTCGTAGGAGGTCGCGGACTCAGCATCCGGATCGACCGTTTCATCGTCGAAGCTCGACGATGATTGATCCAGCCTGTTGGTGGCGAAGGCGACGGTTTGCGCACCCGAATCGAATGACCCGGACGGGGCCGGGCTGATCGACGCGCCACCGGCCGGGTGATCCGCTTGTGCGAGTGACAGCTTGGCGGTGGGGAGCGGGTTGCCGGCACCAATCTGGAGCGGCTGGGAGGTTTCGGCGGGCTGGGAGGCGAGCAGGAGGCTGGTACCCACCAGGATGGCGAGTCCGGCGGTGCCCGCCAGAAAGAAATGCGATGTCTTTCTGTTGTAACCCATATGGCCCTTGCCCCGGAGAGTTTCCGCTTTATACCACGTTTTTTCGGGCAATAAACAGCGCTGCAGGGCGGTTTCCCGGCGTTTCGCTCCCCGCGAGGCTCAGGATCGCACACCGACCCCCCGATTAAGTAGTGTCAGCGCGACCCCATAAAGAACCGCGATAAACCCCGAAATGATGGCAAACGACATGGCCAACGGGAAGTCGCTGTGGCCCAGACTGCCGTACCGGAAGGCATCCACCATGTAGAGGATGGGGTTCAGCATGGACACGCCCTGCCAGAACTCCGGCAAAAGGCTAATGGAGTAGAACACACCGCCCAGGTACGTCAGAGGCGTCAGGATGAATGTGGGCACGATGGCGATGTCGTCGAAGGTTCGGGCGAAGACGCCGTTGATCAAGCCTGCCAGGGCGAACAGGATTGAGGTCATCAGCACGATGACCAGCATCACGCCTGCGTTGTGGACGCTTAACGGGCTGAAAAACAAAGAGACTAGCAATACGGCAACACCAACACTGAGCCCCCGGGCCACGCCCCCGAACACGAAGCCGAGGATGATCACGCTGTTGGGAACGGGCGAGACCAGCATCTCCTCGATATGGCGCTGAAACTTGGAACCGAAAAAGGACGAGACCACGTTGGAGTAGCTGTTGGTGATCACGGCCAGCATGATCAGCCCGGGGACGATGAAGTCCATGTAGCGATAGCCTTCCATGTCCCCGATGCGCTCGCCGATCAGGCCGCCAAAAATAATGAAGTAGAGCGCCGTCGTTATCACCGGAGGCAGCACGGTTTGCACCCAGATACGGGCAAAGCGCAGCACCTCCTTGGTGACAATCGTTCGAAACGCGGTCCAGTAGTCGCGCAGGTGCAAGCCGCTCATGCCTGGTTCTCCGGCTGTTCGGTCGTGCCGCTGGCACCCGTGGTCAGATGGCTCGGTTCTAGCCCATTTCGGGTCATGCGAATGAACAACTCCTCCAGCCGGTTGGACTTGTTGCGCATGCTCTGGACACGAATCCCGGCCTGATCCAGCACGCGGAAGAGGTCGTTCAGGTGCTGGCCACGCTGGATGTCCGCTTCCAGGGTCATCTCGTCCACCTGACGCAAGGCGACGGCGGCGTCATCGGGGAGGCCCTTCGGAGGTTCGCTAAGATCCAGCACCATGGTTTCCGTCTCAAGCTTCGCCAGGAGGCGTTTCATGGTGGTGTTCTCGATGATGCGGCCGTCATCAATGATCGCGATGTTGCGACAGAGGGATTCCGCTTCTTCGAGGTAGTGCGTGGTCAGGATGATGCTGCGACCGTCGGTATTGATTCGGGTCAGGAAGTCCCACATCGACCGGCGCAGTTCGATATCCACCCCGGCGGTCGGCTCGTCCAGGATCAGCAGGCGTGGCTCGTGCACGAGGGCTCGGGCGATCATCAGCCGCCGCTTCATCCCGCCGGACAGGGTGCGTGCCATGTCCTTGCGCTTCTCCCACAGCCCGAGCTCGTGCAGATAGTGCTCACAGCGCTCCCAGGCCTCGCGCCGAGGAATCCCGTAGTACCCGGCCTGGTTGACCACGATCTCGCCGATCGGCTCGAAGTTGTTGAAGTTGAACTCCTGCGGCACCAGACCGATGGAGCGCTTGACCGCCTGCAGATCGGTATCCAGGTCGTGCCCGAACACTTTGACCGTACCGGCGGTCTTGTTGATCAGGGAGGTGATGATGCCGATGGTGGTCGACTTGCCGGCGCCATTCGGGCCGAGGAGGGCAAAGAAGCTACCGGGTGCGACCTCAAGGTCGATGCCTTTCAAGGCCTCGAATCCGTTCTTGTAGGTCTTCTTGAGCCCGCGAATCTCCAGCGCTGGCGTCATCGTCACATCCTGTAAGGCGAGGGGAACACGACCCCGAAGGGTCGACAAGGCAGGTATTATGAAGGCTTTGATTCGTTTTCGAGGAAAGCCGCGTGGATTCTGATTTTGTTGCGTCGTCCGATACCGCCATCCCGCTGATCCCGGTCAGTCGCGAGTCGCTCCCGGTCCGGCTAGAGAGTGCGCCCGAGAGCTGGCGCAAATGGGTCGAGGCCTCGGATTTCGAGGCGGAACCGGGCGCCACCCTGCGCATCCCGGATGCCGAAGGTGGCTTGGCCGCGGTTCTCGCGGGGTTTGATGCGGAAACGCCAATCTGGATGCTGGCTGCCGCTGCTGAGACCCTAGGGACGGGGGACTACCGTTTGGAGACCGACTTCCTGAACGCCGATGTGCAGAACCTCGCGGCGATCGGCTGGGGGTTGGGACGATACCGATTCGATACCTTTCGTGAGGCGCAGAAGCGCGCCCCTCGCCTGGTCTGGCCGGAAGACGCGGATCAGGGGCGGGTGCAAGCCTTTGTCGATTCCATCGGCCTGACCCGCGACCTGATCAATACGCCGGCGGCCGACATGATGCCGGCCAATCTTGTTCTGAAGGCCCGGGAGCTGGCTGAGGAATTTGGCAGCAGCCTGCACGTGGTCAGCGACAGCGACAAGCTGGAAAAGGACTTTCCCTGTATCCATGCGGTCGGGGCCGCGAGTGAACATGGGGCGCGGGTGATCGAAATGACCTGGGGGGCGCCGGATGCGCCTTCGCTGGTATTGGCGGGCAAGGGCGTGTGTTTCGATTCCGGAGGTCTGAACCTGAAACCGGGCAATTCCATGCGCCAGATGAAGAAGGACATGGGTGGGGCCGCCATCGTGCTGGGCCTGGCCCGGCTGATCATGGCGCACAACCTGCCGGTGCGGCTGACGGTCCTGATCGGGGCGGTGGAAAATGCAATCGGCGCCGGGGCCTTCCGTCCGGGCGACGTGCTAACGGCCCGCAACGGCAAGCGTATCGAGGTGGACAATACGGATGCGGAGGGGCGCCTGGTACTGGCCGATTTGCTGGACCGTGCCGCTTCGTTCCATCCCGATGTCCTGGTGGACTTTGCCACTCTTACCGGGGCCGCTCGGGTAGCGGTTGGAACCGAGATCAGTGCTTGCTTCACCCAGGACGAGGGTTGGGCCCGGGCTCTGGTAGAGCCCGCACGCGAATGGGACGATCCGGTCTGTCAGTTGCCTCTGCACGCGCCTTATCGCTACCTGTTGGACAGCGACGTCGCTGACATCGTGAACAGTTCCACCGGGGGGTATGCCGGCGCGATCACCGCTGCGCTGTTCCTGCAGGAATTCGTGCCGGAGGACACGACGTGGATGCACTTTGACATCATGGCGTTCAATGTCCGCGCACGCCCCGGACGCCCAAAGGGCGGCGAAGCGATGGGGCTGCGGGCCCTGTTCGCGGCGTTCGAATCCCGTTTCGGACAGGTCGGGTAGGACGTCCCATCCGCCGCGTTGGAGGTTGCGGGCCCGTCGGATGCACTACACGAGCCGCAGGTCGCTACGGGCACGTATGATCTTGCGCAGGGCGATAAGATACGCAGCCGTGCGGTAGTCGAGGATCTCGCCGTTACTCTCCACTTCGCGGACCTCGTGCATCTCGCGAAACGCCTGGCGCATGCTGTCGTCGAGGCCCGAGCGCACCAGGTCGATCTCTTCGGCACCCCGAACAATGGAATCGCGCATCCAGTCGGGCACGGTCTGGTTTGTCATCATTTCGATTGCGCTGACGATGTGTTGGCCCTGGGCATGATCGTATCGCCGCTCCATTCGACCGAAGCGGATGTGAGACAGATTCCGGACCCACTCGAAATAGGAGACGATGACACCACCGGCATTCACATAGATGTCCGGGAGGATGGTGATGCCGCGCTCGCGCAGGATGCCATCCGCTTCGAAGGTGCATGGACCGTTGGCCGCCTCCACCACCAGTCGTGCCTGGATGTTGGGTGCGTTGTCGCGATGAATGGCGCCTTCCAGCGCTGCGGGAATGAGGATGTCGCAGTCCGCCTCCAGTAGGCGATTACCGTTGCGCTCGAACTGCACACCGGGGTACCCCTCCAGTGTCCCTGCATGGCGCAGGTAGTCGGCGACCGATTCCACATCCAGCCCGTCCGGGTGGTAGATGCCACCGTCGACGTTGATGATTCCCACGATCCGCGCGCCCACTTCGGCCTGTAGGAAGCGTGCGGCGTGCGAGCCCACGTTGCCGAAGCCCTGGATGATGATGCGCTGGTCGCCAAGGCCCCCTTGCAGTCCGGCTTCGGCGGTCGCTCCGGTTTCCCCGAAAAAGGCCTGCAACGCATAGAGAACGCCGCGCCCCGTGGCCTCTAGACGGCCCCGAATTCCACCCATCTCCACGGGCTTGCCGGTTACACAGGCGGCGTGGTTGATGTCTTCTGGATGGCGTTCGCGGTACGTCTCCATGGTCCAGGCCATCTCGCGCTGGGACGTGCCCATATCCGGTGCCGGCACGTTCTGCGCGGGGCTGATGTAACCGCGATGAATCAACTCGTGGGCGAAACGCCGGGTGATGCGCTCCATCTCGGCTTCTTCGTACTGATGAGGGTCGATTCGCAGGCCGCCTTTGGAGCCGCCGAACGGGATGTCCACAATGGCGCATTTATAGGTCATGAGCGCGGCCAGCGCTTCCGCATGCGGTTGGTCCATATTGGGCGCGAACCGAAGGCCACCTTTTACGGGGAGGCGATGGCGGGAATGTACGGCGCGCCATCCAGTGAAGACCTCGATGCGATCCCTGAACCGCATCGGGAAACTCACCTGAATGACCGATTCGCAGGTCTTGAGAGCCACGCGCCCACCCTCGGGAAGCTCCAGGTACGCCATCGCCCGGTCCACCATGTGTGAGACACTATCTTGAAAGGTTTCAGGTGCTTCGCTTTCGGACATGAGGGAATCCCTTCTTGGTTTGCATCATCGCGGACAGCGCACGGTGAGGATGATAGTGACTGAATTGGGCACAACGCCGAATCCGCGATTCTCGGTCGCGCCAATGATGGACTGGACGGATACCTGGTGCCGCCAGTTCCACCGCCTACTGACACGGCGGGCATTGTTGTACACCGAGATGGTGCATGCCAACGCGGTGATCCACGGGGACCGGGATCGCCTGCTGGGCTATGTGCCGATCGAGCACCCGATCGCACTGCAGCTCGGCGGTTCCGAGCCGGCGACCCTGGCCGAGGCCGCTCGCATCGCGGCCGATCGTGGCTACGACGAGATCAACCTGAACGTGGGTTGTCCCTCGGACCGGGTGCAGTCCGGCGCGTTCGGTGCCTGCCTGATGGCGCAACCGGCCCTGGTCGCCGACTGCGTTTCGGCCATGCAGCAGGCGGTGGATGTCCCTGTCACGGTCAAGCACCGCATCGGGATTGATGATCAGGATTCGGAGGCGGACCTTCACGCCTTTGTCGAGCGCGTCGCAGCTGCGGGCTGCCGCCACTTCGTGGTCCATGCCCGGAAGGCCTGGTTGCAGGGCCTGAGCCCAAAGGACAACCGGGATGTACCACCGCTAGACTACGAGCGGGTGTACCGGCTGAAGGCTGAATTCCCGGACCTGACCATCGTATTGAATGGCGGACTCGATGACGTTGCGGCCGCAACGGCCCATCTGGACCGCCTCGATGGGGTGATGTTCGGTCGCCTGGCCTATCACCAGCCCTGGACCCTGTCGGTGGTGGACCGGCTCTATCTCGGGGCGGACCGCGATCCGCAACGCGGCGAGGTCCTGGAGGGGATCCTGGCGATTGCAGAGGGGATGCGCCGCGACGGGGTGCCGCTGGCACGATTTACTCGGCACATCCTCGGGCTGTTCCACGGCGAGCCGGGTGCGCGCCAATGGCGGCGGGCCCTGACCGAGGGGGCCCATCAGGCGGATGCGGGCCCCGAATTGATCGAGCGCGCTGCCGAGGCCTGCTGGCCGCGGGCCGCTTAACGCATCGGGACCGGTCGGCGACGCGGCCAATCAGGTAACGCTTGAAGTCACTCGGTGTCGTCGTTGAGGGCGAGCCATCCAGCCTCCAGACCATCCTCGAGAATCTGCCGGATTGCGGGGATCGCCTCTTCCCATTCCGAGATGGTGAAGGATTCCGCGCAGCAGAAGGCCTCCAGTACCTCGGGTGCGATGGCCTGGGCGGGGTAGTCGTTGCCGGCGATACACAGGACCGGGCCTTCCGGCCCCTGAAACCAGGCGCGGCGTACACCCGGGTGAAAGGCGAATCGCTGTGACGGGCCGGTAGAATGAGCGGTGCCCGGATCGGCGGGCGCGAGTTCCACGTTACCGGCAGGCCGGGTCAGAAAACGGCCCAGATAGGCATCCAGATCGTGGTCGTCGGCGGCCAGCAAGGCGCGCAGGGCCTCACGCAGTTCGCGTCGGTCCCCCGCGGGGATCTCGGCCGCGTGCAGGGCAGGGTGCCGGCCTGGATCCTCGAAGCGGGCCTGGTCGCCGACCACGTTGGCCCGTTCTTCCAGGAACCCGGTCAGGACATCAAGGATGGTGGGTGCGCGAAAGCCCACCGACCAAGTCATGCACTCGTCATCCAGCGACAAGCCGTAATGCGGCAGATTCGGAGGTAGGTAGAGCAGGTCGCCCGGGCCCAGCTCCCAGGTTTCGCTGGGCTGGAAATCGCGCAGGATGGCCAGAGGAAGGTCATCATGGCAGTCCACGGGCCCCGGCGGGTCCTGGATCTGCCAGCGGCGATACCCGGCGGCCTGGAACAGGAAGACGTCGTATTGATCGGCATGCGGCCCGACGGAGCCCCCCGGCGGGGCGTAGGAGATCATCAGGTCATCCCGGCGCCAGCGCGGGATGAAGTCAAAGCGGGCGAGGAAATCCGCTCCCCCGGGCCAGAAGCGCTCGACGTCCGTGACCAGCAAGGTCCAGTCGCGCTCGGGGAGCCCGGCCAGACGCCGTTCGTCGAAGGGACCGTACTCGACATCCCAGTCCTGACGGTCGACGTGCCCGCTGATAATACGGCTGGCCGCATCCGGGTCGGTCGCCAGCCCGGCCAGATCGTCCGGTTCGATGGGATTTTCGAACCCCGGGATCGCCCCACGAATCAGCAATGGGCGCTGCTGCCAGTACTCCCGCAGGAATTGGGCGGGCGAGAGCCCGCCCAGCAGGGGCAGGGGTGGATCCGGGTCGGGGGGCGGCATTCGGGATCAGTGATCGCGGGCGAGGCGATCGGCGATGCCGGTATAGGTGCCTGGCGTCAGCTCGCGCAGGCGGGCGCGTGCCTCTTCCGGGATCTCCAAGCCATCGATGAATGCCGCCAGGGCCTCGGGTGTGATCCGTTGCCCCCGGGTCAGTTCCTTGAGCTTCTCGTAAGGCGACTCGATCCCGTAGCGGCGCATGACGGTCTGCACCGCCTCGCCGAGGACCTCCCAGTTCTGGTCCAGGTCTTCCGCGAGGCGTCCGGGCTCGATCTCCAGCTTGCCCAGACCGCGACCAAAGGCCTTGTAGGCGATCAGCGACCAGGCGAATGCGAGGCCGATATTCCGCAGCACCGTGGAATCGGTCAGATCGCGCTGGAAACGCGATACAGGGAGTTTTCCGGCGAGGTGGTCGAACAGGGCATTGGCCAGCCCCAGGTTGCCCTCGGCGTTTTCGAAGTCAATCGGGTTGACCTTGTGCGGCATGGTGGAGGAGCCGACTTCACCGGCCACGACCTTCTGCTTGAAATAGCCCAGCGAGATGTAGCCCCAGATGTCCCGCGAGGCATCCAGCAGGATGGTGTTTGCACGCATGAAGGCGTGGAACATCTCCGCCAGGAAATCATGCGGCTCGATCTGAGTGGTGTGGGTGTTCGGTTCCAGGCCCAGACCCTCAATCATCCGCTGTGACAGGGCGGGCCAGTCGACCTCGGGGTAAGCCACGGTATGGGCATTGAAGTTGCCGACTGCACCATTGATCTTGCCACGGCAGGCCACGCCCGCGATCTCGGCACGCTGGCGTTCCAGGCGCGCGACCACATTGGCGAGTTCCTTGCCCATGGTGGTGGGCGAGGCGGGCTGGCCGTGGGTGCGGGCCAGCATGGGCTGATCCGCAAAGCGTTCGGCCAACTCGCTCAGGGGCTTCAGTACGGTATCCAGCGCAGGCAGCATCACCCGGTCGCGGGCCTCGCGGACCATAACGCCATAGGCCAGGTTGTTGATGTCCTCGGAGGTGCAGGCGAAGTGGACAAACTCGATCTGGCTTTGCAGATCCCCGCGATCCGACATCTGCTCCTTGATGTAGTACTCGATGGCCTTGACGTCGTGGTTCGTCGTCGCTTCGATCTCTTTGACCCGGGCACCCGCGACCTCGTCAAAGCTAAACGCGATTTCGTCGAGAAAGGCCACCGCCTCGTCCGTAAGCGCCGGGACTTCCGAAATCGCGGGCTCCGCCGCCAAGGCTTTCAGCCAGGCGATCTCGACCCGCACACGGGCTTGCATCAGCCCCTGCTCGGAAAAATAAGGCGCGAGGTCACGGCTATGCCGGGCATAGCGGCCATCAACAGGGCTGATCGCAGTCAGGGACGTCAGGGACATGAGCATTCCGGGGTCGGGTTCGGGACAGGCGGCGCAGTATACTAAGCCGTTCCAGTGCAATACAGCGTTGTGCAAGCCGCACGACCGCGCCGAGCAAACCAGGAGGAAGGCATGTCGAAGCCCGCAATGCGTCAGGAACAGGACAGTCTCGGACCGGTGGAGGTCCCGGAGAAGGCCCTGTGGGGCGCCCAGACTCAGCGTGCGGTGGACAACTTCCAGATCAGCGGCCGGGCCCTGCCGGCGGCCTTTATTCGGGCTCTGGCGCAAACCAAGGCAGCCTGCGCCGAAGCGAATCAGGCGCTGGGGCAGCTCCCGGAGGCGGTGGCAGGTGCCATCGTCGCGGCGGCCGAAGAGATCGTCAGTGGCGAGCATGCCGAGGCTTTCCCGGTGGACGTCTACCAGACCGGGTCCGGCACCAGTAGCAACATGAATATGAACGAGGTGCTTGCCCGCTTGGCCTCCACCGAAGCGACCTCGGTGCATCCGAACGATCACGTAAACCGCTCGCAGAGCTCCAATGACGTGATTCCCACCGCTTTGCACGTCGCCGCCTCGACCGAACTCGAACAGCGGCTATTCCCCGCGCTACGCCATCTGATTGCGGTGATTGCACGCCGTGAAGGCGAGCTCACCGGCGTGGTGAAGACTGGACGCACTCACTTGATGGATGCCATGCCGCTGCGGATGAGCCAGGAGCTTTCCGGTTGGCGGACGCAACTGGAGTTGGACCTCGAGCGCATTCGCGACACGCGTGTCCGGGTGAACCGGCTGGCGATTGGCGGCACGGCGGTGGGAACCGGCATCAATGCCCCAGCGGAATTTGGCGATCGTGTCGCCCGCCGTCTGGCCGAGCGCACCGGGATCGAGTTCGTCCGAGAAGCCAACCGCTTTACCGCCTTGGCCAGCCAGGACACTGCAGTGGAACTCTCCGGTCAACTGCGGACTGTGGCGACCAGCCTGATCAAGATCGCCAACGATCTGCGCTGGATGAACTCAGGCCCGCTGGCCGGCCTGGGCGAAATCGCCTTGCCGGCGCTGCAACCCGGGAGTTCCATCATGCCTGGCAAGGTGAATCCGGTGATTCCCGAGGCGGTGATTATGGCGTCCCAGCAAGTGGTGGGCCTGGATGCCGCGATCGCGGCGGCCGGGCAGGGTGGCAATTTTCAGTTGAACGTGGGGCTGCCTCTGATCGCCGACAACCTCCTGCATCAGGTGGGTCTGTTGGCCCGCGCCGCGGAACACCTGGCGGATCGGGCGATGGCAGGGTTCACCGTGAACGAAGCAGTGTTGAAAGAGGCCCTGGACCGGAATCCGATCCTGGTGACGGCACTGAATGCGGAAATCGGTTACGAGGCGGGTGCGCGCATCGCCAAAGAGGCCTACGCCAGCGGTCGCCCGATCCTGGATGTTGCCGAGGAACACACCGATATCCCGCGCGCACGATTGGAAGCGCTGCTGGATCCGGCTGTATTGACGGATCCACAAGACGTCTAGCCTTCTCGGCCAAGACGCTCCTCGGCACCTGATCGATTGCGTTTGCTTCAGGCGGTTTCGGCGGGCAGTTCCACGCCCTGGCGGAGCAGGGTTTGGAAATCGTCGAATGGAACGGGGCGAGAGAAGTAGTATCCCTGGGCCGTATGGCAATCCAGATCCTGCAGGATCTCCGCCTGGCGCGGTGTCTCCACCCCTTCTGCGATCACGTCCAGGCCCAGGGTTCTGGCCATGAGCACGATCGCGCGGACAATCTGGGAATGCTCCTCGCCTTGATCGAGATCCTTCACGAAGGAGCGGTCGATCTTCAGGGTGTCGGCTGGCAGCTGCTTGAGCTGCATCAGAGAGGCGTGCCCGGTCCCGAAATCGTCGATCGCCAGCGACATTCCCGCCTGGCGCAGTCGCTGGAAGACCCGTACGGCACCCTGTGGATCATCCATGATGGTGGTTTCCGTCAGCTCCAGTTCGATGCAACGCGGCGGGATGCCCATCTGTTGGATGATGCGATGAAAATTACCCGCGAGATCCGGTTGGCGCAGTTGCCGGGCCGATACATTGATCGCCACGCGGAGCAGTGAGTCAGCGCTCGTCGAGTCGGCGTTCATCCCGAGCGATTTCAGATCCTTGCAAACCTGCTTCAGGACCCATTCGCCGATCTCTTCGATCAAGGTCATGGCCTCCGCAAGTTCGATGAAGTGACTGGGGGGAAGGAGGCCCAGAGTCGGGTGTTGCCAACGGATCAGCGCCTCGGCGCCGATGATGCGGCCGGTTGCGAGTTCGACCTTGGGCTGGTAGTGCAACACGAGCTGATCGTTGGCGATGGCCTGGCCGAGTTCGTTTTCCAGTTCGAAATGGCGGAAGGTTCGGGAATTGAGGTCCTGGGTGTAGAACCGGAATCCGTTGCGGCCGCGCTGCTTGGCCTCGTACATCGCGGCATCGGCATTGCCCAGCAGCGTGTCCGCTTCCTCGCCGTCGTAGGGGTAGACCGCAATCCCGCAGGAGACGCTGCTGACCACGGGGTGGTCGAAGATCTGTCGTTCGGTTGCCGTCTTGCGCACGATATCGGTGACCAGACGGACAACCCCCTCCAACCCTTGGGTATCCTCGACCAGGATGCCGAATTCGTCGCCACCCAGGCGTGAGAGGGTCGTGCGCAAATGGCGACCGGAACGTTCTCGGGCGTGGTCCAGCACCGCGGAGAGATCTTGGGCGACTTTGCGGATCAGCTCGTCGCCCGCCCGGTGGCCGAGCGAGTCGTTGGTCCGCTTGAAGTTGTCCAGATCCAGCAGGATCAGTGCCACGTGGCCCACGCCCGTCGTTTCGGAATGGCGTTCCATCGCTTGGGATAGGCGGTCGCTGAACAGCATCCGGTTCGGCAGGTTGGTCAGCGAGTCATGCGACATGTGATGCAGCAGTTCGCGTGACTGGCGCTCGGTGATCCTCTGCAGCGCCTTTTGCCGCCGATCCATGATCTGGAAGAGGTCGGCGCTTTCCAGGGCATAGGCGGTATTGAACAGCACCATGGTCAAGGTCGAAAGAATCATTTCGTAGCGCTGCAGCTCTGACTGACGGAAGCGCGCCACGAACATGCCGCGAATACGGGTGCGCGTCGAGATCACATGCAGCATCACGCTCTCGCCTTGGACGGGCGAGGGGAGGCAGACGGGATGATTCTGGTGCAAGGCCCAGGAAAACTGGCCGTCCAGGATTAGTTGTTCCACCGTTTCGGACAGATCCGGTTGCAACGCCCCTGGGCGTTCCTGGTGGACCAGATTGAACGAGCAGTCATTGTCCAGGATGTACACCGCCAGGTCCTGCGCAGGAAGCAACCGTCGGATCGACTCGACCGTGTTCTGGATGATCAGTTCGGGACTGCGGTTGCGCTCAGTGTCACCAAAGATCGCGGTGGTCGACGCGAGGACGTCCATCGCGTAGGCATTGGCCTCCAGCGCCTCCTCGAGGAAGCGAATCCGCTCATGAAGGGCGTTGACCTCCTCGGGTGTGCGATACGAAGGGCTCATGCAACTGCGTCCTTTGTCTGCATAGGGGCTCAGTCGAGGAGGATCGCCTGCATCTGTTCAAGATGCTTACGGGCGTGGCCGATGATGTCTTCGTAAACTGGCATCTCCAGACCGATACGATCGAAGGTCTCGGGCGCGACCGGGGGTACGTAGCGTTCACCTGAAGAACCCAGGCGGAGCGAATTGGCGATGCTGTCGGCTACATGCACGATCGCGGTCTCGACAGGGAAGGTGCGCGCGTCCGCCGGGGCATGGTGATATCGCGTCACTTCGACATGCGCCGGGCCCATGCCCCAATGTTCGAGTAGGGCCGAGCCAATCGCCGCATGGTCGAAGCCGAGGAGTTCACGCTCCGCCTCGAATAACAGACACTGTTCCCGTTCGCGGATGTTGATCAGGTCTTCGGTACGAGTGCCGAGGCGGATAAACAACAGCAGCCGACCCAGGTCATGCATGATGCCGTAGAGGTACAGGCGCTCGATGTTCGCCTCGCGTCGGAAACGCGCGATGGAGCGGCTGAGGACGCCGACCGCAATGCTGTGGCGCCAAAACGACTCCATGTCGACGCCAATTACCGGCAGGCCGCGGAAGTGCTGGATCACGATAGTGGACATCACGATCTGCCGCATCTGCTGCATGCCGATGATCGAGACGGCACGGTGCAGGGTGTCGATGGGTTCGGGGAAGCCGTACAGCGACGAGTTCGCCATCCGCAGCGTCTTGGCGGCAATGGTGGGGTCGAGTTCGACTGCTTCGGTGATGCCGGCCACGTTAGCGGTCGGATCGTTAAGGCGTGTAAAGATCGTGTTGTAGCTGCCGGAAAAGCTGCAGAGCGCGTCATCCTGATCGAGAAACTCGTCGACCGTCATTCTGGACTCCGACGTTTATGACCGCGACGCATGAGCTCGTCGAGCAGCTGCGTGCGAGCGATCTGGTAGAAGCCATCCATGGGGTGGCGCGAGGCGTCACAGTGGCGAAAGCGCTCAGCCAGAATGGTGTCTGCCTGCGCTTCCATCTCCGGGGTTGGATAGGCCTCGGCAACCTGCTCGGTCGCCTCGTCCTGGGCATCGTTCGCCGCATCCTGCTCGTCTTCGACGACCTCGACCGTACTGATGCCCCAAGACAGCAACACGCGGATCTGCTTGTCCTGAAGCACCATACCAGCAGGGATCAGAAGCCGGCCGGACCGATCATGCACGGCCGTTGCCAGCGTCTGCCCGGACTGTATCGCCTCCGTGGAAATCCGCCGTCCCATAGGCAGACCTTATGCCGAAGCCGCGAGCTGGCGCAACACATAGGGCAGGATGCCACCGTGCTGGAAGTAGTCCACTTCCTGCGGCGTGTCCAGACGCACGCGGACCGTGAATGTCTTGCGCTGGCCGTCATCGCCTACTGCCGTGACCGTGGCTTCTCGGGACGTCCCGTTCTCCACGCCGGTGATGCTGAAGGTCTCGCGGCCGGTCAGGCCGAGACTGGCTGCGTTCTCACCCGGAAGGAACTGCAACGGGAGTACGCCCATGCCAACCAGGTTGGAGCGGTGGATGCGTTCGTAGCTTTCGACAATTACTGCCTTCACGCCCAGCAGCAGCGTGCCCTTGGCGGCCCAGTCACGCGAGGAGCCGGTACCGTACTCCTGTCCCGCGATTACGATCAGGGGCGTGTCCTCTTCCTGGTATTGCATCGCGGCGTCGTAGATCGACATGGGCTCGCCATCCGGCAGGTGCTGCGTCACACCGCCCTGGGTTCCCGGCGCGAGCAGATTACGCAGGCGCACGTTGGCAAAGGTGCCACGCATCATCACCTCGTGATTTCCGCGACGGGAGCCATAGGAGTTGAAGTCGGCCGACTTCACCCCTTTAAACTCGAGGTAGCGGCCCGCCGGGCTGTCCTTGGCGATGGAACCGGCCGGCGAGATGTGGTCCGTGGTAACCGAATCCCCCAGCAGTGCGAGCACCCGAGCACCCTGGATGTCGTTCCAGGGTTTCGGTGTCATGCTCATCCCTTCGAAATAAGGCGGATTGCGCACGTACGTGGAATCATCCTGCCAGTCATAGCGCTGGCCCTTCGGGGCCTCCAGGTTCCGCCAGCGATCCTCTCCGGAATAAAGATCGCCGTAGGCGCTGGTAAAACTCCCGGCGCCCACGTGATTCGCGACTTCCTGGCGCACCTCTTCGGTGGTCGGCCAGATGTCCTTCAGGTAGATCGCGCGGCCTTCGGCGTTCTCGCCGATCGGGTCGTTGTACAGATCGATATTGCTGCGACCGGCCAGGGCGTAGGCCACCACCAGCGGCGGCGAGGCCAGGAAATTCATCTGCACCTCGGAATGGATGCGCCCCTCGAAGTTGCGGTTGCCGGAGAGCACCGAGCTGACGATCAGGTCATCCTTGATAATCGCCTCGCTGATCGGTTCCGGCAGCGGGCCGGAGTTTCCGATACAGGTGGTGCAGCCGTAGCCGACCACATGGAAGCCCAGGTGCTCGAGATCCTTCAGGACCCCGGACTTCTCCAGGTAATCGGTCACCACGCGCGAGCCGGGGGCCAGCGAGGTCTTGACCCACGGCTTCACTTGCAGGCCGAGTTCACGGGCCTTGCGGGCGACCAGGCCCGCACCCAGCATCACCGACGGGTTGGAGGTGTTGGTGCAGGAGGTGATTGCGGCAATCACGATGTCGCCGTGATCCAGGGTAAAGGTCTCGCCATCCATCTCGATCGCGGTGTGGTGCGGTTCTTCCGCCTGGTGTTCCACGCCCACCGCGGTATGCCCACCCTCGGCGGCGAAGCGCTCGGCCTCGGCCGGCTCGTCGGCACCGCTTTCGCGTTCCTTGAGCATCGTGTCCAGGTGGCGGCTGATGGTCGTGCCGGCCTGGCTCAACGGGATGCGGTCCTGCGGGCGCTTGGGTCCGGCCAGGCTGGGCTCCACGGTGGACAGGTCCAGCTCCAGCAGATCGCTGTAGCGGGCCACCGGCGCATGGTCGTCACGCCACATGCCCTGGGCCTTCGCATAGGCCTCGATGAATTCGATGTGTCCGGCCTCGCGCCCGGTCAGGCGTAGATAGGTCAGGGTTTCATCGTCGATCGGGAAGATGCCGCAGGTTGCACCGTACTCCGGCGCCATGTTGGCAATGGTCGCGCGGTCGGCTAGCGGCAGGTCGGCCAGGCCGTCGCCGAAGAATTCGACGAATTTGCCCACCACGCCTTGCTTGCGCAGCATTTCGACGATCACCAGCACCAGGTCAGTCGCGGTCGCGCCTTCGGCCAGCTTGCCGGTCACGCGGAAGCCGACCACTTGCGGGATAAGCATGGAGATGGGCTGACCGAGCATGGCGGCCTCGGCCTCGATGCCGCCCACGCCCCAGCCGAGCACGCCTAGGCCGTTGATCATGGTGGTGTGTGAATCGGTCCCGACCAGGGTGTCGGGGAAGGCCGTGCACCCGCCCTCGGCCTTGTCGTCCACGAACACCGTGCGCGCCAGGTACTCGAGGTTCACCTGGTGGACGATGCCAGTATCCGGGGGCACAACCTTGAAGGTGTCGAACGCCTGCTGTCCCCACTTGAGGAAGCTGTAGCGCTCGCGGTTGCGCGAATACTCGAGTTCCGCGTTCAGATTCATCGCGTTCGCGTTGCCGTGGGCATCCACCTGCACCGAGTGGTCGATCACCAGCTCCGCCGGCTGCAGCGGGGTGATCTTCTTCGGATCGCCCCCCAGCGCCTCCATGGCATCGCGCATCGCGGCCAGGTCGACGACTGCAGGCACTCCGGTGAAGTCCTGCAGGAGCACGCGCGCCGGACGAAAGGCGATCTCCTGGGATGGCTCGGCCTTCGGATCCCAGTCGAGCAGCGCCTCGATATCGGCGCGGCGTACCGTGCGCTCGTCTTCAAATCGCAGCAGGTTCTCCAGCAACACCTTCAGCGCGAAGGGCAGGTCTTTTGCTCGCGGGTCGTCGGTGATCGGCACATAACGGCACTCGTGGCCGCCAGCGGAGAGGGAGCGGGTGTTCTTCGGATCTGCGTGGCTCATGATGCGTCTTCCGCGGTCAGGTGTTGAGTCGATTGAGGATGTTGTTGGCTTCTCGAATCAGCCGCTTGCGGCCGAAAAGTAATTTCCAGCGCGAACCTCCGGCCTGGCGCCAGAGGACCGCAGCCCGAATCCCGGCCAGCAGCAGCGCACGGATGCGCGCGGCGGTTTCCGGGTTCGAGAGGTTGTTCTGTTCGCCCTGCACGATTATGCGTGGGCCGAGTTCGGAGATGGTCTCCTTGTAGACCTCGGCAAGTCGGGCGATCACGCTTTCATGCGCGGTATGGAAGTAGTCGATCTGGCGTTGCGCACCCTGCAGCCCGTCGGTCAGCTTTTGCAGCATGTCGTCGCGTTTTTGCAGCTTGCGTTCGAGAAAGATCAGCCCGATGGCGTAGCGGGTGATCTCCATATCCGGCGGCTTGCTCCCGTTTTGCAGTTGGCTCTCGATCCGTTCCAGGCCGCTGCGCAGGCTGACGGCCTCGCGATAGACCGCTTCCGGCGTCTCCGCGTCGAAGGCGAACAGGCTCCCGACCAGGACTTCGAATTCGTATTCGTCGCAGCTGCCACGCCAGGCAAGATCCTTGACCAGGCTTGCGCACTGGAAGAGGGCTGCCAGCGCCAGGGTGCGGTTATGATCGGAGCGGTCCAAGCCAGTGGATTCCTTGGGTGGGTCGGTCGGGTCAACAGGGAGCCGCCACTATACCGGAAGTGGCCTCCCAGACTCACGGATGAGGCGACGATTGGCCCGTTGTTCGGGTGGCGATGACCGCGCCGCCGAGACAAACATCGCCACGATAGAAGGCGATGGACTGCCCCGGGGTCGCTGCGCGCTGTTGGGTATCGAAGACCACCGTCGCCCCAGCGGCATCCAGTGCCTGGATCCGACAATCCTGCAGAAGCTGGCGATGCCGTAATCGGGCCTGCAGGGGTTCGTCGAGCCCTGGTGCGCCGTGGATCCAGTGCACCGGTTCGGTGGTCAGCGACGGGCTCATCAACAGGGGATGCTGCGGGTCCTGCGCGACGACCAGGGCATTGCCCGGCAGGTCCTTGTCGACGACATACCACGGGGCCTCCGCGAAGCCGTCGACCCCCCCGATCCCGAGGCCCTGGCGTTGCCCAAGGGTATAGAACATCAGGCCCTGATGCCGGCCGACGATGCGCCCATCCGGCGTTTGCATCTCGCCCTCGGGGGCCTTGAGATACTGGGCCAGGAAATCGCGGAAACGGCGCTCGCCGATGAAACAGATGCCGGTGGAATCCTTGCGGGCATGATTAGGCAAGCCCAGCTCGCGCGCCCGCTCGCGGACCTGCTCCTTGGGGATGTCGCCCAACGGGAACAGAGCGGGGCGCAGCTGTTCCTGGGTCAGGGTGTGCAGGAAATAGGTCTGGTCCTTGTTGGCGTCCGCAGCGGTACACAGTTCGCTGTAGTCCGCGTGGTGGCGCACCCGCGCGTAATGCCCGGTCGCGATCCAGCGAGCGCCCAGATCGCGGGCGTGATCAAGGAACGAACGAAACTTGATCTCGCGGTTGCAGAGGATGTCCGGGTTGGGGGTGCGGCCCGCTTCGTACTCATGCAGGAACTGCGCGAATACCCGTTGGCGGTAGTCCTCGGCGAAGTTGGCCTTGTGGAGCGGGATTTCGAGACAGTCCGCGACCTCGCGGGCCATTGCGTAATCGGCCTCCGCGGCGCAGTACTCGGCGTCGTCGTCATCCTCCCAGTTCTTCATGAACAGGCCTTCGACCCGGTAGCCGGCCTCCAGCAGGCGGCTGGCCGCGAGGGCCGAATCGACGCCGCCGGACAGGCCCACGATGACGCGCTCGCCATGGCTCATGGCGTCGTTGCCGCCCGAACACGTCCGGCGACGGCCTCCAGGGGGAGTCGGGTGCCTTCGAGATAGCGCCGGATGCTCCGCAGTACCAGCGGGCTCCGCAGGGACCACTCGCGCTCGGCGGCCTCGGGCGTGAGCCAGTGCAGGGCATGGATGGCGGGATCACGAGGTCCTGGAGCGGGCAAATCGGTGACTGGGCCACAAAAGGTGACACGCAGGATGACGCCACCGGCGGCAAGTTCCAGGAGTTCGCAGCCCAGCGTCGCCTCGGGCGTGAAGTCCAGGCAGGTCTCCTCGCGAACCTCGCGGATCACGGCTTCGATCAGGTCTTCGCCGCCATCCAGGTGGCCCGCGGGCTGGTTCAGTACACGGCGGCCGGCATCGGTTTCTTCGACGAACAGGAAGCGGCCATCACGCTCGATGACGGCGGCTACGGTGATATGGCAGGGGAGGCGGTCGGTCATGGCGCGAATGATAACGCAGCCCACCGGTGAAACCGGCATGCCGGATCCGTCGATCGCGGCGTTGTCGGAAACCGGAAAACCCGGGTCCCTATGTATAATCGGGGTGAACGCACCGAATTCACCGATTGAAGTTCCGCATAAGGAGTTGGCATGGCCTATCAGCACATTCAGGTCCCGGAGAAGGGCGAACGCATCACCGTCGACGACCAGGGCAAGCTGCAGGTACCGGATCATCCGGTGATCCCCTATATCGAGGGTGACGGGATCGGTGTGGATATCACCCCGGTGATGCGCCGGGTCACCGACGCGGCTGTGGAAAAGGCTTATGGCGGGAAGCGGGCCATCGAGTGGATGGAAGTCTATGCCGGGGAGAAGGCGACGAAGGTCTACACCGATGACTCCGGTCTGCCGGATGAGACCCTGGAGGCGGTGAAGGACTTCCGCGTGTCCATCAAGGGTCCTCTGACGACCCCGGTCGGCGGCGGCTTCCGTTCGCTGAACGTCGCCCTGCGCCAGAAGCTGGACCTGTATGTCTGCCTGCGTCCGGTGCGCTACTACGATGGCACGCCAAGCCCGCTGAAAGAGCCGGAGAAGACCGACATGGTCATCTTCCGCGAGAACTCCGAGGACATCTATGCCGGGATCGAGTTCGAATCCGGCACGCCGGAGGTGAAGAAGGTCATCGACTTCTTGCAGGGCGAGATGGGCGTGACCCAGATTCGGTTCCCGGACAGCGCGGGGATTGGTGTGAAGCCGGTATCCAGCGAGGGGACCAAGCGCCTGGTGCGCAAGGCCATCGAGTACGCGATCGACAACGATCGCCCATCGGTGACCCTGGTGCACAAGGGCAACATCATGAAATTCACCGAGGGCTCATTCAAGGCCTGGGGCTACGAGCTGGCGCGCGAGGAGTTCGGCGCGAAGGACCTGGACGGTGGCCCGTGGCAGACCTTCAAGAACCCGAAGACCGGTAACGATATCGTGATCAAGGACGTGATCGCCGATGCCTTCCTGCAGCAAATCCTGCTGCGCCCGGAAGACTACTCGGTGATTGCCACCCTGAACCTCAATGGCGACTACATTTCGGATGCGCTGGCCGCCCAGGTGGGTGGCATCGGCATCGCCCCGGGTGCGAACCTGTCGGATACCACGGCGATGTTCGAGGCGACCCACGGGACCGCGCCGAAGTACGCCGGCCAGGACAAGGTGAACCCCGGCTCATTGATCCTGTCCGCCGAAATGATGCTGCGGCATCTGGGCTGGTCGGAGGCCGCCGATCGGGTGGTCAAGGGCATGGGCGGCGCGATCAGTGCGGGAGAAGTGACCTACGACTTTGCGCGTCTGATGGACGGTGTCGAGCCGATTGCCTGCTCGGCATTCGGCGAGGCGATGATCAAGCACATGTAACCGGGTCGGGTGGTCGGAGTGTCCGTAAGGGCACTTGGCCTCAGCCCGGAACCATTCGAGGATGGAAGGCACCCAAACGAGTAACCGCTGAGTGCGTGAGTTCGACCGATGAGTGATGACAAGCCCCAAAACCCCGATCGAGACGACTCGGTAACGGTCGAAGAATCGAGGCCGGAGCTCAAGCCACCACGACAGTACAAGGTGGTGTTGCTCAACGACGATTTCACGCCGATGGAGTTCGTGATCGAAGTGCTGGAGACGTTCTTCAGCATGGATCGCGAAAAGGCCACCCGGGTGATGCTGCACGTGCATACGCGCGGCAAGGGAGTATGTGGCATCTTTACCCGAGACGTAGCCGAGACCAAGGTGGCGCAGGTGAACGACTACGCCCGCAGTCATCAGCACCCACTGCTTTGCTCGATGGAGGAGGCCTGACTCCCATGCTCGACAAGGAACTCGAATTCAGCCTGAACATGGTCTTCAAGGAGGCCCGCGAGAAACGCCACGAGTTCGTGACCGTGGAGCACTTGCTGATGGCGCTGGCACAAAATCCCAGCGCGGCCACGGTGCTGCGGGCCTGCGGCGGCGATCTTGATCGCATCCGCGACGAACTGGAGGCCTATATTGACGAGAATACGCCGCGCATCCCACCCAACGATGCGCGCGAGACACAGCCCACACTGGGGTTCCAGCGGGTGCTGCAACGGGCGGTGTTCCACGTACAGTCCAGCGGACGCAAGGAGGTCTCCGGTGCAAATGTCTTGGTGGCCCTGTTCGGCGAGCAGGACAGCCAAGCGTTGTATGTGCTCGGCCAGCAGAACATCTCGCGCCTCGATGTAGTCAATTTCATCTCCCACGGCATATCCAAGGTGGGGGAGGATGAACTGGGCGCACAGCCCGGTCCGAACGAGTCACAGGCCGAGCCGGTGGAAGGCGAGCGCGAGGAAAAGACCAACGCGCTGCAGCTCTACGCCAGCAACCTCAATGACAAGGCACGCAAGGACGAGATCGACCCGCTGATTGGTCGCGATCACGAGATCGAACGCACCATTCAGATCCTGTGCCGCCGTCGCAAGAACAACCCGCTGCTGGTGGGTGAGGCCGGGGTGGGCAAGACGGCGATCGCCGAGGGGCTGGCACGACGTATCGTTGATGAAGAGGTCCCGGAAGCGATCGAATCGGCCACCGTCTACTCCCTGGATCTCGGGGCCCTGGTCGCCGGCACCAAGTATCGCGGCGACTTCGAGAAGCGCCTGAAAGGCGTGCTCGCGCAGCTCAAGAAGGAGCCCGGCGCGGTGCTGTTCATTGACGAGATCCACACGATTATCGGCGCGGGTGCGGCTTCCGGTGGGGTCATGGATGCCTCCAACCTGATCAAGCCCGTGCTCGCCTCTGGCGAGTTAAAGTGCATCGGTTCGACCACCTACCAGGAATATCGCGGGATCTTCGAGAAAGATCGCGCCCTGGCCCGTCGCTTCCAGAAGATTGAGGTACCGGAGCCAACAGTGGACGAGACCGAGCAAATCCTGCGTGGTCTCAAATCCCGCTTCGAGACGCACCACAACGTCCGCTTTACCAAACCGGCACTACGTGCGGCGGCGGAGCTGGCCGATCGCTATATCACCGATCGATTCTTGCCGGACAAGGCCATCGACCTGATCGACGAGGCTGGCGCCAGCCGTCAATTGTTGCCTGCAAGCCAGCGCAAGAAGACCATCGGCGTGCAGGACATCGAGACGATCGTGGCCAAGATTGCACGGATCCCGCCAAAGTCGGTATCCAGCTCCGACAAGGAGACCTTGCGCAACCTCGACCGCAACCTGAAGATGACCGTCTTCGGGCAGGACGAGGCCATTGGCACGCTTGCCACCGCCATCAAGATGGCGCGTTCGGGCCTCGGGGACATGGACAAGCCGATCGGCTCGTTCCTGTTCGCGGGTCCGACCGGGGTCGGCAAGACGGAGGTGACCCGGCAACTGGCACAACAGATGGGTATTCACCTGGCCCGCTTCGATATGTCGGAGTACATGGAGCGGCACACCGTCTCGCGTCTCATTGGGGCGCCGCCCGGGTATGTCGGCTACGACGAAGGCGGACTGCTGACGGATGCCATCCTCAAACATCCGCACTCGGTGCTGCTGCTGGACGAGATCGAAAAGGCCCACCCGGACGTGTTCAATGTCCTGCTGCAGGTTATGGACCACGGCACGCTAACCGACACCAATGGCCGCGAGGTGGACTTCCGCAACGTGATCCTCGTCATGACCACAAATGCCGGTGCCGAACAGGCGAGCCGTCCGTCGGTGGGATTCACCCAGCAAGATCACTCCAGTGATGCGATGGAGGCCATCAAGCGCACCTTTACGCCCGAGTTCCGTAACCGCCTGGATGCAACCATCCAGTTCGGACCGCTGGATGAGGCAACCATCCTGAACGTCGTCGACAAGTTCCTGATCCAGCTGCAGGCGCAGCTCGACGAAAAGAAGGTGCACCTCACCGTGGAGCCAGAGGCCCGAGCCTGGCTCGCCGAGCATGGTTACGACGTCAAGATGGGTGCGCGGCCGATGGCGCGTACCCTGCAGGAGCACATCAAGAAGCCACTGGCCGACGAACTGCTATTCGGACGATTGGCGCATGGTGGCGGGGAAGTCGTTGTGCGCCTGGGCGAGTCCGGTCTGGAGCTGGATATCCAGGAAACCGCCGTGTCTTCCTGACGCAGAATCGGGACCAACACATCGGCCACGGAAGGCCCGCAAACGAAGAAGCCCCGGTCTGGCCGGGGCTTCTTCGTTGCCGAGGGACTTACTTGTTGCGGTAGACGATACGACCCTTGGTCAGATCATAGGGCGTCATCTGCACGATCACCTTGTCACCGCGCAAGATCCGGATGTAATGCTTACGCATTTTTCCGGAGATGTGCGCTGTGATCGTGTGCCCATTTTCGAGCTCCACCCGGAAGGTGGTGTTCGGGAGCGTCTCAACGACGGTACCCTCAAGCTCGATTTCGTCTTCCTTCGCCATACAGTCCCTCTCGTATTGAATCAAGGTGGCGACATTATCCGGATGCACCGCCGGAACACAAGTCATGCCGCGGGTTGCGTTGGTTTCCAGTCGTTCAGGGGCCGCAAATGAATGGGGCCGGGGGCAACCACCCAAGACCTTGGCGGTTTGCCGACCTTTCCCCGACCGCCTACACTACGCGCGCTTTCACGCGCGAGATTATTGACGAATGACGATGACTTCTTGGGCCGCCGTATTTCCAGGACAAGGATCCCAGTCCACCGGCATGCTGGCCGATCTGGGCGATGATCATGCCATTGTCCGAGACACCTTCCAGGAAGCCTCGGACTGTCTCGACGCCGACCTCTGGAGCTTGTGTCAGCACGGCCCGGTGGAGCAACTCAACCAGACCGAGTGGACCCAACCGGTGATGCTGGCCGCTGGCGTTGCCACCTGGCGCCTGCTGTGCGAACACACCGATGCACGCCCGCAAGCCGTGGCCGGCCACAGCCTTGGGGAGTACAGCGCACTGGTCGCTTCCGGCGTGCTCCGTTTCCCGGATGCCGTGCGCCTGGTGGCCGAACGGGCCCGCGCGATGCAGGCGGCCGTTCCGGAGGGCGAGGGTGCGATGGCGGCCGTCCTCGGACTCGACGACGATGCCGTGCGAGCCCTGTGCGAGACGCATGCGAATGGCGAGGTCTTGGAAGCGGTCAATCTGAACGCGCCCGGTCAGGTTGTGATCGCTGGCAATGTCGCCGCGGTGGAACGCGCCGTGGGTGCGGCGAAGGATGCCGGTGCCAAGCGCGCCCTGAAGCTGCCTGTGTCCGTACCCTCTCACTGCGCCCTGATGCGTCCGGCGGCCGAGCGCCTGCAGGCCGCGCTGGACAACACCACGTTTAACTCGCCTACCATTGCCGTCTGGCAAAATGCGACAGCGGCACCGGCCGAATCCGCGCAGGCGATCAAGGCGAACCTGGCCGCCCAACTCTATCGTCCGGTACGCTGGGTCGAGACCATCCGCGGATTGCGCGAGCTTGGGACGGGCGTTCAGGTCGAGTGCGGGCCGGGGCGGGTATTGACCGGGTTGGCCAAGCGCATCGACCGCGATCTGGAATTGTTCGACGTAGCCGACCGCGACACGCTGCGGGCCACGATCGACCGTCTTGCGGCGAACTGACCGCAAGCGACCGCTCATACCGACTATTCAATTACGTAAAGGCGAACCCCATGTCCGACAGCAAACGTGTAGCCCTAGTGACTGGTGCGAGCCGCGGGATTGGCGCGGCCATCGCGCGACGCCTGGCTGAACAGGGTCTGCAGGTGGTGGGCACCGCGACCAGCGACGGCGGCGCAGACCGCATCACCGAGGCCCTGCAGGCGTGGGGAGGGCGTGGTATCGCGATGGATGTAACCGACGCGGAATCGGTCGCCGCAGGGTTGAAGGCCGTCCAGGAGCAGGAAGGGCCCATCGAAGTGCTCGTGAACAACGCGGGTATTACGCGCGACAACCTGTTCATGCGAATGAAGGACGAGGAATGGGATGCGATTATCGAGACCAACCTCTCCGCCGCCGTGCGTCTCACCCAGCGATTGATGAAGGGCATGATGAAGCTACGCCGCGGGAGAATCATCCTGATCGGGTCCGTGGTGGGCTCCTCGGGCAACGCCGGGCAGACCAACTACGCTGCGGCCAAGGCCGGGCTGGCCGGTTTTGCCCGCTCCCTGGCCCGTGAGGTGGGCAGCCGCAACATCACGGTGAACACGGTGGCGCCGGGGTTCATCGATACCGACATGACCCGTGAGCTGGGTGATGACACCAAACAGGCCCTGTTGGGCCAGATCCCGCTGGGACGCCTCGGCGCTCCGGAGGAGATTGCTGCCGCGGTGGGTTTCCTTGCGTCAGAGGAGGCCGGGTACATCACCGGCGAGACCCTGCACGTGAATGGCGGCATGTTCATGCACTGATCACGGCGGGTCGGCCGAGGGCCGCCCGCACGTCCCGCGGCGCTTATCGCTAGATCGCGGCGGGGCTTTTCTCTAGAATGGCGGACCTTTCAACGAAGCCGCCTCACACCGAAGGGGATTTCTGAACCATGAGTAGCATTGAAGAACGCGTCAAGAAAATCGTTGTCGAGCAACTGGGTGTCAAGGAAGAGGACGTGACCAACGCGGCCGCCTTCGTCGACGACCTGGGCGCCGATTCGCTGGACACGGTGGAACTCGTGATGGCGCTCGAAGAGGAATTCGAGACGGAGATCCCCGACGAGCAGGCGGAGAAGATCACCACCGTGCAGCAGGCGATCGATTACATCAACGAGCACATGAAGGATTGATCCCCTTCGCCTTCGGGCGTTGGGATAGAACGCGAACGGGCCTTCCTGTGCGCAGGGCGGCCCTTCGTCGTTTCGCTGACCGCGTATTTCAGTCTTTCGAGGAGAACATCATTGGCTAAACGACGTGTCGTGATTACCGGATTGGGGATTGTCTCCCCGGTCGGATCCACCATCGACAAGGCCTGGAACAACATCAAGGCCGGCAAAAGCGGCATTTCCTCCATCGATGTATTCGATGCCTCGGAAATGCCGGTAAAGATTTCCGGCGCCGTCCGGGACTTCGAGGCCAACGACTACGTTCCGACGAAAGACCAGAAGAAGATGGACACCTTCGTCCTGTACGGGATCGCGGCCGGGCTACAGGCCCTGGACGATTCCGGACTCGAGGTGACCGAGGAGAACGCCGATCGAATCGGAGTCGCGATCGGCTCCGGCATTGGTGGTCTGCCGTACATCGAACGCTCCTATGGGGCGTACCTGAAGGGTGGAGCCCGAAAGATCTCTCCCTTCTTCGTGCCCAGTGCCATCATTAACATGGTGGCGGGCAATCTTTCCATCATGCGTAACCTGCAGGGGCCGAATATCTCCATCGTCTCGGCCTGTGCGACGGGTACCCACAACATTGGGGACGCCGCGCGCATGATCGCCTATGGCGATGCCGATGCAATGGTGGCGGGTGGCGCCGAGATGGCCACCACCCCGCTGGGCATTGGCGGCTTTGCCGCCGCGCGGGCGCTCTCCACGCGCAACGATGATCCGCAACGCGCTTCGCGTCCCTGGGATCAGGAGCGCGACGGGTTCGTGCTCAGTGACGGGGCCGGCGTGATGATGCTGGAAGAGTACGAGCACGCGAAGGCACGCGGGGCCCATATTTACTGCGAACTGGCCGGGTTCGCCTGGAATGCGGATGCGCATCACATGACGCAGCCGATCCAGGATGGCTCGGGTGCCGCCAAGTGCATGCACCGCGCGCTGAAGGATGCTGGCGTCAATCCGGAAGAGGTCGGGTATATCAATGCCCATGGCACCTCGACCCCGGCCGGCGACCTGGCCGAGACGCAGGGCTTGAAAAAGGCCTTTGGCGACCATGCCCGCAAACTCCTGGTGAACTCCACCAAGTCGATGACCGGACATCTTCTCGGGGCTGCCGGGGGCATCGAAGGCGTCTTTACCGCCCTGGCGCTGCGCGATCAAGTGTCACCGCCGACGATCAACCTGGAAAACCCCAGCGAAGGGTGTGACCTGGATTATGTGGCCAATGAGGCACGTGACATGAACACCAAGGTCGGCCTGTCCAATTCCTTCGGGTTTGGCGGCACCAACGGCACCCTGGTGTTCCGCAGCATCTGACGGCGGGTCGCCGCCATGGCGGTCCATCGGCTGGCCGCCGGGGTCGATCTCGCGACCCTGGCGCAGCGGTTTCCTGAACGCTATCCGCACCTGCTTGAATCGGCCCTGATTGGGCAGGCGCCTGCGCGTTTCTCGATCCTGTTCGCGTTCCCAGGTTGCACGCTGTCCACTACGGATGGGGACGACGTCCTTGGCGCACTGGACCAAGACCTTTCAGTCTCCAAGGCGTTGGCGCCGGAATTCGCCGCACATGCCTATCTCCCGTTCCTTGGGGGGTGGTTTATCTATGCCGGGTATGAACTGGCCTGGCGCCTGGAGCCGGCTTTAGGCCGATGCCGCCCGGACCCATGGCTCCCGGATGCCCTCGTGACCTATTTCCCCGCCGCGGTCATTCGGGATCACCACGAGGACGTGACGTGGTTTGTCGATGAGGACGCGACAGACCATAGGTTCGAACAGGTGAGCCAGGACCTGTCGATGCTCCAGCAACTGCCCGATACGCTCGACCAGCCGCTGCCCTCGTTGCGTCTGACGGAAGACAATCCACAGGACTATCGTGACGCCGTCAGCCGGGCCCTGGAATACATCGTCGCTGGGGATACGTTTCAGGTGAATCTCTCGCGCGAATGGCATGGCGTGGCCGAAACGGCCCTGGAGCCAGCTGTGCTCTACGCGCGTCTACGGGAGGCCAATGCGGCCCCGTTTGCGGCCTGGCTTCAGTTGCCGGGCGCCGACGTGATCAGCTCATCGCCAGAGCGATTGGTATCGGTAGATGCAGGCATCGTAGAAACGCGACCCATCGCCGGAACCCGGCGGCGTGATGCTGACGAAATTGAAGATCAAAAGCTTTTCAGTGAGCTGGCCTTCAACATTAAAGAGCGCGCTGAGCATGTAATGCTGGTGGATCTGGAACGTAACGATGTCGGGCGGGTCGCGGAGATTGGTAGCGTCCGGGTCGCCGAACTCATGACCATTGAAAGCTATCGCCGCGTGCATCACATCGTTTCGAGCATTGTCGGGCGACTCCGGCCCGGCATCACGGCGGCCGATATCCTGCGCGCGGTCTATCCGGGGGGCACTATTACCGGTTGCCCAAAGATCCGCAGCATGCAGATCATCCAGGAACTGGAGGGGCATGCCCCCCGTGGCGCCTATACGGGCGGCTGCGGCTACGTCAGTCGTCACGGAAGGATGGACACCAATATCTTGATCCGCACGTTGGTGGTGAAAGGCCACGAACTGCGTTTTCGTGCCGGGGCCGGGATCGTCGCCGATTCGGACCCGCAGCGTGAACTGGAGGAGACGCGGCACAAGGCGCGAGGGCTGGTAGAGGCGCTGCGTGGTGACCAGGAGACGATTGGATGATCCTGATTAATGGGGAGCCAGGAATGGCCGTCCGAGCGCAGGACCGGGGCTTGCTGCTGGGTGACGGTCTGTTCGAGACCCTGCGCGTGCAGGCTGGACGTCCCCAGTTGTGGCGCTATCACTGGCAACGCCTGACGCAGGGCCTGAACCGGCTCGGCTTCCCGGAATTGGCCGAAGGTCAGTTGCTCGAAGAGATCGCCCGGGTGGGCGGCAATGCGGATTGCATGGTGCGGCTTACCGTGACCCGCGGCGAAGGCCCACGCGGCTACGCGCCGCCCGAAAACCCAACAGTGACCCGAATTGTGAGCGGCGGCCCCGCGCTGGAGATGCCCAATCCAAAGAGCATCCGATCCCTGACGCTGGGGTGGGCGGACGTCCCGATTGGCATCAATCCGGCGCTGGCCGGGCTCAAACACACGAGCCGACTTGAGCATGTGTTGGCCCGTCGCAGCTGGAGGTCCGGCTGGGACGAGGCCATCCTTTGCGATGCACTGGGGAGAGTGGTGAGCGTGACGCAAGGAAACCTCTGGCTACGCAGGGGCGAGAAGCTGATTACCCCACCAGTGCGCGAGTCGGGCATCGCCGGGACACGGCGCGCCTGGGTGCTCGACCATGCCGCCGCCTTCGGGTTTGAAGGGGTGGAGGCCTATCCCGATCCGGCCGAGGTTCGTGGTGCGGACGCTCTGTATGTAAGCAACGCCCGGATCGGGATGACCCCGGCCAACCTGGCTGAAGCGGACAAGGCGGTGCCCGCGTGGCAGGATGATCCGCTGTATCCAATGGGAATCGCACTGCATGAAGCGGATTAGTCTCGCCGTCCTGACCCTGGTGGTGGTCTTGGCCCTGGGCGCTTCCTGGTGGCTGAGCGAACACTATCGCGCCCAGCTCAATGCGCCGGTCGAGCTTGAGATGGCGGAGCGCTTCGAACTCGCGTCCGGGCAGGGCCTGCGCCAGGTCAGCCGCCGCTTTACCGAGCGTGGCTGGGTGGAATCCGCCTGGGCGCTGGAGTTGTATGGCCGGCGGCAGGGCATCGCGCCCCGGCTACAGGCGGGCGAGTACGCTGTCACCCCGGGTATGACGCCACGCGACCTGATCCACGCCATGGCTCGTGGGGATGTGGTGCAGCACCGCCTTACCATTCCCGAAGGATGGACGGTGCGCCAAGCACTGGCCGCCCTGCGCAGCCACCCCGAGCTCGTGGGTCCGCCCGAATCGGTGGGAGTACATAACCTCCTGGAGGTCCTCGAGCTGGACGATTTGGAGCACCCGGAAGGCTGGTTCCTGCCGGACACCTATTTCTTCGGCTCTGCAACGGACGCGCTGACGGTGCTGCAACGCGCCCATCGTTCGATGCGCATGCAGCTGGAACGCGCCTGGGAAGATCGCATTGAGGATCACCCGGTGGAGTCGCCCTACGACTTGCTGATTCTGGCCTCGATTATCGAACGCGAGACCGGCCGTGGTGACGAGCGTGACCGAGTGGCCGGGGTCTTCGTGAACCGCTTGCAACGCGGCATGCGTCTGCAAACCGACCCGACACTGCTCTATGTACAAGAACCGGGAGTGCAACGCCTGACCCGAGCCGAGCTGGATCGTGACCACCCCTACAACACCTATACCCGTGCCGGACTACCGCCCACGCCGATCGCATTGCCTGGGCGTGCCGCCCTGCAAGCCGCGGCCCGGCCCGCCGAAACCGATGACCTGTTCTTTGTCTCGCGCGGGGATGGCAGTCATCATTTCTCGGAGACCTATCGCGAACACCGCGAGGCCGTGATCCGCTATCAGCTGGGCGGTGATGGCACTCGCTACGGTATTCGCAACCGCCGCTAACCGGAGTCGTGCTGACCATGGAATGCCCGTCCGACCCTGGCCGCTTCCTGGTCCTCGAAGGCATCGAGGGCTCGGGCAAAACCACCCAGATTGAACGACTGGAGACGGCACTGGGTGCCGCTGGCCCCTGTGTACGCAGTACCCGAGAACCCGGTGGAACCGCTCTGGGCGAACGTTTGCGGGGTCTGCTGCTGGACCCGGACCTACCGGGGATGTGCGCAGAATCCGAGCTGCTTTTGATGTTCGCTGCTCGGGCACAGCATCTGAGCGAGGTGATCCTTCCTGCCCTGAACGCGGGCGAGTGGGTCCTCAGTGACCGTTTCACCGATGCCTCCTACGCCTATCAGGGAGCCGGACGCGGTCTGGGCCTGGAGCGCATTGCGCCGCTCGAACAGTGGTTGCAGGGGGAGCTACGCCCGGATCTGGTCATTCTGCTGGACATTGATGCCGAGACGGGGCTCTCGCGTGCGGTGCAGCGGGGGCGCAGAGACCGGATTGAGCGCGAGGCACTGGATTTCTTCGAGCGCGCCCGCCAGGCCTATCTGAAGCGGGCCGCCGAGGCCCCCGATCGGTACCTGATCGTGGATGCAGCAGCCGATCCGGATACGGTGGCCGGGGACATTATTGCGGGCGTTCGCGAGCGTCTGCCGTTACCCGCGTTGCGAGGGTAGGGCGACCATGGATGCACCGGTCGTCGCGGAGGCGCTACCGCCCTGGCTGGAGAAACCGTGGGAGGGCCTGGTTCAACGCGCGCGCCAGGGCCGCTTGCCGACCGGCTTGCTGATCCACGGTGCCACCGGGGTGGGTAAGTCGCTCCTGACGCGGGCCCTGGTCCAGGCACTCTTGTGCCAGCGTGCCCAGGGCTCCGAACCCGCTTGCGGGGAATGCAATGGCTGCCGCAGCTTTCTGGGCGGCGTGCACCCCGAGGTGATGAGCCTGGAACCGGAGGAGGCGGGCAAGGAGATCCTCATTGCAGCGGCCCGCGAGGCAATCGAATTCTTGGGGCTCTCCGGATCCGGTGACCTTCGCAGCGTGATGATCCGCCCCGCCGATGCATTGAACAGCAACGCAGCAAACGCCCTGTTGAAGACCCTGGAAGAACCCCCCTCTGGTGCGGTCCTGATCCTGGAGGCGGCGCAGCCGGCCCGCTTGCCCGCCACCATCCGCAGCCGTTGCCAGATGATCGAGGTGCCCACGCCAAACCCTGGCGAGGCCAAGGCGTGGTTGCGGGGATTCGCCGAGGACCCCAATGCGGTGGACGAGGCCTATGCGGCCAGCCTCGGGAGACCGCTCACCGCCCGCGACGTGCTCGTCGACCCCGAACGCATGGCGCAATGGGAACAGGACCGCGAGGCCCTGACCACGCTCTTGCGCGGCCCCGGGATTACGGCGATGGCCGCGGCGATGCAGCGCTGCCTGCCCGAATCTTTGATTCCCCGGTTACAGGCCTTGCTGGTTGCCGCTCAACGTCTCTTGGTGACCGGCGAGCCGGATGCCTTCGGCCAGCAGTTTCCGCGCGAGCTGCTGGAGCCATTCGCTCGTCACAAGGGGGCGCGTCGCCTCGCCCAACTGTCGGCCGAGGCGCTTGTATGGCAACGCCAGGCCTCTCGCCAGCTGAACCCGCAGCTGCGTATGGAGGATATCGCGCTCGCGATCCTGCGGCGGTAATACCCCCATCTCACGCCGCCTGTCGGGCCGGGGTGGCGCGCGGTTGGTCCGATGGGTGATACTCATCGACCCAGCAGTTTTCAGGTCACTCAGGAGGGTCTATGGCCGGGCAGGGCATGCTCACCTTGGCAATCAAGGAAAAACCCGCGCTGTATGCCGCGTACATGCCGTTCGTGACCAATGGGGGTCTGTTCATCCCTACGGACAAGGCCTACAAGCTGGGAGACCAGGTGTTCCTGCTGCTGTCGTTGCTGGAAGACTCGGACCGGCTGCCGACTCCATGCACCGTTGTCTGGATCACGCCACCCCGGGCCCAGGGCAATCGCCTCCGGGGAATCGGCGTGCAATTCAACAAATCGGACAAGGGAGTGACCCATCGTCGGATCGAGGAACACCTGGGCGGGATGCTGAATTCCGACCGCAAGACTCATACCTTCTAATTCTCGCTTTGTCTGGGGGCCGCACGGGTTCCGTGGTCCCCATTCGGTCAGCTTGTACGATCCGTCCTAGTCGTGCGCAGCGATTCCCTCAGAAACTCCAGCGCGTGATCAATCTGCTCCCGCGTCAGATAGAAATGAGGAGAGAAACGGATGCCTCCGCCGCGCATGGCACAGAGAATGCCGTGTCCCTGCAACGAGGCGTAGAGGGCGTCGAGATCCTCCACCGGGGGGCGGAAGGTCAGGATGCCGGCCCGCCGACCCTTCGGTGTCAGAATGTGACAATCCAGCGAACGCAGGCCATCCTCCAGGTGGAGCCAGTGTTCGCGGATATCGTGATCGACCGTGTCCAGGCCGGTCTCCAGCAGCAATGACAAGCTCGCGTGCAGGGCATGAATACCGAGCATGTTCGGGCTACCCGGTTCGAAGCGCCGTGCACTGGCTGCCGGTTCGATCTCCGGGTTCGAGAAATCACCCGCGTGGGCCAGCATGTTCCAGCCATACTCCTGCAGCGTCAGCCGTTCACGGATCTCGGGGTTCACGTAAAACACCCCGATACCCTCCGGTGCCAACAACCACTTGTGCGCGTCGGCCATGACGAAATCGGCGTGGCAGCCCGGCGCATCAAAGGGCAGGGCGCCAAGATGCTGAATCGCATCGACACAGAACAGAATGCGGCGCGCACGGAGTTCCGCCCCCAGCGCCTGGATATCAATCCGCATCCCGCTGTCATAACGCACCGCGCTGGCGGCTAACAGCTTTGTCTGAGCATCGCAGGCGGCGAGCAGATCGCGCTCCGGTTCTTCACCGATCGGTACTTCCCGTGCCTCGATTCCGAAGCGTTCGGCGGCGGCTAGCCAGACGACACGGTTGGAAGGGAATTCCCCAGCCGGAAACACGACATTGTCTCCCGGCTTCCAATCCAGCCCGAAGGCCACCATGGAAAGGGCCTCGGAGGTGTTCTTCACGAATGCGATGTCCTCGGCAGCGGGCGCGCCAATCAGGGCCCGGGCGAGGTCCCGTGTGGCATCCACGTGTCGCATCCACTGCAGGTAATCACGGGAACCATGCCCCACGTTCTCACCCGCAAAACGGCAAACGGCCTCTTCGGTACGCCTTGGCCAAGGGCCGACCGCGGCATGATTCAGATGGATAATCCCTTCCTGCGGAAATTCGGGGTGCATGCGTTCCTCCTGTGCGGGAGCAAAAGGGTAACCCACTCGAAATCGTGTTGGGAGCGCACGAACCCATCCGACCAGACGGCTTGGCCGGAGAAGGCCATGTGATCCGGACTGGTCACTAGACAGACAAGCCGTTCCGATCCCGCGCATTCCGTGTCTGATTGTCCGTCCAAGCGGCAAAATCCGCCGATGAACGCCGCGTACCCAGCCTGCTTTGGCACAATACCCGCCATGGACAACGAGACCCTCAAGAAGCGCGACCTGCGTGCCCTGTGGCACCCCTGCACGCAGATGAAGGATTACGGAGAAGAAGGGACGCTGCCACTCCTTCCGATCCAACGCGGGGAGGGCGTCTGGCTCTACGACTTTGATGGCAACCGTTACCTCGATGCCATCAGCTCCTGGTGGGTCAACCTGTTCGGCCACGCCAACCCCCGCATTGGCGATGCGGTGAAGGAACAGCTGGATCAGCTCGAACACGTGATCCTGGCGGGATGTACTCACGAGCCCGTCGTCGAGTTGTGCGAGCGCCTGATCGATCTCACTCCGGAAGGCCTCGACCGCGTGTTTCTGGCCGACAACGGCAGCGCCGGCGTCGAGGTTGCGCTCAAGATGAGCTTTCACTACTGGCTGAATATCGGCAAGCCGGAAAAGACCCGCTTTATCCGCCTCTCCAACAGTTATCACGGGGAGACCCTGGGGGCGCTGTCGGTTAGTGATGTACCGCTTTACAGTGCGACCTACGAACCCTTGATGCTGGATGTAATCACTGTGCCGGCCCCCGATTGCTTCGAGCGCGAGGCCGGCGAGAGCTGCGAAGATGTCGCGCGGCGTCAGTTTCACCACATGGAAGACGCGCTCGCGCGCCACGCCGACGAAGTCTGTGCCGTGATCGTCGAACCCCTGGTGCAATGTGCCGGCCACATGCGCATGTACGACCCGGAGTACCTGCGCCTGTTACGCGAGGCCTGCGATCGCCACGGTGTCCATTTGATCGCCGACGAGATCGCGGTGGGCTTTGGCCGCACGGGGACGTTGTTCGCCTGTGAACAGGGACCGATCACGCCCGATTTCATGTGCCTGTCCAAGGGTCTGACCGCGGGCTACCTCCCAATGGCCGCCGTACTTACCACTGAGACGGTCTATCAAGCGTTCTATGACGATTACGAACGCCTTAACATGTTCCTGCATTCCCATTCCTATACCGGCAACCCATTGGCCTGCAGAGCGGCACTGGCCACGCTCGATATCTTCAAAACGGATCCCGTTATCGCGAATAATCGGCGACTTGCGCAGCATATGCAGAAACGACTTAAACCATTACACGATCATCCTCATGTGGCCGACGTGCGCCAGCATGGGATGATCGCCGCCGTCGAGCTCGTACAGGATAAGTGCCGCAAGACCCCATACCCATGGCAGGAGCGTCGCGGCCTGCATATCTATCGCCACGGTCTGACGCGCGGGGCGTTGCTACGGCCACTCGGAAACGTCAGCTATCTGATGCCGCCGTACGTGATTACCGAGGAACAGATCGATTTTCTGGTCGAGGTCATGACCGAGGGGATCGAACAGGCCGTACGGGCCTGATCGAAGCGCGCCGAAAGGCCGCACAGAGAGTGGATGGGACGAGAGTTCAGTACCGACAACACGCCTCTTGGCCCATCCTTAACGACGCATAATACATATTATGTTAAATTTGATATTTGGGATTGGGTATGGCACGTCCGCGCCGCTCCGGTACCGCGCCCCTGGCCCCCACTGCACCGATTTGCGGCCCTCTTATCAGGACAGGCTGTCGATGACGTGAGTCAGGATCTGTTTCACCCGTGCCATGCCAACATCAAGATTGGCGGCAATATCTTCCATGGTGATTTCCCCATCGGCGCGACCCGCGGCCCAGTTGGCGATCACCGCGCAGCAGGCGTAGTTCAGGCCGAGTTCTCGAGCCAACGCTGCTTCCGGCATGCCCGTCATGCCGACCAGGTCGCAGCCATCTCGCTCCAGTCGGTCGATCTCTGCCGCGGTCTCGAGTCGTGGACCCTGAGTGGCGCCGTAGGTCCCGTGGTCAACGGCTGCAATGTCCAACTCGTCGATGGCATGGATCAGGGTCTGTCGGACCGTCTCGCTATAGGGCCAGGTCATGTCGATATGGGTAACACCCTGCTCGTCACCCCCGTCGAAGAAGGTGTTGGCCCGTGACCAGGTGTAATCAATAATCTGATCCGGAATGGCCACCACACCGGGTTTCATCTCCTCGGCAATCCCACCGACGGCGGCCACCGCCACCACGTAGTCGACTCCCGCATTGCGCAGGGCCCAGATATTGGCGCGGTAGTTCACCTGATGTGGTGGAATCGTATGACGCGCACCGTGGCGCGGCAGGAACACGATCTCGATCTCGTTCAGGCGGCCGAATACCAGGGGGCCGGAGGGCTCGCCATACGGCGTATGCATCACCTGTCGACGTGTAATCTCAAGATCTTTCAGCTGTGTCAGGCCTGTTCCGCCAATCACGGCAATACGGGGTGAAGACATGGGTGCCTCGGGCGGGGTTAGTGATTGGCCACGGCGAAAATGCCGGGGGCGTTTCGCAGGTAATCCTGGTAGTCCATGCCGTACCCGAACAGGTAGCGGTTGGGCGCCTCCAGGGCCGCGTAATCCACGGTGATCGCCGGATCACGCTCTGGATTGTGTTTGTCGACCAGCACGATGGAAAGCACTTGTTCGGCCCCCTGCTCCATGCAGAACGTCTTGATGCCTTCCAGGGTAATGCCACCATCGAGGATGTCGTCGACAATCACCACCGTCCGGCCCTTTAGCGGTGCCTGCGGTCGCGCCAGCCAGTGCAAGTGGTCCCCGCCGTGTGTAGCACCGCGATAACGAGTCGCATGCAGGTAATCGACTTGCATGGGGAACGACCAGCGAGTCAGCAACCCGCCCAGGATCACCACGCCGCCATTCATCACACCCAGTACCAACGGGTTGCGGTTTTTGAGCACCGCCGCCGTACGTTCGGCTAGCCGATCAATCGCCGTCTCCACCGCATCGCGACTGAAAAGACAATCGGCATCGCGCAGTGTGGCTCGGGCCTGTTCCGGGCTCATGGCATGTCCTAAGGGCATCGGTGCGGAGAATCATGTCCGAGCGGCCGGAGCGAGGCAAGCGCGCGGGTTCCGAACCTCGGAAACGCAACCGGCCGGCACAAGGGCCGGCCGGCTGGCAATCAAACGACGGTAACCTTAGTAGGTAAAGGTAACCGTGTCGTCGTCCATCGCTTCGGAGATGACGTAGGCGCCGCCCACGGTTTCTTCGATCTCCGGAATCAGGTCGTTGCCCCACAGGTCCAGCGTCGGGGTGCAGACCTTCATGACAACGCCCGCCTCGTGGGCATCTTTCATGAAGTCGTAGACGCTCTTGCTGGAGCCTTCCTGCACGAACAGGTTTTCGGCAACACCCTTCTTGGCCAATTCGCCGGCACGGCCGGTCATCACGACTTCAACGTCGTATTCCATGGCGGCGGCCACAGTGGCCTGGAAGAACGGGGCGCCCAGCTCGGACGGGTTTGTCGGGTCAGTGTTGACCATGACGATCAGGAGCTTATCGGCCATTTTTTATCTCCAACTCAAGTGGTGAATGTGAATATTAATAGCTGCTCAACCGCAATCCGGTGGCGCATTATAGGCGGGTCGGCCCGCGGGCGCCAATGGACCCCCAAAGGCACCCTTTGCGGCGCTCATGCCGTGGCCAGCAAGCAGCCCTGTATCCAGTGATCCAGCTGTGCACGCAAGGCGTTGATTTGTTGTGGGCTGGCCTCCGTCGGGCGTCCTCGCAGGCGCTCGATGCGGTGAAGCGAATCGGACGATAACGGGCGGTCTGCCTGGGCCTCTAGAATCGCGTCGGCCTGCTCCGGCTGGTTGCAGATCAAGACCATGTCGCAACCGGCCTCGCGCGCGGTCGCCGCTCGCTGGTCCGGGGTCCCCGCCCCTTCGGCGCCGCACATGGCCAGGTCGTCGCTGAGGATCGCCCCGCGAAAACGCAACTCACGGCGAAGAATGTCCTGCAACCAGATACGGGAAAAGCCAGCCGGCTGCGGATCGACTTGGGAATACACCACATGGGCGGGCATCACGGCTTCCAGATCGCCAAGCACCGGGCGGAAGGCCTCCAGATCCTCGTTTTCGATCTCGGACAGCGGTCGCTCGTCGACTGGCAACGCCACATGGGAATCCGCCGCGACCGCCCCATGCCCGGGAAAGTGCTTGCCGACCGCCGCGACTCCGGCCTCGGAAAGACCCCGGATCAGTTCGCAGGCCAGGCGGGCGATGACGTCCGGGTCATGGTGGAAGGCCCGGTCGCCAATCACCTCGCTCACGCCGATGTCTCGGTCCAGAACGGGGGTAAAGCTGAAATCGATATTCACCGAGCGCAGTTCGTGACCCAATAATTCGCCCGTAGCATGGGCCAGCTCACAGGCCTTGTTGCGATCGTAATCGTAGACGTGGCCCAACTGGCGCATGGGCGGAATGCGGGTGAAGCCCTCCTGGAGACGCTGGACGCGCCCCCCCTCCTGGTCTACCGCCACCAGGATGCCCGGGCGTTCGGCTCGGATTGCGGCGACCAATGCCCGGATCTGCTCCGGCGTCCCGACATTACGGGCGAACAGAATGACCCCGCCGGTCGCGGGATGACGCAGACGTTTGCGATCTTCCGGCGTGAGTTCCAGGCCGGCGACATCCAGCATCACGGGGCCGAGCGGCAAATCGGCATTTTCTGTCATGACTCGAAGCTCGAAGTGGCGCTCGCGCAGGAGCAATCCCTTCAGGATAGCGATGCTTCGGGGAGAAAGGCGAGTGCCTTCAGCTTTTCGATTCGGTCGCGAATGCGGGCGGCCTCTTCGAACTCAAGGTCGCGAGCCTTGGCGAACATCTCCTGTTCCAGGCGCTCGATCTCTTTAGCCGCTTTCTCTGGGGTGCCCACATAGTCGGCGCCCTCCTCCGCGACCTTGCGACCGCGGCGGCCACCGGAACCGGGCGTTGCATTCCGCGCCTCCAAGATGTCCGCAATGTTTTTCTGAATGCCCTTGGGGGTAATGCCGTGGGCCTCGTTGTGCTCGATCTGTTTCGCCCGGCGGCGCTCGGTTTCGTCAATCGCTCGCCGCATGGAACCGGTCACCTTGTCGGCATACAGAATGGCCTTGCCATTCACGTTGCGCGCCGCGCGCCCAATGGTCTGGATCAACGAACGATCGGAGCGCAGAAAGCCTTCCTTGTCGGCATCAAGAATCGCCACCAGGGAGACTTCGGGCATATCCAGGCCCTCGCGCAGCAGGTTGATGCCAACCAGTACGTCGAATTCCCCCAGGCGCAGGTCGCGGATGATCTCCATGCGCTCCACGGTATCGATATCGGAGTGCAGGTAGCGGACACGCACCCCGTGTTCCGTCAGGTAATCCGTTAGGTCTTCCGCCATGCGCTTGGTCAGCGTGGTGATCAGAACCCGCTCGTTGCGCTCTACTCGATCGCGGACCTCGGACAGGGCATCGTCCACCTGGGTCCCGGCCGGGCGGACTTCGAGCTCCGGGTCCAGCAGGCCCGTCGGGCGCACCACCTGGTCGACAATCGCTCCGGCATGTTCACGTTCGTAGGGACCGGGCGTTGCCGACACGTAGATCGTCTGTGGTTGCAGGGCCTCGAACTCCTCGAAGCGCAGTGGCCGGTTGTCCAGGGCCGAAGGCAGACGGAAGCCGTATTCCACCAGGGTCTCCTTGCGCGAGCGGTCACCCTTGTACATCCCGCCTACCTGCGGCACGGAGACGTGCGACTCGTCGATCACCAGCAGCGCATCCTTGGGCAGGTAATCAAAAAAGGTCGGCGGTGGCTCGCCCGGGGCGCGCCCGGAGAGATAGCGCGAGTAGTTCTCGATCCCGTTGCAATAACCAATCTCCAGGATCATCTCCAGGTCGAACAGAGTGCGTTGTTCCAGGCGCTGCGCCTCGACCAGTCGGTCTTCCTTGCGCAGGAAGTCCAGCCGCTCCTTCAGCTCGTCACGGATGTGATCCACTGCGCCGAGCAGGGTTTCACGCGGCGTCACATAGTGCGTTTTTGGATAAACCGTCAGGCGCGGCACGGTACGTAGCTGTTCACCCGTCAGGGGGTCGAAATACGAAAGCCGCTCCACCTCGTCATCGAATAGCTCGATGCGCACGGCTTCGTTGTCCGATTCCGCCGGGTGGATGTCGATCACCTCGCCCCGCACGCGGTACGTCGCACGGCGCAGCTCGGTGTCGTTGCGGGTGTACTGCAGTTCGGCCAAGCGCCGCAGCAGGTCGCGCTGATCAATGCGGTCGCCGCGTTCAATGTGCAGCACCATCGAGAGATACTTCCGCGGATCGCCCAGGCCGTAGATCGCGGACACCGAGGCCACGATGATTGCGTCACGACGTTCCAGTAGCGCGCGAGTAGCCGAAAGACGCATCTGTTCGATGTGGTCGTTGATCGACGCGTCCTTCTCGATGTAGGTATCCGACGAAGGGACGTAGGCCTCCGGCTGGTAGTAGTCGTAGTACGAAACAAAGTACTCCACCGTGTTGTGGGGGAAGAACTCCTTGAATTCGCCGTACAACTGCGCCGCGAGCGTCTTGTTGGGGGCCAGGATAATG
Source organism: Thioalkalivibrio sp. ALJ1 (assembly GCF_000745395.1). Classification (NCBI taxonomy): domain Bacteria; kingdom Pseudomonadati; phylum Pseudomonadota; class Gammaproteobacteria; order Chromatiales; family Ectothiorhodospiraceae; genus Thioalkalivibrio; species Thioalkalivibrio sp. ALJ1. Next base: position 2,168,286 of record NZ_KN050684.1, on the reverse strand, counting down.
GTGGGGCGCTGAATGTTCTCGATGACGTTCGCAATGGTGAAGGTCTTGCCGGAGCCGGTTACGCCCAGCAGCACCTGATGAGCCAGCCCCGCGTCGATGCCATCCGTCAGCGCCTGGATCGCGGCCGGTTGATCGCCCGCCGGCTGGTACTCCGATACGACCTTGAATTGCTCACCCTCGCCTGGTTGCACCTTATCCTCCGCGCCTGATTTCAGTATCATTTCGCACCTAGCCGCCCACGCGGACCATCGACCCGATCACACAGAGGCCCCCACCTTGGAAATCGAGCTCTCCGACCGCGTCCAGCGCATCCAGCCCTCCCCCACTCTCGCCGTCAGCGCCTTGGCCGCCCAGCTGCGATCGGAGGGTCGGGATATTGTCGGGCTGGGGGCCGGAGAGCCGGATTTCGATACCCCCGAGCATATCAAGCAGGCCGCAGTGGACGCGCTTGCCCGCGGAGAAACCAAGTACACTCCCGTCGACGGAACGGCCAGCCTGAAGGCCGCGATTATTCGGAAGTTTGATCGCGACAACGGCCTGACGTTCACCCCCGACCAGATCCTGGTTTCCTCCGGCGGCAAGCAGAGCATCTTCAACCTCTGCCAGGCCCTGCTGAATCCGGGTGACGAGGTCGTCATTCCTGCCCCCTACTGGGTCTCCTACCCTGACATTGCCCTGCTCGCAGGCGCCCGCCCGGTTGTCGTCAGTGCCGAGCAGGAGGCGGGGTTCCGCATCACCGGAAAACAACTGGAGGCCGCGATTACGCCGAACACGCGGCTCGTGTTTCTGAACAGTCCATCCAATCCGACGGGTGCAGCCTACACCGCAGACGAGCTGAACGATCTTGCCGATGTGCTTCGGCGCCACCCACGGGTGGTGATCGCGACCGACGACATGTATGAGCATATCCGCTTCGGGTCAGCCCCGTTCGTCAACATCGTGAATGTGGCCCCGGATCTCCTGGAGCGCACGGTGGTACTGAATGGTGTCTCCAAGGCTTATGCGATGACCGGCTGGCGCATCGGTTATGCCGCCGGGCCGAAGAACCTGATCGCCGCGATGAAGAAGATCCAGTCGCAAAGCACGTCCAACCCGACCTCCATCGCCCAGGCGGGTGCCGAGGCGGCACTGGAAGGTGATCAGGGCTGCGTGGTCGCCATGTGCTCCGCATTTGCTGAGCGTGCTCGCCACGTGGTGGACGGCCTGAACGCCATCGACGGCATTGACTGCCTGATGCCGGATGGCACCTTCTACTGCTTTCCCCGGGTTACGGGGCTAATGCAAGCGGCGGATATCGATACCGACGTTGCCCTGACCAAACAACTCCTGGACGAGGTCGGCGTGGCTCTGGTCCCGGGCAGCGCTTTTGGTGCCCCCGGGCACGTCCGCGTCTCCTTTGCCACCAGCGTTGACCAGCTGGACAAGGCCCTGGATCGCCTGCGCGAGTTCGCCGCTCGCCACCGGTAATGACCAGCGAAGGGGGCATGAGGCCAGATTTTCCTTGACGCCCCTGCCCCGCCCGATTAGGATTTGCGCCCAATTCCCCGGTAGCTCAGTCGGTAGAGCGGGTGACTGTTAATCACTAGGTCGGCGGTTCGAGCCCGTCCCGGGGAGCCAGATACAAAGGAAGGCCAGATCAACGTGATCTGGCCTTTTTTGTGGCGACCAACAAGTCATCCGGCTAATCCGGTTCGTGGGCGATCGGGTCCAGAGATTTCAAATAGACGGCGATGGCGCGTCGGTCTTCGTCGGTGAGGTGCGATGTACCGTGATCGATTACATCCGCCATACCACCGCCAGCGAAGTCACCATCCCGAGTCAGTCCCATCTCCAGATAACGCGCGATGTGGCGCTCGCCCCAGCGCCCGATACCGGTTTCCCGGTCCGGGGTGATGTTGCCGGCGACATCGTCATCCGGTAGCCGGGCACCCGCCCCAAGACGTTCCAGGTCGAGCCCGCCGGTGCGTGTACGTGGAGTGTGGCACTCCATGCAGTGTCCCAGTGCCAGGGTCAGGTAGGCCCCGCGATTCCACTGCTCGGATTGATCCGGGTCCGGTTCGAAGGTACCGGGTTCGAAATGCAGCCACTTCCAACCCACCAGAGAGGGCCGAAACCGCGCAAACCACACCAGATCGTGCGGTGTGTTCTCCCGCGCCTCAGGCTCCACTTCAGACTGCAGGAAGGCCCATAACGCCTCCACGTCCTGCGGCTTCATCTTGGTGTAGGACGTGTATGGGAATGCCGGGTAATAATGCCGGCCATCCGGGCCACGGCCCTCGAGCATGGCGCGTTTGAAGTCCGCCTCCGACCAGCGGCCGATCCCGTATTCTTCATCAGGCGTGATATTGGGTCCGTAGAAGACACCGAATGGGCTTTCGATCGGGCGCCCACCGGCCAGAAACTCGCCATCTTGGGCGGTGTGGCAGGTGACACACCCCCCCGCGCGCAAGACATACTCACCATAGGCAATCTGTTCATCGCCACCCGCAGCGGGGTCATGCTCGCCAATGGACACCTCGGCTTGTACCGAAGGCATCAACAAAAACAGGGCTGACAGCAAAGCTGTCAGCCCCTTGAGTTGCAGACCAAGCATGACTTAGTCGCGGCGGAAATCGTCGTGACAGGCCTGGCAGGACTGGCCAAGGTTGCGGAACCGGATGGCGTATTCGTCTTCGTCACCGGCCTCGACGGCAGCATGCAGGGCCTCGGCGGCCTCACGAGTGTCGTTCGAAAGCTCTACGTAACGGTCCCAGTTCTCCCATATCTCTTCTTTCGCATCGGTATCGGGGAAGTCGCTCCCTTCCGGAAACAGGCTGGGGATATCCTGGGTCAGCGCGACCAACTGACTGGTGTGCATCTTCAGGTTGTCGCCGAAATCGGCACCATCCACGACGACGGCGGCAAAGGCACCCACGTTCCCACCAATGGCGCGCATGACACCCTGACGGTAATCGATGGTGGCCTCATGTTCATCGAATGCATGGACCGTGCTGCCCGCACTTAGACCAAGCGTCAGCGCGGCAGCGACAGAAGTGGCGGTAACGAGGCGTGCAATGTTCTTCATGGTGTTTCCTCCCTGTACTGATCCCAAAAAGCGAGCCCCTTCGCAGACGGCGACTCGGATATCCAAATTGACTATAGAGAGACGGTCCGCTTCGTGCCATGCAGAACCGCCATCACCACACCCGCTACGCGGGCTTATGTGATGGACCTCAAAAGGCCCCCGGTGTTCCCGTTTCAAAACGGTACAATCAGGTCACTTCCACCTTCGGTTCACGATTCATGTCCCACCCCTCTGCCTGCTCGCCTGAAGAGACCCGACTCCGAGAAGCGATCATCCATACAGGACTGGAGACGAACCGCCGCGGCCTGAACCAAGGTACCTCTGGAAACATCAGCGCCCGGCTTGGGGCCGGCATGCTGATCACGCCATCCGGCGTTCGCTACGAGGACCTGGAGCCCGACGACCTGGTGTATGTGGATGCGAATGGGCGCTGGCTGGACGGACGCAAGCCTTCCAGCGAATGGCATTTCCATCGCGCGATCCTTCAGGCCCGGCCGGAACTTCACGCGGTGGTTCACGTGCATTCGGTTTATGCCAGTGTGGTCGCAATACAGGGCCGCGATATCCCTGCCCTGCACTATATGGTGGCCGCCGCCGGCGGAAACTCCATCCGTTGTGCACCCTATGCCACCTTCGGGACCGAGAACCTGTCGCAGCAAGCCGTCACGGCACTCGAAGGGCGCACGGCCTGCCTGCTGGCCAATCATGGGATGATTGCGGCTGGGCCGTCGCTGGAACGGGCCTTGTGGCTCACCGAAGAAGTCGAACTGCTGGCGCAACAGTACGTGCTCAGCCTGCAGATCGGCGGGCCGCAGCTCCTGGACGACGCGGAGATGGAACGAGTGATGGAGAAGTTCAGGGACTACGGCCCCCGGCGCGGGGACTCGTAGCGCTCCCTAGGTGTGAAACTCCACACCTAGAGACCCGCGGACTCGGCATCCACCACCGGCAGCGGTGCGGAACGCGGGGCGAAATCGGTCTGATCCCGGGTCTCGAGGTAGTGCTCCAGGGCCCAGGTGACCGAAGGGAACGCCAGATCCGTTGGCAAGTCATCGAACCGGAACAGGCCGACTTCCTCCGATTCCGGGCCCGGTGCAATGGCATCGGTTAGCAGCCGGGCACGGTAGATCATCTGGACATGCCCGATGTGCTGCACGCTGTAAACCCCGAGTAGCTGCTCGGTCTCCAGGTTCGCGCGGGCCTCTTCCCAGGCCTCGCGACGCGCACCCTGATCGGGCGTTTCACCCCGTTCCATGAAACCGGCCGGCAGGGTCCAGTAACCCTTCCGTGGTTCGATGGCGCGCCGACAGAGCAATACGCGGTCCTCCCAGATGGCCACGCTGCCGACGATGATTCGCGGATTCTCATAGTCGATGAAGCCACAATGGTCACAGACGCGCCGCTCGCGATCATCACCCTCGGGGACGAGGCGTTGAAAATGGGGGCTCAGGCCTGAAGGCTCGTGACTCATGACGGTACCGTAGGGGCAATAGGCAAGAAAAATCGCCGGTTTGTTGATGGATGGGAATTGAGTCCGGCCAACCGCGAACACGCACCACCCAGCGTGGTCCATAGTTAAGACCGATGCACCAAGGCCGTACAGAGGCGGACATGACCACACGCACACGCTTTACCATTGGTGAGCTCGTCCACCATACCAAGTTCGATTACCGTGGTGTGATCGTCGACGTCGACCCGGTATACGCCGGCTCCGACGAATGGTACGAGACCGTCGCGAAGAGTCGCCCACCCAGAGACCAGCCGTGGTATCACGTGCTGGTAGATGGCTATTCGCACAGCACCTACGTAGCCGAGCGTCACCTCGAAGCCGACACCCGTGGTGAGCAGATCGAGCATCCCACCCTGGGTCGTTTCTTCGATCGTTTCATGAACGGCCGCTATCTGCGCCACGGGGATCCGGGCGCCCACTAGCTCGGGCACCCATTGGCGTCGTGGCGCCTTAACTCAAACCACAGGGAAGACCATGGCACAGGACAACCGCCGCAGTCGCGTCGTCACCGAAGGCACGCGCCGCACGCCTAACCGCGCCATGTTGCGCGCCGTCGGGTTTGGCGACGAGGATTTCCAGCGTCCGATCGTGGGCCTCGCGAATGCGCACAGCACCATCACCCCCTGCAACATGGGGATTGGCGCCCTGGCCGAACGTGCGGAGCAAGCCGTGCGCCGTGCCGGCGGGATGCCACAGACCTTCGGCACCATCACGATCTCCGATGGCATCTCCATGGGCACCCCGGGCATGAAGTACTCGCTGGTGTCCCGTGAGGTCATTGCCGATGCCATCGAGACGGTGGTCAATGGCCAGAGCATGGACGGCATCCTGGCCACCGGAGGCTGTGACAAGAACATGCCCGGCGCAATGATCGCCCTGGCCCGTCTAAACGTGCCGGGCATCTTTGTCTATGGTGGCACCATCAAGCCCGGCCATTACAAGGATCAGGACCTGACGATCGTCAGCGCCTTCGAGGCCGTCGGCCAGCATGGCGCAGGGAAGCTTTCGGACGAGGATCTGCAGGGTGTCGAACGCAACGCCTGCCCAGGAGCGGGTTCCTGTGGCGGCATGTTTACCGCCAACACCATGTCCAGTGCCTTCGAGGCAATGGGTATGAGCCTTCCTGGTTCGTCCACGCAGGCGGCCGAAGACCCGGAAAAAGCGGAATCCGCCGCCCGATCGGCCGAAGTCCTGCTGGATGCCATCCATGCGAATCGCCGCCCCCGCGACATCCTGACCCGCGAGGCCTTCGAGAATGCCCTGGCCGTGGTCATGGCCGTGGGAGGCTCGACCAATGCCGTCCTCCACCTGCTGGCCATTGCGCATGCGGCCGAAGTCCCGCTCGACATCGACGACGTCGAACGGATCCGCCGCAAGGTCCCGGTGTTATGTGACCTGAAGCCCTCCGGGCGCTATGTGACCACCCAGTTTCACCAAGTCGGCGGCACGCCCCAGGTGATGAAGATGTTGCTCACTGCCGGCCTTCTGCATGGGGATTGTCTGACCATTAGCGGCCAGACCCTGGCCGAAACGCTGGCCGATATCCCGGATGCCCCGCCCTCCGACCAGGACATCATCCGACCGCTGAACAATCCGTTGTACGCCCATGGCCACCTGGCCGTGCTCAAGGGGAATCTGGCCGAAGAGGGAGCGGTTGCCAAGATCACGGGACTCAAACGAACGGCGATCTCCGGCCCTGCCCGCTGCTTTGATTCCGAGGAGGAATGCCTGGATGCGATCCTTGCGGGCAAGATCCAGGCAGGTGACATCCTGGTGATTCGCTACGAGGGGCCACGGGGCGGACCTGGCATGCGCGAGATGCTCGCACCCACTGCCGCCATCATCGGGGCAGGCCTCGGCGATACCGTCGGTCTGATTACCGACGGGCGCTTTTCCGGGGGAACCTACGGCATGGTCGTCGGGCATGTGGCGCCCGAAGCCGCCGCGGGCGGGACCATTGCCCTGGTGCACGATGGCGACACCATCGAGATCGACGCGTACACCAATCGCCTTTCGCTGGAAGTCGACGAACGCGAGCTGGAGAGCCGCCGCGCCGCCTGGCAGGTCCCGGCACCCCGCTTCGATCGCGGGGTGCTGGGCAAGTATGCGCGAACGGTCGGATCCGCCAGTCGGGGTGCCGTAACCGACGACTTCACCTAATGCCCGAGAGACGCACAGGGCAATGACTCATCCCGACCCCCGCCATCCGGACTTCCGCATGATGCCACCGGTGATCGGCTTCCTGCTGATCACCAACGTCGCCCTGTTTCTGTCCATGCCCTGGCTGGGCGACTGGCTGATCAGCCATTTCGGACTGTGGCCTATTGGGACACCGGCCACTGTCCATCAGCATGGGGCGTGGATGCGGGTGCCCGATTTCCAGCTCTGGCAGCTGGTTTCGTACGGCTTTTTGCACGGCGGGCCGATCCACCTGTTCGTGAATCTGTTCGCCGTCTGGATGCTGGGGGTTCAGATCGAAAACGCCTGGGGTTCGCGGACATTCGCGACCTATTTCCTGCTCTGCGTGATTGGTGCCGGGCTGGTCCAACTGGTGGTGACGGCCTACGGCAACGGCGACATGATCTACCCCACTATTGGAGCCTCGGGCGGGGTCTTCGGCGTCTTGCTGGCATTCGGGATGATGTTTCCCAACCAGCGCTTGTTCCTGATCTTCCTGCCCATCCCGATCAAGGCGAAGTACTTCGTGATGGCGTATGGAGCCCTGGAGTTGTATCTGGGGATATCGGGCACCCTGGCCGGGATCGCCCACTTCGCCCACTTGGGTGGGATGGCCTTTGGCTTCCTGCTGATCCAGTACTGGCGTGGGCGCTTGCCGATTCGGCCGCGCGAGCGCCGCTTCTGGTGGTGAAGCCCGCTATTAGCCCGCCGTACGCGTGCGCAGATAGTCCGCGAAATCGTCTTTGAGTTCCGGGTGGTTAAGTGCGAACTCGACCGTCGCCTCCAGATAGCCCAGCTTGCTACCGCAATCAAATCGGCGGCCCGCGAAGTTGAAGGCAGTCACCCGTTCCAGTTCGAGCAAACGAGCAATGGCATCGGTCAGCTGGATCTCTCCGCCCGCACCCGGCTCCTGAGTGGCCAGCATCTTGAAAATCTTTGGCGTCAGGATATAACGCCCGACGACGGCCACGCTGGATGGGGCTTCGGACGGTTCCGGCTTCTCCACAATCCCTTTCACGTCCCAGCTACGCGGCCCGGTCTGAACCGGATCGATGATGCCGTACTGGTGGGTACGATCTTCCGGGACCTCTTCGACGCCTAGCACGCTACAACCGTGTTGATTGTACTGCTCGACCATCTGGCGGGTGGCGCCCCCGTTGGTCGATTCAATCAAGTCGTCCGCCAGGATCACCGCGAAAGGCTCATTGCGCACAATAGGATGAGCGCAAGCGACGGCGTGCCCCAAACCCAGCGCATCCGACTGACGTACGTACACGCAAGTCACCCGCGGCGGCACGATATTGCGCACCTGTTCCAACAGCTCGGTCTTGCCGCGCTCCTCGAGTTCCATCTCCAACTCGTAGGCCTTGTCGAAATGATCCGGGATGGACCGCTTGTTGCGACCGGTTACGAACACGAGCGTTTCGATCCCCGCCGCAACGGCCTCCTCGGCCGCGTACTGGATCAGCGGCTTATCGACGACCGGAAGCATTTCCTTTGGATTCGCCTTGGTTGCAGGCAGAAAACGCGTACCCATCCCGGCAACGGGGAACACGGCGGTACGGATTGGGGCGTGATTCTGGCTCATTCAATCTCCGGGGCACTCAAGGGAAAAGCGATCAAGGGATCCTTAACCATAAACCCCCAGCCCATGCGTCCTGCCGGACCCATCGACCGGGGGCTGCAGTCAGGCGGCCACGTATGCCGCCGCGACTACTACTCGACGACGATACGGTCGAGATTCATCTCCACCGTGCGTTCGCCAATGCCGGATACCTCCGACAGCGCCTGCACCGAGGCAAAGTCACCATGCGCCTCGCGATGTTCCACGATCGCCTGTGCCTTGACCGGACCCACGTTGTCCAGCATGGACAGCTCGTCGGCGGATGCGGCATTCAGGTCGACGGGTTGCCCACCAGACGCGGTGAGCATCACCAGCGGCAGTACGCAGAGTGCGGCCAGGGCCCAGCATTTGGCGCATTGAAAAATCGGTTTCATGAAAATCCTCCTTATCTTCGCTAAGTCATCGGTGCGTCCATGCACCAACGGCATCCTAGCGGGATCGATTCCATCCGAAAAGCCCCTGGACCCACAGGCGTTATCCGGCGGACCCCAGACGTGAGACGAAAGTCTCCATTGCGGCCGCCGGATCCGCAGCCCGGGTAATGGGCCGGCCGACCACGATTGCGCTGGCCCCGGCCGCAATCGCCCGCTCCGGGGTCATTACCCGTTTCTGGTCGTCGTCTCCGGCTCCTTCCAGTCGGATTCCGGGCGTCACCAGCAGGGCCTCGTCTCCCAGCTCCCGTCGTAAAGCGCTTGCCTCCTGGGCCGAGCACACCAGACCCTCAAGCCCGGCCTGCTTGACGGCCAACTCCCCCAACAGGCTGACCTGATCGGCGGGCGATCGGCTCACGCCTGTTTCGCGCAGGGTCTCGGAGTCGCTGGAGGTAAGCACGGTCACGGCGAGAAGCGCGGTGGTGTCATTCGTCTCACGCACAGCCTCATGGGCAACCCGCATCATCTCCAGGCCACCACTGGCGTGGACGTTGATCAGCCACACTCCTTTGCGTGCGGCCGCGCGACAGGCGGCGGCCACCGTGTTCGGGATATCGTGAAACTTCAGGTCCAGAAAAACCCGGAATCCCAGGTCATGCAGCCGCTGCAGAAGGTCGGGGCCGGCAACCACAAAGAGCTCGAATCCCACCTTCAGCGCGCATTGCCGCGGGTCCAGCTGTCCAGCAAAACGGAGGGCGGCGTCCGCATCCGGAAAGTCGAGAGCTACAATCAATCGGGTCGCAGGTTCCAGGGCTGGGTTCATCAATTGGAGCTCCCTTCGCGGATGAGCGCCTCCTCGGCGGCCTCCGTCGTTTGATCAATGTCGAAATCCAGGCCGCGCAACGTGTCCCAACGACGACAGCTGGGGCACTGCCACACATGCGCCCGCCCCTGATAACCGCAGTTCACGCACTGGTACAGGTGCTGACTACCCAGTTGGTCCGCCAATGCCTTTTCAAACGCCGAAAATTCGGCGCTGTATTGCTGCACCGCTGGAAGGATCTTCATCCAGCGTACCGCCTCGAGCAGGCCCGATGTCGGGACCGGACGTTGCGACAGGATCATACCCAGTTCGGCCAGTGCCGCATCCAGGCGACCGGTGCGGCGGTAAAGTCGCATCAACGCAATACGGGCCATGGTGATACCACGGGTCCGTGCAAGCTCGTCCAAAAGCTCTTCCAATTGACCGAGGCGATTCTCGCCCGGGAGTGCCTGGTGAAGCCGCTCCAGGCGCGGCACCAGCAAAGGAGCCAACTGCGGGGTCCGAGCCACCGCATCGCGCCCGAAACGGATTGCCTCTCGAACCTCGTCCCGCCGTGCAGCGATCTCCGACTGGATTAATAGCGCCCGCGACAGACCGGGAACCAGGGCCTCTGCCTGCGCGGCCCGTGACCGGGCCGCGTCCCAATCCTCTTTCTCCAGCGCGATCTGTGCGAGCTCGCAATGATAGTGAGCAATCCGCTGTTGCTCATGCGGAACGCCATGAGCCTTTAGACGATCCCCTACCTCAATCGCCCTTTCCCACTCCCTTTGCGTTTCGTACACCTGCCGCAACCCTTCCAGAGCGGCGACCGCCTGGTGGGGAGAGTCGGCCAGCTCTCGAAACACTGCCTCCGCCCGGTCAAGCACTCCGGCAAGAAGGAAATCCTCTCCCAACTCACACATGGCTTGGGCACGTTGGGATGGCGGCAAGGTGGGGCGAGCAACGAGGTTTTGATGAATCCGTATGGCGCGGTCGACTTCTCCCCGGCGCCGAAACAACCGGCCCAGAATGACGTGCGTCTCGAAGGTCTCGTGATCCACCTCCACCATCTCGATGAAGGCCTGCAGGGCATCATCGGTACGATCATCCAGCAGGTGCCGCACCCCTTCCAGATAGCGGTCCAGCGAAGGTTCCGGTTCCTCACGGTCTTCCAGGACGCCATAGCGCGCCAGCCACCAACCGCTTGCGGCCGCGATGGGGAGCAGCAGCCAAAACCAGTCGTCAATCATGGGGTGGGGAATTCCCGGGTGCGAGCAACACGATGAGTGTGACCACGGATCGCATGCAGCAACGCGCGACTAGTAGAAGTCCCGCATGGGAGCGGTACGCAGTTGTTCCACCTCAACCTTGAGGGCGTGGTTTTGTTCACGCAGCTGGGCAATCTTCTGCCGCAGGCGACGCAGACGCAGCCAAAGGATCAGCGAAGCAATGGCGACCCCGAACAGGGCCGAGATACCAAGCAGCACCACCAAGGGTGCCTCGATGCGGACACCCGGCAGGGCCAGTGTGACCAGCTCTTCATTCAGTACAACGAGGATGCCCACCGCCGAAGAAATCACGATGAGCGCGGCAAAAGCCACGATATTGCGGATCTGCTGACGACGACGATCGTCCATCGACGGTCGCCTAATCGTTTCCGTCTGCCGAACCGTTTACCCGTTCACGCAGTTCCTTGCCGGGCTTGAAATGAGGGACATGTTTGCCGGGCAGGGCCACGCCCTCTCCCGTTTTCGGATTGCGTCCCAGCCGCGGGGGCCGGAAATGCAGGGAAAAACTACCGAAGCCACGGATCTCCACCCGTTGACCATTGGCCAAGGCATGACTCATCCGTTCGAGTAATGCCTTCACCGACATCTCGACATCCCTGGCAGGCAGGTGAGGCGATTTCCGGGCGAGGTTCTCGATCAATTCCGATTTGGTCATCTGGCACTCGTCACAGACTAGGAAATTATCCGGTTTCCCGGTACAAAATGGCCCACGACACCCCGCGGCGTCGTGGGCCTGATCAGAGCGGGCTTTAGTCGTTCTTGCCCATCTGTTCCTTCAGCAGGTCGCCCAGGGTCGTACCACCACCCGCGTTGCTGCCGTAGTCGGAGACCATTTCGGCTTCCTCGGCACGATCCTTCGCCTTAATCGAAAGGCTGATGGCACGGGTCTTCTTGTCGACACCCATGAACTTCGCCTCGACCGTCTCGCCGACCTTCAGCACGGTGCTGGCATCTTCCACACGGTCCTGGGAGATATCCGACGCACGCAGGATGCCGTCGATCCCATCGGCCAGCTCGATCACGGCGGCCTTGGCGTCAACTTCCTTGACGGTACCGGACACGATACTGCCCTTGCTGTGTTCCGCCACGAAGTTGGCAAACGGGTCACGATCCAGCTGCTTCAGGCCCAGGGAGATGCGCTCACGCTCGGGATCCACGGACAGGACCACCGCCTCGACCTCGTCACCCTTCTTGAAGTTGCGGATCGCCTCTTCACCGGCTTCATGCCAGGACAGGTCGGACAGATGAATCAGGCCATCGATGCCGCCGTCCAGGCCGACAAACACACCGAAGTCGGTGATGGACTTGATCTGGCCATGGACCTTCTCGCCACGATTGTGGTTGGCTGCGAAGTCGTCCCACGGGTTGGACTGGCACTGTTTCATGCCCAGCGAGATGCGGCGGCGCTCTTCGTCCAGGTCCAGGATCATGACCTCGACCTCGTCGCCGATTGCGACCATCTTGCCCGGATTCACGTTCTTGTTGGTCCAGTCCATCTCGGACACGTGCACCAGGCCTTCCACGCCGTCTTCGATTTCCACGAAGCAGCCGTAGTCGGTGATGTTGGTGACCTTGCCGAAGATGCGGGTGCCGGTCGGGTAACGGCGGGTGATGTTCTCCCACGGATCCTCGCCCAGCTGCTTCAGGCCCAGCGATACGCGCATGCGCTCGCGGTCAAACTTCAGCACCTTGACTTCGACTTCCTGGCCGATCTCGACCACGTCGGACGGATGCTTCACACGCTTCCAGGCCATATCCGTAATGTGCAGCAGGCCGTCGATACCGCCCAGATCCAGGAACGCACCGTAGTCGGTGAGGTTCTTGACGATGCCCTTGACCTGCGCGCCTTCCTGCAAATTCTTCAGCAGTTCTTCGCGTTCGGCGCTGTATTCCTGCTCGACCACGGCGCGACGCGACACGACCACGTTATTGCGGCGACGGTCGAGCTTGATGAGCTTGAACTCCAGCTCTTTGCCTTCCAGATACGCGGTATCGCGCACCGGGCGGACATCCACGAGCGAACCCGGAAGGAATGCACGAATGTCACCCAGCTCGACGGTGTAGCCGCCCTTGACCTTGCCGGAGATCTTGCCGGTGACGTACTGCTCTTCTTCCATGGCCCCTTCAAGACGGTCCCAGGCCTTGGCCCGCTTGGCCTTCTCGCGCGACATGCGCGTCTCGCCGAAACCGTCTTCCGGGGTCTCGAGGGCCACTTCGACGACATCGCCGACCTTGACCTCGAGCTCACCCTCGTCGTTCATGAACTGCTCGGTGGGAATGACCCCCTCGGATTTCAAGCCGGCGTTCACCACGACGACTTCCGGGGTGACCTCAATGACGGTAGCACTGAGGATGGCACCCGGCTGCATCTGGGTGTAGGCCATGCTCTCTTCGAGCAGTTGCGCGAAACTTTCACTCATGGATTTGTGAACCTGTGGTTTAACAAATGCTTGCAGAAACTTCCTGCAACCAGTTCTAGACGTTTATGATCCCGCTTCCGACGGCTTATTCCGCGGGGCGGGGGCTTGGTTCCGGGAGTACGTCCCGGAGGCGCTCCAGGATCATGTCCACCACGCCAACGATGTCGAGGTCCGTGGTATCCAGTTCCCAGGCATCTTCGGCGGGCTTGAGGGGGGCCACGCTACGCTCGCGGTCGCGGCGGTCACGCGCCTCCATCTCGTCCTGAAGGGCGGAGAGATTAGCACTAAGTCCTTGTTCCTTCAACTGCATGTAACGTCGCCGGGCACGCTCCTCGGCGGAGGCCGTCAGGAACACCTTCAGGTCCGCGTCGGGGAAGACCACCGTGCCCATATCGCGCCCATCGGCCACCAGCCCTGGGGCCTTTGCAAAGCCCCGCTGACGCGCCAGTAGCGCCTCGCGAACCGCCGGAATGGCCGCGATTTGAGAGGCGTCGCTTCCCGCCTGTTCCGTCCGCAGAAGCTGATCCACCGAGGCCCCTTCCAGCAAGGTATTCACGGCGGTCGCGTCCTGATTGACCTCGAAATCGACATCCAGGCCGGCGGCAAGCCGCGTCAATGCGACCTTGTCGGTCAATTCGACCCCGTGCTGGCGCGCGGCCAGTCCGACCAGACGATAAAGCGCACCGCTATCCAGTAGATGCCAACCCATCGCGGCCGCCACGCGCATGCACACGGTGCCTTTGCCCGCCCCACCAGGGCCGTCGATGGTCAGGATAGGAATCGCGGCACTCATACCACCTCCAGCTGCAATCCGGCCGTGCGGGCCAATTCGACAAAACCGGGGAATGAGGTCCCCACGTTGGAGCAATCGCGGATGCGGATTGGCGCGTCAGCACGCAACCCCGCCATCGCGAACGACATCGCAATGCGGTGATCGCCATGGCTGTCCACGTCGCCTCCGGTGAAACCCTTTCCGCCCTGGATGCGAATCCCATCCGGCTGCACTGCGCACTCCACACCCAGTGCGGCCAGGCCGTCTGCCATCACCTGGATGCGGTCACTCTCCTTCACCCGCAGTTCTTCGGCCCCGGTCAGCACCGTCTCACCCTCGGCACAGGCGGCCGCCACGAAGAGCGCGGGGAACTCGTCGATCGCCAGGGGTACCAGGTCCTCGGGAATCTGGATGCCTTTGAGCGCGGCGGCCTCGACTTCCAGATCGGCCACGGGCTCACCACCTGCCTCGCGCTCGTCGAGCACTCGGATTTCCGCGCCCATCAGGCGCAGAATATCGATCACACCGGTGCGGGTCGGGTTGATCCCAACATGCTCCAGGCGCATCCGCGAGCCAGCAGCGATGGAGGCCCCGACCAGGAAGAACGCCGCCGAGGAGATGTCCGCCGGCACATCTACGGGACTCGCGACCAGCTGGCCGCCGCCCTCGACACAGGCCCGCGGTCCGTCCCCCTCGACGGGATAACCGAAGCCGGCCAGCATCCGCTCGGTATGATCGCGAGTCGGTGCGGGCTCGGTGACGCAGGTGCGACCCTCCGCCCACAACCCGGCGAGCAGGAGCGCAGATTTCACCTGCGCACTGGCCACCTTGAGTACATGATCCGTGCCCCGCAGCGGCGCACCGCCGTGGATCCGCAGCGGCGGCGTACCGGCCTCGCTGGTATCGATCCGCGCGCCCATTAACGCCAGCGGATCGGTGACCCGTCGCATCGGCCGCCCGGTCAGGGAGCGGTCCCCAACCAATTCGCTGTCAAACGCCTGACCGGCCAGCACACCGCATAGCAGGCGCATCGCGGTTCCCGAGTTCCCCATGTCGAGGGCCACCGCTGGTGCCTGCAAGCCACGCAGACCGGCACCTTGGATACGCACATCGCCAGGCCCGGTACGCTCAATGGTTACGCCCATGGCACGAAAGGCCTCCAGCGTGGCGATGCAATCCGCCCCTTCGAGAAAGCCGGTCACGCGCGTTTCGCCCTCTGCCAGGGCCCCCAGCATGATCGAACGATGAGAGATGGACTTGTCGCCCGGCACGCGGGCGCGGCCCGCGAGCTGCCCACCGGGCTGTACGGTAAAGGTATTCATTGGTTATCAGGTATCCAGTTGTGCATCCGCAGGGTCGCAGAGGCGATCGCGGGTTTCCTTGGCATGTTCGAAGTTTTGTTCGATTTGGGCGGCATCGCCTCGCTCGATCGCGGCGCGCAACGTCTCCAGATCGGCCTGATAATGGCGGATGACCTCGAGTATGGCCTCGCGATTGGCGAGGCAGATATCACGCCAGACCACCGGGTCACTGGAGGCGATGCGGGTAAAGTCGCGAAAGCCCCCGGCTGCGTAATGAAAGATCTCGTCACGCTCGCTCATGTTCGAAAGCGAGGACACCAGCGTAAAGGCCAGGACATGGGGCAGATGGCTGGTCGCGGCCAGTACCCGATCGTGGTGCGCCGGGGTCATGTATTCCACCCGAGCCCCCGCAGCCTGCCACATCGCCGCGACCCGGTCGGTCGCGAGGGGATTGGTGGCATCCGCCGGGGTCAGGATCACTAGGCGCTCGCGGAACAGGCTGGAAAATGCCGCCCCTACCCCGCTTTTCTCCGTGCCCGCGATGGGATGCCCCGGGACAAAGCCACGCGGGACCTCGCCAAACCCGGCACCGACGGCGTCGATCACCGCCTGCTTGCTGCTACCCACGTCGGTCAAAGGGCTGCCCTCCGGCCAAGCGTCCGCGAGATCACGGGCCAGTGGTTCCATCGCGCCCAGCGGCACCGCCAAGACGCCCATGTCGGCGCCTTCGGCGGCCTCCGCCACGTCGGTGGTCCAGCGATCAATAACGCCTAGGCGCTGCGCCTCGCGCAGGTTGTCGGCATTGCGCGAACAGCCAACGACTTCGCGCACCGCCCCCGCCTCGCGCAGAGCCAGCGCAAGCGATCCCCCGATCAGCCCCACACCAAAGATGACGAGCCGTTCGATCACGCCAGGGCCTTCTTCAGTGCCATGAGAAACCGATCATTGTCCTCCGGCGTTGAAACCGTCACGCGCAGATGCCCAGGAAGACCGTAGTTCTCGACCGGGCGCGTGATGACCCCTTCGCGCAGCATCACGTCGTATACGGGGCCGGGGTCTCGGCCGGTGTCGAAAGTCACGAAATTGCCCACCGAAGGGATCACACGCAGCCCCATCTCGCGCAGGGCCTCGCTCACCTGGCGCACGCCCGCCCGGTTGATGGCGACCGATTTTGCCACGTGTGCGGCATCATCCAGGGCCGCCAAACCGGCTGCCTGGGCCACTGCGTTTACGTTGAACGGCTGACGAACCCGATTCAACAGCTCTGCAACGCCCGGTGAGCTGACCGCGTAGCCGAGCCGCAAACCGGCAAGGCCCTGGATCTTGGAAAAGGTTCGCGTCACGATCAGATTCGGGAAGCGATCCAGCCACTGCGTCGTGTCGGGATAGCTGGCTTCTTCAACGTACTCGAAGTACGCCTCGTCGACTACGATCACGGTGGTAGCAGGCATCGCGGCCACGAATGCCTCAAGCGCCGCTGTGTCCAGCCAGGTGCCGGTAGGATTGTTCGGGTTGGCCACGAAGACCACGCGCACATCGGCATTCACGCGCGACTGCATCGCGGCAAGGTCGTGTCCAAAAGGCTGCGCGGGATGATCGGCGGGCAGCGCTGGCGCCACCCGTGCTTCAGCGTTGACCGCCTGTGTAACCAGCGGATAGACCGCGAACGCATGCGCCGAAAACACGGCGGCCCGACCCGGCGCCAGCCAAGTGCGGGCAATCAGTTCCAGCACCTCGTTGGAGCCGTTGCCCAAGGTAATCTGCTCCGGGGCAACACCATGGCGTTCGGCCAGCCGGGACTGCAGTTCAAAACCGTTTCCGTCGGGATAGACATGGGCATCGGCCAGCGCCGCATGGCCAGCCTCCACCGCCAGCGGTGACGGGCCCAGTGGATTCTCGTTGGAGGCCAACTTAATTGCCTGAGTGATCCCCAGTTCACGCTCCAGCGTGGCCACTGGCTTGCCCGGCTGGTAGGGACTCAGCCTCTGGACCCCGGCGACCGCAAGGGTCACCGGATCAAAGTCCACACGGGCCGGGTCGGCCTGACCCGATACGGAAGGATTGGATGCCATTGGGGATGCCTCGGCGTGTCAGGTAGAAGATTCAGGAACGCAATTCAGGTCGCGGCTTGGGGATAACTTCCCAGCACCTTGACCGTGTCCGCGCTTGCGCGCAGCTGTTCCAGGCAATCACGGATCAACGGGTCTTGCTGATGTCCGATCAGGTCGAGGAAGAAGACGTAGTTCCAAGGCGTGCAACGCGAAGGCCGCGACTCAATCCGGGTCAGGCTGACCCCCGCCTCCGCGATCGGCTTCAACAGCGAGTACAACGAACCGGGCCGATTCGCAGTACTCAGCATCACCGAGGTCCGGTCCGCGCCACTGGGCTCGGTGGTGCCGGAGCCAATAATCAGGAAACGGGTGGTGTTGTCGGCGCGATCTTCCACGTGTGGCACACGTACCGGGAGCTGGTAATGATCCGCGGCCGCCTGGCTTGCCAGCGCCGCCACCGAGGGATCGGTCGCGGCGATCTCCGCCGCGCGGGCATTGCTGGAAACCGCCTCGCGTTCGGCGTGCGGCAACTCGTTGTCCAGCCATTGCCGACATTGCGCCAGCGCCTGGGCATGGGCCAGCACCCGCCGCACCTGACCCAACTCCTCCGCATGGGACAGCAGATGATGATGAATCGGGGTAATCACCTCGCCACAGATCTGCAGAGAAGAATCCATGAAACAGTCGACGGTGTGGGTCACTACACCCTCTGAGCTGTTCTCGATGGGCACAACCCCGAACTGGGCGCGCCCCGTCTCCACCGCACCAAACACGGCGTCGATGGAGGCAAGGGGCTGGGTCTCCACCGCATGGCCAAAGTGCTTGCGAGCCGCCAAATGGGTAAAGGTTCCCACCGGCCCCAGATAAGCCACGTTAAGCGGATACTCCAGCGCCAGACACTCCGACATGATCTCGCGGAACAGTCGGGTGATGGCTTCCGCCGAAAGCGGCCCAGGGTTTTGCTCTCGCACCCGCCGCAGGATCTCGGCCTCCCGTTCCGGGCGGTAGAATACGGGATTGCTCTCTTGGCTACGTTTGACCCGCGCCACCGCCTCGGCACACCGGGCACGCTCGCTCAGATGCGCCAGTAATTCACTGTCCAGCGCGTCAATGCGCGCCCGCAGCGCGGCGAGATCGTCCCGCTCGGGGGGCTGGTGCGAATGCTGATCTTCAGCCACGGTCTACAACACCCGCGCCCGCAACACGCCGTCGATTTCGTGCAATGCGCTTAGTGTCGCCGGGTCAGGGTGCCCATCCACGTCCAGCAGGGTGTACGCCAAATCCCCGCGAGAATCGTTCATCAGATGCAGAATGTTGATGTTCGATTCACCCAGGGTGTGCGAGATGCGCCCCACCCGGTCTGGAAGATTCTGGTTGATGATGGCGATGCGCGTATCGCCCTTGCGGTCCAGGACCAGGGTTGGGAGATTCACCGAATTCACGACGTTACCGTTTTCCAGGTAGTCGCGTAGCTGATCCGCGATCATTATCGCGCAGTTCTCTTCGGACTCGGTCGTCGAGGCCCCCAGATGCGGCAAGGTGATCACCCGCGGGTGTCCGACCATGCCCTGAACGGGAAAGTCGGTGACGTAGGCGTGCAGACGTTCACTGTCCAGGCCCTCGCGCACGGCCTCGTCGTCCACGATGCCTTCGCGCGCCAGATTCAACACCATTGCCCCAGAATTCATCCCTGCCAGGGTCTTGGCATTGACCAGATTCGCGGTGTTCTCCGTTAGTGGCACATGCACGGTCACCGCATCGGCCCCTTCCAGTGCCGCCTCGACCGAACGGGCGCGCTCGATGCCTGAGTGCAGGCGCCAGGCGTTTTCCACAGTCACCTTGGGATCGAACCCCACGACATCCATGCCCAGCGCCCGTGCCGCATTGGCCACGCCCACGCCGATCGCACCAAGGCCGAGTACCGCCAACCGGCGTCCGGGCAGTTCAAAGCCGGTGAACTTCTTCTTACCCTGCTCTACCGCGGACATGAAGTCTTCCTTGGTCGGGTCGAGCTCCCGGACATAGCCAGCGGCCGGCAGCAAATTGCGCGCGCCCAGCAGAAGGCCGGCGATCACCAATTCCTTCACTGCGTTGGCATTCGCTCCGGGGGCGTTAAAGACCGCTACGCCACGCTCGGACAGCGCCTGCACCGGAATATTGTTCACTCCGCTACCAGCACGACCGACGGCCAGCACCGATTGCGGAATCTCCACCGAATGCAGGTCGAACGACCGCAGCATTAGTGCATCCGGCTTGTTGATATCCGAAGCTACTTCGTAATGGTCGCGCGGGAAACGGTCCAGTCCGCGCACCGCGATGTTGTTGTAGGTCTGAATTCGGTACATCACGACCTCCTGGCCCGGTGGTTACGCCGGTGATTGCGGTTCAACGGGATCAGGCGTGGCGGTTCTCAAAATCCGCCATGAACTCGATCAGGCCATCCACCGCGCTCTCCGGCACCGCGTTGTAGATACTGGCGCGCATACCGCCCACGGAGCGATGCCCCTTCAGGGAGGACAATCCTGCCGCATCGGCCTCATTCAGAAACGTCCCGTCCAGCGAGTCATCCGCGAGAATAAACGGCACGTTCATCCACGACCGAGCCGCGGGCTCGACCGGATTCCGGTAGAAGGCAGAATTGTCGATGTAGTGATAGAGCTTGGCGGCCTTGCGCTCGTTGATCTCCGCCATTTTTTCGAGGCCACCCTGCTCCAGCAGCCACTCGAATACCAACCCGGCCAGATACCAGCCAAAGGTCGGCGGGGTGTTGTACATCGAGTCATTCTTCGCCTGCAGCGCCCAGTCCAATACCGCCGGCACGGGGGCCTGCCTGTCGCGCTCCAGCAGATCGTTATGCACGATCACCACCGTCAGGCCAGCTGGCCCGATGTTCTTCTGCGCCCCGGCGTAGATCACGCCGAACCGCGACACGTCGATCGGCCGCGACAGAATGGTGGAGGACATGTCCGCCACCAGCGGCACGCCCCCGACATCCGGGATGTCGGGGAACTCAACCCCGCCGATGGTCTCGTTCGGGGTGTAATGCACGTAGGCGGCATTCGGGTCGAGATTCCAGGAGGCACGATCCGGGATCGAGTCATACCCGCTGGCCTGCGAGCTGGCCACGATATTGACCGGCCCGTACTTCTGGGCCTCCTTGATCGCCTTGCCCGACCAGGCGCCGGTGTCGATGTAGTCCATACCCTGGCCATTGCCGAGGTTCAGGGGGATGGCCGCAAACTGCCCGGTGGCACCCCCCTGCAGGAACAAAACGGTGTAGTTGTCGGGGATGTTCATCAGCTTGCGCAGATCCTGCTCGGCCTTCTCGGCGACCGCCATGAACGGCTTGCCGCGATGGCTCATCTCCATCACCGACATCCCGGAACCACGGAAATCCAGCAGCTCGTCGCGGGCGCGTTCCAGCACCGCTTGAGGCAGAGCCGCCGGCCCTGCGCTGAAATTCATCACTCGCGTCATGCCTGTTCTCCATCATCGCTGGATTCGGGACCCGCATTCGGGTCCGCTTCGGCTTCCATCTCGTCCGAATCGTCGTCCTCACCCTCGCCCTGCAGCTGCGCCACGCGGGCCAGTTCCACCAGATTCTCGTTCTCGTCGAGGCGGATCAGACGCACGCCCTGCGTATTGCGCCCAATCAGCGGAATCTGATCCACCGGGGTGCGCACCAGCGTCCCGCCGTTGGTAATCAGCATCACCTCGTCATCGTCGAGCACCCGGGAAGCACCCACCAGGAGGCCGTTACGGCCCTCGGTCTGAATCGCGATCACGCCTTGGCCACCGCGGCGGTGGACGGGGAATTCGTCGAACCGGGTGCGCTTGCCATAGCCATGTTCGGTCGCCAACAGGGCCGACCCTTCGTCTACATTCAGCAGCGCGATCACACGCTGATCGTCCTCCATGCGCACGCCGCGCACCCCGCAGGCGGTGCGCCCCATGGCGCGTACGTCGCTCTCGTGGAAGCGAACCGCCTTGCCCGCCGTCGTCACCAGCATTACATCCAGCGTGCCATCGGTCAGCGACACGTCCACCAGATGATCGCCCTCGCGCAGATCCACCGCGATGATGCCTGAGGCCCGGCGGCGCGAGAAATCGGTCAACGGCGTCTTCTTGACCGTCCCCTGAGCCGTCACCATGAAGACGTAATGATCCGGATCGTACTCACGCACCGGGAGAATCGCATTGATGCGCTCGTCAGACTCCAGCGGCAGCAAGTTCACAATCGGCTTGCCGCGGGCGGCGCGCGAACCCTGCGGCAGCTCGTAGACCTTGAGCCAGTAGACGCGTCCACGACTGGAGAAACACAGGATCGTGTCGTGCGTGTTGGCTACCACCAGGCGGTCGATAAAGTCCTCTTCCTTGAAGCTGGTCGCGGCCTTGCCCCGTCCACCGCGACGTTGCGCGCGGTAATCGGCCACCGGCTGGTACTTCACGTAGCCGGCATGCGACAGCGTGACCACGACGTCTTCTTCGCCGATCAGATCTTCCAGCGTCAGGTTGGCCTGGCGTTCGCGCAGCTCGCTGCGCCGTTCATCGCCAAACTGCTCGGCGACCGCCAGTAGCTCGTTGCGGATCTCCAGCTGCAGGCGATCGCCGGATCCGAGGATGTCCAGCAGATCGTCGATCAGTTCCAGAAGCTCGCGATACTCATCGAGGATCTTGTCTTGTTCCAGCCCGGTAAGTCGATGCAGCCGCAGGTCCAGGATCGCCTGGGCCTGGGCCTCGGAAAGACGATAGCCGTCCGCACCCACGCCGTATTCGGCTGCCAGGTCTTCCGGCCGCGAAGCGCTGGCCCCGGCCCGGTCGAGCATGTCGCTGACCACACCCAGCGGCCAGCTGCGGGCCAGCAGACCGGCCTTGGCCTCGGCAGGGTTGGGGGCCGCGCGAATCAGCTCGATCACCGGATCGATGTTGGCCAGCGCAATCGCCAGGCCTTCCAGGATATGCGCGCGCTCTCGGGCCTTGCGCAGGTCATAGATCGTGCGCCGGGTCACCACCTCGCGGCGGTGACGCAGGAAGGCCTGCAGAACCTGACGCAGGTCCAGCACCTTCGGCTGGCCGTCCACCAAGGCCACCATGTTGATCCCGAAGACGTTCTGCATCTGGGTGTGCATATACAGGTGATTCAGCACAACCTCGGCCATTTCGCCGCGCTTGAGCTCGATTACCAGGCGCATGCCGTCCTTGTCGGACTCGTCACGCAGCTCGGAGATGCCTTCAATGCGCTTTTCCTTCACCAGCTCCGCGATTTTCTCGGTCAACCGTGCCTTGTTCACCTGGTACGGCAGCTCGGTCACCACAATGGCCTCGCGCTGCCCGCCTTCTAGGGGCTCCACGTGCGAGCGGGACCGGATCAGCACCCGACCACGCCCGGTGCGGTAGGCCTCGCGTACACCATCGACACCGTTGATGATGCCGGCGGTGGGGAAATCGGGCCCGGGCACATGTTCCATCAGACCGTCGATCGAGATCTCGGGATCATCAATGAGCGCCACGCAGGCGTTGATGACTTCGCGCAGGTTGTGCGGCGGGATGTTGGTCGCCATGCCCACGGCAATCCCGGCGGACCCGTTGACCAGCAGGTTCGGGAACTTGCTCGGCAGCACCGCCGGCTCGGTCTCGGAACCGTCGTAGTTGTCGATGAAGTCGACGGTTTCCTTGTCGATGTCGGCAAGCAGTTCGGCCGCGATGCGCGCCATGCGCACCTCGGTATAGCGCATGGCGGCCGGCGAATCGCCGTCGATGGAACCGAAGTTGCCCTGCCCGTCCGCGAGCATGTAGCGCATCGAGAACGGCTGCGCCATGCGCACGATGGCGTCATAGACCGCGGAGTCGCCATGCGGGTGATATTTACCGATCACGTCACCGACCACGCGCGCCGACTTCTTGTAAGGCTTGTTGTAGTCGTTGCCCAGCTCGCGCATCGCGTGAAGCACGCGGCGGTGGACCGGCTTGAGGCCGTCTCGGACATCGGGGAGAGCCCGGCCCACGATTACGCTCATTGCGTAATCGAGGTAAGACTGCTGCATCTCGTCTTCGAGATTGACCGGGAAGATTTCCTTGGCAAATTCAGCCATCGAGAGTTACGCCGTCCGTCTGAACAAGCTCGCGATGATACCACAGGGGTAACCACTAGGGACGGCCTTTTCGCCCCTCAAAACGGTTCTCCGAGCCTCTCAGGCCCTTATCGGCTTCATGCAGCCCCGTATTGGGCGGCTGTCAGACAAGCGAGCCGGTCTCCGCAGGCTCCCGCAACACAGCCAGACGCTCCATTGTGGGCGCCTCGACCACGCCGCTTTCGGTCACAATGGCGTCAATCAAGTCCGCCGGGGTGACATCAAACGCCGGGTTGAACCCGCGAGCGCCATCGGCGGCAACACGCTGCCCCCCAAGCGCCAGCACCTCGTCCTCACCCCGCTGCTCGATGGGGATGCCATCACCATTCGGCATATCAAAGTCGATGGTCGCCACGGGCGCCGCCACCATGAAGCGCACACCGTGGGCACGTGCCAGAACCGCCAGTCCATAGGTGCCGATCTTGTTCGCGGTATCACCATTGGCGGCAATCCGGTCCGCGCCCACAATCACCCAGCCGATCCGGCCAGAACGCAGGAGACTGGCGGCTGCACCTTCGCACAGAACCTGGACCGGGATCCCGTCATGGACCAGCTCCCAGGCGGTCAGGCGACTGCCCTGCAACCAGGGGCGGGTCTCGTCGGCAAAAACCTCTTCGATGCGACTGGCATCCCAAGCCGCCCGGATCACACCGAGTGCCGTGCCATAGCCTCCGGTTGCCAGTGAGCCAGTATTGCAATGCGTCAGGACCCCGCGCCCCGGCTCAATCAGCTCCGCACCCAGTGCACCCATGTTTCGATTGCCCGCGATATCCGCATCGAGCATTCGTTGGGCCGCCGCTGTGGTCGCGGCTACAGCGGCTTCGGCACTGGCACTGGCCGTCACTTCGGCTTGCATGCGATCCAGGGCCCAGAACAGATTAACGGCGGTGGGTCGCGCACCCCTCAAGGTCTCGACATCACCCGTCACCCGCGCACGCCAGTCGTCATGTCCCTGGGCCCGCTGACAGGCCAGCGCCACCCCAAAGGCCGCGGTGATGCCGATTGCCGGCGCGCCACGCACCACCATGTCGCGGATCGCTTCCGCAACGGCGGGGGCGGCATCGTACGTCTGCCAAAGAGTCTCCTGCGGGAGCCGTCGTTGGTCCAGCAGCTGCAACTGGCCCTTCGCAAATCGGATCGGGCGAATGGTGTCGGAGTGTACTTTGCTCATGTGCTCATTCTATCAGGGCGGTCTCGCCGAGCGCCCAGCTTGGCAACCTTCCCGAGGGATGGGCGTGGTGGGAACGGTGGTATGCCACAGGCGGCGGGTCTGGGCACGATTTCCAGGCGTCACCCTCAATTCCGTATCCGCCTCCAGTCGCAGGGCCCCCTGTACGCCGGTTTCCTGCAACGGGATGCAGGCGGCCATCAGCCGCTGGCGAACCGACTCGGCCAGGCCTCGACGCTGACCATCGGTGCTCGCCCATGCGATTTGCGGCCGGGCATCGTCCAGCCAACCCCGGCTCAAGCTATCCGCGCCGGCCCCACGTGGCACTACCAGTAAGTCGCTCTCCCGGATCGTCGCCGACCGCCGCATCAGGATCGCCTCGCCCAGCCCGGAAAGGCCCCCGGTCAGAACCAGCCGTACGCCGCCTGCCGTCTCGACCGCCAGTACACACGAGGCGGAGGCCTGGTCATTCCATCCAGGCGGTGGATGTAGCACCTCGAAGCGCACCCCATCCCACTCCCATTGCTGTCCGGCTCGGCATTGCCGTTCGTTATGTGCTTCCGGACGACGCCGCAGAACCTCCGTCACGGGCATTGCGTCGCGAACCGCAGGAGCACCTCCGGCATGGGCGGCATGCTCATGGCTTAGAATCATCCGGTCCAGATCCCGTAGCCCCGATGCACGCAGGGCCGGCACGACGATCTGCTCTCCTGCACTGAAACCGTCGTCCCGTCCAAACCCGGCATCGAACAGCAAGGCATGTCCACGGGTCTGCAACAACACAGACTGGCTATTCCCCACATCCAGCAGCTGAGCTCGCAAGGCGCCCTCCGCGATGTCCGGTCGCAACGGCAACACCAGCGCCAGCCCCACCAGCAGAGTCCAGACCGCCCCTAACCGCAGCCGGGGCTGCAAGGCGAGTAGCACCCCCAAACCGCCCAACAGGCTCGCGGCTAGGGGCACTCGCCGCTCGTCAACCAGTACCGGAAGCGTGGACAGTCGGTCCAGCAACACCAGCAGCATGGCCAGAACGCCGTCACCAAGGTAAAGAAACGGGGCGCCCAGTGGGGTCCACAACGCACTGAGCCCCGCGCCCACCAACAACACCGGCAACACCAGAAGGCTGATCACGGGCACCGCGATCAGATTCGCAACCGGCGCGATCCAGGACCCCAGCTGGAACCAGGCCAGACTGAGAGGCAACATGGCGAGAGCCAGCATCACCTGGATGGTCCCGGCCTCGCGCCATCCCGGCCGGCGAGAGCGTCCCTGCAATAGCAGCAAAATGACCGTGACCGCGCCGAAGGAGAACCAAAAACCGGGCGCCAGAACGCTGGCCGGCTGCCAGACCACCACCGCGATGGCCGCCAACATCAATCCGCGCCAAGCGAAGGCCTCACGGCGCCACAACAAGGCCGCCATGAAGGCACCGAGCATGATCACGGCGCGTTGGGTGGGAATACTGAACCCTGCCATGGCCGCATAGATCACAGCGCCGAAGAGACCCGTGAGCGCCATGAAAGCGGCTTTTCTGGAAACGCCCTGAAGGGGTCGCGACACGGACCACAAACCACCCGCCAGCAAACCCACGAACCCCGCCACCAGGCCCACATGCAGCCCGGAAATTGCCATCAGGTGGTTGGTCCCGGTGCGCAGAAAGGCCTGCCACTCTCGGGACGTCATGCCCTGGCGATCACCAATCACCAGGGCCTGGATCAAGCCTGGATGATTCAGACTTGGCGCCGCGCGCTCCATGCGATCGCGCAACCAGCCCCGCCCATGGTGCAGACGTGCCCGCCAACGGATTGTGGTCGATGGTGGAACCGACTCCTGGAGCGGTGTCCATTCCAATAGGGTCCCGGAACCGTGCAGCCCCTCACGGTAATACCAACCCGCACGATCAAAGCCTCCGGGATTCGAGCGGCTAGCGGCAGGACGCAAGCGCACGGCCATTCGTGCCCGTGTCCCTGCGAGGATCTCCGGTCGCCCAGGATAGACCGTCACCAATAAATCGCGGGCGGATACATTCTTCGGCCCGGCCAGCACTGCATCCACCGTGATCCGAAAGCGGCTGCGATGCTCGAGATGTTCCGGCAAGCTGGTGACCGTTGCCGAGACGACGATCTCCTCACCCGCAAGCGAGGGCTTCACCACCTGTTTGAGCCAAGTGTCGGCCGTCACGAAAACCAAGGCCCAGGCCATGAGGGCACCGGCTGCGGTGGCGACGAACACCCGGATCGGAAGCTTCAAATGCCGCGCGGCGGCGAGGATGAACAAACCCGTCAGCGCAAGAACCACGACGTACGATGCAGTCAGCTGGGGTAGCTCCGGCTGACGGTGCAGCCACCAGGCGACCAGCAGCAACCCCAACGTAAAGCCTTTCATTGCGGGGAACCGGACGCCGTCGCGTGGGTGTGACCCAAAATCGGCACAGGGACATCGCCGCGCAGCGGCCAGGCAAAATCGGCGAGAATGCAGGGAACGTGCGTGGCAGCGTGCCCGCGCCAGGCGTACCATCGGCAGCGCGGAACATGGCAAGACACATCTTCAAAAGAATGTTTCCCGGCATGGAACACATGCGCGGGCACAAGGCCCTCGCCCCGCTGGGCCCACGCCTGGGTTCGCCTGATCTTTGGCATCTGAACCGCCGCTCCGTGGCTGGTGCGTTTGCCGTTGGGCTTTTCGTGGCCTTCCTGCCACTGCCCATGCAGATGCTGATCGCGGCCGCCATCGCCCTCGTGGTCCGCGTCAATCTGCCGATATCGGTGATCCTGGTATGGATTTCCAACCCGGTCACCATGCCCCCCATGTTGTATACGGCCTACACGATCGGCCGCAAGTTGCTGGACGAACCGCGGCGGGATATACACCTGGACTGGAACTGGGAGTGGTTCACCACCGAGCTGCTGACGATCTGGCAGCCCCTGTTGTTGGGCAGTGTTCTGCTAGGAGCCGTCGCGAGTCTATCCGGATACCTGTTCGTACGATTCTTGTGGCGCCTGAACGTCGCCCAACGCATGCGTAGCCGGCGCTACCTGCGACGCCTTCGAAAGGAACTCGCAGAACGCGAAACCGCGGAACAAGACCGCCAACGGCAAGCGAAAGATCAGGAACCGCCTTCGTTCAAGTAACCCGCCTCACCGAAATGCGTCGGGCCTAGCCGCTCGCCAGTTGCCCATCCAGGGGCTTTTGCTCGAGATGCCCCTTGACCAGTTGCACCGATCGATCAAGCTCGCGGGCCAGGGTGATGTCATGCGTCACGAGCGCCAACGCCGTCCCGGTCGAACGGTTCATCGCCCGTAGCAGCTCGAACACCTGGGCCGCGCGTTCCTGATCGAGGTTGCCGGTGGGCTCATCGGCCAGAATCGCCGATGGCCGGGTAACCAAGGCTCGGGCAATCGCCACGCGTTGGCGCTCGCCTCCGGACAGCTCGGAGGGCTTGTGGTCCAGGCGATGCCCCAAATCCACCTGTTGCAACCAATGCTGCGATTCCTCGCGCGCGCGGCGGTTGCTCATCCGCCGAATGAGTAGCGGCAAGGCGACGTTTTCCGCCGCCGTAAGCTCCGGCAGCAGATGATGGAACTGGTAGACGAATCCGAGGTGCTTGTTGCGCAGGTGTCCGCGACGCGCTTCGCTCATTCGGGTCCAGTCGGTCCCGAGCAGCCGCACCTCGCCCGCTGTCGGCCGGTCCAGGCCGCCAAGCAGATGCAGCAACGTGCTCTTGCCACTGCCCGAGGCGCCAATAATCGCCGTCTGGTCACCAGGCTGCAGGGCAAAGTTGACGCCACTGAGCACCGCAACATCCAGTTTGCCGTCGCGAAAACGTCGTTCGAGACCGCGGGCCTCGAGCACCGGGGTCTGGGCTTCAGTCATAGCGCAAGGCCTCCGCCGGCTGGGTACGTGCGGCCCGCCACGCCGGGAACAACGTTGCGACGACGGTTATCAGGAATCCAAGCACACCCACCCGCAAGACATCTGCGAGTTTCAGTTCCGATGGCAAGTCACTGATATAGTAAACATCAGCGGACAAAAATTCGACGCCGGAAACGCGTTCGATAAACGGCACGACCACATCGATATTACTCGCGAGCGACACCCCGGCGAGCGTACCCAGAAGGATGCCGATCGCGCCAATCACCACGCCCTGGACCATAAAGATCACCATGATCCCACCTGGCGACAGGCCCAGCGTTCGCAGGATTGCAATATCGCCCTGCTTGTCCGTGACCAACATGATCAATGTGGAGACGATATTGAACGCCGCCACCGCGACGATCAGCGAGAGGATGATGAACATCACCATCTTTTCCATCTGAATCGCCCGGAAAAGGTTCGCGTGCTGACGGGTCCAGTCCGACACCCGGAACAGACCATCCAGCTTGGCCGCCACATCACGCGCCACCACACCCGCCTGCATCATGTCGGTGAGGCGCAGACGCAGCCCGGTTACCTGATCCCCCAGCTGGAAAACCGCCTGGGCGTCCTCCATGTGGATAAACGCCGTACCGCGGTCGTATTCGTACATCCCGACCTCAAACAGTCCGGACACCTCGAAGCGCCGCATGCGGGGCATCACGCCGGCTGGGGACACCGATGCCTGTGGCGCCATCAGGATGATGGAATCGCCCACCCGAACGCGTAGTTCGGCCGCCAGTTCGCGTCCCAGCACAACGCGATAGGCACCCGCCTCAAGGCTTCCCAGTTCGCCTCGGATCATATGCTCGCCAATCCGTGCGACCCGCTCTTCGGCTTCCGGCTCGATCCCGCGAACCAACGCCCCGGAGATATTCCCGCGGGCGCTCAGCATCGCCTCGCCTTGCACGTAAGGCGCCGCGGCCACCACACGCTCATCAATCTCCGGCGCCTCACGCTGCAGGCGCTCCCAGTCCCGCAACCCTCCATTCGCCTCCTGGATCGTGGCATGGGAGGCCATCCCGAGGATGCGTTCGCGAAGTTCTCGCTCAAAACCGTTCATCACCGAAAGCACCGTGATCAGTGCCATCACACCGAGCGCCAACCCGATAATCGAGACGACCGAGATGAACGAAATAAAATGATTGCGTCGTTTGGCGCGCGTGTAGCGCAAGCCGATCGCAAGGGTCAGGGGGCGAAACATCGGGAAATCATGCCAGAGATCCCCTGCCCCGCCTATCCCCAGACGGGCCTTCGCGCCCACCCGAACGTCGAGGGGAGGCATGCCGCCCCAGTTGACGCTACCATGGAGATATCCAGCAAACGGAGAGTTGGCGATGCCAGGGAAATGCGACGTGTTAAATCCCACCCCGAAGGTCACTCGAAGCCGGGTGTATCACCTTTCGGCCCGCGCCTGCATGGTATTCGCGCTCGTCCTGCTCAGCGGGGCCTTGGCCACTGCGTCGGCCGACATCTTGCGCAGCCCCGATGGTGGTTTCACCGTGCAGGAACGCGACGGACTCCCGACCCGTGGACAGTCGCAGTCTGCCGTGACCCGGCAGCATGGCGAGCCCGAGCAACGCCATCCGACCGTCGGCGATCCGCCCATAACCCGTTGGGACTACGGCGATTTCTCCGTCTTCTTCGAAGGCGAATACGTCTTGCATAGCGCGGTGCGCGACGGATCCCACT
This sequence comes from Thioalkalivibrio sp. ALJ1, assembly GCF_000745395.1. NCBI lineage: Bacteria > Pseudomonadati > Pseudomonadota > Gammaproteobacteria > Chromatiales > Ectothiorhodospiraceae > Thioalkalivibrio > Thioalkalivibrio sp. ALJ1. Next base: position 2,138,001 of record NZ_KN050684.1, on the reverse strand, counting down.
CCGACCGTCCATGACGGCCGGGGATCCATCCCCTGCTCGGCGACGCCTGCCTGCCGAGTGGGAACCCCAGGGCGCGATTCAGCTGACTTGGCCACACGACGGGACCGACTGGGCCCCGGTGCTGGACACGGTCCACCCGGCCTTTGCCCGCATCGCCGCGAGCATTAGCCAGTACGAACCGGTCATTATCGTCGCCCGTGATCCCGAGCACATCGAGGAGATCTCCGGCTTCTTGACCGAGACCGCCATCCGGCCGGACCGCCTATGGTTCGCCCTGGCCCCCAGCAACGACACCTGGGCGCGCGATCACGGCGCGATCAGCGTATTCGAGGACGACCAACCACGGCTGCTGGATTTCACCTTCAATGGCTGGGGCGGCAAGCACCCTGCGGACCTGGACAACGCTATCACCCGGGCACTGGCCAGCCAGGGGGTATTCGGCCTCTGCACCCCGGAACCTACTGGAGTGGTCCTCGAAGGTGGCTCCATCGAATCCGATGGTAATGGAACCCTCCTCACCACCAGCCGCTGCCTCCTCTCCACGACCCGCAACCCGGATCTCGATCGTGCCGGAGTCGAACAGCGTCTCGGGCTATGGCTGGGTGCCCAACGCGTCCTGTGGCTGGAGCATGGTCAGCTTGAGGGGGATGACACCGACGCCCACATCGACACCCTGGCCCGGTTTTGCAGTCCCGACACCATCGCCTACGTCCAGTGCGACGACCCGAATGACACCCATTACCCCGAGCTCAAGGCCATGGAGGCCGAACTGCTGGCCCTGCGCCAAACCTCGGGAGAACCCTACCGGCTGATCGCGCTGCCGTGGCCTAAACCGGTTATCGAGGATGGCCAGCGCCTCGCCGCGACCTATGCGAATTTCCTGATCCTCAACGGCGCGGTCCTGCTTCCGGTCTACGGCGACCCGGCCGACGCAGTCGCCCGCGACCGTCTGACCGCGGCATTTCCAGGTCGCGAGATCGTAGAGATCGACTGCCGCCCCATCATCCGGCAGGGTGGCAGCCTGCACTGCCTGACCATGCAATACCCTGCCGCCATCCTCGGCATCCCGCAGGAAGAATTCCCGAGCGAGCCCGAAGAATGACCCAAACGACGCTGCCCATCGCCCTGATCCAGCACCAAGATGCTGGCAGTGTTGAGGACAACCTCGATGCCACCACGAAGGCGGTCGCGGCGGCCGCGGCGGTCGGGGCGCGCCTGGTCGTGCTCGCCGAGCTGCACACGGGTCCCTACTTCTGCCAGACGGAGGATCTCGCCACCTTTGATCGCGCCGAGACGATCCCCGGCCCGACGTCCGAACGGTTGGCCGCAATCGCGCGGGAAAACGAAGTGGTACTGGTCGGCTCCCTGTTCGAACGCCGCGCACCCGGGCTCTATCACAACACCGCGGTGGTATACGAGACCGACGGGCAGCAGGTCGGCAACTATCGCAAGATGCACATCCCGGACGATCCGGGCTATTACGAGAAGTACTACTTCACCCCGGGCGACACCGGATTCGTGCCCATCGATACCTCCGTCGGCCGCCTGGGCGTGCTCGTGTGCTGGGATCAGTGGTACCCGGAGGCCGCGCGAATCATGGCCCTCTCCGGCGCTGAAGTGCTGATTTATCCCACCGCCATCGGCTGGGACCCACAAGACACGCCCGAGGAGCAATCGCGTCAACGCGAAGCCTGGATCACCGTGCAGCGCGGCCATGCGGTCGCAAACAACCTGCCGGTCATTGCCTGCAACCGTGTCGGGCACGAGCCCGACCCCTCCGGCCACTCGCCAGGCGCCACCTTCTGGGGCCACAGCTTCGTCGCCGGACCGCAGGGCGAGTTTCTCGCCCAGGCCAGCCAGGACCAACCGGAGATCCTGACCGCCTCCCTGGACCGCGGCCGTACGGAGGCGGTACGCCGCCAATGGCCCTTCCTGCGCGACCGCCGCATCGACGCCTACGCACCCATCCTCAAGCGCTACATCGACCCCGACTAAGCGAAGAAAAGCAATTCACAGGAAGATGTGAAGATTGGAAGATTAATGATGTGTAGGGCCGCATAGGTCTACTGCTGGCGCGGTACATCCGCAGCGCTCACCCGCCACCTCTTCACCCTAAAACCCTTCCCGCCTTCCAAACTTCCTGTAGATCGCGGTTGACCTCGCCCTTCTCCGTGACCTCCGTGTCCTCTGTGGTAAATCACCCTTGACCTTCACATGGCCGATCGCGCACCTGTGGGGCGGAATCCGTATAATCGCGGCCCTTCTCCGCAGCCCCCAAGCACACGAATCATGTCCGATCCACGGCGAAATCCGCTCCATCCCGGTCGTTTGCCCGGCTCCGGCTTCGAGGTGTGGTCGGGGCTGAATCCCTCCGCGGCCACCCTGGCCCTTGCCCACAGCGCAGCCGAATTCAGCGGACCGATACTGGTCATCACCGCATCCAACGAGGCTGCCGATCGCTGGCAGGAAGAGTGGGAGTTCTTTGCCGGGCATCACGACCTTCCGCTGATGCGCCTGCCGGACTGGGAAACCCTGCCCTTCGATGTCTTTTCCCCGCACGAGGACATCATCTCCGAGCGCCTGCGCACCCTGTATCACCTACCGAGCCTGGAACGCGGGATCGTACTGATGCCGGTTTCCACACTGATGCAGCGCCTGCCCCCGCGAGACTGGCTGACCACCCAGGGGCTTTCGCTGCGCACCGCACAGCGTCTGGATCGAATGACCCTGCGCGAGAATCTTGCCAACGCCGGATACAGCGCCGTCCAGCAAGTGATCAGCCATGGTGAATTCGCGGCGCGAGGCGAGATCCTCGACCTGTTTCCGATGGGGGCCGACGAGCCCGTCCGGATCGAGTTCCTGGACGACGAGATCGACTCCCTGCGGCGCTTTGACACCGAATCCCAGCGTTCCACGGAACGGGTAGAACAGCTCGAAATCCTTCCCAGCCACGAATTTCCGCTGAACGACGAGTCCATCCGAGAGTTCCGAACCCGTTATCGGGCCCAGTTCGCCGGCGACCCCTCCAGCCACCCAATCTACCGTGACATTAGCGAGGGACTAGTCCCACCGGGTATCGAAGCCTACCTCCCCTTGTTCTTCGAACACATGGACACGGTTTTCGACTACTGCCCCAAGGCACAGGTCGTCCAGGTTGGAGACATTGCAGGCGCTGCGGAAGACTTCGCGCAGGAGATTCGGGACCGCTTTGAGCAACTCAGCCATCAGTACGACCGCCCCCTGCTGAATCCAGAGCGGCTGTATCTGGATACCAATGGGCTCGGAAGCGCCCTGCGCGAGTACGCCGGGATTGCCTTGGGCGATCCTGCAGCCCCCCTTCCGGCCGAGCGCGGCGCGAATATTCCATTCGATTGCACCCCACTTCCCGAGTTGGGGCTTCAGCAGGGCAAGGACGACGCGGCCCAGCGCCTGAAGTCGTTCGCCAGCGAGCAACCGCGCCTGCTGCTAACGGCCGAATCCGCCGGCCGCCGCGAGGCCCTGCTGACCTTACTGCGGGATCAGGGCGTTGCCCATCACTCCGTCGATGACTGGGCGCACTTCCTCACCGCCGAGCCCGGCCTGCATGTCACCGTAGCGGCGCTAGGGGAGGGATTCGTACTGCCGGATGGCATCGCGGTCGCTCCAGAGGCCGCGCTGCTTGGAGAGCGGGCGCGCCAGACGCGCGGGCGTAACCGCAGCACCCGTGATGCCGATGCCGTCATCCAGAACCTCAGCGACCTGACCATCGGCGCACCGGTGGTCCACGAGGAACAAGGCGTCGGCCGTTACCTGGGACTGCAGACGCTCGATTTCAATGGCCAACCTGCGGAGTTCCTGACCCTCGAATACGCCGATGGTGCAAAGCTCTATGTCCCGGTTTCGTCCCTGCACCTGATCAGTCGTTACACCGGCGCGGACGCCGAGCATGCCCCCCTGCATCGACTGGGCAGCGAGCAATGGGACAAGGCCCGCAAGAAGGCTGCCGCGAAGGCACGCGATGTCGCCGCCGAGCTCCTGGACATTCATGCCCGACGCGCTGCCAAACAGGGAACGGTTTTCGCAACCGACACCTCCGAATATCACGCGTTTGCGGCCGGCTTCCCGTTCGAGGAGACACTGGACCAGCAACAGGCAATCGACGCGGTTTTGGACGACATGGCCGATACCCGTCCGATGGACCGCGTCGTCTGCGGCGATGTGGGCTTCGGCAAGACCGAAGTGGCCATGCGCGCCGCCTTTGTCGCGGTACAAAACCAAAAGCAGGTCGCGGTACTGGTCCCCACCACGCTGCTCGCGCAACAACATCATCAAAATTTCACCGACCGGTTCGCGGACTGGCCGGTCGAGATCGAATCACTGTCGCGCTTTCGCAGCAGCAAGCAACAGGCAGCTGTGCTGGAGGGGCTCAAAGACGGCAAGGTCGATATCGTGATCGGCACCCACAAGCTCCTGCAGGCGAATCTGAATTTCTCGAACCTGGGTCTGGTGATCGTGGACGAGGAACAGCGCTTCGGGGTCCGCCACAAGGAAGCGCTCAAGAAACTGCGCGCCGAGGTCGACATGCTGACCCTGACCGCCACCCCGATCCCGCGCACCCTGAACATGGCGCTGGCCGGCCTGCGCGACCTGTCGGTGATCACCACACCGCCGCGCGAGCGCCTGGCGATCAAGACCTTCGTCAATGAATGGAACGATGCGATCATCCAGGAGGCCTGCCTGCGCGAGATCCGCCGCGGGGGCCAGGTCTACTTCGTGCACAACGAGGTGAACACCATCGAACGCACCGCGCAACGCATACAGGAATTGTTGCCCGGAGCCCGCGTGGGTATTGCACACGGGCAGATGCGCGAACGCGAGTTGGAACAGGTGATGCTCGATTTCTATCACCGGCGCTACAACATCCTGGTCTGCACGACCATCATTGAGACCGGCATCGACGTTCCCACCGCCAACACCATCGTGATGAATCGGGCGGACAAGCTTGGGCTAGCCCAGATGCACCAGCTGCGCGGTCGCGTCGGACGCTCCCACCACCGCGCCTACGCTTACCTGGTTACGCCACCCGAAAAGGCGATGACCGCCGACGCGAAGAAGCGCCTGGAGGCCATCGCGTCACTTGAGGACCTCGGGGTGGGCTTCACCCTGGCCAGCCACGACTTGGAGATCCGCGGAGCCGGCGAACTACTGGGCGACGAGCAGAGTGGCCAGATCCACGAGGTCGGCTTTTCGATGTACAACGACTTGCTCAACCGCGCGGTGAACGCCCTGCGCTCCGGCAACATGCCGCAACTGGACACGCCCGAGGCTACTGGGACCGAGGTCGAACTCGGATTGCCCGCCTTGCTGCCATCGGCGTATGTCCCCGACGTGCATACGCGCCTGATCCTCTACAAGCGGATCAGCTCGGCGGCCTCATCCGAAGCGCTGCGCGATCTGGAGATCGAACTGGTGGATCGTTTCGGGCTGTTGCCCGATGCCGCCAAGGCCTTGTTCGAGGCCGCGCGTCTGCGTCTGAAACTGACTCCGCTCGGCATCCGCAAGCTGGAGCTGGGCCCCGCCGGCGGACGCCTGGTTTTTGGTCCCAGTCCCAATCTCGACATCGCGGCCCTGATCCAACTGGTGCAATCCGATCCACAGGGGTACAAACTGGATGGCCAGAAGGCCTTCCGATTCGTTGCCGAGATGGAGACCCTGGAGGCCCGTGCGCAGTCCGTACTGCGTCTTTTAAATACCATTAGCCCCGAACAACAGGCCGCCTGAATGTCCGACCACGCCCCGAACACCCCGAACCCTCTGCGCCGCCGCGTCCTCGCGGGCCTCACGGCCCTGCCCGTCGTCGGCCTGGGAAGCCCGGCGATGGCCCAGGCCGGTCGGGAATACCGCATCGAACTGGTGATCTTTGAACACCGCACCGATGAAAGCCGCCGGCTGCAGATGGAGCTGGCCGCTCCCCGGGAGCCCCGTTTCGGAGAATCCGAGCTCGGCGGTCGCGTCTACCGTACCTCGCGGCGGGGCTTCGAACTGCAACGGGCGGCGGGCCGGGTGGAGGATTCCGGCACGGGTCGCGTCCTCGCGCGTCTGGCCTGGGACCAGACCGGGCGCGACCACGCCTCGTCACCGTGGCTGCGTGTACAGGAAGGGCGTCGTCTGGGGGCACGCACGTTGGTGCAAGACGAGCCCGGCCCTCTCACCCCACGCGCCCTGGTGGAGGACCAGCACGCTCGATTCGAGCTGGAGGGACGGTTGCGCATCTGGGTCGGACGTTTTCTGCACCTCGAAACCGACCTGATCTATCACGTCGATGAACCGCGCGACGATCAGCCGCCACGCTCCGTCGTCGTGCGCGGCAGTCAGCGCATGAACTCCGGGGACGACCTCTTCTACCTGGACCACCCCATTATCGGCATGATTGCGCGCGTCACCCGTATCGACGAGGGGCGTCGCAGCTAATGGAAGCGAGCGATCCGCCCCGCTTTGGGGCGGCGTACCACTCGATGACGCGTCACCGCCACTGCGGCGTGGTTTCCCAGCTCATCCATTGCTGGAACGCGGCCATCCCCAGATCCTCGAACAACAGCTGCAAGGCAGTTCGCCGCGGCTTGAAGACCACCAGCTTCTCCACACCAACGACGTCTCGGGCCACAGTGCGGTCCGTCCCCAGGCCGTCAATCAGCCCCAGCTCCAGCGAGCGATCCCCGGTCCAGATCAGGCCATTGAACAGATTGTCGGACTCGTTCAGGCGGTCACCACGACCACTGCGCACGACGTCCACGAATTGTTGGTGAACGCCTTGCAGGACACCGTCGAGGTGGTCCACATGGTCGGTGTCCAACGGCAGAAACGGGTCCAGGAAGCCCTTGTTCTCGCCCGAGGTGAACAGGCGGCGCTCGACGCCGATATTCTCGATCAGGTCCACTAACCCAAAGCTATCCATGCGTACACCGATCGAGCCGACCATGCTGGCCTGGCTGGCGTAGATCTCGTCGGCCGCGACCGCGATGTAATACGCCGCCGAGGCGCCCACGTCACCGATCACCGCATAGACCGGGATGTCCGCGTGCTTCTCCTTCAGGCGCAGGATCTCGTCATGGATATTCGCAGCCTGGACCGGGCTACCACCACCGCTGTTGATTCGCAGCATCACCGCCTGGGTGCCCTCGGCCTCGAAGGCCTCGTTCAGCACCTTGGAGATGTCTTCAGCATTGGCCGAGGCACTGGAGGCAATCAGCCCTTCGACCTCCACGACCGCCACATGGGCGGTCGGCTCACGATCGCTCTCGAACAGACCGCCAAGACCCATGTCGCCACCGCGTACAAAAATCAGAAGCGCGACCAGATAGAAGAAAAACAACAGCTTGAAGAAGATCCCCCAGCGCCGTGCCCGACGCTGCTCGATCACCTGGGCCTGTACCAGCCTCTCAAGCGTTTCACGTTCCCAGCCCGGTTTGTTCTCGTTCGCCCAGCCCATCTTGAGTCCTTTATTCGGTTTCGCGTTCGGCCTGCCGGAAGACGTCTAACAGGGATTCCAGATCCGGTTGCATTCCCAGCGGCGCTTCCTCGCGTAGCCGTTCCGGTGAATGCACCCCGTGGGTCACCGCCACTGCTGGCACCCCGGCATGACGCGCCATCTGCAGATCATAAACGCTATCACCGACCATGCGGGCTCGCGCACGTTCGACGCCCGCGCGATTCATCACATGTTCCAGCATCGCCGGGTTGGGCTTCGACGGGTGTTCGTCACCGGTCGCCGTCGCCACGAAGCGACTTGCCAGACCGGTTGCCTCCAATGCCTGATCCAACCCGCGGCGGGATTTGCTGGTCGCCACAGCCAACAGGACATCGCGCGCCTCCAGCCAGTCGAGGAGCAGCGCCACTCCCGGAAACAGCGGCGTCTCCGGCGCATCCTCGGCGCCCAGGTAACATTCGCGATAGGTCTCCGCGAACTGGCGCACGAAGGCATCATCCGCCTGTGGATAGAGCTCGCGTACGGCAGCGTCCACACCAAGGCCGATGATGTTGCGCAGGGCAGCTTCATCCCGCACGGGCGCCCCGATCTGCCCGGCAGCCCGCTGCAGGCAGTGGACGATCCGGCGGGGCGAATCCATCAGGGTCCCGTCCCAGTCGAACACCACCAGCCGCAGGGCATTCTCCGCTGGTGGCAGGAGAGGTGTATTCACGCGTCGTCGCCCGCGTCCAGACTCGCCAGAACCGCCACCAGCTCGTCCGGAAGCGGCGCCGAAAAGATATGTTGTTCGCCATCCGCTGACTGGTAGCCCAATGCCTGGGCATGCAGGAACAGGCGCTTCAACCCGTGCCGCCGCAACAACCGATTGGCATCCGGGAGGCCGTAATCGTGATCCCCTACCACCGGATGCCCGATCGCCTGACCATGCACGCGAATCTGGTGGGTACGTCCGGTGCCAATGCGAACCTCGGCCAGCTGGAACGTCCCATGGGTCTCCAGCGGCACGAAGACGCTTTGCGCCTCGCGTGGGCGCCCGCCCTCGTCTTCAGACTCACCGGTGCTCATGCGGCGACGTCCGTCGTCCTGGCGGCCGCTGGCGATCGGGGCCGCACATTCGATCGGCTGGTCCTTGTCAAAACGGCCAACCAGCAACGCCAGGTAGCGTTTCTCCACCCGCCCCTCGCGCAGCGCTGAGTGAAAGTCCTGCAGCGCCGCTCGGCGTTTCGCCAGCAGGAGACAGCCACTGGTCTCCCGGTCCAGGCGATGGCCCAGCTCCAATTCGCAATCCGGCCGCAGCTGACGCATCGCCTCGATGATCCCAAAGGCCAGCCCACTGCCCCCGTGGACGGCGAGACCGGAGGGCTTGTCCAACACCAGAACATCGTCATCTTCAAAGATGATCGCCTGGCGCAGCCGTTCCAGCACCTTGGGCGGGATCTCGGCGGTGGCCGTTTCCGGCCGATCCAGATCGGGCACCTTCACCTCGTTGCCCGCTACCAGCCGCTTGTGTGCCTTGGCACGGCGCCCATCCACCCGTACCGCCCCTTGGCGTACCAAGCGATAAATCAATCCTCGCGGCACGCCCTTCAGCTCGCGGAGCAGGAAATTGTCGAGCCGTTGCCCGTCACCCCGTTCGGTGACCTGCAAAGTACGAGGGCCGGAGGATTCACGCCTTGCATTCATGGCGCGGGATGCTACCCGAGCGGCGCGTCCCGGGCTACAACACACACCACACGCAATACCGAAAAAACTTGCCCATACGGGGGGTTATGCCCTACATTGGCGCACGGTACGTAGCCGCGTGAAGCGGGCCAAGTACCTCGAATCATCCGCCACTTCGACCCGCGAGCTGACAGCAGCTTCCGGTCGGAGGGCAATCGCCGAAAAGCGACACTGTGACACTATTTCTTCTAACCCAGTCCTGTCTCCCCGGCTTCGCCTCCCGCAGGCGACTAAACCCATGGTTGCTGGTGAATACCTGGCTGGCGCGCTGGCTTGCGCTACGCGCCGCCGCTGCGAGCACGCGTGCGCAAGCGTTGCCGTGCCGCCGCTCCATCACCACTCCACGGGCTTTTGCTGTTACCGCCGGCTGGCAGGACGGCCTACCGAGTCCAATGCATGAAACGGATCCTGATCAATGCCACGCAGCCCGAAGAGCTGCGTGTCGCCATGGTCGACGGCCAGCGGCTGTACGACCTGGACATCGAACTGCCTTCGCGCGAGCGCAAAAAGGCGAACATCTACAAGGCCAAGATCACCCGCGTCGAACCGAGCCTCGAGGCCGCGTTCGTCAACTTTGGTGCTGATCGTCACGGCTTCCTGCCGTTCAAGGAAATTGCCCATTCGGCGGTGGGTGGTCCCGCCGACAGCGACAAGCCGATCCGGGACTTCCTGAAGGAAGGCACCGAACTCCTCGTACAGGTCGAGAAGGAAGAACGCGGCAACAAGGGTGCCGCGCTCACCACCTACATCAGCCTGGCGGGCCGCTATCTGGTCCTGATGCCCAACAACCCCAAGGCCGGCGGCGTCTCGCGCCGCATCGAGGGGGAAGATCGTGCCTCCCTGCGTGACGCCCTCTCCGGCCTCAACATGCCCGAGGGCATGGGGGTGATCGCGCGCACGGCCGGGGTTGGCCGCAGCACCGAAGAACTCCAGTGGGACCTCGACTACATGACCGCCCTGTGGGCCGCCGTGACCGAGGCCGCCGAAAAGGCCAAGGCGCCGGCACTGATCCACCAGGAAAGCAACGTCATCATCCGCGCCCTGCGCGATCACATGCGCAACGACGTCGGCGAAGTCATCATTGATGACAACGACGTCTACCAGCAGGCCGAGGAATTCGTGCGCCTGGTGATGCCGAACAGCCTGCGCAAGCTTAAGCGCTACGACGACCCGGTCCCGCTGTTCAATCGCTATCAGATCGAGAGCCAGATCGAGAGCGCCTTCGATCGAGACGTCACCCTGCCCTCGGGTGGCGCCCTGGTGATCGATCACACCGAGGCCCTGATCTCCATCGACGTCAACTCCGCCCGCTCCACCAAGGGCGGCGATATCGAAGAGACCGCCTTCCACACCAACCTGGAAGCGGCCGAAGAGGTCGCCCGTCAGCTACGCATCCGCGATTTGGGCGGCCTGATCGTGATCGATTTCATCGACATGAACGCCAACAAGCACCAGCGCGAGGTGGAAAACCGGCTACGCGAGGCGCTGGAGATGGACCGTGCACGGGTTCAGGTCGGCCGCATCAGCCGCTTCGGTCTGCTGGAGATGTCGCGCCAGCGCCTGCGCTCCTCGCTCGGTGAGTCCAGCCAGAACACCTGCCCCCGCTGCGAGGGCCATGGCCAGATCCGCAGCGTCGAATCTCTGGCTCTGTCGATCCTTCGCCTGATCGAAGAAGAGGCGATGAAGGACCGTACCGGCCTGGTCATGGGCCAGGTTCCGGTGGATGTCGGCACCTTCCTGCTCAACGAAAAGCGCGAATCGATTACCGATATCGAGGATCGCCACAAGGTCGATATCAGCATCATTCCCAATCCTCACTACCTTACCCCTCGTTTCGAGGTCCGCAGGGTGCGGGGGGACGAGCGCGAAGAGGCCGTCAGTGATCGCGGCTCCCACGAGCTGGTGGAGACCGTCGAGGAAGAGAGCACTCCGCACCACGAACGCCGTAGCAAGGTCGAAAAGCCGCTGGTGAAGGGTGTCAAGATGACGGGTCCCGCACCGGTCAGCGATTCCGCGACGGAAACGGCGGAACCGGAAGCGCGAGTACCCCAACCGGGTTTCTTCACCCGCATCTGGTCTTCGTTGTTCCCCAACGCCCGCCCAACCGAAGACGAAGGCGAACCGGAAGCGTCCGGCAAAGCCGGTGGCCGACGCGGCGGTCCCAAGGGCGAAGGTGGCGGCGCCGGGAAATCGGGCGGCCGAGGGCGCGGTGGTAGCCAGAAAAAGGCAGCCGACAAGGCCCCGACGACTTCCAGCGAAGAGTCGGGCAACGCCAAAAAAGGTGCGTCCGACAAGCCTGAAGGCGGTGGAAAGGGGCGTTCTCGCCGCGGCGGCAAGCCAGCTGCACCTCAGGCCGACAACAAGCCGGCGGCGGACAAGGCGGCGAAGCCCACCGGCGACGGCCCGTCCGAACCCAATTCCAGGGGTCCGGAGAAGACCGAGGACGACGACGCCAACAAGGGCCGTACACGCAGCCGTCGGTCCCGTCGGGGCGGACGCCGTCGCGGCGGCCGGGGTCGTTCCGGGGGCGATCAATCCGGTGAAGCGGGGGCCGAGGCCGGGAATAGCAATGATCAGGAAAGCGATTCCGCGAATTCGTCGAATCAAGAGGCCCGCAAACCGGAATCCGACTCGGGCCCTGCTGCGACACCTGAAGCCACGAGCCCCAGCGACAACGCACCCGAGCCACGAGCGACAACGAACGTGGCCGATAGTCCCGATCAGGCCTCCAGCCCCGAGGCATCGTCCGGCGAGCCCCCCAAGGGCGACGACACCGATGCGACGGCACCGGCCTCGCCGCGCCGAAGCCGAGGCGGCCGTAGCCGGAAGCCGGCGGCCGACAAAGCCCCCGCAGAAGCTCGCTCGGATGCGTCCGACACGTCTGCCGCGGCAGCGGACCCGGCTTCGGGCCAGAAAGCCGAACCCGCGTCCGTAACCGAAGCGGGTGCCGCGAATGATCCGGCCTCGGAGAAGATGGGCAGCGCCGGCCCTGATGCCGCTGACACTCCACCGAAGCCCCGCCGCTCACGGGCGAAGGCCCCGGCACGTGATGCCGATGCTAGTGCACCGTCGAACCAGTCCGAAGGCCAAACGCCGGGACCCAGCCAGCAGGTTGACCCTTCCGGCGATGCACCGAGCCCTTCTGGCCAGAAAGATCGTGATTTGGCGTTTACTACGGAAAGCAACGAGAAGTCCGCACAACGCGAGCCTCGCTCCGAACCGGCCGCCGAATCTTCCGATCCAGGGGAGCGCAAGGGCGGCGACTAAACGCCCGTCCAAAACGCAAAAGGGCCCGCCATTGTGGCGGGCCCTTTTGTTTTCTGAGCAGATTCAATGACCACGAGTGGCGCCGCACTGCGCGGGCCGCGCAACCGTTCAAGCCCGGTTGTACACCCCCGTCCGTCAGGAAGCCTTCAGGGCACGATGGGTACGAATATGCTCCAGCAGGCCATCGGCCGCAGCCTCGACGAGATCCATCACGTGAACGAAGCCCTGATCGCCTCCATAGTACGGGTCCGGAACCTCGTGTTCGTCAAACTGCGGCGCAAAATCCAGAAAGCGCAAGAGCTCCGCACGCCCACCAGCGGGTCGAATATCTTCCGCATTCTGGTAGTTCGCATCGTCCATCGTCAGGATATAGTCGAACTCTTGAAAATCTTCGGGCTCAAGCTTGCGGGCCCGCAGATGCTCCAGGTCATAGCCTCGGGAGCGAGCCTCCTGGCGAGCTCGGGGGTCTGGCTTGGCCCCGATGTGATAACCCGCCGTACCGGCCGAGTCCACCTCGATGACATCCTCCAGGCCGTGTTCACGCAAACGCGCCTCGAATACCCCATGCGCCATGGGTGACCGGCAGATATTGCCCAGACAAACCATTAATACGCGTATCTTCGCCATACATCCACACACCCGTCTCTAACGAATGCTCAGGATACCAAACCGATCGCCCCCGAGTTCTCGTGCTTCTTGCACCACCCTTCTGTGTGCGATGCTGGGGTTTTCCATCGGCGGAGCATGCCATGGCCGACCTGAACGGACCCCGTGTACCCGGCTGGATGGTGCCAGGCGCCAGCCCGGCAGGAACGGCGGCCAGCGAGCGGCTGAATCTGACCACCGGCACACGGGTTGAAGTCCGGGTGATTGAGGTGCTGGCCGATCGCGCGGTGCGGCTGCGGCTCGAGGCGCCCACGACACGCGCGGGTCCTGGTACGCCATCAACACCCGTAGTCACTGCACAACTGGCGGCGGGCGCCCTACCTGACGCCCTGCTCAATCGAAGCGCGGCGGCGATACGCGCCCAGCCCATGCTGGCCGAGATCACCCGTACGGAACCCCGCCTGGAGGCACGCCTGATCCCGCTGGCCGCCGACCGCACCGAACCTCGGCCAAGCAGGAACGTAGCGGCGAATCCGGCCCAGCAATGGCTGGGCCAGGAGCTGCGCCATCAGTTGCCGGGCGCCCGTCCCTTGGCGCAGGCCCTGCAAAGCCTGCTACCCAGCGCACTGGCGGCGGCACGCCCCGATGCAGGCGAGGCGCCTGCTCAGCCCGCTCCTCCCGCGTTGCAGCGAATCCTTGAACAGCTCCCGGGACCGGGACAACTCGTGCAGCCGGACACGCTCCGCCACCAGGTGCAACAGTCCGGTCTGTGGATGGAGGCGATGTTGGGACAGGCCGTACGCAGCACGGTCATCGCGCCCCAACTTGCCGCCGATCTCAAGGTTCAACTCCTGCGTGCCGCCGATCAGCTGCGCCAGACGCCGCCCCAGCCACGCATGGCAACTCCGACGCCTTCGACAACACCCACGCCGGCAGTGACCACGACCCTGCCTTCCCTTACGGGGCTCCTAGAAGGATTGCTCAAGCGCGTGACGTCACTGCAACTCCAGTCGCTGCAGTCCTTTGCCAGTGATGAGCCCGGGAACAACCGCTGGTTCTTCGAACTTCCGTTTCGGGGCGAGCAAGGCATACACGGCATAATGGGCGAAATACGTGAGGGTTCCGGCGCCGAGCAGGAGGGCCAGGACGCCTGGTCCATCGTGCTGACCCTGGATCTGACCGAACTGGGCCCGACACGTATCGCGGTCGCCTCACGCGAAGGGAATATGAACGTCCATTTCACGGCGAGCGAACCCAACACGGTCGCGCGACTGCGCGAGCAGATGCCCGAACTCCGGGAACGCCTGGCTCGGCGGGAACTCAAGATTACCGGGCTCTCGGTGCGCCAGGGCCCCGTCGACACCGACCCGAGACCGGCCTCCGGCGGGCCCCGCATGCTCGACGAACAGGCTTGAGGCCATGGTAGACAACGATTCGCGCTCATCGGCCCAGGACTCATCAGGCAAGGGCTCAAACGCCGATCGCACCACCCGCGCAGTGGCCCTGGAATGGGACCGCCGAAAGGCACCACGCATTACCGCCGCCGGGTCGGGACTGACGGCGGATGCGATCCTGAAGATTGCCGAAGAGCACGGAATTCCCCTGCACCAGGACCCCGGTCTGAGCGAGGCCCTTGCGCAAATCCCGCTAGGCAGCGAGATTCCTGAAGAGCTCTATGTGGCCGTTGCGGAGATCCTGGCGTTCGTGTTTCTGCTGGCGGGCATCACGCCCGACGACCGAGAAGATGGCTACCGCGGGCCCGGACCGCGATCATGAATACCCGCTTGTCCCGCTCCCGGCGGCAGTTCCGGAACCGTGCAGGCTGAACAGGAGATCGAGCTCGGTGGTGGTGAGTCCGCAGCGGCGACGAACCTCTTCCCGCCCCTGCCCCTCCTGGATCAACCGAATCGCCTGCTCATAGGCGCCGCTGTCGCCATCGCGGGCCCGCAATTCGCTGTGCTGGTCATGCAGGCGCTCGAGGGCACGCTGAACCGAGGCCTGTGCCTGGCCATGCGTCGCAACCCCCTCGGACAACGCCTTCATCGCGCCCTGCAATGCCATCACCGAGGTTGCCTGGCGCTGGTAGTCCACGCGCAGCGCGGCCAGTTGCCGGCGTAACAAGATCACCACACCCACGGCGAAGCCAGCCACCACAGTGGCCAACAATGCAATCAATGCAGCCAGCCAGACCAGTAATCCCTCACCCATTTCGCACTCTCTCCTGGCACCCGGGGCTCGATGATTGTCGCGTGAAACATGCCCAAATGACCAGCCATACGGGCGCTCGATACTCCACGGGGAATTTTTGGGCGGTGAGGATCGGCTCTTACCAGGACAACACCGCTCAGGCGTAGTCGTCGATCAGGCCCCGCCTGGGGGGCGGACGCTCATCTTTGCGCGGAGGGCGTTGCTGGGTCGGGCGCACAGCGGGCCGGAAGACGGGATCCCGATCATGGTCATCGCTCAGGCGCCGCCCGGGAACGGTTGTGTGAACCGGGCGCACGGTCCGGTCCGGCTGGAGTTCATCGACCATGATTCACCTCCCGGCTAAACCCGATGGCCCTTATCCAGATGGACCCCGGGTATCAACCTAGAGTTCGCGCAACTGCGCCCACTCCTCGTCCGATAGCAAGCGGTTCAGGTCGACCAGAATGGTCAAGCCTTCCTCCGTGCTGGTCACGCCCTGAATGAAGCGGCTGCTATCGTCATTGCCGACCTCCGGTGCCGGCTCGACCGAGTCCGGCGAGATCCGTACAACCTCGGAGACCGAATCGACCAGGATGCCAACGTTCTGGTTGTCGACATCGATAATAACGATGCGCGACGCCTCGTCGGATTCGCGATCATCCAAGCCCATCCGGCGGCGGGCGTCGATCACGGTCACCACGTTACCCCGCAGGTTAATGATCCCGAGGATGTAGTCCGGCACGCCAGGAACCGGCGCGATCTCCGTCACCTTGAGGACCTCCTGTACCTGAAGGACGTCAATGGCATAGGTCTCGTCCGCCAGACTAAACGTCACATACGGGGCGGTATCGGCATTGGCCATGGCTTGTACGTCTTGTGCGCTGCTCATGTCGTCCTCGTCATTCCGTACAGGTACAAACTGCCCTGTAATATCGTCCTGCCCAGTGTATCGGCCGCACATCCGGATGCTTGAACGGACATGACAATCGGCAGGCCTTGATCACTCCCAGGCCCCTTCATCCAGAGTCCGGTCGAGTGCCTCCAGATCCAGTAAAGTAGCCATCTTTTCGCGCTCCACGCCGGCCAACCAGGGAAGGCGCCGGCGGTGGCTGCGCCAGCGCAGCGAATCCGGCTGGATCACACGCGTGCCATGGACTGCGCGGCAGGCAAGGGCAAAACGCGAGCCCGCGACAAAGACCACCTGGCGGGCGGTGTCGGCCTCGTATTCACGATCCTCGGGGGTTACCACCGCCGCAAGATCGATCAGCTGCACCCGGCCCTGCTTGGTATCCGCGAGTCCAAGGTACCAGACCGAATGATTCGGAGTGGGTCGCACCTCCAGACTGTCCAGCGGGGCAACACCCCCAAGCGCATGCAATGGCGCCAGCAAGGTCAAATTGCCGGCCTCGATCACCAGGGCCGAGAAGGACTGCTCGGGACGGGCGTACTCGCGCTCACTCGGCACGGTCGGTGGCGGAACCACTGGCGCCTCGGCGGCCACTTCGACCTCGCGCACCGTGGTTTCTACCTCCACGACAGGCTCCGCCAACACGGACCGCGGCTCCAGGATATCCGGGCGCAAGAGGGAGCGAGCCGGTGCCGGATCGTCCAACAAGCTGCCGAAATAGTCGTCCAGCGCTTCCGGTTCCGCCTTCAGGGCAAGATTATCTGCCTTGGATGGGTTCATCCGCGTCGCCTCCGCTCATGGGGCTCGGACAGCCTTCCTCCGATCGCCTCCAGCAGGTCCGAATAGGCCAGCACACCACGGGCATCCGGGATCATGAAACAAAGCGGCTGCCCGGCACTGGATGCATCACGAAATTTGGTGTCCACCGGGATCACGCCAGGCCAGACGTCATCGTCATACAGGCGACGCAACTCGGCCAGCGCCTCGTGCGCTGCACGCGTACGGCGGTCGAACAAGGTGGGGATAATCCGATACTTGAGTTCGGCCTTGCGCGACTTCTGCACCATCTTCAGCGTGTTGATCATCCGTTCAAGCCCCTTCAGGGCGAGGAATTCGGTCTGCACCGGCACCAGCAACTCGTCGCAGGCCGCCAGTGCATTCACCATCAGCACCCCAAGCATCGGCGGGCAATCCAGCAGCACATAGTCGTACTGGCCTTCAATCTTTTCCAGGGCCTGCCGCAAGACCAGGCCCATGCCGCTGCGGGTACCCAGCTGACGATCCAGAGTCGCCAGCGCCGTACTGGCCGTCAGCAGATCCAGCCCGGGGAAACGACTCTCGCGGATCAGGCCCGTCGGGTCAGGCGCTTCCCCCTCCGCGCACTGGCTGAACAGCTCGTACACGCCGCGGGTGGCCGTCTCCGGATCGTGGCCGAAATAGGCGGTCAGCGAGCCATGCGGGTCGACGTCCACCAACAGCACACGCTGCTCTGGCCCCGACAACAGGCCGCCGAGGGTCACCGTCGTCGTGGTCTTCCCCACGCCCCCCTTCTGGTTTGCTACCGCCCAGACCATCATGGTGTGTCTCCATCCGTCGAGAGCGGTGCGAGTGGCAAGTCGTCGCGCAGGCGCTCCGGCTCCTGTGCGCCTTCGGCACGTGGTCGTGCCCCAGGCAGCACCACGATCGAGACACGCCGATTCTCTGCCCGGCCGTCCGCCGTATCGTTGCTCGCCACCGGGCGATGTTCGCCATAGCCCAGAGCCACCAGGTTTTCGGGATCGACGCCGGCCACTTCAAACTCGTTCACCACAGCCGCCGCGCGCCCGGAAGATAGCTCCCAATTGGAAGGATAGACGGCGGTCTGTATCGGCACATTGTCCGTGTGCCCCTCTACATGAATGCGCGAGACACGCGGCGCAAGGATCACCCCAACTTCACGCAGCAACGCCGTTGCCTCGGCATTGAGCGTTGCGGACCCGGAAGGGAACAACAACCGGCTCGTGATCTCGATCTCCAGCCAGTAGGCCTCACGGGTGACACGCAGATCACCGTCCTCGATCCACTGCGCCATAGCCAGTTCGATCTCCCGAGCCGTATCCGCCAGCTCGTCGAGGAAGGCCTGCATTTCATCGGCCTCGGGGGTATCGTCCATCAACCCGCTCAACGCCATATCGATCGGCTGCGGCCCATCCTCCACCAGCCCCGGTTGCACCTCGATCGGCACCAGGGCACGCAGATCCTGTGGAGTGCGCTCCCGAGCAACTGTCGGCTCCCCCACCTGGATCGGATCGGCTTGCATGGGTGCGCGGAACGCATCCACAAGCGACTCCGAGAGGACCCGGTACTTCCCGTCATCCACCGAGGAGATCGCGTACATCACCACAAAAAACGCGAGCAGCAGCGTAACCAGATCCCCGTAGGGAATGGCCCAGGCCTCGTGATTCTCGTGTTCATCCGCCCGTTTGCGTCGCGCCATGGTGACCTCACTCGTGGATGAAGCCACTCAGCTTGCTTTCGATGTTCCGGGGGTTCTCGCCCTCGGCAATCGAAATCAGTCCTTCCATCAACATTTGTTGATGTTGCGAGCGATTCTGAATAATTGACTTTAATTTGTTTGCCACCGGAAGGAACAACAGGTTCGCCGACGCAATCCCGTAGATCGTCGCCACAAACGCCGCCGCTATCCCCGCCCCCAACTTGCTCGGATCGGCGAGGTTCTGCATCACCGCCATCAACCCCATCACTGCACCCACAATGCCTAGAGTCGGGGCATAGATCCCCATACTCTCGAAGACCTTGGCCCCTTGCAGGTCAAAGTGCTCGCGGTTGTCCAGGTCGGCCTCCAGGATCTGTCGAATGGTTTGAGGCTCACTGCCATCAACCAGCAGCTGCAACCCCTTGCGCGCAAACTCGTCACTTTCCTCGTCGGCCAGCGTCTCGAGACCCAACAAGCCCTCTTTGCGCGCGACATTCGACCACTCAACGATCTGCTCGACCATCGCCTGGTTATCGATCTTGGGTGGCTTGAAGGCCCAAGGCAGGATGCGCATCCCATGCAAAAACACCACCATCCGCGCCTGCACCAGAGTCGCCCCCAGGGTCCCCAGCACCACGATCACGAAGGCTGCCGCGTTCCACAGCGCACCCAGACCGCTGCCCTTGGCAATACTTCCGCCCAAGACGGCCACCAGCCCCAGCGTGATCCCGACGAGGCTC
Organism: Thioalkalivibrio sp. ALJ1; assembly: GCF_000745395.1. Classification (NCBI taxonomy): domain Bacteria; kingdom Pseudomonadati; phylum Pseudomonadota; class Gammaproteobacteria; order Chromatiales; family Ectothiorhodospiraceae; genus Thioalkalivibrio; species Thioalkalivibrio sp. ALJ1. The sequence goes on along the minus strand of NZ_KN050684.1, from coordinate 2,118,631 downwards.
AGGATATCCATGTCAGCAGATCCCCTTTACCAGAGCCGGTCCGATCTCGGGCAACGGATACACGTGGTCCGACAGCCCCGCCTCGGCAACCGCCGCCGGCATCCCGTACACCACACAGGTCGCGGCATCCTGCGACCACACCTGAGCACCGACCGCCTTCAGAGCACGGGCCCCTTCACGGCCATCCGCACCCATACCGGTCAGCACCACGGCCAGGACCTGCCCCCGCAGGGCATCAACGGCAGAAGCAAACGCCGCGTCCACGCTTGGCTTGTAGATCGTCCCCAGTGGGCTCTCGGAAATACGGACTAGCGTCTGGCTCCCGCGCTCCAGTGTGGTTTGCATACCACCCGGCGCGAGAAGGGCCACACCCGGCTTCAGGACATCACCGTCCTTCGCCTGGCGCACCTCGATATTGCACATTGCATTCAGGCGTTCGGCGAAGGCCGGGGTAAAACTGGCCGGCATGTGTTGCACCAGCAGAATCGGGAGTGGAAAGCTCGCTGGCAGCGGCTTCAGAACTTCCTGCAAGGCGACTGGGCCGCCGGTTGAGGTCCCAATCAGCACCGCCCGCATTTGCCGCAGCGGCGTCTTGGGACGCGTACTGACAACTGGGGGAGCCTGCTTGCGGGCGTCGGCCGCAACCCGGTCGGCCTCTTCCCGGCGCGCGTTGGGCCGGGCCTCGCGAGCAGGCGCACTACTGCCCGGTGCACTCACCGAGCGTGCCCGGCTGCGCGACAAGGAACGCACGCGCCGGCGCAACAGCATGCGCGCGCTGTCTTCGTCACTCGCCATATCGCTGAAGCGCTTGGGCAGGAAATCGACCGCCCCCGCCTCCAGCGCATCCAGGGTCGCCTGCGCACCTTCGGTGGTCAGGCTGGAAAACATCAGGATCGGCCGCGGGTTCTCGGCCATGATCTTGCGCACAGCGGTGATGCCGTCCATTACCGGCATCTCGATATCCATCGTTACCACATCGGGGTCCAGCTCCCGAACCCTGGCAATCGCCTGCTCACCATTCTCGGCTGAACCGACTACTTCTATACCGGAATCGGAATCGAGAATCTCCGCAATTCTTCGACGAAAAAATCCGGAATCATCGACCACCAGGACCTTGATCGGCATCCTCAGCCCTCGCTCGAACGCACCGCGCGGCGCGGCCGACCGGACATCTGCAGCTGCCGCATCAAGATGGTCACCAGGTCCGAGACGTCGAGGATCAGCGCGATTCCACCATCCCCCGTAATGGTTGCCCCCGCGAGGCCCTTCACCCCCTGCAGATTCTGACCGAGAGGCTTAATCACTACCTCTTCCTGTCCCACCAGGTCGTCCACCACCAGCCCCACCTTACGGTCGGCAGTATGCACCACAACCACATGGGCTTCCTTGCTCGGCTCGGGCTCGTGGCCAGGCTTCAGCCAGCGCTTGAGGTAGTGAATCGGGAGCGCGTGCTTGCGCACGATGATGACCTCCTGGTCATCCACGTAGTGCGTCTTGGTCAGATCCAGGTCCAGGATTTCCGAAACCGAGGCCAGTGGGATCGCGAAACGGCGCCCATCCAGAATCACCATCAAGGCCGGCAAAATCGCCAGCGTCAGCGGCAGTTTGACGCGCAGCGTGGTCCCGACACCAATCTCGGACTCAATGTCGATCATGCCGTTGAGTTGCGAGATCTTGGTCTTGACCACGTCCATGCCGACCCCGCGGCCGGAGACATCGGAGATCTCCGTCTTGGTCGAAAAACCAGCCATGAAGATCACGTTGAAGGCCTCGCGATCCGTCATGCGCTCAGCCATGGCGGGCTCCATCAGGCCTTTCTCCACGGCCTTGCGACGCAGGGCATCAGGATCCATGCCACCGCCGTCATCCTTGATCAGGAGTGCAATATGGTCGCCTTCCTGCGCCGCACCCAGCACCACGGTCCCCTTGCGCGGTTTGCCGGCGGCCTCGCGCACCTCCGGGGTCTCGATACCGTGGTCTACTGCATTTCGTACCAAGTGGACCAACGGATCGGAGAGCGCCTCGACCAGGTTTTTGTCGAGGTCGGTATCCTCACCGAAGATCTCCAGTTCGATCTCTTTACCCAGATTGCGCGACAGGTCGCGAATGACTCGGGGGAAGCGATTGAAGACCTTCTTCACCGGCTGCATCCGCGTCTTCATCACCGAGGTCTGCAGATCCGAAGTCACCAGCGCCAACGAACTGATCGCCTTGCCCAACTCGTCGTCGACATGCTGCGAGCGCAGCATACTCAGGCGATTGCGCACCAGCACCAGCTCGCCAACCAGATTCATGATCTCGTCCAGACGCTCGGTGTCGACGCGGACGGAGGTTTCGCCCTGCGGGGCCGAGCGGCCTCCAGCCTCGCCGCCCCCGCCTGCGCGGGCACCACCACCCTGCCCTCCAGAGCCGACCTCCGCTTTGGCAGGCTCTTCGGACGGGGCACTGGGGGCCGGCTCTGGCGTTGCGGGTTCGCGGGGTTCGCTTGTGGACGTCGCCGCAGGACCTTCGCCCCGGGCCTGCAATTCATCCAGCAGATTCTCGAATTCGTCGTCGCTGATCAGGTCGCCGCTCGCAGCGGTATCCACATCACCGTCCGTGCCACCGGCCGGATCGGACTCCGAATCCTTGGCCACGGGTGCGGGCGCAGAGTCCCCATGCAGGGTATCCAGAAGCGCTTCGAACTCGTCGTCTGTGATCTCGTCACCAGCCCCCACCATTCCGTCCGCAGCCGAGTCCTCGGGCTCGGGTTCCGGCTCAGGCTCAGGCTCAGGCTCAGGCTCAGGCTCAGGCTCAGGCTCAGGCTCAGGTTCCGGTTCCGGTTCCGGTTCCGGTTCCGAAGGTGAGGACGGAGCAGCGGCCACATCTTCGTTCTTGGCCATGCGGCGCAGATCTTCGACCAAATCCGCTTCTGCCGGCGTCGGATCGACACCGGAGCGCAGATCCCCGAACATGACGTTCAGGCTATCCAGCACCCGAAGCATGGTGTCCATCAGGTGGCTATCCACCCGACGCTCGCCATTGCGCAACAGATTGAAGACATCTTCGGCGTGGTGACACACGGTCACCAGCGCGTCCAGGCTCAGGAAGCCGGCACCGCCCTTGATCGTATGAAAGCTGCGAAAGACCGCATTCAGAAGCTCCCGGTCGTCCGGGTTTTGCTCCAGGTCAATGAGTTGCTCGTTGAGCCCCTCAAGAAGTTCCCCGGCCTCGATCAGGAAGTCCTGAAGGATTTCGTCGTTGGGGTCGATGGCCATTCAGTCTCTCCAATCCCGTGGCGCCAGTCGCATGAGGGGTGCTGTCAAAAGCCCAGGCTCGACAACAGATCGTCCACCTCGTCCTGTCCTTGAACGACATCTTCGCTGGAATCTTGAGTCTTTGGCACACTCGGGCCATGCCCTTTGCGATTGGCTTCGCGGTCGTCCTTGCTCTGCTCGATGGAGGCCTCGGCCGCCTCCACCTGCTCCATGCGGCCACTGGATAGCCGGATCAGGGAGACCAGGTTCTCCTCCAGGTCTGTCACCAGCTGGATTACACGACGAATGACCTGCCCCGTAATATCCTGATAACTCTGGGCCATCAGCACTTCGGAGAGCAGTCGCCGAAGTTCTTCCGTATCGGTACCGGCCTGGGCAAAGAAGCCATCCAGATCCCGGGCGAAATCCCGGAACTGATCCACCGATAGCTGGCGGTTACGAAACCGTGTCCATTTTTCTGTCAGCTCAGCGGCCTGCTGGCTGAAGGACTCGGCAATGGGAAGACTCGACTCGATCGCATTCATCGTGTCGTGTGCCGCCTGTTCGGTCATCGTGACTACGTAATTCAGGCGTTCCTTCGCATCCGGGATCTCGGCCCGCGTCAGTTCGACCAGTCTCGAGTCGCCGCGGAAGCTCTGCAAGGCCTCGTGGAGGTCTCGAGTCAGTTTGCCCAGTTCATCGAAGAGTTCCCGGTCATAAGGACGCGCCAGGTCCTGGACCAACGCCCGGGCACCCGTGTCGTCACCGGCTTCCAGTCGCTCGACGAGTTTGCGGGCGAGATCGAGCTGTCCGTCACGCGGCGGATGTTCCTGTTCAGTCATGAAAAGCCTCTTGCTGAAACCCCGCCGCCAGGATATGCCTCCCGGCGGTGTTTACAGGCGAACCGGGCCGCTTTGGCGCCAATCCAAAATGGTCCGCTATCGGCACAAACTTATCCTTGTGCCTCAATACGTTCAAAGATTTTATCGATCTTTTCCTTTAGGGTTTCAGCGGTGAACGGCTTGACCACATAGCCGTTCACACCTGCTTCCGCCGCCTCCACGATCTGGTCGCGCTTGGCCTCTGCCGTCACCATCAGCACCGGCATCGACTTCAGATTGGCATCCGCCCGGACGGCCTTGAGCAAATCAATGCCCGGCATGTTGGGCATATTCCAGTCCGTAATGAGGAAGTCGAAGTCACCGTTTTGCAGCATCGGCAACGCGGTACTCCCATCATCGGCTTCCTGGGTATTGTTAAAGCCGAGATCGCGCAAGAGGTTCTTGATAATGCGCCGCATCGTGGAAAAGTCGTCCACGATGAGAATTTTCATTCCCTTGTCCACACGTCACTCCGGGATTCGTAGGGTGGGTTTTAGAATAACTGCAAAGCCGTGCCGTCTTCGAGCCACGACCCCATGCGCGCGCGCAGGCGGATCACCGCCTGACTGCGGATTTGGCTGACACGCGACTCGGTCACGCCCAACACCGCACCGATCTCGCGCAAATTCAGTTCCTCGATGTAGTACAGCGAAAGCACCAGACGCTCGCGTTCTGGCAAGTCGCCCAATGCCTCGGCCAGTTCCTCGCGGAACTCGCCCGCTTCCATATTCCGCGCGGGCGAAGCCTCCTGACCCTCAATCACCCGATCGGCGCCATCATCGCCGCCGCCGAGGTCATCCAGCGCGAACAAATGGGCACCGGCGTGATCCTGGAGCATCTCGTAATACTGATCGATGGGCACTTCCAGCTCCGCCGCAACCTCGCTACCGCGTGCGGCCCGGCCTTCGCGCGCCTCGACCGCCTGAATCGCGGAGGCGATGCGGCGGCTATTGCGATGCACCGAACGCGGCGTCCAGTCACTACGGCGCAATTCGTCAATCATCGCACCGCGAATTCGGATCCCGGCATAGGTCGCGAAAGTGGCGCCCTGGCCGCCCTCAAACTGCCGCGCAGCCTCTAACAAACCGATCATTCCCGCCTGAATCAGGTCATCCACCTGTACCGAGGACGGCAGGCGCGCCATCAAATGATGGGCGATCCGATGCACCAGTTCGATGTGATCTGCAATCAGCCGTTCGTGCCCACCGGATGCGGTGGACGTTGTTTGGTAGCCGGAAAGTCGATTTCGGGTCGCCATCATGCGCTCTGGAGCATTCGTTCCACGAAAAATCCGACGCCTCCGTGGTCACCCTTGCCGACCGGCCAACGATCAACCGTCCGGGCCAGCTCGGCGAAGGCCTTGCCCGCCGGGCTGCCGGGATACTGCTGGACCACCGGCGCGCGTTTCTGCACCGCCTTGCGGAGGTGCTCGTCCACGGGAATATAGCCGGCCAGGTCCAGGACCACCTCCGGCAAATAGTTGCCGCAAACGGTATTCAGTTTCTGCATCAGGCGGTCGGCACTCTCGCGCCCGCTGACCATGTTGGTCACCATGCGGAAACGACGCATGCCGTGGTCCCGGTGCAACACCTTGATTAGGGCGTAGGCATCGGTAATCGATGCGGGTTCGTCACAAACCACCACCAGGGTCTCTTGAACCGCGCGACAGAACGAGGTCACGGACTCCTGCAGCCCTGCTGCGGTATCCACGATCAACACATCCAACGGCTTGCGATAGGCGCTGAAAGCATGGATCAGCCCGGCATGTTCGGCCGGGGTTAGGTTCGCCATCGCGGCGATGCCGGAAGCCGATGGCACCACCTTCACCCCGTCCGGCCCCTGGACCAACACCTCCTCCAGGCTCTCCACCTCGCCGGTCACGAGGTCGTGCAGCGTTCGTTCCGGCCGCAAGCCAAGCAAGAGATCGACATTGGCGAGGCCCAGATCCGCGTCGAACAGCATCACCTCGCGCCCCAGCCGAGCCAGTCCTACCGACAGGTTGACCGAGACATTGGTCTTGCCAACGCCACCCTTGCCGGAGGCGACTGCGATGACCTTCAAGGGTTTGTTAGTGCGTGGCATAACGGCCCTTTCCAACCGGCTGAATCAGTTCCAGGCTCGCGGGTTCGGCACTGGTGACCGGGCGCGGTTGCGAGCGCGCTCGGCGGGGCGGGTCCATCTCCGCCAGGCGCTCGGCGGCCCAGGTCTCGCGGGCGTTTGCTTTAGCCATGGAACCATCCGCGTCGTCATCCAGTGCCAAGTGGGTCAGATGGCCGGTATCCACGCGATGGAAGTCTTCCGCGACGCGTTGGCCATCGCTGACGAATCCCAGCCCCAGATGTTGATCCAGCAGCACTGACAACACCTCACCTAATTGTTCGGCCTCGTCCAGCTTGGTCAACACCAGCGCCGAAGGCTCTGCCTTGCGGAAGGCCTCGAGCACCCGCCGCAGGGTGTTGCCCTGAGTAGTGGCCGAAACCACCAGCCAGCTCTCGGCGCGAATGCTCGGCGGCAGATGTGCAAACAACGACTCCTCTTCCACTGCGTTCGGGGCCTGCCCCGCCGTATCCACCAGAATCAGGTGTCCATCCTCCACCCGCCGGGCCAGGTCACGCAATTCACGCGCATTTTGCAACGCACGTACCGAGACCCCCGCCATCTGGGCAAAGGCCTGCAGCTGCCGCGTCGCGCCGATCCTTTGTGAGTCCAGTGTAACCAGCGTAACCGAATCCGGGCCCATGCGACGGATTTGGCGCAGCGCGATCCGCGCGAGGGTGGTGGTCTTGCCGACACCTGTGGGTCCGACCATTGCCAGCAATCCGCCTTCGTCGAGAATGGTTGGGCGATGCGTCGCGATCGCCCCCGACAAGCGGGCGCGCAGACGCTCCCATGCCTGTTCCGGGGAGCTGTCATCCAGAATGCTACCCGCAAGACTACGTGCCAGGGATTCACTGAAGCCCCGATCCATCAGGCGCGCCTTGCACTCGGCCGCCAGCGGATGGCGCGCAGCCCATCGGGCCTCTTCGCTCTCGGCGTACTGTCGACTCATCAGACTGCGCAGGTCGCGAAGCTCCTGACGCATCGCCTTCAGCTCCGGGTCGGCTGGCCAGGAGCCCCCCCCCTGCTCCGGTGCTCGTTCGGCGGACGGGCGCGCTGGGCTGTTGGAGCGTGTCCTTTCCGGCTCGTGCATCGGCTCGGAGGATTCACCGTCTTCCAGCGCGGCGACCACCTCCAGCCAACCATCGACGCGCCGGCTGGACAGAATCACCGCATCTTCGCCCTGCTGCTCGCGCACCTGACGCATCGCGTCACGCATGTCCCGGGCCCGATATCGTCTGACGTTCATGCTTTATCTCCTGTGCCGCTTGCGCGACGGAACCCTTTTGCTCGTTCTTCGGCACCCGTTCTCAGGCGCTTACCTTCAGGCCGGCTGTTTCTGTGATTCTTCCTGACCCACGGTGGCCACCACTCGAATCCGACGGTTGTCCGGGATCTCGGTGAAGGCCAGCACCGTCAGGCTACGAACCGCGCCGCGCAGCCACCCGGCAATCCAGGACCGGATCTCCGGTGCCACCACCAGGATCGCCGCTTGTCCGGCCATTTCCTGACGACGGGCCGCATCGGCCACCGAACGCTGCAACCGTTCCGCCAGTCCGGGCTCCAATCCAACCGTCCCGCCCGAGCTGCCTTGCAGGGACTTATGCAAGAGCTGTTCCAGCGAGGGGTCCAGTGCGATCAATGGCAGCTCATCCTCCGGTCCTACAAGGTCCTGGACGATCGAACGCGACAATGCGACGCGCACGGCGGCAGTCAAAGCGCCGGGATCCTGACTCTTCACGCCCTCGTCTGCCAGGGTTTCGGCGATCGTTCGCAGATCGCGAATCGAGACCTGCTCGGCCAGCAGGTTCTGCAATACCTTCAGCACGATCGACAGCGACAGAGTCTTGGGAACGAGGTTCTCCACCAGCTTCGGAGAATGCCGGGCCAGCTGGTCCAGCAAATGCTGAGCCTCTTCGTGGCCGATGAGGCGGTGAGCGTTCTCGCGGAACACCTGCGACAGGTGCGTGGCAATCACGGTCGAACAATCCACCACGGTATAGCCCGCCCCCTGGGCCTGGTCCCGATCCGCCGGATCGATCCACAGGGCGTCCAGGTTGAAGGTCGGATCCTTGGTGGGCGTACCCGGCACCGTTCCAAAGACCTCGCCCGGATTGATCGCCAACTCGCGATCGGGGAACACCTCGGCCTCGGCCACGGTGACTCCGAGCAGACTGATGCGATAGGCATTGGGGCTCAGTTCGAGGTTGTCGCGGATATGCACCGGCTGCAGCAGGAAACCCAGTTCCTGCGACAACTTGCGCCGAACCCCCTTGATGCGGCCCATCAGCTGTCCGTCCTGGGTGCGATCCACCAGCGGAATCAAGCGGTAGCCGACCTCCAGGGACACCAGATCCACCGGCGGCACGTCTTCCCAGGTCAGATCGCGATCCTCCGAGCGGGTTGCAGACTCGGACTCCGGTGCGATGCGTTCAACCTCCACCTCGGCCTGGCGGCTCTGCCGCCTGAGCAGGTAGGCCCAACCAAAGATCAGCGCGGCCAGACCCAGAAACACCGCATTCGGCATCCCCGGTACGACGCCCAGTGCGGCAATCACGGCACCCGCGACATACAACACGCGCGGGTTGGAGAACATCTGGCCGTAGACCTGCTGGCCCATGTCCTGGCTGCTGGTCACGCGGGTCACGATGATGGCGGTGGCCGACGACAGGACCAGCGAGGGGATCTGCGCGACCAGGCCATCGCCAATGGTCAACAGCACGTAGTTGGTGGCGGCGTCGCCAAGCGACATCCCGTGCTGCACCGCACCAATGGTCAAGCCACCGATGATGTTGACGAACAGGATCAGGATGCCCGCGATCGCATCCCCGCGAACGAACTTGGAGGCACCGTCCATCGAGCCGTAGAAATCCGCCTCGCTGGCGATCTCTTCGCGGCGCTTGCGCGCCTCTTCCTGGCTGAGGATGCCGGCATTCAGATCGGCATCGATCGCCATCTGCTTGCCAGGCATGGAATCCAGCGTGAAGCGGGCGCTGACCTCGGACACGCGCCCAGCCCCCTTCGTAACGACAACGAAGTTAATAATAATCAGGATCGCAAACACCACCAGGCCGACGGTGTAGTTCCCACCGACCACGAAATCACCAAAGGCCTGAATCACCTTGCCGGCGGCGTCGGTTCCGGTATGCCCCTCCAGCAGGATCACGCGCGTGGATGCGATGTTCAGCGCCAGACGCAGCAGAGTGGCGACCAGCAGAACGGTTGGGAATACGGCAAATTCAAGCGGTCGCGGTGTATACACCGCCACCATGATCACGACCAGCGACAACGCGATGTTGAAGGTGAACAGTACGTCCAATGCCAACGGCGGCAATGGCAGTACCATCATCGAGAGCATCGCGACCAACAGGATCGGCGCGCCCAGCCCCCATTTGCCCACGTTCCCGAGGCGGTCGAAGAAGGCCATTAGCGATTCCTCCGATTACCGCGTTGCTTGTCAGGATCCAGGTAGTCCTCGGGTACCGGCAGGTCACCCGGCATTTCGGCATCCGCGTCGGCGCGCTTGAGCTGGTAGACGTAAGCGAGAATGCGCGCCACCGCCACAAACAGCCCGTTCGGGATCTCCTGATTCAGATCGGTGGTGAAATAGATGGCGCGTGCCACGCGCGGGGCCTCGACACGGATGATCGCGTGCTCATCAGCCACAGCGCGGATCGAGGCCGCCACTTCATCCGCGCCCTTGGCCACGACCTTCGGCGCCGCCATGCGCGAAGCCTCGTAGACAATCGCCACCGCATAGTGAGTCGGGTTGGTGATCACGACGTCGGCCTTGGGCACCTCCTCCATCATCCGGCGCTGCGCCATCTCCTGCTGCAACTGACGCACTTTCTGCTTGACCTCGGGCTTGCCGTCCGTCTCCTTGTATTCGTCCTTGACCTCCTGGCGAGTCATGCGCAGCTGCTTTTGGTGGTTCCACATCTGGAACGGGGCATCGATCGCCGCCACCAAGATCAACGCCGCCGAGACCGCGATGAACGTTCCCAGGACCAACTGCGCGGCATGCGCAATCCCCTGATGGAGCGGCTCGTATCCAAGCATGAGCAGTCGGTCCGAGAACGTGGCCAGCACCGCCACCGCCACGCTGGAGATCAATACGAACTTGGCAAAGGTCTTGCCGAACTCCATCAAGCCCTGCCAAGAGAAGATGCGCTTGAGGCCCTTCAGCGGATTCAGCTTAGAGGCCTTGGGAGCCGCGGCCTTCCACGAAAAATTGGCCCCACCAATTACGATCGGCGCCAGCATCGCGGCGACAACGAGCACGCCAAACAACGGGAACAGCATGCGCAGCGTGCGAAAGATCTCCTCCGCCAAGTACGGCAACAGCAAGGAGGAGTCGTACACCATCTCGCGTTCGATATCGAAGCGGTTGCCCGTCTGATCCGCGAGCTGCGCGCCCATGTGCGGACCGAACATCAACATGAAGCTCCCAGCCGCCATCAGCACCAGGAACGTACTGAGCTCACGCGAGCGCGGCACCTGCCCCTTCTCCTTCGCCTCGCGCAGGCGTTTCGGAGTCGGCTCTTCACTTTTTTCTTGTCCGCTCTCGTTCTCGGCCATCTCAGAAACCCATCCGCGTCTGCATCAGGTGGAAGCCTTCGAACATCAACTCCCCGAAGCGCTCCGGCAGGCCGGGTAAGGTGAACATCAGCAGCACAAAACCCATCAGGATCATCATCGGGAAGCCCACCGCGAAGATGTTGAGCTGCGGCGACGCGCGGGTGATGACCCCCATGGAGATATTCACCAACAACAGCGACGCGACCGCCGGCAAGGCGACCAGTACCGCGCCGACAAACATCATGGAGCCGAACGCCGCCAACGCATGGAACGCCTCGGCATTCAGACCCGTCGGCGCAATGGGCATGGTCTCGAAGCTGGTTAGCATTAGCTCGAGCGCAATCAGATGCCCATTCATGGCCAGGAACAGCAAGGTCGAGAAGATTACGAAGATGGTCGACACCACCGGGACTTGCACCCCCTGGGCTGGATCCACGATGGACGCAAAACCAAGACCCATGCCCAGTGCGATCACCTCGCCCGCCTGGGTCACGGCCGAGAACACCATCTGCAGGATGAAACCCATGAACACGCCAATCGCGATCTGATGCAGGGTAACGACGACCCCCTCCAGGCTAAGCGGGTCGATGTCCGGCAGTACCGGACCCTGCATCGCGACGAAAATCGACAGGAGCAGCGCCAGGCCCATGCGCACACGGGCATTCACGGTATCGGCGCCAAAAATCGGCATGGCCACCAACATGGCGCCAATGCGTGCGAACGGCCACAGGACCGCCCCCACCCACAGCACCAGCTGTTCGGCCGCCAGGGTCACTTAGCCCACCATCCCCGGCGCGCCCTCGTAGAGCCGCTCGGTGTAGTCAATCAGCAACGCCAGCATCCAGTGGCCACTGATCAGCAGGGCCGCGAACATCGCCAATAGCTTCGGGATGAACGACAGCGTCATTTCCTGCACTTGGGTCGCCGCCTGCAACATGCCGATCGCCAGGCCCACAGCCAAGGCGGTTAGCAGCGGTGGCGCCGCCAACAGCACCACGATAGTCAGGGTCTCGCGCCCCACATCGACAACCAGTTCGGGTGTCATCTGAATCTCCTAAACAAAGAAACTGGTGGCGAGGGTGTTCATCATCAGGGCCCAGCCATCGACCAGAACAAACAACATCACCTTGAACGGCAGCGAGATGATCAGCGGTGACAGCATGACCATCCCCATCGACATCAGGACGGATGCGACCACCAGATCAATGATCAGAAAGGGAATCAGGATCAAAAAGCCGATCTGGAAGGCGGTCTTCAGCTCGCTGGTGATGAACGCGGGTACCAACAGGCTCAAGGGGATGTCCTCGGCTTCCTCGAAGCCGTCGATCCCGTTGATCTCGGCGAACATCGCGATATCGCTTTCGCGCGTGTGCGCCAGCATGAACTCGCGCAGGGGCTGCACGCCCGCCTCCAGCACCTCTTCCGTACCCATCTCCTCGTTCACATAGGGCACGAACGCAGTCTCGTAGATCTCGTCGAACACCGGTGCCATCACGAACAAGGTCAGGAAGAACGCCAGGCCAATCAGGATCTGGTTGGATGGGGTCTGAGTCGTCCCCAGGCCCTGACGCAGAATCGCCAGCACCACCAGGATACGGGTAAACGCGGTCATCATGATCAGGATCGACGGCAGCAGGGTCAGCAGCGTCATCAGCAGGATGATCTGCAGCGTGACCGAGTAGGTCTCGCCACCATCCCCGTTGGTGGTCACGGTCAGGGCCTCGATGCCCTGTGCGACCTGAGCACCCGCCAGGCCCGGCAAGGCCAACAGACCCAAGGCCATTGCGATTCGCATAACCCGCGACATCACGGATTTCCCCGTTCGCTGGCGGGCGTGCTACGGCGGCTCACGGCGCGCTTGAGTGCGCTGGAGAAATCCGGGGTCTCACCCACCGCCGCCGTCACCGGCTCGTTCATTGTGTGCAGGGTGCGAATCCCGGAGGGCGCCACGCCGACCAGGACCTGCTCATTCCCGACCTGAACGAGCACTAGACGCTCACGGGTCCCCACCGAGCGTGCCGCTACGATCTCGATCGCCTGCGATCCCCGGTTCAAGCCACCCTGTGTTCGACGAAGGACCCACCCCAACACCACGATGGCCCCAATCACGAGCACCAACCCGCCAATCAGTTGGGCCAGATAGCCCGCCGCACCACCACTGCCACTGTCGGCAAGGGCGTTGAGTGGCCAGAGACTCCCCGTGACGGCCGCCAAAATGGTGGCCGATATGCGCGTATAACGTTGATTCATGGCTATTTAAGCTTGCGGATCCGCTCGCTGGGGCTAATCACGTCGGTCAGGCGGATACCAAACTTTTCGTTGACCACCACCACCTCGCCATGGGCGATGAGCGTGCCGTTCACCAGTACGTCCAACGGCTCACCGGCTAACCGGTCCAGCTCCACCACCGAACCCTGATTCAACTGCAGGAGGTTGCGGATCGGGATTCGGGTACGGCCGATCTCCATGGAGATGGTGACCGGCACGTCCAGCACCATCTCCAGATTCATCTCTTCGCCGTCGCCCTGGACGACCCCCGACAGCTGTTCGGGCTGCAAAGCCTCGGCGCTTTCGTCAGGCTTGTGCTTGCGCTCTCTCTTCTCGACCTTCTCTGCTTTCTCGGCCTTCGGGGTCTCCTCTGCCACCGCGTCGGCACTGCTGCCACCCTGTGCCTCGTTCAACAGGGCGTCCGGGTCGGCGGCGCCTTCGTCGTCCTTCTGTTGAGCCAGGGCCGCCGCCCATTCATCGGCCAGGGCTTGGTCATCGGAGCCACCTTCCGTCGAATCCGTGGCCTCGTTTTCCGTGGCCTCTTCATCCGGGGTTGGGGTGTCCTGTTTGGGATCGTCGGTGTCTGCCATGTTGCGGCCCTCTATCGTTTGATAATGCGTTCCGAAACCTGGAGCGCATTCATGCCATTGGATACGCCGAACTTCCCACGGAACATCGGGATGTCTTCGACTTGCAAGGTGATCGTGTCGGGGAGATCGACCGGGATAATGTCGCCGGGCTGGATATCCAGCAGTTCACGTACCGTGACCTCGGTCTCGGCGAGCATGGAGCTGATCTCGACCTCGGCGGTCTGAATCTCCTCCTGCAAGGCGTGCATCCAGCGCTGATCCACATCGGAACGATCGGACTGGATACCGGTATCCAGCTGCTCGCGTATCGGCTCGATCATCGAGTACGGCAGGGTTACGTGCAGGTTGCCGCCCCCACCGTCGAGCTCGATGTGAAATTCACTGATCACCACGATCTCGGTGGGAGAGACGATATTGGCGAACTGGGGATTCACCTCGGAGTTCAGGAACTCAAACCGGAGCTCCATCACCGGCTGCCAGGCCTTCTGCATGTCCTCGAAGGCACCCTGAAGCACCCCGTGTACGACCTTCATCTCCATCGGCGTGAAATCACGCCCCTCGATACGGGTGTAGTAACGCCCGTCCCCGCCAAAGAAGTTGTCGACCAGGATGAAAACCAGCTTGGGATCGAACACGAACAGCCCCGTGCCATGCAGCGGATGCGCGCGCACCAGGTTCAGGCTGGTAGGCACGAACAGCGAATGCATGTACTCGGAAAATTTGGTGATCCGGGTGCCCACCACCGAGATCTCGGCGGACCGCCGCAACACGTTGAACAGACGGACCCGGAGATGACGCGCAAAGCGCTCGTTGATCATCTCCAGCGTGGGCATGCGTCCACGGACGATCCGATCCTGGGTCGCGAAATTGAACTCCCGCGCCTGCCCATCTCTGGGATACGGGTCTTCGACCTCGACCTCACCCTCATCTACACCGTGCAGGAGGGCATCGATCTCGTCCTGGCTGAGGATATCCGTCTGTGCCATGACGAGGCTCCTACTGCATCACCAGTTCGTTGAACAACACGGCCTCGACCGCGTTCGGGGCATCCCGCGAGCTCAGAATTCCACGGATCGCCTCATTCAGCTCCTCCGCAAGCGTCTCCTTGCCCGACCGTGTGTTCAGGTCTTCATAGCGCTGCTCGCCCAGGATGCCGAGAACGTCGTTGCGGATCGCCGGCATATGTCGCTCGAGCGCCTCGGTGACGCCCGCGTTGTGCGTCACCAAGCTCAACTCGACCCGCAGGTAGCGAATCCGGCCTGGGGCCTCGATGTTCACAGTCATCGGCTCCAGGCTGGTGTAGAAGCGTTCCGGCGGGCCAGTTTCGACTTGCTCGTCATTGCCGTCTCCGGCGAGGAAGAACCAGGCCGCTCCCGCAGCCCCGCCGATCAATAGAACGGCAACCAGCAGCAGGACAATCAGTTTGCCCATGCCACCCTTCTTCGGGGCGCCGTCTCCACCGTCATCGAGATTGACTTCCTTCTCTGCCATTTCACATCCACCGTCCGATAAACCAAGAATTCGCTCTTGATCAGGACCATAGCAAGGTGGATGCCAGAGTTCGATTTTCTTCGAACTATCCGACGGTTATGACACAAAGGAGATATTGAAGAGGGCGCGGCCGCGCCCCTGGAGGCCGGATAACGTCAAGAATCGGCCGTCACAGCACACCGAAAGACGGGATCTTGGCGCCCATCAGAAGGGCCGGCCAGAACGTCCAGAGGGACTCTGTACATCAAGGTAGAAAAGGGCCCAGGACCACCGCTAGGAGACGCGGGCCGGCTGTTCAGGCAAACAGGTCCAGGCGACGGTTCAGCATCGAAAGCGTGCTGCCTTCGTCGTCATCGTTGGCCTCATCCATGATCTCCGCCTCGGCATCGGCCGCCGCCTGCTGCGCATCCTGCTCGGCATGTTCTTCAGCCGGCTGATCGGACACGGTTGCATCCTCGAGCGTCAGCCCGCTCTCCGCCAGACTATCGCGCAAGCGGGGCATGGCGGCTTCGAGAACTTCGCGGGTCACTGGATTGGCACTGATGAACTGGATGCTGGTGCGATCACCATCCACCAGCACGCGCACATCCAGGCTCCCCAGCTGTGGGGGGTGCAGCTTGAGCTCGGTACGTCCACCCTGAGCCTGCGCGAGCATCCGGACCTGATCGGCCAGCTCCCGCGCACCGTTCGGCTGCTGCAACAAACGGGTCAAATCCAAGCGTGGCAGCGCTCGCGCCGACTCACTCGCCTCGGATTGCCCGGCCAGAGCCGGCAACACACCCTGCACCGTATCCGTTCGGGAACGCCGGGCATCATCACCGCCCTGCGTCATCCATTGGGTCAGCACATCCAGCACGTTCTCGCGAGTCAGGCCCACAGGTGCGCCCACCGCGTCAGGTTTCAGATTGACCCCGCCCCCTGAGGCCTGGCTGGCTTCGATAAAGAGACGCATCACGGCCGCCGGCAACGGCTTGACCGGAAGCGCCTGCGCCTCGCCACCCGAACGGCCCGTTACCGGAGTCGTTTCGCTCCGTCTGGAGGCATTCGAGCCGGAATCCGATACTGCCGCCATCAAACCGGCGAGCGGCAAGCCCTTGCCATCGGCCTCTCCCTGGTAGGCGAACTCCTGCCCGTCTAGCAGATCCTGCAAGCGCGAGAGCATCGCCTCCAGGTCCATCCCTTCAAGCTCGTCCGCTGGGACTCCAAGATTCGCCAACAAGGCCTCCATCTGCGGTTCAAGCACCGCCAGGAAGCTTTCGCCACCCTCACCCTTCAAGCCCGGCAAGCCGCCTTCCAGGCCCTTCAGGCCATCCAGGTCCTGCAGCGATCCACCGCCCAACAGTTGCAGCAGTGGCAGCATCCCTTGGCTGGCGTTTTGTGTCGCGATCATGTTCAGATCCTCTTCGTGTCGGGGCATTCCCCGCGTGCTCGCCTCATTCGATACTCAAGGCCCATTCAAGAACTCTGCCAATCTGTACTTTCCGACTTCTGACTGCCTCCGGCCGCGCCCTCGCGGGCATGAGCCTGACGCGTCGCCCACATGTCCTGTTCGGTCTGTTGACGACGCGCATCGGTCTGCGCAGCCTCGGCCCGCCGCCGTTCCACCAGCTTTTCCAGCGAAAGGCAGTTGCGGTGTCGCTCCAGCCATGCCTGGCGGGCGGTCTCTACCTGTGACTCCGCGGCCTGAATCCGCAGATCCTGCTGTTCCAGAGCCGTACGCAACTGATCACGCATCCCGGCCAGCCATTTCAGGGCATTGGCATCATCGGGCAACGTCGCCTGCAGGTACTCGTGCTGATAGCTCTCAAGCCGATCGCGCTGGTCCGCGATCCCGTCGAGTTGTTGCAACCGCTCGCCCAGCTGCCGCGTCGCCTCGCTCTCCTCGATCCGACGCAACCGCAACAAGCGCTCCAGCCGCTTTGAATTCACGCGCCACCACCCACCAGAGCCAACAGGTCATCGCGGGCGCGATCAAAACCGACCGCCTCGTCACGCCCCTGCCCCAAGTACGCCTCCAGGCGCTCGTGCATCGCCACCGCCTCGTCCAGGTGCGGATCCGCCCCCTTGCGATAAGCGCCCACCGCAATCAGGTCGCGATTACGCATAAAGGTGGCGGCCAGGTCACGGAAGCGTCGCGCCGCACGTTCGTGCTCCGGTCCAATCAGAGACGACATCACGCGCGACACGGACGCGCCGACATCAATCGCAGGATACCGTCCGGTCTCCGCGATCTCGCGGGAAAGCACTACATGGCCGTCGAGGATGGCCCGCGCTGCATCCACGATCGGATCATTCTGGTCGTCCCCCTCGGCCAGCACGGTGTAGAAGGCCGTAATCGAGCCACCCCCGACGTCGCCATTGCCCGCGCGCTCGACCAACTGCGGCAACCGCGCAAACACCGACGCCGCGTAGCCCTTGGAGGCTGGTGGCTCGCCAATCGCCATGGCGATCTCGCGGGCCCCCTGAGCAAAGCGGGTCAGAGAATCCATCAGCAGCAGTACATGCAGCCCCTGATCACGGAAATGCTCCGCGACCGCAGTGGCCACCCACGCGCCATGCTGGCGCAGCAGCGGCGACTGGTCGGCCGGCACCGCCACCACCACGGTCCGGGTCCGTGACTCCTCATCGAGGATCTCGTGGATAAACTCGTTTACTTCTCGCCCACGTTCACCAATCAGCCCCACCACGATCACATCCGCGGTCGTGTTTCGGGTCATCATCCCCAGCAACACACTCTTGCCGACCCCCGAGCCCGCGAACAGGCCCAGACGCTGGCCACGCCCCACGGACAACAAGCCGTTGATGGCCCGGATCCCCACATCGAGTGGCTCGCGCACCGGGGCCCGCAGCAGCGGGTTGATCGGCCGACCGGCCAACCCCCCGAATTGATGGGTCCGAATCGGCCCCTTCCCATCCAGCGGCTCGCCGTTGGCGTCGATCACCCGCCCTAACAGGCCGTCGCCCACCGGAATCTGGCGCTGATTATCCAGCGGTTCGATTCGCGAACCCGGGGTCAAACCCGCGGCCAGCTCTTCCGGCATCAGGAAGGTACGATCGTTCTGGAACCCCACCACCTCCGCCGGCACCGGCGGGCCGGTCTCACCGTGGATCAGGGCGCGCCCGCCAATCGGAAGCCGCAGGCCTTCGGCCTCCAGGGTCAGCCCCGTAAGGCGGGACAGATGCCCCTCTGCCTGCGGCAAATTGACCCGCTCCACGCGCCCGCGCGACTGCTGCAGCCGATCCAGGAGGCCGCTGCCTAGTCGTTCCCGCCCCTTGCGGCGGACCTCGTCGATTGGGGTGCTCACAAATCCTCCCGGGGCGAGCGATCATCCGCCTGTGCCGGGTCGACTGGCGCCGGCGAAACCTCGTCGGGATAGTCACCGTTCCACAACGCCTCCACCGCATGCTGCAGGCGTCGCTCCAGGCTGGCATCAACCGTGGCTGCACCCGCCTCGACCCGACACCCGCCGCGTGCCAGCGCGGGGTCTGGAACCCAGGTGATACGCACGTCTGAACGTTCGCCGTAGGCCTCGACCAGTGCTTGGTCCTCAGGGTGCAAGTGAACCCGAACCTCCTGGTTACGACCCGGAAGCTGGGCCAACGCCCCCTGGAGCACCGTCTTGATCTGCTCCGGACGTGCCTCCAGTTCGCTCTGAACCACCTTGCGCGCCAGCGCCGTCACCAGGGCCAGCAACTCGGGCTCCAGGGCATCCACCCCGTCTGCCAGCGGATCGGCCAAGCCTCCCGCGACGGCCTCCAGCTCGGCCACCGTCGCCCGCAGTTTCTTTTCCTCTCGGGCGCGCGCGGCCTTTTCAGCCTCCCGCTGGCCCAGTTCATGCCCTTCGGCATAACCACTCTCGAAACCATTCTTACGGGCCTCTTCTTCGATCGACTCGATCTCGGAGGCCGTGGGAAGCCGCCGCGGAGGATGCACACCATCGTCGCCGATCTCCGGGGGCTCCCAGAGCGACGCCGACGCGTCGGTGTACAACCGGGCCGCGGGGCCGTCGGTCACAGCATGGCCTCGCTACCACCACCGCCCAGCACAATGTCGCCGCTTTCGGACAGACGCCGGGCGACCGTCAGGATCTCCTTCTGCGCGGCCTCAACTTCGCTCACACGTACCGGCCCCTTGGCCTCAAGGTCCTCTCGCAGCATCTCGCCCGCACGCTTGGACATGTTGCGGAAGATCTTGTCCTTGAGGTCGTCGTCCGCACCCTTCATCGCCAGGACCAGCGATTCGGTCTGGATCTCGCGCATCAGGGTCTGGATGCCACGGTCGTCAATCTCCACCAGGTTCTCGAAGATGAACATCTCTTCTTCGATCTTCGAACCGAGGTCGGAATCCGACTCCTTGATGGCTTCCATGATCTCCGCTTCGCGTGAGCCTTCCATCAGGTTCATGATGCTGGCCGCCGAGCGCACCCCACCCAACAGGGAAGTCTTGCTCGCCGCATTCCCGGACAGCTGGCGGTCCAGGATGTCGTCGAGTTCCTGCAGGGCCTGCGGCTGTACGCCGTCCATGGTGGCAATACGCATGACGATGTCGGACTGCACGCGGGATGGCAGATACTTCAGGGTATCCGACGCCTGATCCGAATCGAGATGGGACAACACAATGGCGACGATCTGGGGGTGTTCATTGCGCAGCATGTCCGCGATGGCACGCGGATCCAGCCACTTCAGTGCCTCGATCCCCTTGGAATTGCGCCCTAGCAGAATCCGGTCAATCAGGCCCGAAGCCTTGTCGCCCAAGGCGCTCTCCATCACGCTGCGGACATAGTCGTCCGCACCCACTCCCAGCGCCGTCTGCTCCTGCACATGGGTGGAAAATTCGTGCAAGGCGGCGTTCACGTCACTACGCGAGATGCGATCCATGGAGGCCATCGCGGTGCCGATCTTCTGCACCTCCTTCGGTCCCATGTGACGCATAACTTCAGCGGCTGCATCTTCGCCGAGGCTCATCATGAACACGGCGGCGCGCTCGGCGCCTTCCAGCTTGGAGTTTTTTTCAGCGGCCATCATCACCCAACCACGTCTTCATCACCTGAGCCACCCGCTTCGGATCCTCGCGGACCATCTCGCGCACCGCCTCCAGATCCATCTCCTGTTGATCCGGACCCTTCGGACCCGTCAGGGCCGCTACCGCGGAACCCTCGCTACCTTGGCCGAGCCCCATACCTGCCTCGCCGGATTCATCAGTCAACGCCTCCTGCTCTTCCCGACGCGGCGGCGGACGCTTCATCAACTGTTTCATCGCCGGGCGCACCACGGTTAGCAAGATCAGTAGCGCCAGTAGCAGGGCCGCGACGATTTTGACCACCTCAAGGAACCAGGGTTGCTCCCAGAACGCGATTTCCTCAGCCGGAAGCTCCTCGTCCACGGCCTCGAACGGGGCGGTCACCACATTGATCGTATCCCCCCGCGCGGCGTTGAAGCCAACGGCCTCGCGGACTAGCGCCTCGATCCGCTCCAATTCCTCCGCATCCCGGGGCACCTGCACGGTCTCGCCGTCTTCGTTCACCTCCTGGCGGAAGTCCACGACCACGGCGGTGGAAACCCGTTGCACACCACCCGGCATCTCGCGGATGTGATTGATGCGACGATCCACTTCGTAATTGCGCGTCACGTTGGTACTGCGGCTGCCGGGCAACGGGGCGGGCTGGGCCACGCCTTCCTCGCCCTCTGCCCCAATGACCCCGCCATCCGGCGGCTGATTGGTCAAGGCACCGGGCACCCCACCGGCACCCCCATCAGCACCCGTTCGCTCTTCTTCGCGGGACTGTTCGGACCGCAGTGCGATCGTCTCGGGGTCATAGAGCTCTTCGGTACGCTCGACGCTCGAGAAGTCGATATCGGCATTTACCTGCACTCGCACCTTGTCACGTCCCACGATCGGAACCAGCAGATCGCGGACACGGTCGGTGTAGCGGCTCTCCACATCACGAGTGAAGCCCAGGCGATCCCCACTCCCGCCCATGCCGGCGGCGGCACCATCCTCTGTCAGCAGGGTCCCACGCTGATCCACGACGGTGACGCGGTCCGGGTCCAGGTCGGAAGTACTGGAAGCGACCAGATGCACGATGGCCCCCACCTGCGACTCGCTGAGGGAACGGTTGCCGCGCAAGTGCACCACCACTGACGCACTCGCCGGGCGTCGATCACGCACGAACACGGACTGTTCACCCTCGGCGATGTGCACGCGCGCCCGGTCGACCGCATCCAGCGAAGCCACGGTACGCGCCAATTCGCCCTCCATCGCTCGATGGTGACGCGCGCCTTCGATCATTCGGCTGGTGCCAATCCCGGTGTCTTCTTGCAGCAACTCGAACCCCATGTCGCCGGAGCGCGGCAGCCCCTCACCGGCAAGCTGCAGCCGGGCATTGGCCACGTCGCCCTGCGGGACCTTGACCTGCCCGGTGGTGGTATCGACTTGATACTGAATCCCGGCCTGCGTAAGGACCTGCACCACCTCCGCCGCATCTTCGGCGTCCATGCGCGGGAACAGCGGCACATAGGTCGGGCGCAACGCCCAATAGAGCAACGCAACAATCACAACGATGGCGCCGGCCACCATGCCCATCAACGCCAATTGACGGCCCGCGGGCATCCCGTTGAATTCCTTGATCCCGCCCGTTACCACCGCGGGCAGGGATTGTGCATTCTCGGCCATCGTCCGTACTCTCCTTCAGCCAGCGCGGCCGATCAAACCTGCATTCGCATGATTTCCTGGTACGCCGTCAACAACCGGTTACGTACCTGGTTGGTCGCCTCGAAGGCGATGCTCGATTTGCTCATCGCCGTCATGACCTGCGGCAGGCTCACGTTCTCGTCGCCAAGCTCAAAGCGAGTCTGCAGGTCCGTCGCCTCCTGCTGTACCTGGTTCACACCTCGCAGCGACTCCGTCAACACGTTCTGGAAGTCCGCACCGCCGACCCGCTGAGGCTCACGGTTTTGCTGCGCCGGGTTGGTATTTTCCACCCCACTCGCCTGCGTCAGCTGACGCATCTGCTGCAGGACGTTCTGAATCTGCATCTCGCTCATAATCTTCATCCCCAAGGCGTGCCGTGATCGGAGTCACCAGCTGTTGCACGTCCTCTGCTAACGCGTTACTCGCCACCAAGCATCAAGCAATCCATATGCCAGTGCGAGCATTTCAACCCGATGCGGGAACCGCGAAGCCGTGTTCGCGCAACCGCGCGATCTTGTAACGCAATGTTCTTGGACTAATTCCCAGCCGGTCGGCCGCCTCTTTCCGGCGCCCGCCCGATTCTCGAAGGACGTTCAGAATCACCCGGCACTCCTGCGTCTGGAGGGTTTGCTCCAACATCGGCGTCGGGTTCTCGTCGCCCACGGTGGCGTCCGCCGCGTATGCGTCGGTTCCTTGCACTGAGTCGCCACCAGTGGACCAGGGACTGAGCATGTCCGCATCCAGCCAAACCGCCTCGGCGGACACGCATTCGCCCTCGCCTTCGTGGAGCGTGATGGCCCGCTCCATAACGTTGGCGAGCTCGCGCACGTTGCCCGGCCAGTCGTGTTCGTTCAGGCGCCGCTGTGCGCCTGCGTCCAGGTCCCGCAAACGCCCACCGCTAAGCCGGCGCAAAAGTGCTTGCGCCAAGGGCACGATATCCTCGTGGCGCTCCCGCAAAGGCGGGATATAAAGGGGGAAAACGTTGAGGCGATAATAGAGGTCCTCACGCAACAGCCCATCACTCACGGCCGTGCGAAGGTCTCGATTGGAGGTCGCAACGACGCGCACGTCGACCCGCTGTGTCTGCCGCGCCCCCAGGGGCTCCACCTCTCGCTCCTGCAGCGCGCGCAAGAGCTTGGCTTGCAGATGCACCGGGATCTCGGTGACCTCGTCCAGCAGCAGCGTGCCGCCATGGGCCCGCTGAAACTTACCCGAGCGCGCCTCGACCGCACCGGTAAAGGCGCCCTTGGCATGTCCAAAAAGCATCGCCTCCAGCATGGCCTCGGGCAATGCGGCGCAGTTTATCGCCTCGAACGGTCCACGGTTGCGCGGCGAGCGCAGGTGCAGCTGGCGTGCGAAGACCTCCTTCCCCACACCCGATTCACCCGTCACAAAGACCGTGGCCGAGCTGCGCGCGATACGCGAGACAAACCGATCCAGACCGCGCATTGCCGCGCTGCGAGCCACCAGGGCTGGGGCTTCAAACCCATGTTCTGGCTGGATGAGCGGCCGCAGCCACTGCGCAAGGCCATCGGCCATCTCCGGCAATCCAAAATGGGCCTGAACCCCGGCGCGCATCGCCTGCAGAGCGCGCTCCTGAGTCGATTCCAGGCTGACGGCGGCCACCGCCGCGGTCGGTTCCGGAAGCGCATTCAGATGCAGTTCATCGAGTCGGTGAACAAGAATCGCCGCGGGGCGGCTTGCCTCCAGCATCCGCGGCAAGTCGGCGGCCGTACTGGCCTGCAATCGCACCCGAGGGATCTTGGCCAGGACCGCGACCACCGCTTCGCGCAATGCAGGGTCGGCATCCACCAACAGGATTGTGGCTCGCGACATGAAGGTCTTCCCATAGAGATTCGGGAGACATTCAGCAAAAAGCGCGCCATCTAGATACGAGCCTTGTTTACATGGACTTACGAAAGCTCCAATCACGAGTCCGTCAAACTCATGGCGCTAAGCGAGCCCGACCCACAACCACCCAGTGACGAGATCTCGACCTTTCCCGCATGACGATCCCCACGTAACCATCGGGCTTGGGGGGACGCCCGGCTAGCCATGAATGACACAACAGCTACCGACCACGCACACACCGCATGGAGAACGAACGAGGAGGTTTCGGCCCCCATTGGAGCCGGCCGGGTCTAAAAACGACGGGTGAACTCTATTCGGTGCGAATCGACCTCGAGCCGAGTGTCGCAACGTCCACTACGAGCTACTTACCCAAGCCAAATTTGCGCATGCGTTCGACCAGGGTAGTCCTGCGCATACCCAGTCGACGTGCAGCGCGCGCCACCACGTGTCCGGTTTCATCCAGGGCCCGGGTGATCATTTCGCGCTCCAGATCGTTGAGGAAACTGCGCAGATCCACCCCTTCAGGCGGCAGCCCTCCCACCAGAATGTTGCTGTCCGCGCCACTCTCGGCGCTCGACTCTTGCGTGGAAGGCGGCCGCAGCGCCAAGTCCTCGATTCCCTCGGGACGCACACGCTGCGGTAGTTGCGCCAGATCCACCGGCAAGTCCGGATACATGATTGCGAGTTGTTCCAGCAGGTTCGCCAGTTCCCGGATGTTGCCGGGCCACGCGAGCTGGCCCAAATGGGCAATCACGGCAGGCGTCAGATGGGCCGGCATCATGCCCTGGTCACGCAACCGCTCCTCCAGAGCAACGAGCAACTGAGGCAGATCGCTGGTGCGCTCACGTAAGGGGGGCAACTCGATGGGAAACACACTCAGACGGAAAAACAGATCCTGGCGGAAGCTACCCTCCGCCACGGCATCGTCTAGATTGCGGTGGGTCGCAGCAATAATTCGGGCGCGGGCCGGAATCGACTTGTTCGAACCGACGCGCTCGAACACCCGCTCCTGGAGCACGCGCAGCAGCTTCACCTGCATCGGCAGCGGCATGTCACCAATCTCGTCCAGGAACAGGGTGCCGTCCTCGGCCAACTCGAAGCGTCCGGCGCGGGCCGTGAACGCACCTGTAAAGGCCCCCTTCTCATGGCCGAACAACTCACTCTCCAGCAAGTCACCCGGAATGGCACCGCAGTTCACCGCCACGAACGGCTTGTCCGCGCGATCCGATGCGTTATGGATGGCGCGGGCGACCACTTCCTTGCCGGAACCGGTCTCGCCCAGGATCAGTGCGGTGGCATCAGTACGCGCGACCTGTCCCACCAGACGCTTCACGGCTTGCATGGTGGGATGTGCGCCCACCAGGCCCGGCATGTCGTCATAGCCGGGTTCACGGCCGAAACGCAGCCACTGCAGGACCTGCGACACGCCACCAATCGACAGGGGATGGTCGACGACGCAACCGATACCGTCCGCCTGAACCTCGCCACCATCGGTCGGCTGCACCACGATCGGCGCCACCTCACCACGTTGTTCACGCAAACGGGCTTCGAGTTCTGCCGCCGGGCCACAAAGCCACACGGCGGCGGCTGGAGTGCCGTCGGTCAGGTCTTGGGGGTTGCTGTGGGTTTCGGCCTCGTATCCCAGGCAGTTCAGGATCGCCCGCGTGGCATCCGCCGCGCCGGCGTCGCCACTGAGTGCAATACGCATGTTCTGCTGCTTGTCGCCCGAGTCCGGCATACCGCTGTGCCCCGATGGCCGAAACCGGATGCCGAGAAAGGCCGCATCCGGTGATGTGATCGAGTTCTCAGTATCCCGTCTAATTGCGATTGGCGTCAACTTTCTGGCGTTTTTCCGCCACCTCACGGCGATGCAGGCGGAAGATCCAGCGCCCCATGGCCTCTTCCAGAGGACCCTCGATCCCTGTCCAGCGAGTCATTTGCTGGCTTCCGCGCGTTGTCGGAGTCTCGACACCCAAGACGCAGGGTTGGGGTAACAACCGGCTGAGATAAACCTCCACACGGTCGCAATCTTCCGGCAACGTTCCCGCCGGTAGTGCAATCCCGTGGCTACTAAGCGTTGTTTCAACAGGATCGGGTCGCTCGGGGTGAAGCGACTCCGCCACCAGGTGCAGCAAGAGGTCCAACTTGTGCTCCAGGCGTTGCACCTCGGGTGAGGACTCGTCCTCGTGCGGCATCGCGCCACGCGGATGCGCATCGTCGAACAAATCCAGACTCTCAATGAGGCGCTGCGCCAGGACCGGGTCGGTTGCGGTACGTGTCGACGGCCCGATCATCAACGCCGTCGTTACACGCAGTTCATCACCGAGAAATTCCTCCTGATTGGCGTCATCCATGCCCGCTCCCGCCTCTCATGTTGTCCGCGCGAATGGCCCGGTTATACACCATTGATTAACGCAACGCTGCGGTCGGATCCAGCCTCAGCCGACGAACGCGCGGGCATTGCGGAACAAACGCAACCACGGCCCATCTTCGCCCCAATCCTGTGGATGCCAACTGTGCTGAACACTGCGGAACACGCGTTCGGGGTGGGGCATCATGATCAGGGCGCGGCCGTCCTCGCTGGCGAAACCCGTCGCACCGCCCGCGGACCCGTTCGGGTTGGCTGGATACAGCTTTGCCGGCGAATCGTCCGCCTCCACGTAGCGCAATGCCGCTTGGTCGTGCACGGGCGTCCCGTCCGCGTAGCGGATCCGCCCCTCCCCGTGCGAGACCACCACCGGCAATATCGACCCGGCCATGCCTTCAAGCAGCGCCGAAGGACCGGGCTCAATGCGGACCTGCGACAGCCGGGCCTCGAATTGCTCCGAGCGGTTACGCACGAACCGTGGCCAGTGACCCGCGCCGGGAATCAGTGGCGCCAGGTGGGACAACATCTGACACCCGTTGCAGACGCCAAGCGTGAACGTCTCGCCACGCTCGAAGAAGCCCTGGAACGCGTCCCGCAGCGCGGGATGATTCAGGATCGTCTGGGCCCAGCCACCGCCCGCGCCCAGCACGTCCCCATAGGAAAAGCCACCACAGACGGCCAGACCCTGCATCGAACCGAGGTCCTGACGCCCATCCAGCAGGTCCGTCATATGCACATCCACGGGCGCGAAACCCGCACGCTCGAATGCAGCCGCCATCTCCAGCTGCCCGTTGACACCCTGCTCGCGGAGGATCGCCACACGTGGGCGTTCGCCGCGGGCGATCATCGGTGCAGCGATGTCTTCCGCCGGGTCGAACGTCAGGCGCGGCTGCAGACCACCGTCTTCCCTCACGCGAGCCAGCTCTTCATCGGCACATTCAGGATCATCACGCAGGCGCTGCATCCAGGCCGACGTCTCCTGCCACTGGTGTTGCAGGTCCGCGCGGGACGCGGCCAGGATTTCGCGTCCACCTTGATGGATCAACACCTGTTCGTCATCGCGCAGTCGGGCAACCGGGTACAGATGAGCTTCCAATCCGGCTTCGGCCATCGCATCGCGCAAGGCCGATTCAGCCCCCGCCGCTGTCTGGACCACGGCCCCCAGTTCCTCGTTGAACAGCCAGGCCATGGGCGATCCATCGGTGGGCACCTCGACATCAAGGCCACAGCGCCCGGCAAACGCCATTTCCAGCAGCGTTGTGATCAGCCCGCCATCAGACCGATCATGGTAGGCGCGCAGAAGGCCGTTGCGCCGCAGCGTGCCGATGGCGTCGAAGAAGTGGCGCAGACGCCCAGCGTCGACCACATCTGGCGTCGTCTCGCCCACATGCCCGTAGCTCTGAGCCAGCGCCGAGCCGCCCATGCGGGTACGCCCCTCGCCCAGATCAATCAGCCACATACGTTCATCCGCATCACGCTTTGGTTCCGGGGTCAGCGTGCGCCGCGCATCCGCGACCGCCGCAAAACCGGACACAATCAGCGACACCGGTGCGTGCATGTGGCGCGCCTGGCCGTCAGCGGTTTCCCACACCGTCCGCATCGACAAGGAATCCTTGCCCACCGGAATCGAGATCCCCAGAGCCGGGCAAAGATCCTCGGCGATGGTGCGCACGGTATCGAACAGATTGGCATCTTCACCCGGCACGCCGGCGGCGGCCATCCAGTTCGCGGAGAGCCGAATCGACGCCGTCCCGTCAATATCCGCGGCTGCAAGGTTCGTAATCACCTCGCCAATCGCCATCCGGCCGGAGGCCGGGGCCGACAGCATCGCCAACGGCGTGCGCTCGCCCATGGCCATTGCCTCACCGGTGTAACGGTCGAAATCCGTCAGAGTCACCGCACAATCCGCCACCGGAACCTGCCACGGCCCCACCATCTGATCCCGTGCCACCAGGCCGCCCACACTGCGGTCCCCAATCGCGATCAGAAAGTGCTTGGACGCCACCGATGGCATGTGCAGCACGCGCGCCAGAGCCTCTCCCAGCGGCTGGGACTCCGGATCGAACACGGACACCGGCGGCTCTAGACGGCGGTCCTCGCGGGTCATCCGCGGAGTCTTGCCCAATAGCATGCCCATGGGCATGTCCACCGGCGGTTCGTGGAACAGGCGATCCTCAACCTTGAGATGCCCGGTATCCGTGGCCTCGCCCACCACCGCGAACGGGGCACGCTCGCGTTCGGCCAGCGTGCGGAAGGTCTCCAGTTGATCCGCCGCAATCGCGAGTACGTAGCGCTCCTGGGCCTCATTGCACCAAAGCTCCATGGGCGACAAGCCCGACTCCGCGGTTGGCAGATCGCGCAACTCAATCACGCCACCGCGTCCGGCGTCGTCCAGAATCTCCGGTATCGCATTGGAAAGCCCACCCGCACCCACGTCGTGAATCGACAGGATCGGATTGCCGGCACCCAGGGCCGTACAACGATCAATAACCTCCTGGCAGCGGCGTTCCATCTCCGGATTGCCGCGCTGGACCGAGGCGAAGTCCAGGTGTTCGGCGCTCGCACCGCTGGCCATGGAGGAGGCCGCACCGCCGCCCAGGCCAATCAGCATCGCTGGACCACCCAACACCACGATCGGGGTACCCGCTGGCACGTCCTGCTTGTGCACGTGCTCGCCGCGGATGGAACCGACCCCGCCTGCCAGCATGATCGGTTTGTGATAGCCGTAAAGCGTCTCGTCGCTGTCCGCGTTGGGCACGGCGAGCTCCAGCGTCCGGAAGTAACCCGCCAGCGCCGGGCGCCCGAATTCGTTGTTGAATGCCGCCGCCCCAATCGGCCCATCCAGCATGATTTGGCGCGCGCTCTCGATTCGGCCGGGCCGCCCAAAGTCCCGCTCCCAGGGCTGTTCATGCCCAGGGATCTGCAAGTTGGACACGGAAAACCCGGTCAACCCCGCCTTCGGTTTGGAGCCCTGCCCGGTCGCGCCTTCGTCGCGGATCTCCCCACCGGAACCGGTCGCGGCCCCCGGGAAGGGCGAGATCGCGGTCGGGTGGTTATGCGTCTCCACCTTCATCAGGATCGGTAGATCCAGCGTCTCACGCTGGTATTCGCCGGTAATGGCATTCGGCATCAGGCGGGTTCCCTGATGCCCGGCGATCACCGAGGCGTTATCACTGTAGGCCGAGAGCACACCCTCTGGATGGCGCGCGTGTGTCTGCCGGATCATGCCGAACAGCGTGCGATCGTCCGCCGCGCCATCCAATACCCAGGCCGCGTTGAAGATCTTGTGGCGGCAGTGCTCGGAGTTCGCCTGCGCGAACATCATCAGCTCGGCATCCGTGGGCGCACGTCCCAGGGCCGAGAACCCATCCGCCAGGTAATCGATCTCATCCGGCGACAGCGCCAGCCCCAGTTCGCCATTGGCCCGTTCCAGCGCGGTACGCGCGTCATCTCCCAACGCCACGCGCGTAAGCGAGCGCGGCGTTTCGCTATGAAAGAGCTGTACCGCGGCCGCCGGGTCTTCGATGACCGTCTCGGTCATGCGATCGTGCAGCACGGCCGATAACGTTTCGAGGTCGGCACCCTCGGCCGCCTCGCCACCAATCAACCAGTGCACACCCCGTTCAATACGCTGGACCGCCCCTTCCAGACCCGCGTGATGGGCAATCTCCGTGGCCTTCGAGGACCAGGGGCTGATGGTGCCAAAGCGTGGAATCACCACCAATTCGCGGGCCACCGTGAACGCCGGCGAGGCCCACGCCTCGCCCTCACTCAACAGCCGCTCCAGCACGGCGTCCTCTTCCGTGCTCAGCCGCCGGCGCGTCTCGACAAAATAGACGAACCGTGCCGCTAGCGGGCCCGCACCCGATACGCTTGTCCGCAGACCTGCCTCCAGAGCCTGCAGCCGAAACGGCGAGACCGCCGCGCCCCCTTCCACAACCCGCATTGCGTATCCTCGAAACCGGACGTGCCAAAAGCAGCGCATTGTACCGGACCCGCCCCCCGCGCGGGACCTGTTAGACCGATCTCACCACGGAGTCCACAGAGGGCACAGAGACCATCAAGGTCAAGGTCAAGGTCAAGGACTTGGCTACAGGAAGACGGGAAGGCAGGAAGGTTTTGGGGTGTCGAAGATTGTCCTGGCGGATACCAGTCAACCCATTAAAAGTCTTCCTGTCTTCCAATCTTCCTGTGAATCGCCCTGCTCTGTGTCCTCTGTGGACTCCGCGGTAAACCCGCCCTTGCCCTTCCCCCCGCCGAAGAAGCACATGGCCGGGGAACTCGCGATGCGTTACTATGTCCATGAAAGTACTTGGGGGGCGACTTGGCTTCGACGTGGGTCGCGAAACCTTAGGTGCATGCCGAGGATGTGGTGAACCTCGTAAAAATCACTGCAAAAAAATAGTTGCCAACGACGACAACTACGCACTCGCCGCTTAAAAACCGGTAGATGCCGTCCGACTGGAGCCGTGCTTATGCGTCCAGTATCGGGCGTCGACTCTCATAAGCTCGTGGTGAAGCGCGCCCGGCGTGGATCCATTAAAACTCAACCGGGATCGCCAGTTACATTCCCTGCCTGTCGGGTAGTCGCTGGTTAAATTAAAAGACAGAATAAGCATGTAGAGCCGAAGGCGGAGGTCCTGCGGACGCGGGTTCGATTCCCGCCGCCTCCACCAATTTAGATCGACCAATCAAGCGCCTACGGGCGCTTTTTTGTTTGGATTCGAGGTAATGAATGGCCGTCTACCAGGACACCCTCACCCAACGGACTCAGGGTCGCGGCACGATCAACGTCACCGAAGCGGTGGAGCACATCGTGCGCGCATCCGGTATCACCACCGGTACCTGCCACGTGTTCCAGCATCACACCAGCGCGTCCCTACTCGTCACCGAGAATGCCGATCCCGACGTGCGCCACGATCTCGAAACCCTGATCGCCCGCATGGCCCCGGACGGCGACCCCGAATACCGCCACGACATGGAAGGCGACGACGACATGGCCGCCCACGCCCGCGCCATGCTCACGCACAACGATCTGACCATCCCGGTCGGACAGGGGCGCCTGATTCTGGGCACCTGGCAAGGCCTGTTCCTCTGGGAGCACCGCTACGCCGCCCACACCCGTCGCCTGACCGTCACCGTCCAGGGCGAATAGCCCCGGGCTCAGCTCAGTCCAGCT
This sequence comes from Thioalkalivibrio sp. ALJ1, assembly GCF_000745395.1. Classification (NCBI taxonomy): domain Bacteria; kingdom Pseudomonadati; phylum Pseudomonadota; class Gammaproteobacteria; order Chromatiales; family Ectothiorhodospiraceae; genus Thioalkalivibrio; species Thioalkalivibrio sp. ALJ1. The sequence goes on along the minus strand of NZ_KN050684.1, from coordinate 2,087,401 downwards.
TCACGTGGGCCGTGATCTCCTCGCGGTCGTGATAGAGCTGCCGCGCCCTCAGCCGGAACCGCACCCGCTCGTCCAGCAGGCGTTCCTCGATGTGGTCGAGGCAGTCGTACACGGTCTGCCAGCGCTGTTTCATCGGCAGCTTCAAATTGAAGATGGCCTCCCGGCACCAGCCCGCCTCCAGCCAGTCCGCCATACGCGCGGCGACCTTGGCTGGCTTGTCCACGATGTCGCAGACCAGCCAGGTCACCGACGTTGGCGGAACCCACGAAAAGGCATCCTCACGGTGATGCTCTACCTGGGTGGTAGCCATTAAACGCGCATCCATCGGGCCGTTGTCGACCGCGTGCACGTACATCCCCCGCTGCACCAGCTGCCAGGTCCAACCACCGGGAGCGGCACCCAGGTCCACCGCCTGCATCCCCTGTGCCAGGCGTGTATCCCATTCGTCCCTGGGGATGAAGGTGTGCCAGGCCTCCTCGAGCTTCAGCGTGGAACGGCTGGGGGCCTCGCGCGGCGAGCGCAGATGAAGTACCCCGCCGGGCCACTCACTGCGACGGCCCGGACGACTGAATCCCAGTTGCACCCGATCACCGGCCTGCCAGAACACATGCAGCCGCTGCCCCCCGGCATCCGAACACAGCACCCCACGCTTGCGCAGCACCGCTGCCAGAGGGCGTTCCACGGCCTTGATCAGACGCCGCAGACCTTTACCTTCGTTGGTATCCGGCGTTTCGTGCCAAACCGAATCCACGCGCCACCCGGCCGCGACAGCCTGTTCAATGATGGGCGTCAGGCGATCCGCCCGGTCCAGATCCGCCAGGACCGGTAGCGCCGGGAACACCTGCCGGGCAAAGATCAGCTCTGTCAGCGGCAAGGCCCGAATCAGCTCCTTCAAACTACAGCCCGCCGGTTCAAAGAACACGTGTCCCGCGCCAGCCTGCACTCGTGCATAACCGCCTAAACCGGCACGGGCCGCCCGCTCGGTCAGCTCCGCCGTCAGATCCGCCTCGAATCCCGCGCGGCAGTACAACAGCAACCCCGCAAAGTCCGCCCCGATTCCCTGCATCCCGTATCCCCTGTGACAGGCACTACCCGCCAATAAAAAACCGCCGCACACTCCTCGAAGTGTACGGCGGCTGCGAGACTACCCGGCCCGCGTGCGCGGGCCAAGCCGGCTGGATCGCTTAGCTGGAGCGCGCCAGACCGGGATCGCCTTCCACGTTCTTCAGCTTCGGCAGATACGGCTTGCCGGGGCTGATCGTGTCGTGCTCACGCAAGTAGCTGGCAACGACATCCCACACCGGATCGGTATCCAGCGGCTCGTGCACATTGGCCCAGCCGGCCACCACGTACGACTTGTCCGGGTCTACCGGTTCGCCGTTGATGTGCATGTCGCTGATGCGGCTCCCCATCGACTCGTGCGGATCGATGGTGTACTCGATTCCGGAGGTCCGCACCATGTCGCCACCGCGGTGGTGGTAAGGATTGGCGTTGAAGATCGAGTTGGCCACATCTTCCAGCGCATTCTTCAGCTGTTCACCACTCATCTCGTTACGCTGGGTCTCCGAGTAGGTCGTGGCCGTCTGCGTCATCAGCTCCTCAAAGGTGATCGGCGCCCCCGGCAGCACGCTAATACCCCAGCGGAAGCCCGGAGAAAGCGCCACCTCGGCGTCCATCTCCTTGATCATGGCGTCCATGATCACCTCGTCGAAGGTGCCGTTGAAGTTGCCGCGGCGGTACAGCACACCTTCAGTCACAGCCAGCTCTTCGTTCAGCTTGTCTTCGTACGGCTCACGCACCTTGCGGATGTGCTCTTCCATCTCCGCATCCGCTTCCAGCAGGTTGGAGAATACCGGCAGCAGCGTGAACTTGTAATCGCGAATACCGCTGTCGGTGACGTCCAGGTCCATCACACCCAAGAACTTGCCGTTGGAGCCCGCGTTGGTCACCAGGGTCTTCTCGCCACCGGCATTCTCGATCTCCATGGCACCCGGCACCGCATCGTGCGTGTGACCGCCCATGATGATGTCGACGTCGCGCAGGCGGCGGGCCATTTCCATATCCGTGACCATGCCGTTGTGCGACAGGATCGCCACCACCTTGGCGCCCTTCTCGCGGCATTCGTCGATCATGCGCTGCATGTGTTCGTCGCGGATGCCGAAGGACCAGTCCGGGAACATGTAATCCGGGTTGGCCACGGAGGTATACGGGAACGCCTGCCCGATCACCGCGACCGGCACGCCGTTCATCTCGCGGATGGTATAGGGATCGAATACCGGGTCACCCCAGTCACGGTCCTCGACGTTTTGCGCCAGGAAGTCGATGTTGTTGGGCTTGAAGTCATTCTCGATGATCTCCATCACCCGCTCGTCACCGAAGGTGAACTCCCAGTGGCCGACCATGATGTCCACACCCAGCAGCTTCTGGGCATCGACCATGTCCTGGCCATTGGTCCACAGCGAGGTCGCGGAACCCTGCCAGGTATCACCGCCATCCAGCAGCAAGGAGTTCGGACGTTCGGCGCGCAGCTTCTGGACCAGGGTGGACAGGTGCGAGAACCCACCCAGCCGACCATATTTCTCGGCGGCGTACTTGAAGTCCAGGTGCGTCACGGCGTGCGCGAGCGGCGTGCCCGGCTCGATGTCGAAGTACTCGAGCATCTTCTCGCCCGCCAGTACCGGCGGCTTGCCCTGCATGTCTCCCACACCGATATTCACATCCGGCTCGCGGAAGTGCACCGGTTTCAGCTGCGCGTGGCAGTCCGTGTAGTGCAGCAGAGAAACGTTGCCAAACTTCGGCAGGTCATACATATCCGACTCGGCCGGGCGCCAGGACCCTTTTTCACCGGCCCAGGCATTCATGGAAAAGCCGGCGGCACTGGCCGCAACCATGGCTTCCAGAAACTCTCTGCGCGTCAGGCTCATTATGGATCTCCTTGGTGGTTTGAATATTTTCCAGGCACGAGAAGCGCACCTCCTACCTGCATCACGACGCCCTCCATCCAGGATTGTTCCATACCCCATCACGGAAAACGGCAGGCCAAACCCGCGATTTCGCGCTCAATGCACGGGTTTCGCGCGAGATCGTACCGATTTATCGTCTGTTCGCAATTTTCCAGAAATTTGGGAAAGGCTTCACATTTCCCCGCGAAGCGGGCACAAAAAAGCCTGCTATCCGGAGATAGCAGGCCAAGACGCGACATACACCGTCGAATACGAGGGTCTGGCACGCACGTTGGGGCTCGTGCATCCCTTGCCAGACCACGGGTCGAATCCGACGCCCTCAGGCTAGTAACGGCCGACCCGCTCGTTCTTGATCCAGATCAACAGACGATGCAATTCGTGAGCATCAGGCGGCGTATTTGCCCTGGGCCGCCAACCCGTTGTCGCGCGCACGTTCGTACACGGTCTGCTGCGCCTTCTCGAAGTTGTTGGCCATGTCCTTGCCCCAGAGCTCCATCGCGGCCTGCTGCATACCACGGCCATAGGAGAACGACAGCGGCCACGGGGTACCCCCAATGCGGTTCATCGCATCCAGGTGGTTCGTGGCATCGGCATCGCTCTGACCACCGGACAGGAACACGATCCCCGGCAGGATCGCCGGCACCGCGGATTCCAGGCAGCGCAACGTGGCGTGCGCCACATCCTCGACGCTGGCCCTTTCGGGGCAATCCTTGCCAGGGAGCACCATGCTGGCCTTCAGGATGGTGCCCTCCAACAACACGTGGTGTTCGTACAAGGCGCGGAATAGCGCCCGCTGCGTGGCCTCGGTCACGCCATAGCAGGTCTCGATATCGTGGCTGCCATCCATCAGAACTTCCGGCTCCACCATCGGCACGATCCCCTGCTCCTGACAAAGCGCGGCGTAGCGCGCCAGGGCATGGGCGTTCGCCTCGATGCAGGTATCGGTGGGCATGGTCTCGCCAATTGTGATGACCGCGCGCCACTTGGCGAAGCGCGCACCCATCTTGGCGTATTCCTCGAGCCGTTCGCGCAGGCCATCCAGGCCTTCGGTCACCTTTTCACCAGGGAATCCGGCCAGATCCTTCGCACCGGTATCCACCTTGATGCCCGGCAGGATGCCGGCTTCGTTCATCACATCCACGAACGGCTTGCCGTCGCGAGTGGACTGGCGGATGGTCTCGTCGTACAGGATCGCGCCGGAGATATATTCATTGAGTCCCGGCGTCGTCAGAAGCAGCTCGCGGTAGGTACGCCGACTCTCCTCGCTGTTCTCGACACCGACCGCTCCCAGGCGCTTGGCAATCGTCCCGGTGGATTCATCGATCGCGATGATCCCCTTTCCGGGTGCCACCATCGCTTCGGCCGTTTCTACCAACTGATCAATCTTCATACGGGCTCCTTGCATTTCTGCGTGGGACTGCCTTCGGAGAGTAGTCACCCTCCGCAGGTTCTTCCAACCTGACAGACAGAACCCCAACACAGTTTCCGGAAATGCACGAAAGGCCTTTGCGCCAGCGCTTGATCGGACTTAAACGTATTCGCCCGCCGCGTGTCCCGAGGCCCAGGCCCACTGGAAGTTGTGGCCCCCCAGATGCCCGGTCACATCCACCACCTCGCCAATGAAATACAACCCCGGCGCGCTGCGGCACTCCATGGTCTTCGAGGAGAGGGCATCGGTATCCACCCCGCCCAGCGTCACTTCAGCCGTGCGATAGCCCTCGGTACCCGCGGGCCATACCGTCCACGGCTGGCAGGCGGCCACAACCTGATCAATGTCGGCATTGCTCAATTGATCCAGCGGCCGATTCTCCACCCATAGCTCGCACCAGCGCTGCGCCACCCGGCGCGTCAGCTGCTCCCCCAGCACACTCTTGAGCTCCACCTTCGGACGTTGTTCGCGCAGCTCCCGCAGGTGCGCCGCCAGATCCAGCTCCGGGAACAGGTCGATCTCCACCGGCTGTCCCTCCACCCAGTAGGACGAGGCCTGCAGCACCGCCGGACCGCTGAGCCCGCGATGCGTAAACAGGATGTTCTCGCGAAACCCGGCCCCACCGGCACGGGTCACGGTGTCGAGCGAAACGCCCGACAGGCCCTCCAGTTCCTCCAGTGGCCGCCCGCTCAGGGTGAATGGCACCAGCGCCGGGCGCGTCGGTCGTACCGGGATGTTCTGCGAACGCGCAAGGTCCAGCCCAAAGCCGGTGGCCCCCATGCGCGGGATGGAATAGCCACCCGTGGCGATTACCAGCGACTCGCAGCTCACCGGCTGCGAACCCGCCATCAATCGGTGCGGCGCACCCGGCTCCACCTGGGTCACCGGCGTATCCGTGCGCACCGTCACCCCGGCCGCCGCACACTCGTCCAGCAGCATGCGCACGATGTCTTTGGAGGAGTCATCGCAAAACAGCTGCCCGAGCTTCTTCTCGTGGTAGGGGATCCCGTGTTTCTCCACGAGGGCGATGAAGTCCCACTGGGTGTAGCGGCTAAGCGCCGATTTTACGAAATGCGGATTCGCGGAGATGAAGTTCTCCGGCTCGCAGTACATGTTGGTGAAATTGCAGCGCCCGCCGCCGGACATCAGGATCTTCTTGCCGACCCGGTTGGCATGCTCCAGCACCAGTACCCGACGCCCACGGGCCCCGGCAGTCAACGCGCACATCAGCCCTGCCGCGCCGCCGCCGACCACCACTACATCAAACGCCTCTACTGTATGCCCCGCCTCGCTCATGGCGGGCGATTCTACCCGAAGCGCTGGCGTCACCCCCGAGCGGGCAACCGAGCGCTCAGCGCAGCCACTCCTTGCGCACCACTACCGTCTGCGCGATCAGGTCATGCAGGGCCTGCCGGCGGCGGGTAAAGGCCACCATGATGTACCCGATCATCAGGATCATGGCCGAAAGAATGGTGGCGAAGTGGCGCCCCGTTGCGCGCATGAACGAGATCCGCTCACCGTGGTAGTCGACGACCCGCAGCCCGAACACCAGCTTGCCCAGCGTCGCCTGATACTGCGAGCTATGCATGCCGGCCCAGTACAACCAGCCCACCACCACATTCACCAAAAACCAGGCCAGCTCCGCCGGCGGCATCGGGTCACCCGGCTCGCGTGGCACCATGGTCTCCGGGCTGATGACCAGCTGCGCGAGTACTTGTGGCACACCGATAATCACCGCATCCAGCAGGTACGCTCCCGCGCGCACCCAGAAGCCGCCATAGGCATTGCGATCCTCTGGCGGACCGGACGCCCCGACTTCCTCCTGTGGGACCGAGCGGGCCTCACCCGCATCCATCCGGCTACCACAGTGCTGGCAGTACCGGGCATCGTCCGGATTATCCTGACCGCATTCCCTGCAGTTCATCCATTACCTCCTTGTGCTGGATTCAGTACGGCGAAACGGCCGTGTTCTGGGCAAAGCGAATCTGCCAGCCGGCATCCGCGTCCTGCTCCAGAAGGAAACTCATACGGGTATGCAGGATGCCGTCACCCCCATCCGGCAACCCCTCGGGCATCGACTCGATGTTCGAGACCGCCAGCTTGGCCACCGCCAACGCGCGGTCGTCACCCAGCATTTCGATGTGCTCTACCGAAAGATCCAGTTCCGTACCTGCAAAAGGACCCGCAAACACCGAATCATGCCGCTGCGCATTCTCGTCGCGCCCCTCCAAGCGGCTTCCTGCCAGATTCACTACCACGGAATCTTCCTGGTAGTCGCGTGCCCAACCGGCGCCATCCGCAGCCGACCAGGCCGACTCCTTGGCCTTCAGCAGCTGCTCAATCGCCGCCTCATCCCCGGCGACAACCGAGCCGGAAAATGCCATCAGCCCAACCATGCCGGTCAGAAACACTATCTTTCGCGTCATACCCAACCCTCAACCGTTAAACCAACCCCCTGTTTACAGGAGACCCCCACCCCACGCCAATCCACTCACCTCATCCGCCCCTTCCCGCTCTCCCTGCCTCCCTGTCAACCGCCCTTGACCTGGACCTGCCTGCCTTCCTTCGCCTCTTCGTGCCCTTCGTGGTCAACAACCCGCCCTTGACCTTGACCTTGACCTTGACCTTGCCTGTGCACGCCCTCGTCCCATTACCTTTGGGCCAATCCCATCAACCCCCTTCCCTACCTCCCTATCTTCCTGTCATTCGACCTTGACCTGACCCTGCCTTCCTTCGTCTCTTCGTGCCCTTCGTGGTCAAAACCCGCCCTTGACCTTGACCTTGCCTGCGCACGTCCTCGTCCCATTACCCTTGGGCCAATCCCATCACCCCCTTCCCTACCTCCCTATCTTCCTGTGATTCGACCTTGACCTTGAATTAGCCCCGCCTTACAGCAACGGCTCCACCGGCAAAATCCGCGTCACGCCCGAAACAAAGCGCCGCCACAAGCTGGCCTTCGGCTCGTAGCGGTACACGTTACCGTCAGCGTCCCGCCACTCCAGCCAGCCCATCTCATCGTGGCTCACGCGAAAAGCCACCTGCGGCCGAATCCCCTGTTGATGCAGAGCCGCCAGCCGCTCGACCAGCACCGGATCGCGCAGGAACACACCGGACTCGCTATTCGTATGGGCCGAGCGCGGATCCAGATTGAACGAGCCGACAAAGGCCTCCTCCCCATCAAACACCAGCAGCTTGGTGTGCAGGCTCGCCTGCACAGGTCCCCTGGTCGGGTCCCGTTCCAGGCGCGCCCAACGCGGCGGCCCGGTCGGACGCAACTCGAACAACTCAACGCCCGCCTCCAGCAGCGCATGCCGCCGGCTCGCATAGCCCGCATGGGTAAACGCCACATCGTTTGCCGCCAACGAGTTCGTCAATACCTGAACCCGGACACCGCCTTCGCTCATCCGCGAGAGCTGCGCCGCCCCATCGCGTCCCGGCACAAAGTACGGCGACACAATCAGCAACTCCTCGCGCACGCCTCCGATGCGCTCACCCAGGGCATCCGCGACCCGCGAGCCGGTCCCACGTCCGCGCGCCTTGGCCTCATCGTCGACCACGAACTCCGCCGCGTCCGTCCACACATACGCGGCCGAATCCGTAACCGGCTGGGGCACAGGCTGACCGTTCAGGGGTTCCATCTGCATCAGGGGGTGGGTGTGATGCCGTGCCACCCAAGCGCGTAATTCACCATGCTGCCGGGCGAGCTGCTCGGGCGAACCCAACTCCCGTGCCACGCGGGCCACGTGCAGCGCACCCGGGCTATTCCAGAACTCCACAAACGAGTGCTCCACCTCCGCGACCAACGGCCCCACCAACACAAGGTCCAGATCCGCAAAGTTGTAGTCTGGGCTCGCCTCGAAGTACTCATCCCCCACATTGCGCCCCCCGGTGATCGCCAGGTGCCCATCCACCACCCACGCCTTGTTGTGCATCCGATGGTTCAAGTCGCTGCCGCGAAGAACAAACTCCGCACTCGCCCGTAGCAGCCCAGCACGCGTTCGGAACGGGTTAAAGATGCGCACCTCGATATTCGCGTGCTGATCCACCGCTGCCAGCAACGCGTCCCGCCCGCGGGCGTCGATATCATCCAGCAGTAGCGATACCTGTACCCCGCGATCGGCTGCCCCCAGCAACTCCCCCATCAACACACGCCCGGCCACATCGTCACGCCAGATATAGGACTGCACCTGAATCCGCTCGCGCGCCATTCGCACGCTCATCACCCGCCAGCGAAAGGCCTCCGTCCCGTCATCCAACAAGCGGAACCCGGTCTTGCCGTCCTCGCGGGCCGGCGCCAGTTCGCCCAGCCATTCGGCCAAAGGCCCCTGGCTTGCAGGCGGCTCCTGGGCCACGGGGACGCGGTCCGGCGCCGGCTGCAACGGCGCACAGCCGCCCGCCAGCACCACCAGAAGCAGCACCGCCAAAGCCCCAAAGCCCCTGTAGAGATCACGCATCAATCGCCTGCCGCAAACAAAGCCCCCTAGGGAAACGCTGTTTAATGTGCACGCTCGCGCTCGAGTCGCTTTTGAGTGCGAACAAGGCGCGGTGACTGCCGTGCAGTCACTCTGCACAAGGGAGCCGCAACGCCGTGCGCGCTCAAAAGCGGCCGAGCCCCTGCACTCAATAGCTTGTGGGGTTGGCGCCCCAGGTTCCCCGATCCTGCGTTGCAGCCCTTGCCGGTAGAACCACTACCGGCTGCGCGCCGCGCCTGGTCTCGGAAAACCTGGGGCGCCAACGCGAGCGTGCACATTAATCAGCGTTTCCCTAGCACGCCAGGCACAGCGTGCCGCCCCACCCGGTGCCTGTCCATTCCGGTGCCCAGAAACAAAAAAAGCGAGCCGGGCGGACCCGGACTCGCTTTTTAAATTTGGTAGGCGCGATTGGACTCGAACCAACGACCCCTACCATGTCAAGGTAGTGCTCTAACCAGCTGAGCTACGCGCCTGTCGTCTTCGAGCGGCGTATTGTACCGCCTCCCCGCCCCCTGTCAAAGCCCATCGCAACGCATCGCCTTCCAGCTTTCCCAGGGGCAACTCCGCCCCATGCCGCCCGTTGGAGCCTGCTTGCAGGCGAAGCCCCTGCCTGTGCCCGGCTTTGGCTGGAGCTTCGCCTGCAAGCAGGCTCCCACAAGTTTTGCTCCCCTCTTCATCCCGGCGCAGCGAAGCGAAGAGCCGAGATCACCCACACACGAACCCACCACGTCACGACACACCTCACGGCGAGAGCCGCACCCCACAGGACAACCGCCAGCAGAATCGGTAAGGTCAGGCCGAACACGTAAACGGACATGCGTCACATGGATGGACTCGCGGCCCGCCCGGCCCACGCCGAAGAATCCGGCCCCGCCCCCATCGCCGCGCCGGAGCAGGTCGAGGCCTTCCTCGACCGTTGGCACGACACCGGCGGCAGCGAGCGCGCCAACTACCAGCTCTTTCTCACCGAGCTGTGCGCGCTGCTGGACCTGCCCCAGCCCGACCCGGCCAGCGACGACACCCGCGACAACGCCTACGTGTTCGAACGCCGCGTCACCATCCGCAACCCGGACGGCAGCGAAAACCGCGGCTACATCGACCTCTACCGCCGCGGCTGCTTCGTGCTGGAGGCCAAGCAGACCGGCAAGGGCCTGCACACCCAGGGCTGGGACAAGGCCATGCTCGCCGCGCAGAACCAGGCCGACCAGTACGTGCGCGCCCTGCCGGAAGACGAAGGCCGCCCGCCGTTCATCGTCGTCACCGATGTCGGCCGCAGCCTCGAGCTCTACGCCGAGTTCTCCCGCTCCGGCGGCACCTACGTCCCCTACCCGGACCCGAGCCGCCACCGCATCCGCCTGGAAGACCTGCGCGACCCCGAGATCCAGCAGCGCCTGCACCACCTGTGGCTGGCGCCCGACCAGCTCGACGCCAGCAAACACGCCGCCCGCGTCACCCGCGAGGTCAGCGCGCGCCTGGCCGAACTCGCCAAATCCCTCGAACAGCACGGCTTTGATGTCGAGCGCGTCGCCCACTTCCTCAAGCGCTGCCTGTTCACCATGTTCAGCGAGGACGTCGAACTCCTGCCCAAGGGCAGCTTCACCGCCCTGCTGGAACGCCTGCAGCAAAACCCCGAACACTTCCCCGACGCCATGCGCTCGCTGTGGGAAACGATGAACACCGGCGGCTATGAAGGCCAGCTGATGCACAAGCTGCAGCGCTTCAACGGCGGCCTGTTCCAGAACATCGACCCCATCCCGCTCAACGCCGACCAGATCGGCCTGCTCATCCAGGCCGCCCGCGCCGACTGGCGCTTCGTCGAACCCGCCATCTTCGGCACCCTGCTGGAACGCGCGCTGGACCCGCGCGAACGCCACAAGCTCGGCGCCCACTACACCCCGCGCGCCTACGTGGAACGCCTGGTCATGCCCACGCTCATCGAGCCCCTGCGCGCCGAATGGAACACCGTGCAGGTCGCCGCCGAGGCCTGGCTGCAGCAGACCAAGCCCGAAAAGGCCCTGGACGAACTGCACCGCTTCCACCAGCGCCTGCGCGAAGTGCGCGTGCTCGACCCCGCCTGCGGCTCCGGCAACTTCCTCTACGTCGCGCTGGAACACCTCAAGCGCCTCGAAGGCGAAGTGCTCAACCTCATCCGCGACCTAAGCGCCGGCCAGGCCACTTTCGACACCGAAGGCCTCACCGTCGACCCGCACCAGTTCCTCGGGCTGGAGATCAACCCGCGCGCCGCCGCCATCGCCGAAATCGTGCTGTGGATCGGCTACCTGCAATGGCACTACCGCCTGCACGGCCGCCTCAGCCTGCCCGAACCCATCCTGCGCGACTTCCACAACATCGAATGCCGCGACGCGCTGATCGACTTTGATGCCCGCGAACCCATGACCGACGACCACGGCCAGCCCGTAACCATCTGGGACGGCATCAGCTACAAAAAAAGCCCCGTCACCGGCGAACTCATCCCCGACGAGACCGCCCGCACCCCCGTCTACCACTACAGCAACCCGCGCCGCGCCGAATGGCCCGAAGCCGACTACATCGTCGGCAACCCGCCGTTTATCGGCGCCGCCACCATGCGCCGCGCACTGGGCGACGGCTACGTGGACGCCGTGCGCAAGGTCTTCAAGGGCATCGTCCCGGACTCCGCCGACTTCGTCATGTATTGGTGGCACACCGCCGCCGGGAAGGTGCGCAAGGCCGAGGCCCGGCGCTTCGGCTTCATCACCACCAACAGCCTGCGCCAGACCTTCAACCGCCGCGTACTCGAACCGCACCTGAACGACAGCAAGAGGCCTCTCTCGCTCGCCTTCGCCATCCCCGACCACCCCTGGGTGGACAGTGCCGATGGCGCCGCCGTGCGCATTGCCATGACCGTCGGCGTAGCCGGAGACCAGCCCGGCACCCTGCAGCATGTCCTTGCCGAACGCGATACTGGCGACGATGCCCGCGCTGTGGAACTAATCCGCAAGGGGGGCAAGTTATTTTCGGATCTGGGCGTCGGTGCCAACATCGCTGGCGCTAAACCGTTGCTCTCCAACTCAGGACTTTGTTTCCGTGGAGTGCAACCAATCGGCATGGGGTTTGTTGTTAGTAAAGATGAAGCACTCGCCTTGGGCCTGAAACATGTGGCAACCAATGATGTGCCCATCCGACCGTACCTGAATGGCCGCGATATCATGCACAAGCCTCGAGATGTATTCATCATCGATCTGTTTGGGCTCAGCCTGAGTCAAGTCCGAGATCGTTTTCCACAGCTCTACCAGTGGGTAAAGGAACGCGTCAAACCCGAACGCGACCAAAACAAGCGTGCCACCTACCGGGAGAATTGGTGGGTCTTTGGCGAGCCAGTGCCGGCAACACGGCGCTCTATCGATGGCCTAAATAGATACATCGCTACCACAATGACCGCAAAACATCGCGTCTTTGTTTTTGTTGAAAGCGGTGTTGTTCCTGACCAGAAACTCGTTACGGTCGGCACTTCACAGGCTGACGTCCTGGCTATTCTCTCCTCACGCCTACATACACGGTGGGCACTGGCAACAGGGGGCAGCCTTGGCGTCGGTAATGATCCTGTTTATGCAAAAGGCCGCAGCTTCGACACTTTCCCTTTCCCCGACCTCGACGAGAAGCAGGCTGCCACTATCGGAGACCTCGCCGAACGCATCGACGCCCACCGCAAGGCGCGCCAGGCCGAACACGCGGACCTCACCCTCACCGGCATGTACAACGTGCTGGAAAAACTACGCGCCGAAGAACCCCTGACCGCCAAGGAACGCACCATCCACGAACAGGGCCTCGTCTCCCTGCTGCGCGAACTGCACGACGACCTCGACCGCGCCGTCTTCGACCCCTACGGCTGGAACGACCTCGCCGAACGCCTCGTCGGCCGCCCCGGCGCCACCACGCCGCTGCCGGACAAGCCCGCCGACCAGGCCGAAGCCGAAGAAGAACTCCTCAGCCGCCTCGTCGCGCTCAACACCGAACGCGCCGCCGAAGAAGCCCAGGGCCACATCCGCTGGCTCCGCCCCGACTACCAGGCCCCCGAAGCCACCCAGACCACCGCCACACTGGACGCCAAACCCGAGGCCGCCGCCGACACCCCGACCGAACCGGCCAGAAAACCCACCTGGCCCAAATCCATGCCCGACCAGGTCGAAGCCGTCCGCCGCCTCCTCGCCATCGGCCCCCAAACCCCGGAAGCCCTGGCCAGCCACTTCAAGCGCAAACCGACAAAATCGATCACCCAGGTCCTCGCCGCCCTCCAAATCCTCGGCCAGGCCACAACCGACAACGACCACTGGCGCCTGACATGACAAACGGTCAACACCATCAAGGGCTCACCGATCGGCCATGGCCCCAAACCACATCGACAGCCCGCGAGATAACCCCGTGTTAACACCCAACCGGGCCACGCATCCGTATGATTCCACATCCTTCTCTTACACCGGGCAGCCGGTCCAATATCCAATTGAACACGCGCAAACGTTCATCCAATATCCGTGCGCGCTACCCAATCACTGTTAACCCCCCAAAATCACACGAGGAGATCTGAGATGGCTCAATATGCAATAGCTTTTGACCTGGATACGGCCGCTATGCGCGCAAACGGCGTAAGTGACGCTGACCGTACTCGCATTTACCAAACAGAGATACCGGACGCATTGGCCAGCTGCGGTTTCACCGCCCATCCTCAAGGCTCGCTTTATCACACTGAAGCAGAGCACGACCCAATCACAGCAATCATGAGGCTGCAAAGTTCACTTCAAAATGATGCCCCCAATTTTTGCCAATATGTCCGTCGGGTGCACGTGTTCCGTATGGAGGAATGGAGCGATGTGACCAACTTGGTTGCAAACCGTGAAGCTGCTGGGGCTCCCGATGCCGAGGAGGAGCTGGCTGAGCAGGAAGATTTCGATATGGCTACTCGGGGTTAACAAGTCGCTGCAGTTGACCGCCCGAAACGCTGTCGCGTTTCGAGTTCCCTCCGCGCTTCGCGCTCCGGCGGCAACTGAGCTTAGGCGTTAGGCATACAAGAAGAAGGAGAATCTAGTGGATCAAGAAATCCAAGCAATGGCATCAATCTCAGATGCTCTCGGAGAGCTAGATGACGCCGCAAAGGCTCGCGTGCTTCGTTGGGCTGCTGACCGTTTCGGTATCTCAGGCATGACTGGAAGCCTGAAGAAAGGGGCATTTGACCAGGCAGACGAAAGTTTAGGCAATGATGAGCAAGGGTCAGAGGTTGGCGGCGCTAGCCCCAGCGAAGGCACCGAAGAATTTGACTCTTTCGCAGAGCTCTTTGCTCAGGCAAATCCTTCTTCTGAGGCTTATAAAGTATTGGTGGCTGGCTATTGGCATCAAGTCGTATGCTCTGACAATGAGATCACGTCTGCAAAATTAAATAAGGATCTGAGGGATCTTGGGCATTCAATCGTTAACATTAACCAAAAATTCGATTCGTTAATGGCTGCGAAGCCTCAGCTAGCTATTCAGCTAAAAAAATCCGGCAGCTCTAAGCAGGCTCGGAAAAAGTACAAGATCACGAAAGCAGGGATAGAGAAGATTGAAGAAATGCTAGGAGCTGAGAATTGATAGATAAGTCTCGGCTAAAAGATTTGTTGGCAGCCAAGGAATACAACCGTCTAGAAAAGGTGCTGATCTGTTTGGCTGTAGATTCCGATACTCCAAAGCAAGTTAGAGACTTGAAGGCACTTGCTACGAGTTCAGGGCTTAGGGCTGCCCAGAAATGGAATTTCTCTGCGATATTAGGTGGTAGTAAAGGGCTGGCAGTTAGAACCGATGATGGATGGGAGCTAACTACGGATGGTAGGAAGGTTATCGCAGATATAGTCGGGCCTTCCGCATATAGTGGTGTGCCCATTATTGCGTCTTCGTTAAGACAGCATTTGCCAAATATTTCCAATCCAGACACTAAGTCATTTTTGGAAGAGGCTATTGAATGTTATGAGAATGGACAGCTTAGAGCAGCTGTTGTCCTTTCATGGGTTGGTGCGATCTCGGTTCTGCACAATCATGTTGTTTCTGCGAAGCTTAGCGAGTTCAACGCAGAGGCTGCCCGGCGCGATAGTAGGTGGAAGCCCGCTAAAAACTCAGACGATCTTGGGAAAATGAAAGAATTTGATTTCCTAAATATTCTTGAGGCACTGTCAGTCATAGGGAAGAATGTCAAGCAGGAGCTTGAAGGTTGCCTACGCCTGAGAAATAGCTGCGGGCACCCAAATTCACTTGAGATTGGCGAATCTAAGGTCTCGGCGCATGTTGAAGTTCTTTTGCTAAACATATTTTCCAAGTTCAGTGCGTGAGAGGAAGAGGACACCCATCTTCTTCGAGGCGCCACACCGTCGTCCCGGCCGGAGCGAAGCGCAGCGAAAAACGGGGACAGATTTATTTTTCCGCGGCCAGAACGTGATCCCGGCCGGAGCGAAGCGGAGAATGACCAAAAAGGGGACAGATTTATTTTCTCTTCCAAAAGAGAAAGAGGACACCCATCTTCTCCCTGGCGGCAGACCGTCATCCCAGCCGGAGCGAAGCGTAGAGCGGGGATCTCTGGTGTCCGCTTCTGCCCCGGCGCTCGAGATCCCGAATAACCGCTGCGCGGTTTCCGGAATGACCTTACAGGCTGGGCGAAAGGATAATTCCTGGAAGGACCCGACCCGTTGCCGCAGTTTCTGCGGTCTCTGGCAGTGACGGGGTACCCGTACGGTTTACGGAACGTACGCCAAGGCGTACTCTTGGTCGAAGCCCACACACTTGCGAGGTGCGCCATGACGGGAATTACGGCTACAGAGGCGCGCAGCAACCTCTACCGACTGATCGACGAAACAGCGGAATCCCATGAGCCGATTGTGATCACCGGCAAGCGGAACAACGCAGTCCTGCTATCCGAGTCGGACCGGTCGGCCATTCAGGAGACCCTGTACCTGCTATCGGTGCCGGGGATGCGCGAGTCGATCCGCGAGGGCATGGATACTCCGGCGGATGAATGCCAAGAGGAGCTGGATTGGTGACATGGAAGTTGGTCTACACCCGACAGGCCCAAAAGGATGCGAAGAAGCTGGCGGCCAGCGGCCTGAAGCCGAAGGCACAGGAGCTGCTGACGTTGATCGCGGAAGATCCGTATCGAAAACCCCCACCCTTCGAGAAGCTGGTGGGTGATCTCTCCGGCGCGTACTCGCGGCGCATCAATATTCAGCACCGGCTTGTGTACCAGGTGGGAACAGCGGGGTCGGACCACGGCAACCATCTGTATTGCAGACGATTAACGTCCCCTGAAGGCTTGTTCAACGCCTTAAAGCGCCCATTTTGACGCTGAAGTCGGCCGCTGGGGGTGCCTAGCGCAAATCGTGTAAGGCGACGACGGAGAAGCTGTACGGCTCAACTCAGGAGATTCGATGATTCTTAAGGAGAAGGACGGCTCAATCGGCCAGGATGAACGCTCAAAGGCCGGGCACCAGCAGGAACAGGACGTAGCGTTCTACCTGCGACGTGAATTTGGCGACGATGAGACCGTGCGGATCATCAACGACCTGCGCATCGAGCATAACGGGGAGCGCGCGCAGATCGATCATCTGGTGGTGCATCCCTACGGGCTGGTCATCATCGAGTCAAAGAGCATCTACGGCGAGGTGAAGGTGAACGGCCATGGGGAGTGGTCGCGTAGCTACCGCGGCGACTGGTACGGAATGCCCTCCCCTGTGCGGCAGGCGGAGCTGCAGGAGGCCCTGGTCAAGGATCTCCTTCGCCAGAACGTGGAGAAGTTTCTCGGCCGACTGCTGGGCCTCCAGACCCAGATTGGCGGACGGGACTGGAGGACGCTCTGCGCCGTATCCAGCAGCGCGATCCTGCATCGCGATGAGATGCCCCGTCCGATCGCCAACCGCGTGGTGAAGAGCGAGTTCGTCGCGGAAAAGGTACGCGAACTGGTGGGCTCACGAGCGAAGGGGCTGGTGACCGCCCGGCCGAGATTCAGCCAGAAGGAAATCGAAGGCATCGGCGACTTCCTGCTCCAAAGCCACCTCGGGCCAAGCGCGAATACTTCGGCCGTGGCCGAGCCGGCCCCGCAGGTACATGAGCGGCCCCCTTCCGTTAAGTTCGAGCCAGCACCAAAGACGCAGCGACCGTCGACGCCGAAACCGCAGCCCAAACAAGCCACGCCCTCACCGGCTACGAGCCCGAGTCAGGCCTCCACCCTCGCCTGCAAGAAATGCGGCAAGCAAGACAAGCTGACCGGCATGTACGGCAAATACGGATACTACGTGCGCTGCGACTCCTGCGGCACGAATACGTCAATGAAGGTCCCCTGCCCGGCCTGCCAGTCCCGCAAGGTCCGAGTGACCAAATCCGGCCCGACCTACACCAGCGCCTGCCAGGACTGCGCCCACGAATGGGTGGTATTCGAGCAACCTAGCAGTTCCGCCGAGCAGTAGCATCCTGACTTCGACAAATCCTGGAACCTGAAAAGCGGCTACAAACGGGCGTTAACGGTTGCGGCTTTGCCCCCGGGGGGACACCGCCGGACTCGTATTTCTGAGCCGTACCTGTGTAACCCGCATCAAGTACAAGGCGATACGAATGGCAAAATATGAAGTGAAGCAAACTGCGGTAAGCCAGGTGCTGGCTGACGTGCGAACCGACAAGATCGCGATTCCGGAACTACAGCGGCCATTTGTCTGGAAGACGTGGCAGGTTCGAGACCTTCTGGATTCCCTCTACAACGGCTACCCGGTCGGCTATCTGATCACCTGGCAGTCGGTTGGCGCGAAGCTCAAGGGGGGAGAAGTCGCTGCGCATCAGCAGATTCTGATCGATGGGCAACAGCGCGTAACAGCCCTCCGCGCTGCGATTGCGGGCCAGGCGGTTGTCGGTACGCGATATCAGAGAAAGCGCATTGCGATCTCCTTTAATCCTCTTACCGAGGAGTTCGCGACGCAGACGCCCGCGATCCGAAAGAGCAGCTTGTGGATCCACGATATCAGCGAGTTCTACTCGGGCACGAGCCAGCTAACCTTTCTGCGCAGTTACTTCGAGAAAAATCCGGATGCTGACCAGCACAAGGTCGAGGAGTCGGTAACCAAGCTCGCGGCAATCGAGCACGCTCAGGTCGGCGTGATCTCGCTGGCGGATGATCTGGATGTGGAAACAGTGGCCGAGATCTTCGTCCGCATCAATGCCAAGGGCGTCCCTCTTTCGAGCGCCGATTTCGTGATGAGCAAGATCGCCACCTACGGTGACGAAGGCCGAAATCTCCGAAAGCTGATCGACTACTTCTGTCACCTGGCGGTGGCCGGACACGCCTTCTCGGACATCAAGGAGAACGACGAAGAGTTCGCCGCCACGGAGCATCTGAACAAGATCCAGTGGCTCCGAAACCAATCCGACGAGCTCTTCCAGCCCGAGTACACCGATGTGATCCGTATTACCGGATTGGTCGGGTTCAATCGAGGCAAGGCCGGCGCAATCGTGAGCGAACTCTCCGGACTAGACCCCGAAACCCGAAGGATCGATGAATCTCGGATCCCTGGCGCCTACGAGCGATTCGGGCAAGCGCTGGATCAGCTGGTGAGTAAGACTCACTTCGAACGCTTCGTGATGATGATCAAGTCCGCTGGGTTCATTGACTCCAGCATGATCGGCTCGAAGAACGCGCTGAACTTCGCCTACGCCCTGTACCTGCTGTTACGGCAGGATGGCGAGCTGACCGAAGGACAACGCTCTCGGATCGTTAAGCGCTGGTTTGTGCTCAGCCTGCTCTCGGGGCGCGCTGTAGGAAGCTTCGAGTCGACCTGGGAAACTGACCTCAGGCGTATCCGCGAAACTGGCGCCGGGCGTTACCTGGAAATACTTGAGGAGTCCCTCCTTGGCGAAGGATTCTGGAATGTAGCCCTTCCCCAGGAGCTCCACACGCCCAGCAGGCGTAATCCAGCTTTTCAGACGTACCTCGCGGCACGGGTTAACAACGGCGGCCGCGGCTTCCTGTCCAAGTCCGTCAATGTCGCACAGATGATCGAAGGTCACGGTGACCTGCACCATATCGTGCCGAAAAACCACCTGATTCAGAATGGATTTCCCAAGCAGGGAGATTACAACCAAGTCGCCAATTTCGCGCTCACCGAGACTCCCATCAATATCACGATCAAGGACCGCCCGCCCCGGGAGTATATGGCGTGGGTATCCGAGCAGATTGCAACCGGCAACCTTCGGTTGGGCGAGATCACGAACGAGGAAGATCTCCAGGCGAATCTGGCCGAGAACGCCATACCCGAGTTTATCGACGACGTTTCCGCCGACAACTACCAGGAATTCCTCGAGGCACGCCGCAAACTAATGGCCGCCCTAATCCGCCGGTATTACGAGGCGCTGTGACGATAACGTCAGGGGCTTTGGGGTCTACCTTTCGGAGGAAAAACGGGGACAGATTTATTTTTCCGCGGCCAGAACGTCCTCCCGGCCGGAGCAAGGCGGAGAATCGAGATCGCTGACGCTAACGCCTACCCCGCCGGCCGAGATCCCGGATAACCGCTTTGCGGTTTCCGGGATGGCGTTGCAGGCTGGTCGAAAGGACAATTCCTGGAACGATCCGAACGGTTGCCGCAGTTTCTGAGGTGTCTGGCGGTGACGGAATACCCGTACGCTTTACGGGACGTACGCGAACGCGTACTCTTAGCCGAAGCCCACACACTTGCGAGGTGCGCCATGACGGGAATTACGGCTACAGAGGCGCGCAGCAACCTCTACCGGCTGATCGACGAAACGGCGGAATCCCACGAGCCGATTGTGATCACCGGCAAGCGGAACAACGCAGTCCTGCTATCCGAGTCGGACTGGTCGGCCATTCAGGAGACCCTGTACCTGCTATCGGTGCCGGGGATGCGCGAGTCGATCCGCGAGGGCATGGACACTCCGGCGGATGAATGCCACGAGGAGCTGGATTGGTGACATGGAAGTTGGTCTACACCCGGCAGGCTCAAAAGGATGCGAAGAAGCTGGCGGCCAGCGGCCTGAAGCCGAAGGCACAGGAACTGCTGACGTTGATCGCGGAAGATCCGTATCGAAAACCCCCACCCTTCGAGAAGCTGGTGGGTGATCTCTCCGGCGCGTACTCGCGGCGCATCAATATTCAGCACCGGCTTGTGTACCAGGTGCTTGAAGACGAGAGAGTGGTCAAGGTGATTCGTTTATGGAGCCACTACGAGTAACCCGGCTACACGATCCCGTGGAGACGCGGAAACGGGGACAGATTTATTTTTCCGCTTGATTTTTCCGCGGCCAGAACGTCATCTCCGCCGGAGCGAGGCGGAGAACCGAGATCGCTGATACTAACGCCTGCCCCGCCGGACGCCTACTGGACGAGGGGTGTGTCAACGTCTGGCTTTGGTGGGAGTGCTTCCACGGGGGTCGGGTTTTTCAGGGAGTAATGGACCTTCACGGCACCCTGGATACTCTCAGTGAACCAGGGAGACGAATGGCGAGGACTGGTCCGCTGATGCGCGCGGTATTGCATTTGCGATACACTCCGTGAAGGTCCTTGCGGAGACGCGGTATGAAAAACTCGACGTTACCGGCCCTTCGGGTCAGCGGTGGTTTTCGGCATCAGGTGGAGCAGGCCCTTGGCGAGGGAGAAACGCTGTCAGCCTTTATCGAGGATGCCGTTCGCCACGAGATTGACCGCCGACAAGCCCGAGCCGAGTTCCTGGCGCGCGGTCTGGAATCCGCGCGCAGTGCCCGGGAAGCGGATGAGTACTTTCCGGCCCAATCGGTGCTTGACGATCTCGACCGTCTGTTAAGTAAGTAGTAGCCGCCCCACTGGAGTCTCAAGGATGAGTTACTCGGTACGATTTACAGCGCAGGCTCGCGGAGATCTCCTGCGGCTCGTCGCGTTCCTCTCGGAGAGGGACCCGGCGGCCGCGGCCCATGCCCGAACCGCCATCGGCGAGGCGGTGTCGCTACTGGAGCGCTTTCCGCTGAGCTGCCGCATGCCCGACGCCTCCCGCCCCCGCATCCGCGAACTCCTGATCCCGTTTGGGCGCTCGGGTTATGTTGCCCTGTTCGAGATCGACGATGCCGAGACGGTCACCCTGCTGGCGTTTCGGCACCAGCGCGAGGACGACTATTTCGGCGGCGAATGACGGGGAAAAACGGGGACAGATTTATTTCTCATGCCTGACGTGAGGGCGGACGGCCTGGACGCCGCCGCTCAATGCGACAGCCGATGACCTGCTCCACCAAATCCACAAAACGCTGGTTGCCGGTAAGTTGGCCGCGCTGCAGCGCCTCGCGCATCAGCGACAGCTCCTGCTTCGGGACGCCCTGCTCCACGAACCGCGCATACCGGACACGTCGTTCGGCGTTGTCATCCGCGAGCTCGCAATACGCCGAGTCGAGATCGATCCAGCATTCCGCCTCACCCATGCGCTGGCGGAAGCTGGACCAGGGGTACTCTCCGGCGGCCGGAACCATTTGCGCTCGTACGGGGTTCAACTCGATGTAGCGCGTACAAGCCAGAAGATACGTCTCTGTCTGCACCGGGCTGGACTTGTAGCGCCCTTCCCACAACGTACCGGAGCGCCCTTCCAGTCGATTGCGATACCGCGTGGCATGCGCCGCCAATGCCTTCATCAATCGGCCCATTGCAGCCACTTCTTCGCCTGGCCCCAGCAACAGGTGCACGTGGTTGGACATCAGGCAGTACGCGTACACCCGAATGTCCAGCGCACTACTCAGTTCGCGCAGGTCTTCCAGGTACCGCTCGTAATCCTCGTCCTCCGCAAACACGATCTGCCGATTGTGCCCCCGCTGCACCACATGGTGCGGCATATGCGGCAACACCACTCGCGCCATCCTTGGCATACCTCTCCTCCTGCATCGCTGCCTCATCCTCGCAGCCGAAAATAAATCTGTCCCCGTTTAACCTTAAATCAGTGTAGATGCACCGCCTCGAAACGAGCACGCGCCTCGCCGTCGCCATCGATGAGCGTCAAGATTTCGCCGTCGACCTGCCAGCTGGCGACGTCGCCTAGAACATCGAGAAATTTTCTCTCGAGCTCCATCATGCCGGCGGGACAAGCCATCATGGTGGTAGCTACCTGGTCAAAGCTTAGTTGGTCGCGATCAAGCTCATACCCACCCATCAGGCGGTTGCAACCCGTGGAGCCTGCAAGGCGAGCATCTTCAGCGTGCAGCACCAAGTGTGCCTCGCGCGCCTCTTCTGTAGCCACCGCCTCATGCTCGCCCACGGTCACCAGTTTCCAGTACGTATTTTCCAGACGCTCGGCGCCGGTGCTCCCGTCTGACGGAGTATCAACCCCGGCACACCCGACCAAGAGCAACATGGCAGCTAAAAAACCTATGAAAATTAGCTTCGGTTTCAACGCAAGCACTCCATTACCATTCACGAGCCCAATAAGACCACACAGAGGCACAACGTTCCACATAAGCGATGGCGTTCAACGAAAGCATACGGAGTCCGGGAGTCCCAGATCATCTTCGGAAACGCAGAAACATTTATTTCTCATACGACTAATGACGGAGTCGGTCCACGGTAACTTGCTGTCGAAACTGGATTTTCGGAAATAAATCTGTCCCCGTTTAGCTTTTGTCACGTTTAACTGAGCTGGTCAGGTCTTGCTATCGTACTCCGACTGGGTCCACGGGAGTCGGCCCTCGATCTCCAGGTGCAGGGCAAACACTAACAGTGTGCGTATGAGAATAATCAGGGCCAGCATGAGTACGTTCTCCATGGAGTACTCGATCGCAACGGTCATGATGATGTCGGCCGCAACCAGGAACTCCAGTCCGAGAATCAGGCCGCGCACGCTGCGACGGCGATAATCGACGTAGGCCTCGTGTGTGCTCATGCGGCGCATGTTCACCAGCCAAACCACTGTTGCCAGAACGAATCCACCTATGATCACGGCGATGCCGACTGCTTCGAGCCCTAGTACCAGTGCGTTGGCGATCTGAAGTAAGACATCGGTCATGTCCGCATCCTTTTCTGGTCAGCGATTTGCGGCAAGTCTACTGCCGGCTGTTGGTCGTCGCCCAATGTTGACCCGCCAGGAGTCTTTCGGACCTGTGAGGGCTCCGAGGTCTGCCTTTGAATTTCGCAGGCCATTCAGCTCACATTTGACGGCCTCGAAAAAAGCGGCCTGCTGGGCGGAACACCAGCGTCTTACGCGGCCGGGATCACAAGCGAGACGTCCGACAGCAAGCCCTTCGCGTGGGTCTACACTCCTCAGGGTGGCCTCGTGGGTTCCTCGAGACTGGTGGGCGAACCCTTTTGCCAACGCTTTCGCTCGATTCGCAATGGCCCCGAATCCGCCCCCGGAGGATCTCATGCCCGCCCGCTCGCAGAATGGACATACCCATTGGCCCGAGCTCCCACCCCTTGATCAGTGGGAGGACACCTGCACCACGGTCCACATGTGGACACAGATTGTGGGCAAGATCCGGCTCGAACAGGGGCCCTGGGTGAATCACTCGTGGGGTTCCACGCTGTATGTCACCAGCACCGGGTTGACGACATCGCCGATTCCCTACCAGGGGTGGACCTTCACCATTGACTTCGATTTCGTCGCGCACCAACTGGTGATCGCCACATCGAACGGCCGCAAGGTGCTCTTTTCGCTGGAACCGATGAGCGTTGCCGATTTCCATGAAAAGCTCTTTGATGCACTTACGTTCCTCGGCATTCACGTACACATCCTCGCGCGCCCGGTGGAGGTACCAGAAGCCATCCCCTTTGCCAGGAACACGCGAAACCGCAGCTACGATCGGCATGCCATCCACACTTTCTGGAAGGCACTGGCACAGGCAAACAGGGTTTTCTCGGAGTTCCGCGCGGGCTTTCTGGGGAAGTGCAGCCCCGTGCACTTTTTTTGGGGTGCGTTCGATCTGGCGGTCACACGCTTTTCCGGTCGCGAGGCGCCGACGCATCCCGGCGGTGCCCCCAACTGTGCCGACTGGGTGATGGAGGAGGCGTATTCCCATGAGCTGGCCAGCGCCGGCTTCTGGCCCGGCACGGGACTGGGTGAAGCGGCTTTCTATGCGTACGCCTACCCGGAACCTGACGGGTATCGCGACGCCGCCATCCAGCCCGCGGCCGCCCGTTTCCACGAGAGCCTCGGAGAATACATCCTGCCATTCGACGCTGTTCGAACGTCGGCCGATCCCGATGCTGTGCTGCTGAGCTTTCTGCAGAGCACCTACCAGGCGGCTGCCGACAATGGCCGCTGGGACCGCGGAGACCTCGAGTTCGTCCATCCCAACTCGAAGTAGCAACAGGGCTAGCTAAATAGGACACCATTCTTTCTGTATCGTCCCAGGCACCGCGCAGTTCCAGGGGATCCGCTGGAACAGCTGTATGACAGGAAAGCCCGCCTGTTTCATCAGTCACCCAACCCAGGCAGCGCCGCCGTGGATTCTCACACGTCGGGGAACGGCTCCGAGGGTGCATACTGGACACCGACACGTAGACTCAGCAGAGTGCGATAGATGGCACGTCTCGTCCTCATCATCCATCAGCACGACCGGCTGTACCGGTGGAGCCCAAAACGGTGGAAGTGGAGGCCCTGCTACCTGATCGTCGATATCATCGAGGAGCTTCAACGGCGCGGACACGAGATTCATGTGCAAAAGGGGACCAGGGGGGCGCCACAGCATGCCGACCTGGCCTTGCTGCATGTAAACGCCACTCGTGTACCGGCCGAATACACCGCACTCGCAAGTCAGTATCCCCGCTGCCTCAACCTGTTGCCGACCGACATCTCGAAACGAGTCATCAGCGGGGCGCTCCTGCGCCCCGATATGGACTGGTCGGGCCCGGTGGTCGTCAAATCCGACCTGAACTGCGCGGGCACCCCAGAGGTACGGCTGAACCGCGCTGCCCGAATCAGACTGAAACGCGCGCCCTTCCCGCTGGTACGAGCATTCGGCCAGTATCGCGTTTATCCTCATCGTGATGCCATTCCAGAGCAGACACTGCGCGACGCCCGCGCGGTCGTCGAACGTTTCATTCCCGAGCCGGATCCGAACGGTTTTGCACTACGCTTCTGGCTATTTCTCGGAGATCAGGAACGCTGTATGCGCTATGTCTCGGGAGTACCGATTCTCAAGGGCCATTCGGTCCGCGACGCGAGGGCGGTCGAGGTACCGCATCGCCTGCGCGAACTGCGGCAGGAACTGGGATTTGATTACGGCAAGTTCGACTTCGTTGTCCATGATGGGGAAGTCACGCTGCTGGATGCCAACAAGACCCCGGGTCGCCCTCCGGAGATGCTCGGTTCCTTCGCCGAGCAGGTCCGGCGCCTGACGGATGGCTTTGAATCCCTGATCGACGCGCAGACCATGGCAGCGTGTACCAAGGCTGACGCATGAGGCGAGGCTCGGTGCACACATCCTACTCACCGTCTGCCGTCCGGGATGCACCGGGCCAGTGGCGCAACGTGGCCGCCGACTGGCGACAGATCGGGTCGCCCCTGCGACCCTGCGCCGCCGACATCGGACATTTCTCGCAGGTAATGGAACGCTGGCAGGCGCAGCATTCGAGCCAGCGACCTCAAGGGCTGATCCTCGGGGTTACCCCTGAGCTCTACAACCTGCCGTGGTCACCCCAGCGGCCTGTCCTGGCCGTGGACCGAACCCCGGCGATGATTGATGCGATCTGGCCGGGCGATTCCAGCAACGTCATGTTGGCCGACTGGCGCGAGACCGGACTCGAACGCGCAAACATCGACATCGCTCTGTGCGATGGGGGGCTGCACCTGCTGGATCACCCCGAGGGTCAGAGACAACTGGCAGAGCACCTCGCCCACATTGTTGTCCCGGGCGGATTGATTGCCTTCCGGCTGTTCGCCTTGCCTGCGGTCCCCGAAACAACGGATGACGTACTGCAAGACCTGATGTCTGGAGACATCCGGGACCTGAACGTCCTGAAGCTGCGGTTGGGTATGGCATTACAGGAATCCCCGGAGTGGGGAGTAAACCTGGCCGATGTCTGGCAGACCCTGGCGAATCTCGCAGACGGCGAATGGTCCAAACTGGCGGGACATCTGGGCTGGTCGACCGATCACCTACGCGTAATCGATGCCTACCGAGGGTCGCCGGCTTCCTATCATTTCACCGGCATCAACTATGTGCTGAGGCTGTTTGCCGATGCCGGTTTCGAATGGCAGACCACACTGCAAGCCGACTACGCACTGAGCGAACGTTGCCCAGTGGTCGCCTTCCGGCGTGGTACGTGAGCCAAACACCCATGCCATCCGCGATCGACGACCGTGACCTGGAATCAATGATCGATGGCTATCAGACCACGGCACTGCTCTGCGCCACCGTACGCCTGCGGCTTGCCGACCTCCTGGCCGAGCAGCCGGCAACCGCGCAGGACCTGGCGCGGGTCCTTGATACAGACCGCCCACGCCTACTGCGATTGCTCAAGGCACTGATCGCTCTCGGCATCTGTACCGAAGAGGCATCGGGAAAGTTTGGCCTGACCACCCGGGGACACCGCCTGACCGCCGAATCCGGATCGGGCCTGCGCGAACGCGTATTGCTCGCCGTGGAACAGTTTGCCGACCCCTGGTTTTCCCTCGACATTGGCACGGCATGCGCCACCACCGCGTTCGAGCAGGTCCATCGCTGTTCGCCCTGGGAATACCGCAAACGCAACCCCGCTACGGGCGAACTCTTTGATCGCTGGCTGACATACGAAACCCGGTCGCACGCCCAGCACCTTGCTCCGGACCTTCCGCTCGAAGGGGACGAACACGTAGTCGACGTCGGAGGCGGTTCCGGGGCGCTTTTGGCGGCCTTGCGGACCGCTGCACCCGCGCTGCGGGCCACCCTTTTCGAGCAACCCCACGTAATACAGGCGCTTGGCGAGGGGTACTGCCAGGGCGATTCGCTCACGCCGTTCGACTGCATGGCCGGGGACTTTTTCACCGCTATCCCGGTACGGGCCGATGTCTACATTCTGAAGAGCATCCTGCACGACTGGGACGACGCACATGTCCGGAAAATCCTCGAAGCGTGTCGAAACGCGATGCCGGCCGAGGCGCGTCTGCTGCTGATCGAGCGCATGCTGCCCGATTCGCCACAAGAAGATCCTGCCGTGCACCTGCTGGACATGCACATGATGATTGTGACCGGAGGCGAGGAACGCAGCCTGTCGGCTTATACGGAGCTGCTGAGGTCATCAGGGTTCCAGGTGACGGCCACTCAGCGGACTGCCACACCCTTTACCCTATTCGAGGCCCGGCCGCGATGAGTGCTCGCCCCACCGGACGTCAGGCCATTGTTCTGCGTGCCACCGACGAACCCGTCGCTGGCACCACCAACCCCCCGCCTCACCAGCGCTACCGTCACCCGCAGATCAGCCTGGAACCTCGGGGTCTGGGCCCTCTGGCACCGGAGAATGTCCGCGTCGAGATGCTGTATGCCGGCCTGTGCGGCACCGACATTCACCTCACCGAGTGCGACCGCGACACCGGTTACGTACGCTCGTCGGCACCGGCCCACCTACCTCCAGAGGGCCGCATCCTTGGTCATGAGGGTGTCGGGCGCGTACTGGAATCCGGTACCGACGTACACCATCTGCAGACGGACGACATCGTCGCGTTTGCGTCCATACAGGCCTGCTGGGTCTGCGACACCTGCAAACAGGGAGCCCCCAACCAGTGTCCTGAAGCCAGGCTGCTGGGCACCGAGATCGACGGGCTGTTCGCCACCGTGGCCGATATCCCGGCCGTACTCGCCCTGCATGTGTCCTCCACGCCGCTCGCAGACGAAGAGATTCAGGCTGCTGCCTGCCTCGAACCCGCCGGCTGCGCCCTGCTTGCATGCGAGAAGACCGCAATCCGACCCTCGGATCGGGTACTCGTACTGGGTGGCGGGCCCATTGGCCAATACGCAGCCTTGGCGGCCAGCAGGCGCTACAACGCCGCACATGTTCAGCTAATCGAGCCGCTCCGGGTGCGCCGTGAACTGGCCCGACAATGGTGCGATGAAGTGGCTACACCGGACCAGCTCGACCACGCACTGCGTGGCGGCGTCGATGTGGTCCTGGAATGCTCCGGCGATCTGTCGGTACTGGATACGGTATTTCCCGCGATCCGGCCGGAAGGCCGGGTCGCCCTGCTGGGACGCAACGGGCAGCCCCTACATCTAAAAAACGTGGACCACATGATCACCAACGCGATCCAGCTGGTCGGCTCCCGCGGACACCTGGGCGGGCCTCAAGCGCAGGCGCTTGCACTGCATCGCAACGGCATACTGCCACTCTTGGCTCCCGTCACCGGCACACTCTCTTCGCTGGACGAGCTAGCTGAATTGCTCCAGGATCCGGCGCGCGCCGTGCAGGGACACTGCAAACTCCTGATCGACCTCTCGGCCACCTGACCAGTTCCGTTATCCCCAGCAATGCGCATCGGAGGGGTCGGACCGCCGTAACTCGCTGTAGGAAAGACACTTGCATGCCATCAATGGAGCGGGAGAATGAGAGGAAATGAAACCACCTTCTTCATCCAGGCGTCATGCCGCGTTCCCGGAGTCAGCATAACGGAGAGCCGGAACCTCTAACGTCGGGACGAACTTCGGCCCCCGAGGTCCCGGATAATCGCTGCGCGGTTTCTGCAGAACCAAATGTGGCCCACGTGAAAGCCCTGCCTATTGCCCCTGATCCGTTCGAGAGACCGGAAGTACGGTCGGACTTTCCGGCGCGCAGATCAGGCACTGCGCGGAAAGGATGCCAGTTAACCCATGGCCACGCCCGGGAAACGAGGCCCTCATCGGCCGCTGCTCAGCTCAGTCCGTTGTTTGATGCGGCGGAAAATCCTGGACGATGCGGTCGCGGCCGAGCTCCTTTGCCCGGTACAACAGTTCATCCGCCCGATTGATGGCTTCCGAATAGCCGCGTTCCGGATCCACCCAGGTCAGGCCGATGCTGGCGGTGATGCGGTCCCCTTTCATTGCACCGGGCAGCTCAATTGCCCGCACGGCCGACAGGACGCGTTCGCAGCCTTCGACCACGTCGTCTCCGGATTCTGGGAACAACATCAGGAATTCTTCGCCACCCCAACGACCGAATATGTCGTATTCCCGCAGCTGGTTGCGGACCGTTTCAGCGACCCGGCAAAGCAGCTGATCACCGACCTCGTGGCCATAGCGATCGTTGACCCGCTTGAAACGATCGATGTCCAGCATGGCCAGGCTTAATGGTCGACCCACGCGCCGAGCGCGGTCCTGCTCTTCGCGCAGTCGCTCGACCAGGTAGCGGCGATTGCCGACACCCGTGAGCTGATCGGTCAGCGCCGCCTCCTGCAGGCTTTCGCTGAGCTCTCGCATGCCTTCGTGATAACGATCCGAGATCCGCACCAGCTTCTCCAGCCGGCGCAGGTGATGGTCATAGGCCTCCATCAGCGACTCGCGCTCCTCCATGGCCACTCCCTGGAAGCCATCCGAGATACGAACCAGGCGCTCCATGCGTTCGCGCTGACGCACAGCGAGGTCCAGTAGCTCTTCCAGGGGTTCGCGCAACGGATTGTTCGTGTGCTCCGGATCTTCCAGCGCCTCCCTGACCCGATCCAGGATCACGGTCTCAGCGCTCACTGGATCCAGTTGTTCTGCCATCAAGCGGGCTCTTCTGCGGTGATTTCAAAAGAGAGGGTGCAATCTTCCTTGAATTCTTCGGCAAGATCGGCGACACGATGATTGCGAGAGTCGTAGTACCAGACCACGCCTACATCTACGCCACGACCGTGCGCAGCCTCCAGCATGTCGAAGATGTCCAGCATTGCGCGGACCGAACTGGTGTTCAGATAGATCAGGCGCAACTCCACTCGCACTGGATGGCTCGCCTCAGTCAGCTGCTGGCGCACCCAGTCGATCACCGGATTAAAAAACTCGAAGGAGTTCTCGGGATAAGAATCGCCCTCCATCTTCAGCACGCCTTCGGCGCTGTCAGCCTTTATGGCCGGAGTGGACTGCGTCTTTTCAACCTCAAGATCGGTCATTGGTTTGTTCCCGTGTTTCGGAATTTTGGTCGCCGGGTCCTCAGACAATCGCGCGCAAGCTGAAAAAGGACCTGGACGTGCCATCGTCCTGCAAGTTCGCCGACAGGGGTTCGCTGGCCCGGCGCGCCATGTCGATGAGACCAAGCCCTGCACCACTGACCCCGCCCTCGTCGCGCGGGGCGCGAAGTTGTTGCTTGTAGGCGGCCTTCAGCTCGGCGGCATCCATACCCGCAAGCCCTTGTACCCGCTCGACCAGCCATTTGCCGTCGGTAGACTCAACGCGGTTTCCAGCTTCAATGACATAACGGCCCCGTTCATCCGTGCCGATCACCACTGTGGCAGCGGCATCGTTCTCGGCATAGCCGTGGCGGGCGGCGTAGTGCCGGATGTTCTGGGTCATTTCGATGTAGATACCGAAGACGTCGGTGATCGAGTCGGCCTCAATACGCTCCGCCTCCATGTAATTCTTGAGAGCATTGCCGAGCTCTTCGATCAGGCTACGCGAAATAGGACCATTGAAACAGAGCAGAATACGCTGGTCCTGAAAGTGCTGGCGTAGACCGTACAGATCGAATTGGTTCATCCCTGACTCCCCGGGTTATTCCACACGAAAGGCGAGGACGGTGACGTCGTCGCGTTGATCATATTGGCCCCGATATTCGCTCAGGGCCGCCTCGATGGCTACAGCCTGATCGCCCATGGACAGCGCCGCATGTGTCTGCAATAGCTCGGCAAAGCGCGCATTACCAAAACCGAAGCCAAGGTCCCCACCGGCCTGGTCGAGATAGCCGTCCGTGACCATGTAATAGGTCCGGCCGGGCTCCGCGACGACTTCATTGTTGCTGTATTCACCCTTGCGCCGATCGCAGAGAGCGCGCCGTCCACCAGGCAACTCCTCCACCACCTCGCCGTCGCTCCAGTAGAGGCCGATGCGGGCACCGGCAAAGTACAAACGCCGCGCCGCCGGTTCTACCAGCACCAGACCGGCATCAAGATTGGTCGCGACCGACGATGGCATTTCGGATTGCTGGACCATCTCGCGCAACACATCATCGGCATGGTGGAGCAGTTCCGCCGGGGAATCGATCCCTCGGCGGTTCATTGCGTCGTCGAAAGCGGCGCGGGCCAGCATCGTCATCAGGGCACCGGGTACGCCATGTCCAGCGCAGTCCACGACCCCGACGAGGAAGCGCTCGCCTTCCTGCCGAAATAGGTAGAAGTCCCCTCCCACGCCATCCCGAGGATGCCAGAGCACGAAGTGGTCCCGCCCGAGTGTATTGCGTAGTTGACTATCCGGCAGCAGGGCACGCTGGATCAGTCCTGCGTAGTCGATGGAGTCACTGATCTGCTTCTGAGCCGCGGCCATGACCCGGTTAGCCTCTTCCAGCTCCCGCGTGCGCTGACTGACCTTGTCCTCCAGTTCCTCGGTGTGGTTGCGTATCTGTTTGGCCATCGAGTCAAAGGCTAGACTGAGATCACCCACCTCGTCACGGCCCGGCGACGGCAACGTGACCGCATAGTCTCCGTCAGCCATCGCCCGCGCTGACGTGCTGAGCTGGCGCAACGGCCGCAACACGACGCGGTCCACGCCATAGGCAAAGGCCAGTATCAGCACCAGAAAAGTAAGAACCAGCGCCACCACCGCCAGCCGAAACCATGGGCCCTCCACTACTCTGGCCGCCTGCAGATCCACCGCATTGACCACGTGCCAGCCCAGCTCCTCGACGAAGGTCAGGGCCAAGAGGCGCTCTCCATCCTCCAGTACAGCGGTGGTGAGCTCCACCGTACCGGGGTTTTCTTCGGCTCTTGCCATCGCGGCCTGAATTGCCTCTCCCTGCTTTCCTCCAAGGCGATGTTGCAACGTTTCGTCGGAGCCGGCTGCCCGCGCCGCCGAGCCAAAGGCAATCTGTTCCGGGTCCGGATGGGCCTGGATGGCCCCTTCTCGGTCGAGGATCATCGGGGTCACCCCCGTCTCTGAGGTACTCAGAAACTGCTCAAGAAACCGACTGAGATCGAGACCGGTACCCGCCAGACCCAAGTGTTCCCCCTCGGGCCCCGTGACCGGGACATTGATCCAGACACGCGTCACCCCAAGCTCGACATCGGGGTTCACGTTGATGTTGAAAGGCTCGTCCTGCGCGATCGTGGCAAAAAACCAGCGGTCGTCGACACTGT
Organism: Thioalkalivibrio sp. ALJ1; assembly: GCF_000745395.1. Classification (NCBI taxonomy): domain Bacteria; kingdom Pseudomonadati; phylum Pseudomonadota; class Gammaproteobacteria; order Chromatiales; family Ectothiorhodospiraceae; genus Thioalkalivibrio; species Thioalkalivibrio sp. ALJ1. Next base: position 2,055,330 of record NZ_KN050684.1, on the reverse strand, counting down.
CCCGTTCGAGGGTGTAGCTCGGTTCTTCGCTGAAGTCGGAGTCTGTGTCGTTGGTGTAGTAATGCAGTGTTTCCGCACTGGCAATGAAGTAGTTGCCATCGCGGAAATCCGTCCTGTAACGCTCTGCTTCCCGGAAAAACCGGTCCCGCCGCTCGGCATCCTCTTCATCCCGCAACCAGTCTTCGGTCACAACCGAATCGGCCAGTCGTTTCGCCAGCGCCAATTCCCGGGAAACGGGAGCCAGTATGTTCTGAGCACTGAGCTGAGTGATATTGCGGGCATAGGACTCGCCGAAATGGCCACGCACATTTTCGACCACCTGCCAGCCCACCAGACTCATGGGTAGCAAAGCGATGATGCAGGCGATGACGAGCGCCAGAACCGACTTTGTCCGCAGCCCGTATCCCCAACTCGCCATGCGCCTCTCGCTACAGCCCACTGGGCTGATTGTCATCATGTAACACTGCGTTCACAGGCGAGTATCGGGCGCCCCCCGACCACCGTCAATTCAGGGGGTCGAGGCCGGTGGTGGTTGACATAACGAGGCGATGGCCCATGGCCGCATCACGGGGTATTGGGAACCCTACTCGGCTTGGTCAAGGACGGACGGGTCCTCCTTTTGTTACCGGTTCACTCGGTTTGAAACGGGGTACGCCTGCAAAGCGCTGGGCAGCAGGCACCGGGTGATGTGGCGGCCCTACTCACCGTCGGTGATGGCGGGGTCAAGCCAATCCCAGCGGCATCTGGCGTTCAGCGCGAGAGGCTGCCGGGCGTGGATATGCGCCAGGTACTCGGACGCGGGCTCTGTAATGATCGCGCAGCAGCCCCCCTCCGCGGACGGCTCACAGTCGCCGGCGAGGGACAGCGCGTCCTGCGGCGCGTCGTCGGTCAGGGTGATGAAATGGGGCTACTTGCCTCGTGCAATCAGTTGTCACTCGAACGAGCCGCCCATCGGGATGATGCGGCGCCGACGCGCGAAGCCGCTTCGAACGTGCGGGCTGCTGGCCACCTTTTCCGCACACGCATTGAAGGGCTGCGGCCAAAAATAAATCTGTCCCCGTTTAACTCGTCCCCGTTTAACTCACCGATCCGGGTCCGGGAACAGATCCATCTGATCCCGCGTACGCGCCTGCCTCGTCCGGCCCTGGGTAGGTGCAGGAGGGCGGCGCCGGCTGCCATGGCGCTGATGGATTCCGGCTGCCTCCTGACGGGATTCCCCGGTCCCTCGGACCGACTTGAATCGTTCACGTGCCAGCCGCGCGGCGTTTTCGTGATTCACCACCGGCAGCGGATAGTCGTGGCCGATGCGGCAACCGGATTCACGCTGCAGGCCCTCTGTCATCTTCCAGGGCTGGTGAATCCAGTCGCCCGGCACTCGCGCCAGTTCCGGTACCCATTGCCGAATAAACAGGCCGTCCGGATCCTGATCCAGCGATTGCTTCACCGGGTTGTAGATGCGCAGGGCATTGATACCCGTCGTTCCCGACTGCATCTGCATCTGGCTGTAGTGGATGCCGGGCTCGTAGTCCGTGAACATGCGTGCCAGATGCTGCGCGGGCCGGCGCCAGTGGAGCCAGAGGTGATACGAGGCAAACGCGACGACCATCGCGCGCATACGGAAGTTGATCCAGCCGTGATCGCGCAAGGCTCGCATGCACGCATCGACCAGGGGGTATCCCGTGAGGCCGTCTTGCCAGACACGAAAACGGTGCTCATCAAAGGCGTCTTCGCGCAGCCCATCGCAGGCACGATGCAGGTTCTGGAACTCGATGTCCGGGGCATCTTCCAGCTTCTGCATGAAGTGGCAGTGCCAGTGCAACCGCTCCTCGAACTGGCGCAGCGACTTCTTCCATGCAGCCTGCCGGCGGTCCAGGCCGCGCGGCGCGGCCACCTCCCTCTGACGTTCGCGCGAGGCCTGCAGCACGCGGCGCAACGAAACCGTACCGTAAGCCAGATGCGGGCTCAGCCGCGAACTGGCGATCCAGGCCCGTGCGGGGCTGCTGATACCACCGGCATAGCGCTCTCCGCGCTCGCGCAGGAAATCGCGCACAACGCGGCGCCCAGCTTGCAATCCCGGGGACTGCAGATCGATCGCGGCGTCGGCCGCAACACCCGCCGGAGCCTGCGGCAGGCGGTCGACCCCGCCCGCCACCGCGGGTCCGGCCGCCAGGGCCCCAGGTGCGCAGAACGGGCGTTCACGCATCAAATCCTCCCACTGGGACGCCCAGCCATCGCGGTGGCGCATCCCGCGCACGACCCCATGCTGGCGATACTCGCGCCACGGGACACCGCGATCGCGCAGCAGGCGTGCGACCGCACGATCACGGTCATAGGTCCAGCGATTCCCGGTTTCCTGATGGCTGTACACGGCCGCAACCGGGATCTCGTCGAGTAGCTGCTGGAGCACCTCCACCGCAGAACCCTCGCGCACGACGAGGGATCGACCAAGATCGGATAAGGCCTGGTCCAGTTCCAGGAGGCTGGCCCGGATGAAATCCCAGTGGCGCCGGCTCGTATCCGGCAGCTCCCAGTAGCCGGGCTCCACGATGTACAGCGGCAGTATGGGCCCCGCCTGTGCGGCGTGATGGAGCGGGCCGTGATCATCGACTCGCAGATCGCGCTTGAACCATACGAGGTGGACGGGCTTGGGCATCGGTCAGGGCCTCCGGAAGGCGCGACTGGACGGGCCTGTGCATCTACGCCGCCGGCACAGTCTGTTCCTGTGCAGACCGCCGGAGCCGCTCCGGGTTCGTGCGCGCCTCAATGACATCCCGCTGAGGCGCGCCTCGACCCCCCATTGAACTTGCCCTCAGGAGACAGGACGAACGCTTTGTCTTGCCTCATGTAAGCAGCCCCAAGGAGCCGTGCGCGATGAACAAACGGACAGTACTGGTGACCGGCGCAACCGGCGGGGTGGCAAGCGCGCTGTTGCGATCCCTCGATCCCGCATATGACCGGGTCGCTCTTGTCTCGCGCAACGCCGAGGGACTGGACGCCCTTCGCGGGCAGCTTCCGAATGACCTCGAGGCCTGTACGATCGTCGCGGATGTCAGCACCGTTGAAGTCGCGGATGCGGCCGTGGTCCGGGCCTCCGAACATTCCGGCGAGCCCCCCGCGCGACTCGCTCACTGTGCCGGCAGCGCGCTGCTGGCCCCGTTGCACCGAACCACAGAGGCGCAGTATCGCAACTGCATGGCGGCCAACCAGGACAGCGCCTTTTATACCTTGCGCGCCTGGGTGAAGGCCCGACTCCAGGCAGAAGAACCCCGCGGCAGCGCCGTTCTGTTCAGCTCGGTCGTCGCCCAGATCGGCGTGTCCAATCACGAGGCGATTGCGATGGCCAAGGGCGCGATCGCCAGCCTGGTCCCGGCCGCGGCCGCGACCTACGCCGGCCACGGTATCCGGGTCAACGGGATTGCCCCCGGGCTGACGCGCACGGGCGCCACCGAACGGTTGTTTGCCTCCCCGCGTGCCGAGGCGCAGATCGTGGCGCAGTATCCGCTGCAACGTTACGGGCAGGCGGAAGACCTCGCGCGGGCCGTCACATGGCTGTTGTCCGACGAGGCCGAATGGGTCACCGGCCAGGTCCTGTCGGTGGACGGCGGGTTCTCCCGTGTGCGCCCAATGGTCCCGACAGGCGGCTGAAAGGTTTTGGCACGCATCGCGATCATTGGTGCCGGGATCTCTGGGCTCTCAGCCGCCCGTCGGCTACACGATGCCGGTCATGACTGTCTCGTGCTGGAGAAGAGCCGGGGCCTCGGCGGACGCATGGCGACGCGGCGCACGGATGGCCTGAGCTTCGATCACGGGGCCCAGTATTTCACCGCTCGTGGGGCAGGCTTTTGCCATCAGGTAAAGGCCTGGCAAGAGCAGGGTGTGGTGGCGGCGTGGGGACCGGACCGACTCGTGGGCCGCCCCGACATGACGGCTCCGGCCGGTGCACTGGCTGCGCCCCTGGAGGTGCGGCGCAACTCCCGAGTCGAGGGCCTTCGACGTTCAGACGGGGTCTGGTATCTACAGATCGAGTCGATGCCTGAACATGCCAGCCTTAAGGGCCCGTTCGACGCAGTTCTGCTCGCCCTGCCCGCACCGCAGGCCGCCGAGCTGGCGGCCACCGCCGAGAAGGGCTTTGCGGAGCTCGCGGGCGTTCGCTATGCCCCCTGCATTGCGTTGATGGCCGCCGTCGACGGCTCCACCGATCTGTACGAAACATCGCGCGAATTGTCCGGGCAACCACTGGCATGGGTTGCCCGGAACGCCACCAAGCCTGGTCGTGAGGCAGAAATCGAGACCCTCGTGGCCCACGCCGGTCCCGACTGGTCCCGCGAGCACATCCAGCAAGACCCGGATCACCTGGAAAATCCGCTACTGACCGCTCTGCGGCCCCTGCTCGGCTCCGCCCGCCTGCTCCAGCATCAGGTCCACCGGTGGCTGTACGCGCGGGTCGAGCAGGCCGCCGGCCGCCCCTGCCTCTGGGACGCCGGGCAACGCCTGGGCGCCTGTGGGGACTGGGCCCTGGGACCGCGCGTCGAGTCGGCATTCGACAGCGGCCAGGCCCTCGCGGAAGCGGTCCTCGAGACCCTTCCCGCCCCGCATAGGATCACCCCATGACCGGCCTCGTCGACACCGACGGCGACGCACCAGACGAACGCGCTGCCCTTTTCCCTCCGTCACGGGCGGCCGCCCTGGAGCGGCTGTCGGATTTTGCCCCCCGCGCGGGGCGTCACTATGCGGCCCAGCGCAACCGCGATCCGGGACCCGGTGGACGCGACAACGTATCGCTGCTTTCGCCCTACATCCGCCACCGGACCATTAGCGAACACGAGGTGATCACATGGGTCCTGGCCCGGCATTCACCCGAGGCGGCCGAGAAGTTTGTCCAGGAAGTCTTCTGGCGTACCTACTGGAAAGGGTGGCTGCAGATGCGCCCAAGCGTCTGGCGGGCCTTCCTGGAAGAACGCGACAGCGACCGGGCACGCCTCGCCAAAGACGATGGTCTGCGCGAGGCCGTCGCCGCGGCCGAGGCCGGGCGCACCGAAGTCGACGGATTCGACCACTGGGCCCGTGAACTGGTCGCAACCGGGTATCTGCACAACCACGCGCGCATGTGGTTCGCATCGATCTGGATCTTCACCCTGAAGCTGCCGTGGACGCTGGGGGCGGACTTCTTCCTGCGCCATCTGCTCGATGCCGACCCTGCCTCCAACACCCTGGGCTGGCGCTGGGTCGCGGGCATCCAGACGCCGGGCAAGACCTACCTCGCAACGATCGAAAATATTGCCCGGTTTACCGATAACCGGTTCAGTCCGCAGGGTCTGGCGTCCGAGGCGACCGCGATCCGTGACGAGGCCCCGCCTCCCGCCGGCGCCCTTCCGGTCCCACGGACCCTGCAGCGCGGCCGGCGTGTGCTCCTACTGTTGCATGGGGACGACTTCAGCGGTCAGGAAGTATTGCCGGAGGGAACCGACGTGGCGGCAATCGCCGTCGCCCGGCGCAGCCACCCTGACATGCCATGGCACTTTGGGGCCGCGACTGGCCACTGGGTAGACACGCTAGCCGAGGATGCGGCACGGCGCGCGGGCGAGAGCCTGCAGCAGCCCGCAACCGTTCTCCCGCAACTCGATACAGAGACCCTCCGGTTGCAGTGTGCCGCCGCCGGCGTGACCACCATCGCCACACCGGAGGCACCTGTGGGGCCCCTGGCCGACGCCCTGGCTGTCATTTCTGACGAGTTGGCCGAAGACGGGATCGAGGTCATTTCGCTGCGCCGGATGTGGGACGACCTAGCCTGGCCCCATGCCACCCACGGATTTTTCCGCTTCAAGCGCCAAATCCCGGAGCTGCTCGCCCGAAACGGCCTGTAACGCAGGCAGTCCGATCAAGTATGTCGAAGGCATCAGACCTTGCCTTTTGCCCATGGGGAACGCCACGCCTTAGCGAGCATTGGCGAGACGGAGGATGCCCTCGCAAAACGGAAAACTACTAACAAGCGGGATCAGGGGTCCGCCCGCATCCGCGAAAAGCGAAGCCTATCGCGGTAGCACGTGGGAGCGATTGGCATCGTCACAGAGTTCGGATTTCACCCGATCGGGCCAGGCGCATGTGTCGGCGACCCGAGTGTTATACCCTGCGCCTGTAAAGGTAAGCGCCGCGTCCGAGAAGGCTATGCGGGCTCCGGCGATCTTTTGGGTACGAATGCGAGCAAGCGGAGGCCAGTGACGGCGTGCGGTGCAGTCTCGATATTGGGAACGAACTGACGGAGATCCCTCGACTCGCAGGTGAAGTCGAGGCGTTCTGCGAGCGCGCCGGCATGGAAGCCAACACCGTGAATCTCGCGCTCGACGAATGGATTACCAATCTCGTGTCCTACGCCTTCGATGACGGCGGCGAGCACCGGATTGGTGTGGAACTCGAGGCGGACACCGAAGGCCTGACAGTCGTGGTAACCGATGACGGCCACTCCTTTCATCCGCTAGAGGACGCACCGGAGGTCTCCCTGGAGGGAGGCGTCGAGGACCGCGCGATCGGAGGCCTGGGGCTGTATTTCATCCGAACGCTGATGGACGACATTCAGTACGACAGTGCCGACGGAGTGAATCGCCTTCGACTGCGACGTCTCAAGCGCAAGTGACAACGAACTGAACAACAAGGCCCGATTACGTAATGGAATTGAATAAAGAGAACGTGGACGGCGTATGTGTGGTGAGCCCCGAGGGGCGCCTGGACAGTAATACGTCGCCGGCTTTCGAGGCGGAACTGCTCGCCCTTCTGGACGATTCGCCCACCCTGGTGATCCGGTTTGCCGAACTGGAATACATCTCCAGTGCCGGGCTGCGGGTCATGCTTATGGCGGCGAAGAAGGTTCGGCAGCTGAATGGTCAGCTGGTGCTGTGCGAGATTCATGAGCCGATCCGGGAGGTCTTCGAGATCAGCGGCTTCCTTTCGATCCTGGACGTCTGCGATGATCGGGCGGTGGCCGTGGCACGCGCCCGCGGTGAGGGCTGAAGCCCGGTACTAATTCAGTGTTCGGGCCTCAGGTGCGTCCGCCCGCCGGCCCGACAAAGTGCAGTGCCAGCACGGTGACGTCATCCGCCTGATCGGCCTCGCCAGCAAACTCCTCTACCGCCTTCATGACGGCCGCAGTCTGCTCCCCAACCGCTCGGCCCTTGAGCTCGCCGTACAGGCGGATCAGGCGGTCCTCGCCGAACAGGTCCTGCGCTGGATTCGCCGCCTCGGTCACTCCGTCGGTGTACAGCAGCAGCTCTTCGCCCGGCGCCAAATGCAGATGCTGCGTCGCGTACGGCATATCTTCCATCGCCCCGAGCACCAGTCCAGGTGCCAGCTTCAACCACTCTGCGGTGCCATCCACCCGCCGGATCAACGGCGGGTTGTGGCCCGCATTCGCCATCACCAGCTCCCCGCTATCCAGGTCGAGAATCCCGCACAGGTAGGTCACGAACATCCCGCTGTCGTTGTTCAGGCACAGCTCGTTGTTGACCCGTTCGAGGATGCGCCCGGGATCGGGCTCCTGTTCCGCAATGCCCTTGACCAGGGTCTTGGTGACGGCCATGAACAGTGCGGCCGGGACGCCCTTATCAGAGACGTCCCCTACGGCAAAGAACAAGCGGCGATCGCCCTGCATCGTAAAGAAGTCATAGAGATCGCCCCCAACCTGGCGTGCCGGGAGCAGATCCGCATGCAGATCGACATCCGCCTGCATCCGAGAGAGCTCCAGCCGCCGCGGCAGAAAGCTCATCTGAATGTTGCGGGCGATCTTCAGCTCGGACTCGATCCGCTCCTTGGCCGCTGTGGTTGCGGTCAGGTCGTTGATGTAGTCCTTCAGGGACAGGCGCATGTCATTGAAGGATCGAGCCAATTCACCGATCTCGTCCTGAGAGCGGATGGGGGGCATCGGCTGATCGAGATTGCCCCGGGCGATCTCGCCGGCACTGGTAACCAGCCCCTTCAGGGGGCGCGTGATACCCCGGGAGATCGCGATAATGGCCCCCAGCAGGATCAGGAACCCGACACTTCCGATGATCAGCACCAGGTGCATCACCCGCAGCACATCACCGAACAGTTCCCGCTCCGGGATGACCACCCCCACCACCCAGTCAGGATCCGGGAGGCGGACGTGGTAGAGCCGCGCAGGTTCGTCCAGCAGCGCATTCGGCAACCGGCTGAACCCCTCCTCCTGACGCTGCAGCATGCGCCCGAGTTCGCGCAGTTCCGGTTCATCCAGCGTCTCTGCCAGACTGAACAGGCTCTCGCGCATAATCCAGTCGCTGTTCGGCCAGGAAATAAACCGCGTCTGCCCGCTCAACAAAAAGCCGAAGCCACTGTCCAGCACCTCAACCGCATCGACGGTCTCGGTCAGACGTCGCAACTCGACGTCGAGGGTCACGATCCCACCGAGTTCCTCCGTGCCGTCCGCCACGGCATTAGCCATCGCAAAGGGCGTCGAGAAGGTGGTGATCAGGCGATCGGGATCGGCCGCCGATGCAAACGGATCCGCCCAGAATGCTTCGCCGGTGAGCGCGGGGATCTGATACCAGTCGCGGGTGAAATAGTCGAAGTCGGCCCCGCCGAGGTTCATGTACTCCAATTCCCCATCGGGCCCCTCATAAACGAAGGGCCCGTGGTATCGCTGTCCGGGGATTGCCGCTTCCGGCTCCCAGGTGATGGCGGCACCCTGGGCGGCCGCTGTATGGGTCGTAATCGACTCCAATAGAGGCCGCATGGCCTCGGGGTCATGCCCGCCCTGAGTCAACGAGGCGGCCAGGGTGCGCCCCGAGCCCGCGACTTCGTTGAGTGAGGCCTCGATGCGCCCGGCCGTGGCGCGGGTCAGCTCGCGGGCCTGATGCTCCGCATGGTCCAGCATGATGTCGCGGACCATGTAGTACAGCAGCCCCGACGTGGTGAAGAAGATGGTCGCCACCGTCACCACGGTGACCAGCGCCAGACGTACCGCCAGGCTCTTACTCGGGGCGTGCATCAATCACCGGGCGGTGGAAGGTGTCGTAGTCCGCAGGTTCACGCTCAAGGCTGACCAGGTTGTTCATCAAGTTGTGGGCCATTAGATAATCATTGGGGTCGAGCACCGGGGCCGGCAGGCGGCCGTCCGAGTCGAAGTAAAGCGAGCGCAGCACCTTGAGCATTAGGCTCTGGTGGGCGCGGTTCGTGGGCTCACCGTGCTGCTGGACCCGCTCCATAACCGCATCCACCGCCTGCTCCGGATGCTCGAACGCGTGCTGCCAACCGCGTAGCGACGCAGCCACGAAGGCCTTTACAGCTTCGGGGCGCTCCTCGAGCGTGGATTCGAGAACGTAAATCCCGTCCTCGGCCAGGCCAGTGCCGTGTTCCTCCAGCCCGATCGTGGAAAGCTCCTCCGGCTCGAATCCCGAAAGATAGAGCTCCACCATTTCGTTGAACCGAGTGGCCATGGCCGCATCGACCGCACCCGAGCGCAGGGCATTTACACCCGATCCCTGATCGATAATCTCCGGCTCCACGCCGTAGGCGCGAAACAGCGCTTCGGGTTGAGTGCGAAAGCTCTGCCAGCGGGCCACACGGCGCCCATCGAGATCCTCGGGTGCGAGAATATCGCGATCGGCAAAGGACACGATCACCAGCGACGAGTCGTGCAGCAGTTGTGCTACGTTGACGACCTCCACACCGGCGTCGCGAAGCTCCAGCGCCTGCACCAGATACAACAGGGCGATATCGGCCTCGCCGCGAGCCAGCGCCTCGGATGCCGGATAGTCCGGGCCGTGCGGAAGGATGTCCACGTCCAGGCCGGCATCGCGGTACCAGCCCTGGTCGGCGGCGACATAAAAACCAGCAAACTGCGACTGCGGAACCCAGTGCGGCTGTACACGCAAGGGTTCCGCGAATGCCGAACCCGCCGCCAGGACCAGACTCAGGGCCAGCAACCGGCCGGCCCACCGGGTCGGGTTCAAGGGGAGACCCGGTGATGGAAGTCGCATGGACGAACTCGGCATCGGCTGAAGACCACCGGGAGGATGGATGAAAACGACGGACAGCATACCGGTCGGGACGGCCTCGCGCATCCGGGGGCGGCTGCGGGATCTGTTCGTGATTTTGTTGTTGATGGTGGCCGGACTGGTAACGGTTCCCGTGGCCGCTGCCGACCCGGTCGCATCCCTCGCCGCGCCTCTTCCGGTCACAACGGAAGGCCCTCCGGAGACGCTGCGTTCCGGCTGGTTCGAGCGCCCGCCGTACCAATATGCCGATCCGGATGGCATATCCGGAGCCGCAACGGGGCTGGATCTGCGTGTCGCCCGCGAGGCAGCCGAGGCCACGGGCCACACCGTACGCTATGGCCCCATGCCTTGGTCCGACCAACTGGCGGGGCTGAAGCAAGGCACCCTCGATCTGGTCGTCGGGACGTACTATGAACCCGCGCGCCTGAGTTACGTCCACTACTCGCGGCCCTATCGCGAGGAACGCAACGCGCTCTACCTGCGCGATGACGGCGACATCCGCCCGACCAGCCGCGAGGAGTTCCTGGAGGCGGTCGAAGCCGGCGCGTTTCGCCTGGGCATCACACGGGGTTATGCCTTCGCCGACCCCGAGGTCGCGCGCCTCGTGCGCGACCCAGGCGATGCAGCCCGAATCCTGGAGACTGACAGCGATGCGGCGAACGTAGCCGCCCTGGTGGAGGGCCGTATCGACGGGTTTATCGCCGACCCGGTGATCCTCGACCTGTTCCTGGCACAAAACGCCCAGACCCACGAGGTCCGCCGCGCCCGCCTCGATCTCGGCTCGGTTGGCGTACGGGTCATGTTCAGCCGCGCGACCGTTCCACGCGAATTCGTCGACGCCTTCGATGCCGAGCTGCAGGCTCTGGGGGACAGTCGCCGGATCGCCAACCTCGAAGTCGAGCACCTGCTACCCGCGTTTCTGGCCATGACCACCAGCGAGGGATGGTTCAACGTACTGACGCTGATGGGCATCCTCGCCTTCTCCGCCTCCGGCGTGATGCTGGCGCGCCGCGAGCGCTACAACCTGTTCGGCGCCCTGATCCTGGCCACGCTTCCCGCCATCGGCGGCGGTGTGCTGCGTGACCTGCTTCTGGGACGCGATCCGATATTCATCTTCGAAACGCCCGAATTCCTGTTACTGCCACTGGCGGTGGTGCTGGGCGGCTTCGCGCTCTACAAGCTGCATGACCACTGGCTCGTGCATCTCGCCCCCGCACAGCGACTGTTGGCACGTCAGCGCGCGGGCCTCGGCGGGCGCATGGTCGGCAATGTGCAGCACGGCCTGGATGCCTGGGCGGTAGCCGCGTTCACCGTGATCGGCGTGGGCGTGGCCGTCGAAGCCCACGCCAGCCCGCTATGGCTCTGGGGACCGGTGATGGCCGTGGTCACCGCATCCTTCGGCGTGATCATGCGCGACGTGGTTCGCTCGGACTTCAACATCGACATGCTCAAGCGCGACTCCTTTGCCGAGATCGCGATCGTCGGCGGCATTGCTTACTCGCTCCTGCTTCTCTGGCCGCCCGTGGAACTCTCGATGTTCTACATCCTGATGGTCACCAACGGCGTCATCGTGAGCCTGTTCGTGGCGCGGCTTCTGGTGTTGTGGTCCGGCTGGGTGAACCCATTACAGATGGGCGACCCGCATACCCTGCCGGAACGTCGTCTGGATGCCCTGGAAGCGGCGGAACCCGCCCTGTGGCAGCGCCTGTCGACCTACCTGGAAGAAAGCGAGACCGGCCGTGCCCGCGGTGTCGACCCGAGACGCCTGGAATCCCTGCACAAGGACTTCGGCTATGCCCTGGAGCCCTGGCAGACAGAGTTCACCGCGCTGGCCGGAGAACCGCTGTTCGAGTCCACGGTCATGCGCTATCAAAACCTGCGCGCCCGATTCGACACACTGCGCGCGCTGGAGCAGCAACTCTATGACCACCTGCGTATGCCGATCGCCGACGCGCTACCGGATGCGGAAGAGGCCGGCGAACTGGAGACCCGAGTCTCCGAGGGCCTGCGCAGCCTGCTGGACACCGTCAGCATGGCGGTGGAAAGCGGCGAACGGGAAGACTTCGAATGGTTGCAGGAACTCTCGCGCAACCAGCGGACACGTTTCGACGACCTCCGAGCCCGGTATCTCAAGGCCGATCCAGCGCCCGGCGGCGCCCTGGACCAGGTGCTACAACGCACTCACCGGGTCGAACGGATGATGTGGATGCTCGCCGACTACGTGGACCAGCGTCTGTCACCAGGCGGCGTGGCCGCCGTCAGCGACCGCCGCCAACGGCAGATGATGATGCAGACCGGGGCCCACTAGGTGTGATCTCTCAATAGGCTGTCCACAGGACGACTCCGGAGGATGCTGAGTTTGCGGACTTAGCCATTCCTAAGGCGAGAAAGAAGACACCCATCGTGGTCACCTGCCGCCACAGCCGCTTTCTCTCGTGGGAGCCCAGCCCTCTGGGCGATTGGGAGCTGGACACGCCCGATCGGCGAGAGGGCTCGCCTCCTACAGCGAGTACCGAAGGGTCGGGTCTTGCCCTGCGCCCCACGGCAGGAGACGTTGGATGTCGAACGGCGTGCGCTACACTGCGCAACATCCCCTGCCCACCCCATCCCACGAACCGTCATGCTGATCACGTTCTTGCTTATGTTCGCCGCACTGGGCCTTGGCGTTGCGCTGATGCTTTGGCACGCGCGGCTAGTGTTTTCGGTGGAGCTGCGCGATGGCGCCGCACGTGTACGTCGTGGCAAGCCGCCGTCGCGGTTCGTGAGCGGCTGCGAGGATGTGGCGCGTCGATATGGCTTGAAGCGTGGCCAGATCAATGCGGTACGAACCGACGGGGGTGTGCAGCTGCGCTTCTCCCGAGATCTTCCCGAGATGACACACCAGGCCTTCCGCAATGTCTGGACACCACCGCCGGGCGGTGGGGGTGGCGGCGGGATGCGGGCAACGGGCTAGCCGCGGGGGTAAACGGGGACAAAAAAACGCCCGGGATGATCCCGGGCGTTCTGGTCTGCAGGCCGGGCTCACTGCCCGGCGCGGGTTGACGTTACTGCTGGAGTCGCTCCAGGTCGAAGCGGTCGGCGTTCATCACCTTGGTCCAGGCCTGGATAAAGTCCTTCACGAACTTCTCCTCGTTGTCGTCCTGGGCGTACACCTCGGCGTAGCTGCGCAGGATCGAGTTGGAGCCGAACACCAGGTCAATACGGCTGGCCGTCCACTTCACCTGGTCGCTCTTGCGGTCGCGCACCTCGTAGGTGCCGTTACCCGCGGTTTTCCAGGCGTAGGCCATGTCGGTCAGGTTGACGAAGAAGTCGTTGGTCAACTGTCCTTCACGGTCGGTGAACACGCCGTGCTTGCTGCCACCGTGGTTGGTGCCCAGCACGCGCAGGCCGCCGAGCAGAACGGTCATCTCCGGCGCGGTCAGGCCCATCAGCTGGGCACGATCCAGGAGCATCTCCTCCGGCTTGACGATGTAGTCCTTCTTCAGCCAGTTGCGGAAGCCATCGGCCAGCGGCTCCAGCGGGTCAAAGGACTCGGCATCGGTCATCTCGGCGCTGGCATCGCCACGGCCCGGGATGAAGGGCACCTGGACGTCGTGACCGGCCGCTTGGGCCGCCTGCTCGATGCCCACGCTGCCGCCCAGCACGATCAGGTCGGCCACGCTGGCACCCGTCTCGGCGGAGAGCTGCTCATAGACCTTGAGCACCTTGGCCAGACGCTGCGGCTCGTTACCTTCCCAATCCTTCTGGGGTGCCAGGCGGATATGGGCACCGTTGGCACCGCCGCGCATATCGGAGCCGCGGAAGGTACGGGCGCTATCCCATGCCGTGCTGACCATCTCGGCGATGCTGAGCCCGCTTTCGGCGATCTTCTGCTTGGTGGCCTCGACGTTGTAGTCGGTGCTACCGGCCGGCACCGGATCCTGCCAGATCAGGTCTTCCTGGGGTGCTTCCGGGCCGATGTAGCGGGTCTTCGGCCCCATATCGCGGTGGGTCAGCTTGAACCAGGCGCGGGCAAAGCAATCCCTGAAGTACTCGGGATCCTTGCGGAACGCATCCATATACTTGCGATAGACGGGATCCACCTTCATCGCCATGTCGGCGTCGGTCATAATGGGGTTGTGGCGCTTGGAGGGATCACTGGCGTCGACCGGCTTGTCCTCCTCCTTCATGTCCACCGGCTCCCATTGCCAGGCACCCGCCGGGCTCTTCTTGAGCTCCCACTCGTGATCGAGCAGGGCCTCGAAGTAGCCCATGTCGAACTTGGTTGGGTTCTTGGTCCAGGCGCCCTCGATGCCGGAGGAGACCGCGTTGGCCGCCTTGCCCTGCATGTGGGGGTTGGCCCAGCCAAAACCCTGCTCCTCGACGTTCGCCCCTTCGGGCTCCGGGCCGAGGGCGCTGGCGTCGCCGTTACCGTGGCACTTGCCGACGGTATGACCACCGGCGGTCAGCGCCGCCGTCTCTTCGTCGTTCATCGCCATGCGGGCGAAGGTCTCGCGGACCTGCTCGCCGGTCTTCATGGGATCGGGCTTGCCGTTGACCCCTTCCGGGTTTACGTAGATCAGGCCCATCTGAACGGCTGCCAGCGGGTTCTCCATGGTGTCGGGCTTTTCAACGTCGCCGTAGCGCTCGTCGGAGGGCGCCAGCCACTCCTTCTCCGCGCCCCAGTAGGTGTCCTTCTCGGGGTGCCAGATGTCCTCGCGGCCGAAGGAGAAGCCAAAGGTCTTCAGACCCATGTTCTCGTAGGCGACCGTACCGGCCAGGATGATCAGATCGGCCCAGCTGACCTTGTTCCCGTACTTCTTCTTGAGCGGCCACAGCAGGCGGCGCGCCTTGTCCAGGCTGACGTTATCGGGCCAGCTGTTGATGGGCGCGAAGCGCTGGTTGCCGGTGCCGCCGCCACCGCGGCCATCGGCGATGCGGTAGGTACCCGCCGCGTGCCAGGACATGCGGATCATCAAGCCGCCGTAGTGGCCCCAGTCGGCCGGCCACCAGGCCTGGCTCTCCGTTAGCAGCGCGTGCATGTCCTTCTTGAGGGCCTCGAAATCGAGATTCTTGACCTCTTCCCGATAGTCGAAGTCCTCGCCCATCGGATCGGTCTTGCGGTCATGCTGGTGAAGGATGTCCAGATTCAGCGATTCTGGCCACCAATCCGTGACCGAGTGACCTGTGGCAGTCTGGCCGCCGTGCATGACCGGGCATTTGCCCATGTTCTGATGTTCACCCATTTCAATTCTCCATTTCGCTGCTATTGAGCGTGTTTGCCGTACGGAAACGGCCATCCGTGCATGGATGATGGCCTTCCTCGGGAACGTTAAGCCGATTCAACTCCGCGACCCGGTTGGCCGAGGAGCGACTTATGTTCCGTCTATTTTCAAAGGTAGGCCTACAAAGCCATTGGTACCAGTTGATATTCACCATCACTTCGATAGCCATGGGCTATTGCAGTCCCGGGCGGAAAATCAATCTCCGGCGCCCATAATGTCGTCGCCAACACCCCGGTCACGCTGACTTCCTGGTGCACATCGAAGGTATGAACTCCGACCACTGCGCATAGCCCCAGTTCACGGGGCATACCCGGCCGGTCTCGTGAACCTCGGTATCGAATCCAGTTGGGATCGTGTTTCGGGCCGACCTGGAGCGCTGAGTTATTTTCATCGCCGGAGCCCACTCGACGCGCGGCGCGTGACACGCCACACATAAGCGATGACCAAAAACATCGCGACTTATCAGATGGGAAAAGTGATAACGGTCCCGAACCGGACCCTCTTGGCGCGAGCCAACCGACCCAGCCGGATGAAATGTTCCCGCCCGCCGGTCTCGACAGGATTCTCCAGGAATTCCAGCCACGGCTGGCTGAAGCGCTCTAGCATGGCCTCAGCCAACTGGCCACGACGCCACGCTGATTGGGACTGTGCGGGCGCATCGATCTGCTGCGTCTGTTGGTAGGCCTGTGCCATGCAGTCGGTCTCCACACGCGTCATATGCGGGATCGAAGCGCTTCTTTAGCCAGCGCCATCGCTGACCGATCCTTGCTTCGCGTTTCCCACGCCAGGCGGATTGTTGCGCCATCTCCGCTCCTGCGGCACCCTCGAGCAATGCACGCCCACAAGGCGTCCCAACGGCATCTGCGAGCGAAATCCATGAGTGAAGCGACCATGACGGCAGTGGCCCGGCAGCGCTTGCTGCTCCAGGGGCAGCTGTCGACCGCCTTGGCGCGTCTGGTCGGCCCTTGCGCCGAGCGATGGGGCGATCGCGACGCCCTGGAACAGCGGCTCACCGAGGCCTTGGGCACGCTGCCCTCCTGCAAGTACCTCTATGTGCTCGACCATCGAGGCCATCAGATCACCGCCAACCTGTCTCCGGAAGGTCCGTTACAGGATCAGGCCGGACGGGACCGTAGCACCCGGCCCTACATGGCCGAGGCCCTGACCGGCGCGGAGTTCTCGATGTCGTCGGCCTACATCAGCCGCAACCGGCGACGCCCCACCCTGACCGCCGTGCAACGCGTGACCCGAGACGACGGCACACTGCTCGGATTCCTCGGCGCGGACTTCGACTTGCGCGAGCTGCCCCTGACCCGCGAGCTGTATCAGCAGCCGGACCAGTGGATGCAGCTAAAGGGCGACCCGGCCATCCGCGGGGGACTGTTCAACCAGCATCGGGTCGACAGCCTGATGGACGGCCGCATCGACGAGGTGCTGGACCTGGTGACCGAGTTGGTGGCCGCCCACGGCGTGTTCCACGGCAAGCTGCATTTCTCGAGCTCACGAGCGACGCTGTGGCTACGGGATGATCCCTTCCGCTATCGCTTGCTGGACTACGAGGATCTGACGGACCCCGGCATCTGCCTCGCCTATCCCCAGCGGGCCTATCCCGAGGAAGCCTTACTCTCTCCGACTGAGGTGGCCGCGGTGTTTCGTACATTCCGCGAATTGCGATTCATGGACGATACGATTTACCTACGCTCCGGCTCGGTCAACATCTTCAATGGCATGGTCGGCCTGAATTTCTCCTGCGATGGTTCCCACTACATGAGTGGCCAGGAGTTCCTCGGCAAGCGCCTGGACTTCTGGCTGGGTTCCGGGCCACCAGACGCGCAGCCATAGCTCGCGTTCCACCCGCCAAGACGTCGCCGCGCACTCCAAATCGTCTTCACCAGGAGCAAAGCCGCGGTCTTCAGATGACCGCGCCCGGATGTCACGTGAGAAACAACGCTCTCCCCTATTCTCCGTCGTGGCTACCCGCATGGATGGCGGTCGGGATGCTCTTGGTGGCCTGCACCGGGGCACCCCAGGAAGAGTCATCTACCACAGCGGATGGCCCGCCTCAGGAGTCCGCTACGATCGAAGCAGCGGAGAAGGGCTTCGCGAGTCCCGATGACAAGATCCACTACTACCTGGAACGCTTGTCGGACCGTAATTACACCGAAACCTACGGGGGCGAGGAGCATGCGCGCACCTGGTATGCCGCAGCCGAAGAACTCGGCGGCATCGGCGAACCGGCGGTCCTGCACCTAGTTCAATACCTCGACTCCAATGACCCATGGGAGTTGAAGCTCGCACTTTATGCGCTAATGCTGGCCTCGCAGGATCCGGCAGTGACTGCGCGCACTAATGGGGACTATGTCCGCCTGGGCACGGTCCTCGACGAGAACGAAAACGCCGCGAACCGAGCCATCGCACGCGACTGGTGGCAACGCTGGAGCCATCTCTGGCAAGAGTGAGGGTTAAAACGAAACGGCAACCGGAAGTTCTCTTACCCACTTCCCGAGGCCGGGCGGATCCAGACCTTTAACGGCCCGCGTCTTCGTGGCCCGCCTCGCATGGGAGCCCTGCCTTCCACCAGGACAGCATGCCGCCCCGAAGCTGGCGCGCATCGTAGCCAAGCGCGCGCAGCTTGCGAACCGCCGGAATACTGCGATGTGCACTAAGGCAAATCGCCACCACGGGACGCTCGGGATCGAGGCCCAGGGAGTCCAGCCCCTTCTCGGTGAGCTGCGTGATTGGCAGATGGCATGCGCCCGAAATGCGACTACGCCGATACTCCAGCCCGGTACGAACATCCAGCAATTGAACCTCGCCGCGCTCCAACGCCTGGGCCAGGTCATGGGCCTTCACCTCGGGCACGTGCCCAAAGGGCCGCCACTGACTCAAACCCATCTCGTGGTTCTCCTATGTGCGGTAGGACGACTTAGGGAAGCATCGATCAATGTGCTCGCCGAGGCGAGTGCCGCATGCGGGCACGCAACAGGTCCAGCAAGCCGTCCACGTCCGATGGATTTTCGGCCTCAAACATCGCGCCGGCACCGCGCTCATCCAACCGCATCACGATGCAGTCCCATACATATGCGCGACCACCGCCATTCCCTTCGGGCCTCACGACCAGCCGCAGTGGAGAATGCTTGGTGAGCCCCGAGACCGGCAGTTCAAGATACAAACCGCTGAGACTGACATTACGCACCCGCCCCGTGGCCTGATAAGCTAGGGCACAGGTCAGATCCTCCACTTCGGCCGCCATACTGACGGCCCTCCGTCTTCCTTCCCGAAGCTCCATCGAAGCCAACTCCTCCCGGGCCCCATTAGCCCTAGCATCCATGCGGCTATGCTTTGCAGTGTAGTCCAGCCAGGAGCGATTCGAGGATCATGGCGAGGAACGCACAGGGACGAGGGACCACACCCCTTCACTCCGCCTTTTCGCGACTCCTTGAGGGCGAGAACAACACCTTGAGGGGGCTATGGTCGTCGCAATGATGTTCCGGGGTACACCGATCCGGATCACGCCTGGCCCCAAGGGGGTGCTCATGCGTATGCTGTTCGTACGCTGAATCGAGTTTTCGCCATGTCGATCTACGCTTATACGCGCCCGCTACTTCTGCTCGTTGTCATCCTGCCGCTGGCTACCGGCTGTACCACCGTGAAGGTTGCTGGAACCGCGGGCAGTGCAGCTGTCAGCGCGACCACCGGCACCGTCAAGGCGACTGGAAAGGCGGCCGGAGCAGTGGGTAGTGCCGTAACGCCGAGCGGCAAGAAGGACCAAGACGACGACTAATTGCCGGCGAGACCCTCTGTTCCCAGGTGCCCACCTACGTTGGGTACAGGCCCACCCACGACTCGCCTGACACGCCCCGTTCGGATCCACCTACAGCCGACTCTTGTGCATCACATGCCTTAGCCGCTGCCGGAACCGACCTGCGCCATGAAACAGGCGAGTAGTTGCTACAACTCCGTGTACTTCCGGGCGTGGCCGCGGGCCTTCTCGACGGGATATTTGCGCGCATTCGTTTCCAGTTTGTCCGCCGTCGCTTGCAATAGGTCGATCTCCAGCTTGCGCGCCAGCAGGAGCAGGTAGATCTGGACGTCCGCAAGCTCCTCTCGGACCGCCTCGAGTCTTTCTCCGGACAGTTCGCGGGACTGTTTCTCGGTGAGCCACTGGAAGTGCTCGATCAGCTCCCCCACCTCGCCCGACAGCGCCATGCTTAGATTCTTGGGCGACTGAAACTGCTGCCACTCGCGTTCCTCGACAAACGCCTCCGCACGCGCGGCCAGCGCTTCCAGTCCTGTCTCCTTGTCTGAATCGTTGCCCATCCTCATCTCTCCTTGGAAAACACTGATAAAAGTGCGCACGCGAGCTCGAGTCGCTCTTGAGTGCGAACAAGGCACGGTGAGTACCGTGGAGCATTCTGCACAAGGGAGCCACAACGCCGTCTGTGCACCCGTTTCTGACAAGCGCGGAAGGCCGTGCCCCAGCGTCGAATGGTTTGTGGGCCTGATGCCCCAGGTGGCCGGATCCTGCGTTGCACCGGGTGCGGATAAATCGCCACCCGCCGCACGACACGCCTTGTCTCCAAGAACCTGGGGCACCAACGCCCGTGGGTGCATCGATCCGTGTCTCCCTGGGCCTTGGTGCCTCGATAGCGGCCATCGTAGCCGACCGTACATTCTCGCAAGAACGGGTACTGGCCCGTGGCGAGCTCAAGTCGTGTATCGAGCACTGGGGCTGGAGTTCCCCAGCATCAACTTTCGATGGCTACGATTCTCGACCGATCACAACTCAATAGAGACGCGTTTGAAGCAAGTCACATCGCACCGGAGATGCGGTTGCTTGGACCGGGGTCGGCTTGAAAACATTAGTCCCGCACCGCCAGCACGCACTATTCATCCACTCGCTGGCAGTGCGAAAAACTTCAAGTAAGTTGAGGAGTCTCATTATGTGGACTATGCGCAAAACCGCCCTGGCATTCGCCCTAAGCTCGCTGTTTACCATTGGCTCGATTGGGGCCGCCCAAGCCGGAGGCATGGGTGCCGAAGGCGAAGCCGCTCCGCCGAGTGCTGAAGGCGGCGCCGAAGGTGGTGCCGAAGCGGGTGGAGCCCCGCCTGAAGCAGGTGGTGGTGCCGGTGCTGAAGCGGGTGGCGCAGGCGCCGAAGGCGGTGCCGAGGCTGGTGGCGGCTTCCCTGACACCGACGATGATGATGACGACGATGACGATGATGAGATGGGCCGCTAACGACGGGCCCATTCAGCACTCTCTCCACAAACGGCACATGGACGTGCCATTTCTTTTATGAAAAGTCGGTAACAACGCGTTTTTACGTGCAGGCCCCTAACTGACTCCTGCACGCTCACCTACTTTACCCGCCTTTGGACTTACCCTATCTCGGCCAAGTCATTGGTAGATCCCTCTACCGATTGGTGTCTAAATTTCCGTATCGACGTGGGATCCCCGATTGGCGGGATCACTGGCGTCTATTGTCCCATCCGCCTGTAACGTATCCGCGTAGAACCCAGGCTGGGCATCGTTGGAGGTCTGAACCGTGGTTGCGGCAGATGTCTGCACCATCGTGCCCCCCTTGGCGGTGACAGCGTTCGACGTCCCCATTTGCGCCGCTTCGAGCGCGCTTGGTGCCGTCAAGCCTTGTACCCCCATGGCAGTAAACTGCGGTTGCTGTGCGGCGTGTGCCGCATGGACGGGCTGGTTGAACTGGGGCTGATGGGGCTGGGGCTGCTGGGCTGCGGTGTTTTGCGCAGCAGCAGTGTTCTGGTTCTGGGCGTTGTTGTTGGCTTGATTGCCTGCCTGTTGAGGGTTGTTGGCAGGCGTGATTCGGGTATAGCCGGGTTGGCTCGTAATCCCATCGAACATAAAGCGACTCCTTGGGCTAGGACCGGACCAGCAACTACTGGCTCTTGCGGTCGAACGCCCGTTCCCAAGCAGCCACTATGCCAACTGGCTTTGCGATCTCATCTCATCCGTCGCCGTGCGCGGCATGACGCGAGTTTGCTGCCTGCACCTTAACTCGGCGCCCCCCGGAGTACGGCGCAGAACCGGCAAATCCGTTCTGCCCCCTCCGGAACTGGATTGCCAACCGGCAACGCCCTACCGATGGGTCGCGACACACTTGGCGACCATCATCCCGGGCGCTCCGGGACGGTTTCTTGGGGCATTGCTGACTTTGCCGGGGCCTTTGCGGCGCTCCGCGATGACGGCCCCTAAGTTGGTAATAACCAAAGGCCGTCAGTCGGTCGCGTGAGTCGATACGCTGATCGCACTCACGGCACCCGCAAGGGTCTTTGGCATGGCGGGCCAAGCTTGCCGAGAATACTGCAGGCAATCGCCAAATCGTCCATTGCGCCGTTTGAGTCTATCACTCGTTGGGTTGACCAAGAGCACAAAGGAGAAAGGAATGGATCATCACGACGAAGAGTTTCTGCGCCGCGCAGCAGCCGCGCGCGCCCGTATCAAGGAGATCGCGCCACAGCAGGTGGACACACATCTGCAGTCCGGCGCGGTGGCCATCGATGTCCGCGAACCCGACGAATACGAGAAAGGCAGCCTGCCGGAGGCACGGAATGTCGCCCTGGACTCGATCAGCCAACAGATTGAAGGCGTGGTGCCCGACAAGGACGCGCCGATGGTGTGCTTCTGCAATGGCGGGAATCGCGGGGCATTGGCCGCGGCACAGTTACTGGAGCTTGGATATACAAATGTCCAGTCCATCGCAGGCGGACTGCGAGGCTACGAGGCGTCCCAACACACCTCCGACCAATCGGACTAAACGCGCGCCTTTCGCAAGACGCTGGACGAAGGAAGCCCTCCGGGCCTTTCTAGGGAGACGCTGATTGAATCGCACGTCCGCGCTCGAGTCGCTTTTGCGTGCGAACAAGGCGCGGTGACTGCCGTGCGGTCGGTCTGCACAAAGGAGCCGCAACGCCGTTCCCGCGCCCGTTTTTGATAACAACGGGCGGCCGATGCCCTGCTTTCAATGGCTTGTGGGGTTGGTACCCCCTGCTCCCCGATCCTGCGTTGCGCCCCTAATCCATCAGAAACGGGCGGGTAGAACCACTACCCGCTTGACGACGCGCCTTGTCTCGGAACGCTTTGTCTCGAAAACTGGGGGGCACCAACGCGGACGTGCGATTCAATCAGCGTCTCCCTAGCGCGCCGTTTGGACCGCGTGGATCAGAGGATACTCTCGATGGCGCGACGAAGGTCGGCTGACTCGGGGCCGGCCTGACTGGGAAAGTTCGCCACTACGCGACCATCACGGTCGACCACATACTTGTAGAAGTTCCAGCGCGGTTCGCCCGACTGGCGCGCCAGCTCCTGGAAGATCGGATGGGCGTTTTCGCCACGCACGCCGACCGGCTTGAACATGTCGAAGCTCACACCGAAGTTCTCGAAGCAGACGCGAGCGGTTTCGGCCTCGTCGTCGGCTTCCTGATTGAAGTCATGCGAGGGGAATCCAACGACCTTGAGCCCCTGATCCCGATACTGCTGGTGCAACGTCTCCAGGCCCCCGAACTGGTCGGTGTAGCCACAATGGCTAGCGGTATTGATCACCAGCAGCGGATGCCCCTGATAGCGCTTCTGCAAGTCCACCACTTCGGAGGAATGCAGGCGCCCCAACTCGTGCTCGAACAGCGCTGCCGTATCCGGCTCGGCGGCGGCAGTGCCAGCAAAGGGCACGGCCAGCAGGAGGACGGCGAAAAGGCGGGCAGAAAAGGACATGGCAGATCTCCGCAATGGCATGATGCTGGGACCGTCGCGAGAGAAAACGGTTCTCCGATCGGCATCGTCGACGCGCCCCGATCGATCTTTTCCCGCCCCCGCCGGTCGCAAAGACACCTCCCCTTGCAAGGAGCATAAGCCCGATGGCGTCTCCAAACGTTGCGCAGGACTCTACCGTCGACCCCGAAGAGGTCGCCCGCTACCGGGCCCTGGCCGAGATGTGGTGGCAGCCGGACGGCAGACTATGGCCGCTGCATGTCCTTAATCGATTGAGGACCGAGTACATACGCGAGGCGCTTTGCCACTCGCTGGGGCGCGACCGCCAAGCAGACAAGCCCCTTGCGGGTCTACGACTGCTGGATATCGGCTGTGGAGGGGGCCTGTTGAGCGAGGCCATGGCCCGCGAAGGCGCCGACGTTCTGGGGGTGGATGTGGTGGACCGCAATATCGCTGTCGCGCGACAGCACGCGGCAGATCAAGGCCTCACCGTTACCTATGAGCTGCACACGGCCGAGGAACTGGCCGAGCGTGGTGAGACCTTCGACGTGATCCTCAACATGGAGGTGGTCGAACATGTGGCAAATTTCTCGTCGTTCATGCGCAGCGTGCATCGCATGCTCCGTCCCGGCGGCCACACCTTTGTGGCGACCATCAACCGAAATCCAATCTCCTGGCTCGTCGCGATTGTGGGAGCGGAATATCTTTTCCGAATTCTGCCCCGCGGCACCCACCAGTGGAGACGCTTCGTAACCCCCGCAGAGACGCGGGCACTGTTTTCCCGCGACGGTTTGGAAGAAGTGGGACGCACCGGCGTCAAGGTCAATCCACTCAACCGCAAGATGTGGTTATCGCGATCGATGAGCGTGAATTACATGCTTCAGGCCAGACGCCCTTCCGCGTAACGCCAAGCCACTCGCCCACATGCCATGCCCCACGGCCACAGCATCGAATCACGGATGTCTCGGCGTTCGCTCACCGTGACTCCCGAACGCACTCCAATGCCGGCAGCACTGTACCTATATCGTCTTTTACTTATATAGTTCAGACCCACTCGAGACGCGCAGAGCAATGAAAACGGTATGGAAAACGAGAATGCCCAGATTTCACGGGCCGAATATGAGGCCCTTCGGGCAGAACGCGACCAGCTGCTCGCACTCCTTCGCGCGCTTCCGGATATCTCCTTCGTCATCGATACCGATGGCCTGTATGTCCGTGTCATCGGGGGCGCCAACGAGACCATGTACATCGATGGCAAGACGCTCGAAGGCCACACCCTTCACGAAGCGCTGCCCGCTGAAATCGCGGACCGCTGCCTAAACCTCGTACACGAGGCCATCCGCACAGGCGATCTGCAAACGGTGGAGTACCCCTTGCGCGTGTCCGAAGTCGCGCTACTTCCCGATGCCTCACGGCAAGGTTCAAAAGGTGAGGTTGAACAATGGTTCGAGGGACGTGTCATCCCTCTATCGCCTTTCGATCACCCGAAACCCGTGGCCCTCTGGGTGGCGGTCAATATCACCCCCCGCAAACAGCTGGAACAGTACTGGCGCGAGGCGGCCCATACCGACTCGTTGACTGGGGTGGCCACTCGGTTGCGACTGTTCGATCGCGCCCGCCGCGAGGTCGAGCGGGCGCACCGCCATGGACGTCCGCTCTGCGTGCTGATGATCGACTTCGATCATTTCAAGCGGATCAATGACCACTACGGGCACGCCACTGGCGACGACGCCTTGCGTGCGGTCACCCGTGCCTGCGGCGAGATGCTGCGAGACAACGACTTTATGGGCCGCACCGGCGGAGAAGAATTTGCCGTGATCTTGCCAGAGACCGACCTGGAGGGTGCTCGGCACACCGCAAACCGGCTGTTGGAGACGGTCCGCACCATTCAGTTACCGAACGCCGCACCCGACCTTCACCTCACGATCTCGATTGGCTGTGCCCGTCTGCAAGCGGGAGAAGGCCTAGACCGCTTGATGCGCCGCGCGGATGAGCACCTTTACGCCGCGAAGGCCGCCGGGCGCGACCGGTGCTGCGGCGACTGCGATTAAGACGTAAGTGTCTTCTGCCCCCGACCGTAGTCCAGCCATCTTTATGCGCGCCTTAAACCGGTCGACTCGGATTCAGATCGCCGATCCGGGACGCGTCTGCAGGTAGAGTTGTTGATCGGGACTCTCGATGGCACCTGGGCGCGCCTGGCGCACGGTGGCGATCGCCTGGTCGGGTGACTCGCCGCGCTCAATCAGGGTCAGCGCTGCGATGGTCCCTGCCCGGCCCAACCCGCCGCCACAATGGAACACCACGGTCTCGCCGTCTTTCAGCTTTTGATGAATGGTCGGCCCTACCGCCAGCCATTGCTCCTCCCAGGGGCGATCAGGGGCGGCCATGTCACCGATTGGCAAGTACAGCCACTCCATCCCCGCTGCCTGGACAGTCTCCCCGAGCTGCGGCACCCCCAGGGCCTCTAGCTCCTGTGGCGGATTCAACGTGACCACAGTGGTCGCGCCCCAGTTACGGATCGCGGCCAGGTCAGCCGAGAGATCGCCGCCCTCGCGCGCGGATGCGGGCAGATCGAGCTCTGTACCCGGACAACGGGTGATGCCTATCGCCCCGCCCTCGGGTAGGCGCAGGGTTCCAATTTCAAGCGAACGTGGCGGATCCGTCGTCATAGATAGGGTCCAATCACCGAGGTAATCCAACCCGCAAGGCGGAAGCGCCACGGCCGGTTTTCCCATGCTTCTATCGTCAAGCGTTCGGCCTCGGCCTTGTCGGACTGGATCAGCTCGCGGATCTCCCGGGCAAAGTCCTCGTCCCATATGCTCAGGTTGGCCTCGTCGTTGAGACGAAACGACCGATTGTGCAGATTGGCCGAACCCACGCTGGCCCAGCGGTCGTCGACCGCCATCAGCTTGGAGTGGTACATGCGGGGGTGATATTCGTAAAGCTCCACACCGGCTTCGAGCATCGGACGCCAACGATTGACCGAGGCATGGCGGAAGAAACCCAGATTCATGCCATCCCCCGGCACCAGGACGCGAATCGTTACGCCCCGGTCGGCTGCCTCCACCAATGCATCGAGAAAATCCGGATCGGGGTAGAAGTACGCCGTGCCAATGGTGATGTGTTCCTCGGCGGCCGCAATCGCATGCAGGAACATGGCGCGCACACGGTGCCGCCCCTCGCGCGGGGCGCTGTTTACCACCTGGACATCGCGATTGCCGGCTTCCACTAAGGCCGGAAAATACGCCTCGCCGGTAGGCATCCGGCCCGTGGCATCAAGCCACGTCTCCATGAACGCAGCCTGCATATTGCCCACCACCGGCCCCGTGATGCGGAAATGGTTGTCACGATAGGCCTCCCGATCCTCTCCGGGGAGCCAGGCATCCGCCATATTGGCACCCCCGATAAAGCCGGTCTGACCATCGACCACCAGTAACTTGCGATGGGTGCGGTGGTTGAAACGGGATAACTGGTACCAGGACGGCTCCCGCCAGCGCACCAGCTCCACCCCGGCCTCTTCCATGCGCTCGAACTGGTCGGGATCGGCATTGCGCGAACCAATGAAATCCAGCACGGCATGCACCTTAACGCCGCGCTCCGCCGCGTTCGTCAAGGCTTCGGAGAAGGCCTTCGCCTGATCGCCCCAGTATTCGTACACCTCGAAAGTAACCGAGTGCTCGGCGTTCTCGATCGCTTCGATCTTCGCCGCGTAGATGGCCTCGCCATCCTTTAGCACCTCGATCTCGTTACCGCTGACAATGGGCTGCTGCAGGAGCAGGCCCATATCGCGCCGGAACTGGTCCGACGAAGTGCCGTAGTCCAGCGCCAGCGGTTCCGTGAGACGGTCCGGCTTGGGCAGAGCATTGAACAGCATCACGTTGCCCAGCACAAAGACCAGGACAAGAAGCAAGACCGGCAAGAAAATGTAGCGCATGAGGGACTCCGCGTAATCGGCGGGGGATCAGGGTATTGGGCGCAGTGTACACACGCGGGTCGCGGGACTCCGGAATCAGGCCACAAAGCATCAGGACGAGCGTTCCTGCACCGCGATTACGGGCATACCTGTCGACTTACGCATAGTACTGTATATTTTGACAGTCTATGTGCAGCGCGTCCCACACCTTTCCTGACCCCTCAGCGGAACCTGCCTATGCCGAGCTGACTGCGCTCAGCAATTTCTCGTTCCTGCGCGGGGCCTCGCACCCGGAGGAGCTGATCGAACGGGCACAGACACTGGGGTATCGAGCGCTGGCGCTGACCGATATCGCCTCGCTAGCCGGGGTGGTGCGCGCCCACGCCGCCGCGAAGGACTGCGGCCTGCACCTGATCCTGGGGGCAACCTTCCGCCTCGCGGATGGCCCCACCCTGACCCTGCTGGTGCGCAATGCGGCGGGCTATGCCGCGCTGTGCCGCCTGATCACCCGGGCCCGCGGCGCGGCGGACAAGGGGTACTACCACCTGACACAGGCGGACCTCGACGCCCTGCCCGCCGA
Source organism: Thioalkalivibrio sp. ALJ1 (assembly GCF_000745395.1). Classification (NCBI taxonomy): domain Bacteria; kingdom Pseudomonadati; phylum Pseudomonadota; class Gammaproteobacteria; order Chromatiales; family Ectothiorhodospiraceae; genus Thioalkalivibrio; species Thioalkalivibrio sp. ALJ1. The sequence continues at coordinate 2,027,833 of NZ_KN050684.1, read as the reverse complement.
GGCGCGGGCCGGCTGGCACGTCCTGCTGCGTATCGAGCCCGGGATCGCGGAGACGCCACTCGCCGAAGCGGCCGGCTGGCTGGACGGATGGGCCGCTTCGGGGCAGGCCCATCTGGCGGTCAGCCAGTTGCGCATGCCGGAGGATGCCCCGCTCGCGACCCGCGCGCGGCAGCTCGCCGACACGACGGGGCTCCCGATCGTCGCCTGCGGCGATGTGCACATGCACGCTCGCGGCCGGCGTGCCCTGCAGGACGTACTGACCGCGCTGCGCCTGCGCACCACGGTTGCCGAGGCGGCCCCGGCGCGCTTCCCCAACGGCGAGCGCTGCCTGCGCCCGCGCGACGACCTGGCCGCGCTGTATCCCGCCGCCTGGCTCGCGGCCAGTGTGCGCATCGCGCGGGACTGCAACTTCTCGCTGGACGCGGTCACCTACCGCTACCCGACCGACCCCCTGCCCCGGGACATGAACCCGACCGCCTATCTGCGCGAGGAGACCCTGAAGGGCGCACACGGGCGCTGGCCCGAGGGCATCCCGCCGAAGGTGGCCGAGCAAATCGAGCGCGAGCTCGGGATCATCGCGCAGCTTGGCTACGAGCCCTACTTCCTGACGGTCTACGACATCGTGCGCTTTGCCCGTAGCCGCGGGATCCTGTGCCAGGGGCGCGGCTCGGCGGCGAATTCCGCGGTCTGTTATGCCCTCGGGATCACGGCGGTGGATCCCTCGCGCTCCAGTATGCTGTTCGAGCGCTTTATCTCCGCCGAGCGTGGTGAGCCGCCGGATATCGATGTCGACTTTGAACACGAACGTCGCGAGGAGGTGATCCAGTACATCTACCAGCGCTATGGCCGTGAGCGCGCGGCCCTGGCCTGCACCGTAATCCGCTACCGCCGCCGCAGCGCCCTGCGCGATGTGGGCCGCGCGCTGGACATCTCGCGCGCCCGGCTGGATGCCCTGACCGCCAATCTCGCCTGGTGGGACGACGGCATCCCCGCCGAGCGTCTGCGCGAGGTCGGGCTGGACCCGAACGGCGCGCTGGCTTGGCAGTGGCAGGTATTGACCGCCGAGCTACTCGGCTTCCCGCGCCACCTGTCGCAGCACACCGGGGGCTTCGTGATCGCCGAGGGACGACTAGACGAACTGGTCCCGATCGAGAACGCCGCCATGCCGGAGCGCTCGGTGATCCAGTGGGACAAGGACGACCTGGACGCTGTGGGCCTGCTGAAGATCGATGTGCTGGCGCTGGGCATGCTCTCCTGCGTACGCCGCGCGCTGGAGCTGATGGCTCTCCACCGGGGCCGCGACTGGGGCCTCGCCGACATCCCTACCGAAGACTCGGCCGTCTACCGCATGCTGCAACAGGCCGACACCCTGGGCGTATTCCAGATCGAGTCGCGCGCCCAGATGAGCATGCTGCCGCGGCTGAAGCCCAACAACTTCTACGACCTGGTGATCCAGATCGCTATCGTGCGCCCCGGCCCGATCCAGGGGGACATGGTCCACCCGTATCTGAAGCGCCGCGCCCACCCGGACAAGGTGCGCTACCCCAACCCCGAGGTTCGGCGGGTCCTGGAGCGCACCCTGGGTGTACCGATCTTCCAGGAACAGGTGATTGAACTGGCGATGGTCGCAGCCGGTTTCACCGCCGGCGAGGCCGACGGCCTGCGCCGCGCCATCGGCGCCTGGCGGCGTACCGGACGCCTGGCGACCTACCGCGAACGCTTAATGCAAGGCATGCAGGAACGTGGATATCCATCTGGATTTGCCGAAAAGATCTACCAGCAAATCCTCGGCTTCGGGGAATACGGCTTTCCCGAATCGCACTCCGCCAGCTTTGCCCTGATTACCTATGTCTCGTCCTGGTTCAAGCGCCATGACCCCGCGATCTTTGCCTGCGCCCTCCTGAACAGCCAGCCAATGGGGTTCTACGCCCCGGCGCAGATCGTGGCCGACGCCCGCCGCCACGATGTCGAGGTGCGCCCGGTGGACGTGCGCTTCAGCGACTGGGACTGCACGGTGGAAACCATCGCGGGCAGTGACGACTTGGCCCTGCGCCTGGGCCTGAACCGGATTGGCGGACTGGCGCAGACCGTCGGGGAGCGGATCGTGGCCGCGCGTCAGACGCGCCCACTTCAGGATGTGCCGGACCTGGTGGCGCGAGCCGCCCTCACCCGCGCCCAGGCCAATCGCCTGGCTCGCGCCGACGCCCTGAAAGGCCTGGCCGGCAACCGCCACCAGGCGCGCTGGACGACCGAAGCGGTGGAAGAACCTCTGCCGCTGTTCGCCAATCTCCCAGCCGAAGCCACCCGCGAAGCCGACGTAACACCGCTGCTCCCCCGCCCGGATGGGATCGACGACCTGGTACAGGACTACGCCACCCAAGGCCTGAGCCTGGGCCCACACCCGCTAGCCCTGATGCGCCCGTTCCTGGAGCAGCGCCGACTGGCCACCGCCGCCCGGCTACTGGAGCATCCCGGTCACAGCGGGGCGCGCTATGCCGGGCTGGTGATCACCCGCCAGCGGCCGGGCTCGGCCAACGGCACGGTGTTCCTGACCCTGGAGGACGAGAGTGGCACGCTGAACCTGATCGTCTGGCCGGACCGGGTGGAGCGCTTTCGCGCCGAGGTCCTGCACGGTCGCCTGCTGGAGGCCCACGGGGAATGGCAGTACAGCGAGGGGGTCGGCCACCTGATCGTGCAACGTCTGATCGACCGCAGCACATGGCTGGGCGAGCTCGTCACCCACTCCCGCGACTTCGGCTAATCCGCGTCTCCCTAGAGGGATGCGGATTAAGGACCAATGGCTTTTGCACCACGAAGCCCTCGAAAGCACGAAGAACAGACAAGGGACAGCGGCATCAGGGCAAAGTCGAGTTATGCGCGAACAGGCAGATTGATCAGCGTCTGCCGGGGAATCGGCTCCATTGACCGCACCCGCTACCGTTTTCAGGTGCGGCCGTAGACGTCTTCCAAGCGGACGATATCATCCTCACCCAGATAGCTGCCCGACTGCACCTCGATCAACTCCAGGGGCAGTGTTCCCGGATTCTCCAGACAATGAACCTGCCCGATGGGGATAAACGTCGACTCGTTCTCGGTGACCAGATAGTTCTGCTCGCCATTGGTCACCCGCGCCGTCCCGCGGACCACCACCCAATGCTCGGCCCGATGATGGTGCATTTGCAGGGACAGTCGGGCGCCGGGCTTCACCGTGATCCGCTTCACCTGGTACCGAGCCCCGGTGTCGATCGATTCGTAGCATCCCCAGGGGCGATAGACCGCAGGGTGGTTCATATGCTCGGTTCGATTGGCTACCCGCAACCGATCCACGATGCGTTTAACGTCCTGTACGCGGTCACGATCGGCCACCAGCACCGCGTCTCGGGTCGCAATCACAGCTAGATCGCGCAGACCGATGCCCGCCACCAGCAGGCCGTCGGCGTCTACCACGCAACCCTCGCTGTCTTCCAGCAGGCAGTCACCGCGAAGGGTGTTGCCCTCCCCGTCCATGCCGCGAATGTTGGCCAGGGCTGACCACGAGCCGATGTCGCTCCAACCAGCAGACAGCGGCGTTACGGCGGCACGCTCAGTGCGTTCCATCACGGCGTAGTCCACGGAGATGTTCGGGGCGGCCGCGAAGGCCTCCGGATCAACCCGCAGGAAATCCAGGTCCTCGCGGGCGTTCTGCAGCGCCCCACGACAGGCGGCCACGATAGCGGGCTCGAAGCGCTCCAGTTCCTTCAGATACTGCGAGGCACGGAACACGAACATGCCGCTGTTCCAGAGATAGTCCCCGCCGTCCACATACGCCTGCGCGGTCGCTACACCCGGCTTTTCCACAAAGCGGGCGACCCGCGCCCCGGAACTGCCCAAAGGCTCGCCCTGCTGGATATACCCATAGCCGGTCTCGGCGGCGGTCGGCACGATACCGAACGTCACTAGGTAACTCGCTTCGGCAAGCGCCACCGCGCGATCGACTGCCTCCCGGAAGGCATCGGGATCACCGATGTGGTGATCTGCCGCCAGCACCAGCAGCAGCGGATCGCGGCCCTCCGCCTGCGCCTGCAGAGCCGCCAGCGCGATAGCAGGCGCCGTGTTGCGGCCTTCCGGCTCCAACAGGATTCGGGCGTGCTCCACCCCAATAGCCCGCAACTGCTCGGCCGCCAGGAAGCGGTGTTCCACATTCGCCAGCACTAGGGGCGCAAAGCAGCCAAGGCCCTCCAGGCGGTGGGCGGTTTGCTGTAACAGAGTCTGCTCGCCCGTCAGGGGGAGAAACTGCTTGGGGTAATGGCTGCGCGATACCGGCCATAATCGAGTGCCCGAGCCTCCGGCGAGGATGACGGGCTGAAGTTCGCTCTGGCGATCCATGCGTTCCATCGGGCTCACCCCCTGATCAAGCTCGAAATCTCGTCCACACGCTGATTCAGAAGGGCTGCATTAGCGCGAGTCTCCACATTCAGCCTCAACAGCGGCTCGGTATTCGAGCTGCGCAGATTCAAGCGCCAGTCGGCGAATTCCAGGCTGGCACCATCGGTATCGTCCCGGATGCCACCCTGCCCTGCATAGGCCTCGAGGACACGATCCGTAGCCGCGGCGGCATCCTCCACTTCGAAATTCAGTTCGCCACTGCACGGGAAGCGCGCCATCCGCTCCGCGACCATGGAGCCCAGGGACTGCTTACGGCGCCCCATCAGTTCGGCCACCCGCAGCCAGGGCAACATACCGGTATCGCAGTAGTAGAAATCCCGAAAATAGTGGTGCGCGCTCATTTCGCCGCCATAAATGGCGTCTTCGTAACGCAATCGCTCCTTCATAAAGGCGTGCCCGGTCTTCGACTGGATAGGCTCGCCTCCGGCGGCGCGGACCATCTCAATGGTGTTCCAGGTAAGGCGAGGGTCATGGACGATGCGCTCTCCGGCATGCCCTTCCAGGCAGGCCTCGGCCAACAATCCAACGATGTAGTAGCCCTCGATGAAATGGCCTTCAGCGTCGAACAGGAAACAGCGATCGAAGTCGCCATCCCACGCAACCCCCAAATCCGCGCCATGCGCGCGAACCGCTTCGGCCGTGGCGGCGCGGTTCTCGGGAAGCAACGGATTGGGAATGCCATTGGGAAACCGACCATCCGGCTCGAAGTTCACCCGTATGAACTCGAACGGCAGATGCGGCTCCAGTGCTTCCAGCACCGGGCCCGCGCCGCCGTTGCCGGGATTCACGACCACCTTGAGTTTGGGCAGCGAAGGAGAATCGACCGAGGCCAGCAAGCGGGCAATGTAATCCGCACGATGATCCAGGCGCCGGACCTGACCATTCGGCAACGGCCGGAAATCGCCGCGTTCGGCTCGCACCCGGATGGCCTGCAGCCCGGAATCGCCGCTGATTGGGCGGGCATCACTACGCACCAGCTTCAGCCCATTGTAGTCCAGGGGGTTGTGGCTGGCGGTAACCATAATCCCTCCCCCAGCCCCGTAATGGGCGGTCGCGAAGTACACCTCCTCGGTGCCACACATGCCGATATCGGCCACATCGCTTCCACCGGCGGTCAGACCTCCGATGAGGGCCTGGGCCAGCTCCGGACTGGACAGACGGATATCGTGCCCGACCACGGTCCGTCCAGGCCGAATCTCCTCGGCAAAGGCGCGACCGATCGCATGCACAACCTCCGGATTGAGTTGATCCGGCACTCGGCCCCGCACGTCATAGGCCTTGAAACAGTCGATCTTCATGCACATCCCTTCCGGCGTTCACCACCCCCGAGCCTATCGAGGGAATCACAACTCCTCACCGCATGATACATAGCCAAAACGGCCCATGGCGCCCGATCAGTGCCATTGGCGTGAACACCGTTACTTGACGTTACTGACGCATGCCCCCGAACATGGTGTGTTTATCCAACAAGGAGAAGCCGATGAGTGAGCCGCAAGTGAAGACCGAGGAGAAGAAGCAGCATTTTGACGATATCTACGTCGCCGAGACCCCGGTGCCGTTCAAGGAGCGCATTATCGACGCGCTCGATTACATCTCCGACGACTTCAACCGGCAAACCTTCGACCGGCTGATCCTCCCCTGGGCCGAACAACAGGCCGCAGCCGGCAAGACCCTCAATTACGTGGACCTTTGCTGCTGCTTCGGTAACACCACCATGGCGGCCATCCACAATATGGATGTCGAGGCGATCCGCGCCAACTGGGCGGACGAGCAAGCCTGCAAGACCGTCGCAGCCCCGCGCCGCCTGCCGATGAAGACCACCGGCATCGACATCTCCGGCAATGCGCTGGCCTATGGCAAGAGCGCCGGGCTGTTCGACGAGACCTTCGAGGCTGACCTCAACCAGCCCGCCCCGGAGACCCAGGTCGCGATCGAGAAGGCCATGGCCGATGCGGACATCGTGATCTCCACGGCCTCCCTGGTCTATCTGGATCCACCGGCGATCGAGAAGTTGGTGCGCTCCTTCGCGGAAGCCCCGCGCGAAGGCTACATGCTGGTCAACTTCCTGAACCCCTTCGCCCTGGAAAAAGCCGATGCGACCAAGCAACTGCTGCTGGAACATCTGGAGTTCGTGGGCAGCACCGCCAGCCGCCACCGTCGGCTTTCTCCGCTAGAACAGGAGAACTATCCAGGCGAAGACTGGGCCCTGCTGGAAATCTGGGTCCTGCGCCGCCGCGCGTAGTCCTCAGCAAGTTGCCAGCGAGACGGACACTACCGTCTCGCCACGCACCAACGGGCCGGCCTTTGCGCCGGCCCGTTGCGTTTTGAAGCATTAAGGAAACGCTGATTAATGTGCACGCTCGCGCTCGAGTCGCTTTTGAGTGCGAACAAGGCGCGGTGACTGCCGTGCAGTCACTCTGCACAAGGGAGCCGCAACGCCGTGCGCGCTCAAAAGCGGCCGAGCCCCTGCACTCAATAGCTTGTGGGGTTGGCGCCCCAGGTTCCCCGATCCTGCGTTGCGGCCCTTGCCGGTAGAACCACTACCGGCTGCGCACCGCGCCTGGTCTCGGAAAACCTGGGGCGCCAACGCGAGCGTGCACATTAATCAGCGTTTCCTTAATGGACCACGAAGCGCACGAAGATACGAAGAAGGGCCCCTTCAAGGGATATTTGCAGGAAGACCGGAAGCTATGAAGGTATTGGGGTGACAGACCTGATCCCATCGCGTATCAACTGCCGATCGTCCCACCAACAATCTCCTTGCCTTCCCAACTTCCTGTGAACCGCCCTTAGCCCTTCGCAGCGCTCTCTGTGCGCTCTTGCTCTGTGGTGAAATCGAGCTGCGTGATCATCAGAGCGAGACGACGCGGTTGCGACCGGCTTCCTTGGCCTGGTACATCGCTTCGTCGACGCGGCGAGCGAAGGTCTTGGGGGTATCTCCGGGCCGCATATCCGTGACGCCGAAGCTGGCGGTAACCGAAATCGGACACGACGTCTTCATCGCAGCGACGGTCTGACGGAGCTTTTCGGCCATCGTCGCCGCGCCCTTGCAGGGGGTCTCCGGCACCACGATCATGAACTCCTCGCCACCCCAACGCCCCAGGGCATCAGCTTCGCGTAGTGCCTTGCGCACGGTGTCGGCGAGCTTTTTGAGCACCTCGTCGCCGGTTTCATGACCGTAGTCGTCGTTGAAGTCCTTGAAGTGGTCGATGTCGAACATGATCAGTGACAGCGGCCGCCCGTAGCGCCGGCTGCGCTCCATCTCCGTCTCCAGCGTATCGCCCAGACTCAGACGATTCGCCAGGCCCGTCAGCCAGTCCGTATGGGCAAGACGGCGGACTTCGTCCTCCATACGCACCCGGTCGGTGATGTCCTTCCCGATCGCCACGAAGTGCGTAATCTGGCCCCTTTCGTTAATCACCGGGTTGATGGTCTGCTCAAGATGAATCAACGAGCCGTCGTGGCGCCGGTTCACAAATTCGCCCCGGAAGGCATCGCCACGTTTCAGGGTCTCCCACATCTCCTGATAAAAGGCATCCTCCTGCTGGCCCGATTTGAACAGACGCGGATTCTGCCCCAGCACTTGGTTGCGGCTATATCCAGTCTGTTCTTCAAAGGCCACATTCACGTATACGATGTTGCCCTGGGGGTCGGTGATCAGCACCGGGTCTCCCGCCACTTCCAGGGCGGTGGAGAGCAGGCGTAACTGATCGTCTCGTTCCTGGTCCTCGGTTTCATCACGCTGGACAGAAACAAAGTGGGTTACCGCACCCGTGTCGGCGGCGTAGATGGGGGAGATGTGCAAACTGACGACGTAGCGGCGACCCTCGCGGGTATAGTTCACCGTCTCGCCGTCGTAGGAATGGCCTTGCTCCAACGCCGCACGTAATTCGTGCCGGAATTCTTCGCTGGTCTCCGGCCCTTGTAACATCCGCGGTGTCTTGCCCAACACGTCATCCCGGGAATATCCCGTGATCCGTTCGAAACCGCGATTCACGTAAAGAATCCGCGGCCCTTCATCAAGATCTGCATCGGTGACCAGTACCCCGTTGAGAGAGTGCTCAATTGCCGTCTCCAGCAGACGCAGCTTCTCGTAGCCCTCGATGGATGGAACGGTCGTCATGAGTGGGGCAGCTCCGGTTTAACGGCGAACGCAGGCGCGCCGCAGGACGGGTTTCCAAATGTAGTGCGAGTTCACTCGTCTACGGAGGTTCCCCAGGACGATGAAACCGGTGCTGCGTCGCGGTCAGTCCATGTCGGCCATTTCCAGGATCGAGCCAACAATGTCACTGGTGGTGACGATGCCTTCGAGCTCATTGCCTTTCAGCACCACCAGGCGGCGGATCCCCTGACTGACCATGAGTCGTGCAACGTACTTTACGTCCATCTCGGCGGGCACGGTAATCACCGGCTTGGTACAGACATCATAGACATTGGAGAGATCAATATCGCCCTCTTCCGCCACGATGGTCTTGAGGATCGTGGTGTAGGTAATGATCCCATAGGCATCGTGGGCGTGCTGCTTGTCCACCACCAGGGACTTCACTTTGTGCTTGCGCATCAGTTGCATCGCCTCGCGCAGGGGTGCCAGCGGCGATACGGTGATGACGTCGGACTTGAGGATTTCGCGTACCAGCATGATGTTCTCCCTCAAAGTTCTTCCTTGACCTGTTCCTGGAACTGTTCGATCTGGTTGCGCCCAATACCGGCCAGATGGGCGACATCGACCGTGAAGGCGATCCCCCTGGGATCATTGGCCAGATCAAGCTCTTTCGAAATGGCCTTGAGCACACCCAGGGCCACCTTTTTTTCCAGCACCCACAACAGTACGGACTGGCTACCCTCGTAGGTCATACCGAGAAAGGTCTTGCGCGCCTCGGCGCCAATCCCACGGCCATCCATGATGGTGACACCACCCGCGCCCGCCTCCTTGGCCGTTGCGATCGCACGCTCCTCCAGGTCATCGGACAAAACCGCCACCAGTGCGGAAAATCTCATTGCTATTCCTCCTGCTGCTCGTTGCGAGCCAGCCAGCGTTCGTAAAGGTCCACGGCAATGGCATAGAGCATGACCGTGACGATCGGGAAGATCGAGGCGAAGGCGATCAGGCCAAAGCCGTCGATCAGCACATTGCGGTCTTCCAGGTGGGTCGCCAGGCCGATCCCCAGCGCGGTTACTAGCGGCACCGTCACCTCCGACGTGGTGACCCCACCGAGATCAAACGCCAGTGCCACAATCTGCTTCGGTGCCAGGATCGTCAGCACGATCACCAGCAGATAGCCGCCCATGATGTAGTGATGGATGGAATCGCCCGCCAGGATGCGATGAACCCCAATGGTGATCCCGATCGCGACCCCAAGCGCTACCAGGATTCGGATCACATTGCCCCGCAGGGAGCCATGCGCCGCCTCCTCCGCCTTCTGGCCGATCGCAATCAACGCCGGTTCCGCCATCGTTGTGGCAAACCCAATGGAAAACGCAAACAGATAGACCCACAGGAACAGCTCGTTGGTGATCAGCTGCTCCGCCATGCTCTCGCCGATCGGGAATAGCCCCAGCTTCAGCCCGACCACAAAGGCATACAGGCCCAGCACGACCAGCGCAAACCCAAAGATCACGCGCGGGAGATAGGGGATACGCTTGCGCAGCACGAAGTACTGGAAGACCACGATCACCGCGATAATGGGGGCCACGTCACGAAGCATCAGCAACAAGTCCATGCCCATCGCCGACAGCCAGTGGCGCTCGCCCTCACCCGGCAGGGCCGTATCCGGGTCCATGGCTTCCGCCTCACCGCCTGCAGGGGCCGCGATATCCGCTCCGGAAAATACGATGATCCCGTAGATCTGCACCGTGATCATCGGGACCATCACCGCGAGCGCGACCAAGCCAAAACCATCCCGTAGCGGGTTGCGCCCACTGATCGACGCCGCCAGGCCCAGCCCCAGGGCCGCAATGAGCGGCACCGTGACGATATTCGTGGTGACCCCACCCGAATCGTAAGCCAGGCCGACAATCTCCTCCGGGGCAAAGAAAGTCACCAGGACCACCAGCACGTAGCCGCTCAGGATGTACCAGTGCAGCGGGTGTCCGAGCACCGTGCGCAGGATACCCAGCGCGACCACCGCGCCCACCGACAGGGCGACGATCATGCGCAGCACGAAGCCTTCGATCCGACCCTCGCTAATCAGCTCTGCCTGCTCCGCCACCGCAATCAGCGCCGGCTCCGCGATCACCGTGGAGAAGCCCAGCGTGAATCCGAAGGCCATCAACAGAAGCAGTGAGCCGCGCCGCGCCAGCGCGTTCGACAGGTTCTTGCCAATGGGGAAGATCCCCATCTCCAGACCCTGCAGAAACAACGCCACGCCGAAGACCACGATGGCCAGGCCCACCACCATGGAGAGCAAGCCATCCGGCACGGTTTGCAGCACAAGTGCCTGAAACACCGCGACCACGATCACAATCGGGGCCAGATTGCGCGCGGCATGGCCTAAGGTGTGAAGGAAGTTCATGCGCTCCTTTTCCGATCCCGGCTTGCTCCGGTTACGCACGCCCGGAATCTATTTCCGGACCCGCGGTCGCAGTATCCATGGAATCCCTAAATACACCCTATCGCGCCGTCGTCATCGGTGCCACGGGCGGCCTTGGCGCCGCGTTTGTCGAGCACCTGGAGCAGGACCCGAATTGCGCACAGGTGGTCGGGCTTGGCCGTCAAAGTACTCCCCCGGTGGACCTGCTCGACGAGGCCAGTATTGAACAGGCCGCGATCTGGCTACGCGAACAGGCCAAGGAATGGGACCTGATCCTGGACGCGACCGGCATCCTGAACATCGATGGAAACGGGCCGGAAAAGCGGCTGCGCGAGATCAATCCTGCGATCATGGCCCAGTCATTCGCCATCAACGCAATTGGCCCGGCCCTGCTGTTCAAACACCTCGCACCCCTGCTCCCTCGCAATCACAAGGGCGTGCTGGCCACCCTGTCAGCGCGAGTAGGCTCCATCGAGGACAACCACCTGGGCGGCTGGATCAGTTATCGCGCCTCCAAGGCCGCGCTTAACCAGATCGTGCGTACCACGGCCCTGGAGCTGCGTTTCAGCCACCGCCAGGCCGTGGTCATCGCCCTTCAGCCCGGCACCGTTGCCACATCGCTTTCCGAACCCTACCGGGCGCGGGCACCGGAAGTGCTTACTCCTGCGTACTCGACCGGGGAACTGCTCAAGGTCCTGGACAAACGGAACGCCGAGGACTCCGGACGTCTCTATGACTTCGAGGGCCAGCGCCTGCCATTCTGAACAATCGCCGCCCCAAATGATCTGCATCAACGTTTCCTGATACAGCTGGCGCATTATGCCTCCAAACGATAACCCCTTGGAGGCATTGAAATGCGAAGCACCCTGACCTTCCGCTCCCTGGCCCTGGCGGGCCTACTAGCCCCAGCCGCACTGCTTCCGGCCCACGCCACCGCCGCCAATGCCGACGTCTCCGCTGGTGATTGGCTGCTGCGTGGCGGTCTGACCTATATCTCTCCGAAGTCGGACAATGGGGAGCTAACAGACAACGACCTGGGCGTGGATGTCGGTTCCAGTACCCGCCCAACCGGCACGGTCACCTACATGATGACCGACAACCTCGGTCTGGAGCTGTTGGTTGGTATCCCGTTCAAGCATGACATCGCACTCGATGGCTTGGGCAACGTGGGTTACACCCGGCACCTGCCGCCAACGCTGAGCCTGCAGTACCACTTCAACACCGGGACCGCATACCGCCCGTACCTAGGGGCTGGCGTGAATTACACCCATTTCTTCGATGAGACCACCCGGGGGGCACTGTCCGATCACAAATTGCGCCTGGACGACTCCTGGGGCGTCGCGCTTCAGGCCGGTATCGACCTGGCAGTTACCGACAATTGGTTTGTGAACGCCGAAGTCCGCTGGATCGACATCGAGAGCACCGCGCGACTCAACGGTGAACGGATCGGAACGGTCGAGATCGATCCTTGGACCTTTGGGATGAACGTCGGCTACCGCTTCTGAGCCGCAGCCCAAGCGAGGGCGACGTCGGGCTAAGCCCCCACGTCGGCAACGAGGCCGAGGACCCGCGCAATGCGGTCCTCGGCCTCTTGCGTTTCCAGACCTCGCGATCTCGCCACGCCCCAGACAGGCCCGGGCCAAGCTGGATCGCCCTCGAAACGCGCAACATGGTGCAGGTGCAGCTGCTCGACGATATTGCCCAGTTTTGCCACGTTCAATGCCTTGGGGGTAAAGACCTGCTCCATCGCCTGCGCCAGGGCGAAGGACTCTCGAGCCAGCTGGGCCGCATCTTCCCGACCCAGCGTGTGCAGTTCACGCACACCTGGCCGACGAGGGACCAGGATGAACCACGGATAGTCCCAGTGATCCATCAGGCGCACGCGAGACAGCGGCCAGTCCGCCACGGCCCAGGTATCGGTTTCCAGGCGGGCGTCCAGGACGAACTCATTGGTCATGCGCCAGCTCCTGCCATACCCCATCCTTGGACCAGAGCCCGGTCACGCGCTCACCATCCCCATCGGGGAGCAGATAACTGTAATGGGAACGATGGCGCAGCTCCGCAGCCACACTACGCCGCTCCGATGCATCCGCCCCGCTAATCACCACCAGGTTGGCATCGGGAACCGCCCAGGCACGCGCGCCTGAACCCGCTTCCAGTTCTGACTCCACCATTGTTGGGGTTGCGGGAAGGTCACGATCCGCCAGCCACTGGGCGACCGGTTCATGTTCACCCAGAAGGATGCGCATGCCCTCCATCTCATCGGCCTCCTTGGGGGCACGACCCAGCCAGGGGGCGACTTCCTCGACACCGGCATCCCCCAGCGCGATGACACGCACGTCAGGGTCCAGGGCCGCCTGGCGCAGGATCGCCGGCGACTCACTCGGAGCGAGGTGGCGAAATACCCGCCAATCCGGATCCACTGCGATGGCGAGTGGACGCTGGTCATGCTCGAGGGTGAACGACCGTTCAGCGGTCTCGAGTTCGACCCAATGCGTCCTGGTTCCCTCCTCGGTTTTGATCTCCAAGGGTACGCGCACAGACCACGGGTCCTGCTCGAAACGTTGCCGCAGCCGTCCCTCGACCCGCCAGCCTTCGCCTTGCTCGGCCAGGCGTAGATCGGTCAGTTCCAATGCGGGTGCGCCCGCACGGCGAACCCATTGCTCGAAAAACGCCCTCAGGTCCTCGTCCGTAACCCCATCGAAGGCATCGCCGAGGGCGTCCCAGTCCGCCTCACGGAAGCGCCATTCGCCAAAAAGCGCCCGGGATCCCTCCACCACGGACTCGCGCCCTACCCAGTCCTCCAGCATGGCCCACAACATGGCTCCCCGGTGATATCCCGCAATCCGTGCCGCCCCCGAGTTGCCGCCCCGGAAATCGCCATGGGGCCGGTCCTCGCTTTGGGGCAATGCAGCATAGTCACGCAGCCACTGACCGCGCTCCTCGCGACCCTCGCCACGTTCGCGTTTGAAGGCGTAGTCCGCCTGGTAGGTTGTAAGCCCCTCGGACCAGTTGCCACCCGTATCATCGACGTAAACACCGGTACCCCACCAGTTGTGAAGGACTTCATGCCCCAGTGAGGTATGCGGGATGAACGGCAGGGGAATGACCCGTTCCCCCAACAATGTGAAGCCGGAGAAGGCCTGTCCTACTGGTTGCGGACTGGCGGCGATCGTGAAGGTGTCGAACGGGTAGGCGCCAATTTGCTCACCAAACCGTTCGAGATACCCCGCCGCCTGCTCGCGGTAAATCTCGCCGAAGCGTCCTTCCAGCGCGGCCGGAAACAAGGTGCGTACTGATAGCCCTTCGATCTCGTGATCGGCGGCTTCCCACGGGCCCGTCGCAACCGCCAGGGCACGCCCAGCCGGATGCTCGAAGGTCGCCCGGTAACGCCCCCCATCCTCCTCTTCGTGGACACGGGATCCCGAGGCTACGCCCAGGTGGCCATCCGCGACATCCAGGCGAATACGGACCGGGTGCGGCTCTGAATCCGGACGCCGTGGGTACCAATCCGCACCGGGCGGCAGGAAGCCACCCTGCTCGCCCAGAAAGCCACCACCCGGGCGGGCCTGGCTGGGCGCAGACAGACGCGCGCCGTAGACAATCGCCAGCACACCGCCACCGGCTTCAGGTGGCTGTTCAAGTTCGATCCAGACCGCATCACTCCGGGAATATTCGATTGGATCGCCACCTTGGGTCACGGCGTCCACCGCAATAGCCGGATCCAACCGCAAACGAGCCAGAGAGGCCGGGTCCACTCGTGCCGGATCCACCTCGAATCGCCCTTCCATCCGTGCCTGGCTCGGGATCAGCTCGATCTGCAGCGTGACCCCCTCAAAATCCGCGTCCGCCACCGCCTTGCTGCCGACCAGCACGAGCACGACCACGCAGGTGATCGCCACACTCAATCGCATCCGCTAGTCCTCCAGCGGGAAGCGGGCGACCCGCTCCATCCGCTCGCCGTCGCGTTCGATCTCCAGTGGCAACCAGGTCCCTGGCTGCACGCTTTGGACCACGCGCTGAAGGTCCGCCACCGCCTGTAATGACCGCTCACCGGCCTTCAACACATGATCACCGGCTTGCAGACCAGCCGCCTCGCCAATGGAGCCCTCTTGCACGGCCTGAATGCGAATGCCCGGCTCGACCGGTTCGATCTGCACTCCCAGCATCCGCGACGAACGTTCGAAGCGTTCATCGGCTGGGACGCCAAAGACCGCACGCGCCAGATCCGGATCGGCGTTGCCACACGCTCCCGGCTCGCGCGGGAGCAGTACCGGTGACTCGGTCACACCCAAGTCGGCAAGCTGGTGCGGCACCCCGTACCCAAACTCCAGGTGCCCCGAGCCAATAATGGCCACGACCAACGGCGGCGAGTCCCCACCGGCCTCAATCCGATCGGCGATGGCGCCGGCCATCATCCGGTCCCAAGCAAGCTGCGTGGCGATAAACCGATCCCCATTGGGCCCCATACCGGAGGGATGGCGCTCCAGCACGGCCTGCAAATAATCGCGATACCCCGCACTGGCCTCCGCCGGGGCGGACACACCATCGCGCGCCTCCGCATCAAGGGCGTCCCAACCTTCGTGACCCAGTTGCCGAATCTTCTCACGCTCCAGATTCAACGCCAGCAAAGGCACGTCGTGCACCCGCGCGAAATGCAGGATCGGCCAATACAATTCGGGATCGAATCCCCAGTGCTTGTACCACTCGCTCGCGTCCAGAAAGGTATCCGGGTCAAGTTCGCCAGCGACCCAGGCATCCAGCACCGCCTGCTTGGAGCGCGGTAACATCTCCAGGCCAATCACCATGTCGGGCCGCTGACCGTGCAGCGCGGCCAGCGTGCCCAGCTGCCAGCGATGGTGATCCATACGATCATGCCGCTCGCCCAGCAGCACGGCGTCGGCAGTCGCCAGTTCCTTGTACAGCTCGGCGCTGTCCAGCACCTCGCCCGCGGGCGTGGCCCAACCGCCCGCAGGCGGGCACTCGCTCTCTGCCTGCACGTTGCTGACCATCAGGGCGCTCAGTAACGTGCCCACGGTCAACCCGTGTCGAATCCGCAAACCTGCGTGCATGTCCAACTCCTATGTTTCGATGGCAACCGGCCGCAGCACCCACGGCCGAAGCCAACAAACTTCCTAGGGAAACACTGATGAATGTACACACTCGCGTTGGTACCCCAGGTTTTCCGAGACAAGGCGCGTCGCGTAGCGGGTAGTGGTTCTACCCGCCCGTTTCTGATGGATTTGGGGCGCAACGCAGGATCGGGGAACCTGGGGTGCCAACCCCACAAGCGATTGAATGCAGGGGCTCGGCCGCCCGTTTTTGATAACAACGGGCGCGGGAACCGCGTTGCGGCTCCCTTGTGCAGAATGACTGCACGGCAGTCACCGCGCCTTGGTCGCACGCAAAAGCGACTCGAGCGCGAGCGTGTACATTCATCAGTTTTTCCCTAGAAGACCCCAGAGGGCATCGGACGTTCCCACGATGCCGACTGTGGGTTAGCCTGCCGCAATGACCAACCCCTCGAAATTCTCCGTTCGACCTGCGTGGTTCGATCGCACCATCGGCATCTTGAGATCCCTGATCATTTACCGTCGTCCGGGCCGACAGAAGGGGCTTCAACGCATGTATGCTCCATTCATCCAACCCGGCGATCTGGCCTTCGACATTGGCGCACACGTCGGCGACCGGACCCGCGCCTTCGCGGATCTCGGGGCGCGCGTGGTGGCCCTGGAGCCGCAACCGCAGCTCCTACCCTGGCTTCGGCGCGCCGTGCGGGGTCGTACGGGCATCGCCATCCGCCGCGAGGTTGCGGGGCCGCACCCCGGTTCCGCCCAGCTCCAGGTCAGCCGCCGGCATCCGACGGTTTCCTCGGCCTCGCGTACCTGGGTGCAGTCCCTGCGAACCCGCAATCGTAGATTCCAGCATGTGACCTGGGACGACGAGATTTCGGTCCCCATGATCACGCTGGATCAACTGATCGCAGAGTACGGCACACCGAGCTTTTGCAAGATCGATGTGGAGGGCCTGGAGGCCGAAGTCCTGCGTGGATTGAGTCAGCCGGTGCGGGCCCTTTCATTCGAATTCGTGGCCGGAGCGCTGGACATCACCCAGGACTGCCTGGATCAGCTCGCCGCGCTGGGTGAATACGAATACAACCTGATCCCCGGTGAACATCGGCAATACCACTTCGAGGCATGGCAGTCAGGGCCGGAAATCCTTGCCTGGCTGGAGGTAAACGGCGAGCGCCTGGGCTCGGGCGATCTCTACGCCCGCCAGATCAACGCTTGACGCCCCATCCACGACCGGCAAGGCTGACCGCATGAACGTCGACCCCCTTCCCTGGTGGCAGCACCACACCAGCGCCACGATTGCCGAGCTCGCCACCCACGATGGCGTCGCGATCCTGCCACTGTCGGCGATCGAACAGCATGGACCGCACCTGCCACTGGACACCGACTACCGGATCGGCCTGGGGCTACTGCAGGCGGCCTACGGACAACTGGACGACGCCCCGTCCCTGGCCATCCTTCCGCCCATGGCGATCGCCACCAGCAACGAGCATTTGGGCTTCCCGGGTACGCTGACACTGCAGCCCGAGACCGCCATGGCCGCCCTGCGCGACATCGGCATCAGCGTGGCTCGAAGCGGCATCCGCCGCCTGTTGATTGCCAACAGCCACGGCGGCAACACCGCGATCTGCGATCTGGTCGGCCTCGACCTGCGCCGACAACACAACATGCTGGTGGTCAAGCATCACTACTTTCAGCAACCGCTGCCGGCCGCGCTGGGCATCCCCGCGGAGGAACAGCACCACGGCCTTCACGGGGGCTTGCTCGAGACCGCGATGATGCAGGTTCTGGCGCCGCAGCAGGTACGCATGGAGGCGGCCGCCGACGCCGGCTCGCTAGGAACAACACTGGAGAGCGAACTCGAGATACTACAGCCCGAAGGACGCGCGGCCTTTTCCTGGATGGCGGGCGATCTCAACCCGACCGGGGTCGTCGGTAATGCCCGAGCGGCCACCCCCGAATTGGGCGCGACGCTGATCGCGCACTATGCCTCCAGCCTGGCGGCCGCCATTCGCGACACGGCCCGCTTTGACCTGACACATCTCGGAACGCTCTAAACCCGAGTCATTGCGAGCATCGCGCGGCAATCCTTAGGGAGACGCTGATTTAATCGCGCGTCCGCGCTCGAGCCGCTTTTGCGTGCGAACAAGGCGCGGTGACTGCCGTGCAGTCATTCTGCACAAGGGAACCGGAACGCCGTGCGCATGCCCGTTTTCGACAACAACGGGCGGACGAGCCCCTGCTTTCAATGGCTTGTGGGGTTGGTGCCCCCTGTTCCCCGATCCTGCGTTGCGCCCCGAATCCATCGAAAACGGGCGGGTAGAACCACTACCCGCTGCACGACGCGCCTTGTCTCGGAAAACAAGGGGCACCAACGCGGACGTGCGATTAAATCAGCGTCTCCTTAGGGTGTTCAGCTGGCTCCCCCGGAGATCGCCCCGGCGCTGCGCGCGTCGCGATGGCGGTTGGAACACGGCCGAGTTAGCCGCGCTCCGCCTCCGATGCCAGGAGTTCCTGCAGCCAGTGTCCACTGCGATCGGCCTTGGTGCTGAGATAGCGCAGATTGTGCGGATTCAGCTTGCCATGCACCGGCTCGCGCGCCACCACGTCGATGCCACCGGCGCGCATGGCCTCGATCTTGCCCGGGTTGTTGGTCAGCAACCGCACGGAGTCAATCCCGAGGAACTCGAGCATCTCCACAGCCGCGTCATAGCGACGGCCATCGGCCTCGAACCCCAGTTGGCAATCCGAGTCGATGGTGTCCAAGCCCGCGGTCTGCATGGTGTAAGCCCGCAGCTTGTTGGCCAGGCCAATGCCACGGCCTTCCTGGGCGAGATACAACAACACCCCCCCGCCCGATTCGTTGATGGTCTTCACGCCCAGTCTTAACTGGTCACCACAATCGCAGCGCAGACTCCCAAAAAGGTCGCCGGTCAGGCAGGCCGAGTGCAAACGCACCGGCACCGCATCCGGCCACTCGCGAGGCTCCCCGATCAGCACGGCAACGTGTTCCAGAATGCCGTTGCCTTCGCGAAACAGCATGAAGCGCGTGACCGGGGCATCCGCCAAAGGTACCGGGGCCTCGCTGACATAGGCCAGTTCCAGGCGCGGATGCTTCGCAACGGCGCGCGCCTCGTCTTCTTCCACGTCGAGGAACATTCCATCCGCCAGTGCGGAACGAATGGCTTCGGGAATGGGCTCGGGCACGGGGGCCGCGATCACCGCGGGCAGCAGGCGACCCGCGCGCACCAATTCGAGCGCGGCGACCTCGGCTGGCAGCGCCCGCATCACCTTCGGCTCACCGAGCGCGGCATCGATGTGTGCCGTCTCATTCGAGGCCTCAGGGGCGCTCGCGAGGGTAAACAGGGCCTCCGGATCGGTATCCGGCGCGAACTCCAGGGCTACGCCTTCCCAATCTTCCTGCAACGGCTGCGACCAGCCCATTGCAGAGGCCCGGTGCGCGGTTAGAATCAGTCGAGGCGCCGACCCGGTCATGTGGGTCAGGCGATCCAGCAAAACGGGGGTCAGACCCTCGACGGCCGCGACGAGTACACTCGATTGCGAACCACTCACCAGGACCGGATGGCCCCGGCGAAGATCAAAGATCCCGCGATCGGCGTTGTGCATCGGGTGCTTCCATACGGAGTTTTATTTATGACCAGCCCGCAATCCGCGAATTCCCCGACCGGGGTCCCCGGCTTGGCCGAGCAGGTGACGGACGTCGCTAGCCTACCCCAACTGACCGGTCGCGGTCCCGTAACCACGGAAATTGCGGCATGACAGCCTATCCCGTGACCGAAGAGCAGGCGTGGCGCTGGCTACTGGCGCAGCGCGACGATCCCGGCTGTTGTCCCCTGCCAGGGCCCCTTGCCCCCGGTGCACACGAGTTGCTGGATCTCTATGGCCCCATTGTGGAAGCCCCCAGTATTACCGTGGCCCAGCTCGGGCAAAGCCTGGACGGGCGCATTGCGACCACCAGCGGTGACTCGCATTACGTCACGGGGCCAGAAGACATCGAACGCCTGCACCGGCTACGAGCGCTGGTGGATGCCGTGATCGTCGGCGCCGGTACCGTGGTCGCCGATGATCCACGACTCACCGTGCGCAAGACCGAAGGCCCGAACCCGGTGCGCGTGATCCTGGACCCTGACGGCCGCATCCCGGCGGATGCCCATGTGTTCCAGTCGGCTGATGTACGCACGATCGTGTTGCACGCGGCCGGGTACGGGCCCTGCGGCCTGCCGGAGCATGTCGAATGCCTGGAGATGCCGACCGAGTCCGATGGGCGCTTCAGTCCCGCGCACATCCGCGGTCGACTCGCGGAGATGGGCCTGCATCGCCTGCTGGTCGAAGGCGGCGGACAAACCGTCTCGCGTTTCCTGGAAGCCGACACCCTGGACCGCCTGCACCTGACCATCGCGCCGATGCTCATTGGCTCCGGGCGCTCGGGTGTCACCCTGCCCGAGATCGACTCGCTGGAGCAGGCCCTGCGCCCGCCCTGCCGGATCTTCCGCCTGGGGGGCGACACCCTCTTCGACCTGGACCTGCGCAGCAAACCCTGACGGGCACGAAGCGGGGGTCATACACCGCTTCGAGGTCGATCGTGCGTGAGCGTCAGCTCAGGTTGTCACGGATCGCGCGGGAGACCGCTTCCAGCTCCGCCGGGACCTTGGTCGGCTGCACCAGGCTCTGAGCAATGGCGGTATCCGGGTCTTTCAGGCCGTTGCCGGTCAGGGTGCACACTACTGTCGAGCCTTCCGGGATCTTGCCCTCGCGGATGTCGCGCAGCGCACCGGCGAGCGATGCGGCGGACGCCGGCTCACAGAACACGCCTTCCTTTTCTGCCAGGAGCTTCTGTGCAGCCAGGATCTCGTCGTCCTGGCACTCGTCAAACCAGCCGTTGGACTCCTCGCGGACCTTCCAGGCCATATCCCAGGACTGTGGGTGGCCGATGCGGATCGCGGTAGCCACGGTGTCTGGATCGTCCACCATCGCACCGCGCATGAACGGCGCGGAACCCGCGGCCTGGTAACCCACCATGTGCGGGCGGTTACCCACCATGCCACCGCCGGCGTACTTACAGTGGCCCTTGCAGTAGGAACAGGCCTCGGTCACGTCATCACTACTCTTCGCGGCCATTTCGCTATAGCCGATCCAGTGCGCAGTGATATTGCCTGCGTTGCCCACCGGCAGGCAGTGGTAGTCCGGGGCACGGCCCAGCTCCTCGACAATCTCGAAGGCCGCGGTCTTCTGACCTTGCAGACGATACGGGTTCACCGAATTGACCAGCGTCACCGGCGTATTGGACGCGACCTCCTTCACCAGGCGCATGCCGTCGTCGAAGTTGCCCTCGATCTGGATGACGGTCGCGCCGTGCATCATCGCCTGGGCCAGCTTGCCCATCGCGATCTTCCCGTCCGGGATGACGACAAACGCGGTAATCCCGGCACGTGCCGCATAGGCGGCCGCAGCGGCGGAGGTGTTGCCAGTCGAGGCGCAGACGATCGCCCGCGAGCCCTCTTCCACCGCCTTGGTCACGGCCATCGTCATGCCACGATCCTTGAACGAGCCCGTCGGGTTCAAACCCTCGAACTTCACGTAGATCTCGACCTCGCGGGAGAGTTCGCGCGAGATGTTGTTCAGGCGGATCAGCGGCGTGTTGCCCTCGCCCAGCGAGATGATGCGCGTATCGTCATGCACCGGCAGACGGTCACGGTAACGCTCGATCAGTCCGGTATAGCGGTGTCCAAAGGCCATGGTGTTCTCTTCGTCGTTGCGAAAGGAATGACGCTCGTCTAGCGCGCCAGACCCTCCATGCGGATACGGGTAATCGGGGTCAGCAGGTGGTCCAGCGCTTCGAGGGCGGAGATCGCCTCGTTCATTGCGCCCTCGCGGACCTTATGCGTGAGCATGATGATCGTCGCCTCGCCACGTTCCGGATCTGGCTCGCGCTGCAGGATCGCCTCGATGCTGATGCCATGTTCGCCCAGGATGCGCGTGATATCGGCCAGCACGCCCGGACGATCCTGAGTCCGCAGGCGCAGATAGAACGAGGTCTCGACATCCGCCAGCTGCAATGCCGGCTTGTCCGACAGGGCATCCGGCTGGAAGGCCAGGTGCGGCACCCGGTTCTCCGGATCGGTGGTCAAAGCGCGCACAACATCGACCAGGTCTGCCACCACCGCCGAGGCAGTCGCCTCGGCCCCGGCTCCGGCACCGTAGTACAGCGTCGGGCCCACTGCATCGGCACTCACCAGCACTGCGTTCATGACGCCGTCCACGTTGGCGATCAGGCGGCGCTCCGGGATCAACGTCGGGTGCACCCGCAGCTCGTAGCCCTTCGGCGTACGGCGGGCGATGCCCAGATGCTTGATCCGATAACCCAGTTCAGCGGCAAAACCGACGTCCTCGCGCGTGATGTTGCTGATGCCCTCGACCGCGACCCGATCGAACTGCAGCGGGATGCCGAAGGCGATGGAGGCCAGGATCGCCAGCTTGTGCGCGGCATCGATACCCTCGACGTCGAAGGTCGGGTCGGCCTCGGCATAACCCAGCGCCTGCGCTTCGGCCAGCACGTCCTCGAAGTCGCGACCCTTGTCGCGCATCTCGGTCAGGATGAAGTTGCCGGTGCCGTTGATAATTCCGGCCAACCACTCGATCTGGTTGCCCGCCAGGCCCTCGCGGATCGCCTTGATGATCGGGATACCACCCGCAACGGCGGCCTCGAACGCCACCATCACGCCCTTTTGCTGCGCCCGCTCGAAGATCGTGTTGCCGTGCAATGCGATCAGCGCCTTGTTTGCGGTCACCACGTGCTTGCCGGCATCGATCGCGGCCAGCACCAGGCTCAGGGCGGGATCGGTGCCACCCATGAGCTCGACAATGACCTCGACCTCGGGGTCGTTCACGACCTCGGCGGGATCGCTGGTCAGACGTATGTCCGAGCAATTGCAATCACGCTCGCGGTTGACGTCCCGTGCGGCCGCGGCCACCACCTGGATGTCGCGCCCGGCACGGCGTGCAATCTCGAGCCCATTGCGCTCCAGCACGTTGACCGTGCCGCAGCCGACGGTGCCCAGTCCAAGAATTCCGATCTTTACCGGCGTCATAGCCTTGCTGTCCTTGACGTCAGGCGCCGCGGGGCGCCCGGTGTTGATTGCATTCGTGTGTAGAAGGCCGAGTCAGTTGCCCGAAGCTGGACTGTCCTCGGTCGCCTCCGACAGGATGGAGTCGGCGCGGAACATCGCCTTGATGCCACGCAGCGCCTGGCGTGTTCGTTGTTCATTCTCGATCAGGCTGAACCGCACATAATCATCGCCATAGTTGCCGAATCCCACACCCGGCGATACCGCCACCTTGGCGTCGCGCAGCATCTTCTTGGCAAATTCGAGCGAACCCATCTCGCGGTAAGGCTCCGGGATCGGAGCCCAGACAAACATGGTCGCCTTCGGCTTTTCCACGTGCCAGCCGAGCTTTGTCAGGCCCTCGCAGAGCACATCGCGGCGCACGCGGTACAGCTCGCGGATCTCGTCCACGCAGTCCTGCGGGCCTTCCAGGGCCGCGATGGCAGCGACCTGGATTGGCGTGAACGTGCCGTAGTCGAGATACGACTTGATGCGGGCCAAAGCGGCCACCAGCGTCGGGTTGCCGCACATGAAGCCCACGCGCCAGCCCGGCATGTTGTAGGTCTTGGACAGGGTGTAGAACTCCACCGCGATGTCCTTGGCCCCCGGCACTTCGAAGATGGACGGCGCCTTGTAGCCGTCGAAGGTGATCTCGGCATAGGCCAGGTCATGCACGATCCAGATGCCGTGCTCCTTGCAGATTGCGACCACCCGCTCGAAGAATTCCAGGTCCACGCACTGGGTGGTCGGATTCGCCGGGAAGTTCAGGATCAGCATCTTCGGCTTCGGCCAGGAGTCCTGGATCGCCCGCTCCAGCTCGGCGAAGAAGTCGACATCCGGCGTCAGCGGCACATGGCGCACATCGGCGCCGGCGATCACGCAGCCGTAGGGATGGATCGGGTACGCCGGGTTGGGCACCAGTACCGCGTCGCCTGGGCCCAGTGTGGCCAGTGCCAGGTGCGCCAGCCCTTCCTTGGAACCGATGGTCACGATCGCCTCGGTCTCCGGGTCCAGGTCCACATCGAACTGGGTCTTGTACCAGCGCGTGATCGCGCGGCGCAGTCGCGGAATCCCCTTGGAGACCGAGTAGCGGTGGGTATCACCGCGCTGCGAAGCCTCGCAGAGCTTGTCCACAATGTGCTTCGGCGTGGGCTGATCCGGGTTGCCCATCCCAAAATCGATGATGTCTTCGCCACGGGCGCGGGCCTCGGCCTTCAACTGATTCACAATGTTGAAGACGTAGGGCGGGAGGCGCTCGATACGGGGAAAGACGTCGGTCACGGGTCTGGGTCCTGTTTGGCCTGGGCAGTCGCTTCGCGGGGCCGTCCCGGTAAACACCGAAAGCGTTTCGCTGGCCCCTCCGGCTGCCGCACCGGAAAGCGCGCCAAAGTATAACCCGGACCCTTCGCTGTCAACGAATCGCGCTGGAGCTCACACCCGTGTGGACAACGGATTCTTGAGCCAATCCAGGTCCCGGAGTAGCGTAGTCGCCATGCTGTTTTCCGAAGTCACCAGCGAAGAGTCCTACATCGTCACCGGCTACGAAGCCGGACGGGTGGGCATCAATCAGGTCGCTCATGTGCAAAGTCTGATCGTGCGCCCGCACGATCTGCGCACCGCGTGGCCCGTCCAAACCGTCGCTGAACTCGAGGTGGAGCATCTCCAAACGATCCTGGACAGCCCCCCGGAGGTCTTGCTGATCGGGACCGGCGAGGTGCAGGAATTTCCGGACCGGGCGGTCTGGCGCCACCTGCGCTCGCAGGGACTGGGGGTCGAAATCATGGATACGGCAGCAGCCTGTCGCACCTACAATCTGATCATGGCGGAAGGCCGTGACGTTGCGGCCGCACTGATCATCAACGGGTCACCGAATTAGCACCAGGCGGCCCTGCCGCGCGGCACTTCAGGAATTTGGCAGGACCTCGTCGCCCTTCATTCCCCGCGCTTCCAACAGCTTGCGCAACCGTTTGAGGGCGTCCATCTGGATTTGGCGTACGCGCTCGCGGGTCACGCCGATCTCCGACCCCACCTGCTCCAGGGTCGAACGCTCGAAGCCGTGCAACCCGAATCGGCGCACCAGCACCTCGCGCTGCTTGTGTTCCAGCTCGCCCAGCCAAGCATCCACCAGATGATGCAAATCCTCGTCCTCCAACAACGTGGAAGGCTCAGGGGCATTGACGTCGGCAACGATATCCGTGAGCGAGCGATCCCCTTCCGGCCCCGAGGGGAGATCCATGGAGGTTGAGGGCTCGGACATCGCGCGTAGCTTCTGGATCTCGGCCACGGGCTTGCCCAGGCGCTGCGCCAGTTCTCCCTCGGAGGGATCTCGACCCAGCTCCTGGGTCAGGTTTCGCGCGATTCGTGCATGCATGCGCAGTTCCTTGCTCACATGCACCGGGATCCGAATCGTGCGCCCCTGGTTCATCAAGGCCCGCTCGATGGTCTGGCGAATCCACCAGGTCGCGTAGGTCGAAAAGCGAAAGCCTCGCTCCGGGTCGAACTTTTCCACGGCGTGCATCAACCCGAGGTTGCCTTCCTCGATCAGGTCAAGCAGTGGCAGGCCACGGTTCATGTAGCGCCGCGCGATCTTGACCACCAGCCGCAGGTTGCATTCGATCATGCGCCGACGGCCATCGGCATCCCCGTCGCGAGCCAGACGCGCGTACTTGCGCTCTTCTTCCGGCGTCAAAAGAGGGCGGTACTCGATATCACGGAGATAGATCTGGATGGCATCCAGCTCGGATGCACGGGCATCACGCAGGGTCTTGGGCCGAACCGGAACAACCTCCTCGGCTTCCGGCGCCGCCTCGGGCGCCACGGCCTTCGGTTCGCCGTCCGCATCTTCCGGCTCGTTGGTCGCTTCGCCTGGAATGACTGGATCCTCGGGAGCGTGGCCCACATCCTCTTCCGCTACTGGATCAGGCGTCAGGCGGTCTTCGTCCATTTCTGGATCCACCGGCTGCGGGGTCTTGGCCATGTAGTGGCGCGCTCCTTATCGAATTAGCGATCCGGGAGGAATCGCGCGGGGTCCACGGGGGTCCCATCTACCCGGATTTCGAAATGCAGCATCGGACGCTCGGCACCCGATGAGCCCAGCCGTGCGATCGTGTCGCCCGCCTGCACCTGATCACCCTCCGAAACCAGCAGCTCGTCGTTGTGCCCGTAGGCGCTGAGAAAGCGGTCATCGTGTTTAAGGATGACCAATCGACCATACCCCACCAGCCCGCCACCTGCATAGACCACCTCGCCAGCCCGCGTAGCCCGGACGTTATCGCCGCGTTCGCCGCCGATGGCCAGGCCACGACGAGTGCCGCTGTTGGAGAATCCACGCAGTACGTCACCATCCGCCGGCCAGCGCCAACCACCGGGATCCGAAGGCGGTGAACTGGGCGACGACGAGGAGGAGGAGGATGAACCGGTATCTCCTCCGTCGCCGCTGGAAGAACTCCCCGGGCTCGCCGTTTGCGTGGGCGAACGCTGCGGCGCGCTGGGCGGCGTGGAACGGGCCGATCCCCGTAGCCGTAGCTCCTGACCGGGATGGATCACATAGGGGGCGCCAATGGCGTTGCGGCTCGCGAGGTCTCGCCACTCCAGCCCATAGCGCTGGGCGATCCGATAAAGGGTCTCGTTGCGCTGAACCACATGGGTGTCCGGCATCGACGCGCCACTGGGCGCCCTGGCTGCACAACCGGTCACCAGGCCCACCACCAGGACCAGCGCTGCCAGCAGCCCCAGTGCCGTGCCCAACCGCATCAGTCGATTACCAGATAAATCGTCATCGCCACGACTAACAGGATAACGCCGGCCCACCCCAGCCGTTCCATATAGGGTCGCAAATGCTGTTCCGCGCGTGGCCCCGCCCACGCCATGAACAACGCGACCAGAAAAAACCGTAACCCACGCCCCACGAGCGAGGCGATCACAAAGGGCAACAACGCCATGGAAAGCGCGCCCGCCGTCACCGTGAACAGCTTGTACGGAATGGGGGAAAACCCGGCCACGAGGACCACCCATACTCCCCAGATGGCAAACCAGGACTCGGCCTGTTGCAGTTCCTCGGCATACCCGATCTGTTCCAGCCAGGGCCCGATCCACTCGAAGGCCAGCCAACCAATCAAATACCCCAGCACGCCCCCGAGTGCCGAGAACACCGTGGTCAGGGCCGCCAGGCGCCAGGCCGACTTCGGGCGAGCCGCCGCCATGGGCGCCAACATCACATCGGGTGGAATCGGAAAGAACGAAGACTCCGCAAACGACAGCCCGGCGAGATAGCGCGGCGCGTGGCGATGGCGAGACCAGCCCATCACCCGGTCGTATAACGGTTCAAACAGCTTCATCGCCGCGACATTATCCTAGCCGACTCGAGCACAAGCCGGCCGCGAAGCCGCGTGGGCTGACATCCGGAACCGGTTCACTGTTCGGCCCCTGGCAACATCGGCACAAACATCACGGCATCCAGAATATCGCGTACATAGGCCTCATCCGTACGGGTGAAGCGCACCAGCTGCTGGCGTCCAGTCCCACTCTCCACCGGCGCGACCAGGCGTCCGCCGGGTGCCAGCTGGGTCAGCAACGCCTCCGGTACCTCTTTCGGCGCTGCCGTCAGAATGATTCCATCGAACGGCGCCTTCTCTGGCCAGCCCTCGGCGCCGTCACTGTGGCGAAGATTAACGTTGTTGATTCCCAGACGGCTCAACAACTCGCGCGCACCCCGGCTAAGCGCCTGGATGCGCTCAACGGAGTACACCCGGTCCACGATCTGCGCGAGCACCGCCGCCTGATAGCCCGAACCTGTGCCCACCTCCAGAACCGTACGGATCGGGCCACCTTCCAGCAGCGCCTCGGTCATGCGCGCCACGATGAACGGTTGCGAGATGGTCTGGCGATGCCCAATCGGAAGCGCCGTATTCTCGTAGGCGCGGTGACTCAAGGCCTCTTCCACAAACAGGTGGCGCGGGATGCTACGTATCGCATCCAGCACCCGGGGGTCGCGGATCCCCTGCCCCTCGAGCACTCGAATAAGACGGTCCCGCGCTCGTTGCGAGGTCAGACCGGCGCCCGCCGCGTCAGGAACCATGCCCCACCTCCGGGAGAGAATCATCCAGCCAACGCCCAACCGTGTCGATCGCATCGAAGCGGGTCAGGTCCACCTGGATCGGCGTGACCGAGACGTAGCCCTCGCGCACCGCATAGAAATCGGTCCCGGGGCCGGCATCCTGTTCCGAACCGGCCGGCCCTACCCAATAGATCGGGCGTCCACGCGGGTCTTCGTCCGCGATCATCGGCTCGGCCCGATGACGATGCCCCAGACGCGTGGCCTGCACCCCGCGGATGGCCTCGCGCGGCAGGTCGGGCACATTGACGTTCAGGATCGTCGACGCCGGGAGCGGCACACGATTGATCCGGTCCAGCAACTCCACGACGACGCTGGCCGCGGCGTCGTAATGTCGCAGCTCGGGGCCAACCAGCGATACCGCAATGGAGGGCAGCCCGAGAAACCGCCCTTCCATCGCGGCCGCCACCGTGCCGGAATACAGCACGTCATCGCCCATATTCGCGCCGGCATTGATGCCCGAAATCACGACATCGGGTTCCTTCTGTAACAGCCCGGTAATCGCCAGGTGTACGCAGTCGGTTGGCGTGCCATCGACCTGCACATCGCCACCTTCCAAATGCCGTGCGCGCAGAGGCCGCACCAGAGTCAGACTGTTGCTGGCCCCACTGCGATCTCGGTCTGGCGCGACCACATGCACCTCGGCAATTCGGCGCAGGTGGGTCGCCAGGCACTGGATGCCCGGGGCGTGGATTCCATCATCGTTGCTTACCAGAATGCGCATGCAGGAACAGGGCCGTTGAGAGGGCACTTAATATACTGGAAACGATTGCGGCCGGACGCTCGCGTATCCATCCGATCGCGTCCGCCCCCCGAAAAGTGCGAGTATCCTGCCATGAACTCCGGGGACGATCCCAACGATTTCGACGAATTCCTGCAGGCGGTTGGCAACGTTCGCCGACTGCACAGCGACCAGGCCGACGTGCGCCCACCGCGTCCGGCCCCGCGGGCACGTCAGCGCGATGCGGACGAGGCCCAGGCCCATGCCGACTGGCTCAGCGACCCCCTCAACGCCGCCGACCTGCAACCGGGCGATGAGCTTCGGTTTGCCCGCCCCGGTGTTAGCCAGCGTGTCTTCCGCAAACTCCGCGGTGGACACTATCGCATCCAGGACGAAATCGACCTGCACGGACTTTTCGCCGACGAGGCGCGCCGCGCCATCGGGCTATTCCTCGATGATGCCCGCCGCGAAGGCGCACTTTGCGTACGGATCGTTCACGGCAAGGGCCTGCGTTCGCGCCAGCAAGGCCCCGTTCTCAAGGGACTGACAGACCACTGGCTGCGCCAGCGAGACGACGTCCTTGCTTTCTGCTCCGCGCGCCCTGCCGATGGTGGAACCGGGGCCGTTTACGTACTCCTGAAGCGTCCCCGCAATCCCGCCGCAGCACGCTGAAAGGGGCATGCCGAACCCCTCTTCGGGCCAGCAAACGGCGGCATCACATGCGCCGTTCGATATATTCGCGTTTTCCGATTTAAATGCCTAAACTGATCCGAGAACTGTGACCCATGCGGTCATGCCGGGCCTCCCGGATTGATTCATGGTTTCCTTACGAACATCCTTGCATTCGCGTCATGACCGGTCCATGCTTTGTACAGGTCTTGTACACATACCAGGCTGCAACGGATACTGCTCTGCGAGGTAATTGTCATGAAGAAGTGGAAGCTCGCCCCCCTGGCCTTGGGCCTGATTGCGTTCGGCGCCGGCAGCGGCTCCGCAAGCGCCGACAGCATGCCGCAGCTGAGCCAGGACGATCTGCAAGAAAGGATTGCCGCCAATCGTGAAGCGATCCAGAAGTTCGCCAGCACATTACAGGGCGAACTCATGTCGGCAATGCAGTCCGGTGGTCCGACCGAGGCCATCCAGGTCTGTAACGAGCGGGCCCCCGAGATTGCGCGGGATATCTCCGCCGAGACCGGTATCGAGATCGGGCGCACCAGTCTGAAGCTGCGTAATCAGGACAACGCTCCGGATCGTTGGGAGCGTCTGACCCTGCAGGGATTCGAGGCCCAGCACGCTGCCGGCACGGCCGCCCCCGACCTGCCCCCGCGCTTCGGCGTCGTCGAATCCGATGACGGCGACCCCAAGTTCCGCTTCATGGCCGCCATCCCGACCGGCGGTGCCTGTCTGGCATGTCACGGTTCCGATATTAGCGGAGACGTGAAGCACGCCCTGGAGCGTCTGTACCCAGACGACCAGGCCACGGGCTTCCGCGAAGGTGACGTCCGGGGTGCCTTCACCGTCACGCAGGAGATGTAGCGCCCTGTTTCCAGGGTGTTCGCCAAGGCCGCCTCCGGGCGGCCTTTTTCGTGTGCAACCGATCTCACCCGACCGTTCCGATCAACGGAGCTTGAACACGAAGCGCCCGGAACGTGCTATTTTTGTGCCCTAAGCACGAAAATGATGCGCCTCCCGCATTTCCAGGCCCGAAACCCGTACCGACCTCTATGACCCGAACGATTGACTCCGAACTCCTTGCCCTCGCCGTCGATGCCTCCAACGACGGTATCGTCATCGCCGAACGCGAAGGCGACGACAATATCCTTATCTACGTGAATCGCGCCTTCGAGGAGCTGACCGGCTATCGCTCCGAGGAAATCCTCTACCGCGACTGCCGCTTTCTGCAAGGCGATGACACCGATCAGGACGTACGCACGGAGATCCGCAACGCCATCGAAGAGAACCGCCCCTGCCGAGTTACCCTGCGCAATTACCGCAAGGACGGCAGCCTGTTCTGGAACGAGCTCTCGCTAACCCCCGTCTTCAACGACGAAGACCGGCTGACATATTACATCGGTATCCAGAAAGACATCACCGCGCGGATTGAAGCAGAACAACGTGCCGAGCGCGCCGAACAAAAGCTGAAAACCTCGGCCTAACACCGCTCAGCCAGGCTCCGAACGCGGCACGCAGATCGCGTCGATCACCCCGGTGGCGTACTCCCCCGCACCCAGCTCGAGCAACAGAACCAGATCATCGGCCTCCCAGCGCCAATCCACCGCGCCCGGCACCATACGTAACGCTCTCCGTGCCGCCTTCACATCCGTTCGCACCAAACCTTCGGCCAATTCCGGCTCACGAGTGGCCATCGCGGCTTCGAGCGCCTGAACCTCGCCGTCCGTCTGCGAGGCGCCACTCCCCCAAAGCGGGCCCGTGGGATGGATATCCAGCGATTGGCAACGCCCCTCCAGTTCGGCATCCACCTCGGCCACGGGGAACACACTCCCCGACCCCTCGAGATTGGCAACATCACCCGGCAACAGACGATCCCACTCGCCCCGACGGACTCGCTCGGCCAGTACGGCATTGAAGATCGCGGAACGCGCAGCGGACAGCAGCAGGCTGCGCTGATTGCGACTCCGAGGGGCTCGGCCACCGCCCAGCCAGGCGCGCGCCTTGGCCAGATTGTCGCGCCCAAAACGCTGCACACCGAAGTAATTGGGGATCCCGCCACGGCGGATGGCCTCCAGGATGGTCTCCGCCGCATCCCGGTCGCCTTCCACATCGCTCAGGCGGATCTCGAATCGGTTGCCCTTCAAGTGTCCGGTTCGCAATTTCCGGGCATGGCGAGCGACCTGTAACACCCGCACGGCTCCGGGCTCTCCCGCCGCTTCACGCGCCGCATTCCAGGCGCTAGCCCGGGTTTCCCAGTCGGGTTCGGACTCCGGCGGGCACTGCGCACTGAACCACTGCCGTGTGACCGCTTGACGATCCTTGCGCCCGGCGTAACTCACTCGGCCACGTCCTGCGCCGGACTCGCGCGCCAGCCACACCGCGACATCCTCGCTGTTCAGCAGCGTCTTCTCGATCTCCAGCCAGACATGCTCCCCGGAACCCTCGGGTAGCGTCGCCGGGATCTCCTCGACCCGGAAGTCCTCCGGACGTGCCTTGATCGTCGCCGTCAGTGGCGCCTGCCAGGGATAGGGTGTCTCGTGCATTCGGGTGGAGTCTCCAGAGCAGGCGGTTACGACGCGCCCGCCGGGCGCGCCACATCATCACGGACGTAGACCGGTTGGGCATCCTCGGGCGCCACGGCCTCGCCGCGTTCCCAGGCATCCACACCCAGCAGCGCGACCTCGCGGGCATCCGGCAGGGCGTCGGCAGCAACCGCCCCTGCGGACAGTCCCTGTGCGGCGGCCACCTCGGGAAAGGCAGCAAAGGCAGACCCCAGCGCAAAGCGCTCGCCCTCGGGCCACACCACCTCAAGGTCCTCCGGCGCACTCACCTGCTCCACCCCCAGCAACACCCGTTCTCCCTGAACCGGGCAAAGGCTCCAGTAGATCTCACCCATGCGCGCATCCAGGGCCGCAAGAACGGCCGCCGGGCGCCGTTCGGCGGTCAACGCCTGCTGAGCCAGAACCTGAAGACTGGAGATTGGAACCACCGGGCAATCCAGTGCGAACGCGATGCCCTGGGCGACCCCCAGCCCCAAACGCACACCGGTAAACGCGCCCGGCCCCCGGCCCACCGCCACACCATCCAGGCTGCCGCGCGGCACATCGGCCTCGCGCAGCAACTGCTCGATCTGTCCCAGGATCAACTCGCCATGGCGGCGGGCGGCCCGCTCACGCAGGCAGAGGATCTCGCCATCCAGATAAAGCGCCGCCGAACACTGTTCGGTCGCGGTCTCCAGCGCGATCAGGCGCATACGTCACGTCCTCGTGCTTGTTCCAGAAAGCGTAGTGCGGTCGCCGGCTCCCGGGTGCGGTAGAACGGCGGCAGACTGGCCAAGAATCGCCGACCATAGGATTTTCCGGTTAGCCGTGGGTCACAAAGCGCAAGGATACCGGCATCCTCGGCATCCCGAATGAGACGTCCGGCCCCCTGCTTGAGCGCGAGCACCGCCTGCGGCAGGGTGAACTCCATGAACGGTGATCGCCCCTCTGCCTCCAGGGCCGATGCGCGGGCCTGGAGCACGGGGTCATTCGGGGCGGCGAACGGTAGGCGGTCGATAATCACCACCGATAACGCCTCACCGCGGATATCCACGCCTTCCCAGAAGCTGTGCGCCCCCAGCAGCCAGGCATTCCCGCTTTCACGAAAACGCGCCAGCAAATCCCCGCGTGGCTGCTCGCCCTGGACCAGAAGCTCGCGCTCCGGCGGAAGTTCAGCACGCAGGATCACCGCCGCCTCCTGCAACGCGCGGTGACTCGTAAACAGGAAGAAACCGCCGCCCGGATTATCGCGCAATAGCGGCCAGGCCCAGGCGATACAGGCCCGGGTATAGCCCGGCGCGTTGGGGTTGGGCAGCGGGGGCTGCGGGTGCACCAGACACGCCTGGTTCGGGAAATCAAAGGGGCTGTCCAGGCGCTCGCTGGCGACATCGGCCGGCAGCCCCAGCCGGCGCGCGGCGTGACCAAAGTCGTCCCCCACCGCCAGGGTCGCGGAGGTAAACACCCACGCCGCCGGCCGTGCGGCCCGACGCTGTGCCAGGGGCCGCGCCGCGTCCAGCGGCGTGCGATGCAGGATCAGGCTCTGGCTGAAGCGCTCGGCCCAGGCAACGGTATCCGGGGTCTCCTCGCGCCACTCGCGCAGCCGCTCCAGCAGCAGGGCACTGCGTCCACGCAGCTGCTCCAGGCCCGGTGCGCGCGCGGCCGCCACCTCCAGGGCGTCGCCCACAACCCCGAGGCTGGCGTCCATGCGATCCAGCAACGGATCCAGCTCCCGGTCGGGATTTACTGCATCCCAGCTGGAACGTCCCTCCCAGGTGCGCGAAGTCTCCAGCAATTCGGCGACACAGGCCTCCAGCTCGGCCATCCGCTGCGGGATATCCAGCATCTCCGGCGCATGCTGTTGCTGCTCGCGGCGAGCGTCCCGCGCCAGCTCGCGCAGCGCGCGGGTACCGAACGCCACCCCAAAGAACGACCCAGCGATATCCGGCAGCTGGTGCGCCTCATCCACAATGACCGCATCGACCTCGGGCAGGAGCTCGCCAAAGCCTTCTTCCTTCAGTGCCATGTCGGCCAACAGCAGGTGATGATTGACCACCACCACGTCCGCCTCCTGGGCCCGCTTGCGCGCCTGGACCACGAAACAATCGTTGTAGTTCGGGCACTCACCAGCGAGGCAGTTATCCACGGTTGAGGTCACCTGCGGCCACAACATCGAATCCTCCGCGAGGATCCCTGCCTGGCCCAAATCCCCCGATTGACTCGTGCGGGCAAAGCGCTGCAGCGCCTCAATCACTTCCAGCCGATCGCGCTTTACTCCGCCCCCGATCGCCCCGCCGGCCTCGGCGGCCGCCAGCTCCAGACGGTAGTGACAAAGGTAATTGGCGCGCCCCTTGAGCAAAGCCGCTTTGGGGCGATAGCTCAGGGCCTCGCAGACCATCGGGAGATCCCGGTCGAACAGTTGGTCCTGCAGGGTCTTGGTCCCGGTTGAGATCAACGCCCGCCGGCGCGACTGCAGGATAGGCACCAAGTACGCAAAGGTCTTGCCCACCCCGGTCGCGGCCTCGACCAGCAACGCGGTGGGTGCGGTCGCCAGCGCCTCTTCCACCGCGACCGCCATGCGCTGCTGCGGCTCGCGCGGCCGGAAGCCATCGACTGCGACCGCCAGATCTCCACCAGGGCTGAGGGCTCGGACGGCCGCCGACCCTTCGGCTGCAAAATCCGGCGTGTCAGACAACTTCGGATTCCAGGCGACGGATCTCTTCGCGGGCTTCCTCGGCCCCAGCGGTATCCCCCTGCGCCTCGCGGGCCGCGAGGATCAGGCGCCAATTTTTCAACGCCAGTTCGCGATCTCCACTGCCGGCCACCTGCAAGGAACGACTGGCCAGCCTTTCGGCCTGTTCGTAGCGCTCCTGATCCATCCTGATAACCGCCATTTGGTGCCACAGCTGGGCATCCCGCGGAGCAATCCGCAGGGCACGCTCCAGACGCTGCTCTGCCCGGGCAGTATCCCCGGCCTCTCGTGCGGATTCCGCCTGTTGAGCCAGGTTGAGGGCGGCAGCCGGTGTGGGCTCGTGTTCCGGTTCGGATGCCCTCTCCGCTTCGTCACGGGTTGGTGAGCCATCTTCCGCAACACCCTCATCGTCTCGCTCGACCGAACCCGAATCGCGCGGAGCCGGTGTGGCACAGGCTCCTAGCACCAGGGTCAACGCCACCATCACAAGCCATTGTGCTGGCCGCACCCGTCGCCCCGGTGTCGATGCCCGGCCCCGGGCCCGTGCTGTGTTGGTGATCCTGAACGTCTTCAACGGAATAGCCTCTCGAACCAGCCTTGCGAACCGGAATCACTGCCCAGATCACAGTCGGCGCGCGTCTCGGGGCTCGAATTCTGCCAGAACGGGAGCGTCTTCACCGCCTCGCAGGAGTGATCGTCACTCTCCACTCGCAGGCCGGACGCCAGATCAATGCCTTGGTAATCCACACCGGGATGCCCGTCCAGGCGCAGCGACTGCACGCCGATCCCCGCCATGATCTCCGCCCACACTGGAGCGGCCGATACCCCGCCGGTCAGGCCGGTCGGTTGATTATCGTCCATGCCCAGCCACACCACGGCCACATGGCGATCGTCGAAGCCGGCAAACCAACTGTCACGAAAGTTATTCGTCGTGCCCGTCTTGCCGGACACCACCTGACCGTTCAGGCGTGCATCGATCCGGCGCCCGGTCCCTTCCCGGGTCACATCGTGCAAGGCATGTGTCAGCAACCGCACCGATCCATCCGACACCGCCCCTTGCAAGGACAATCCGTAGTGCGACAGCATCTCGTCATTCTGATCCAGCACATCGCGAATCACCCGCGTACCGGTTGCATAGCCGCCATTCGCAAGCGCCTGGTACAAGCCGGCGACCTCCAGCGGCGAGAGTTCGATCGCACCGAGCGCGAGGGACGGCAAGGGGGCTGGCGTCCGCTGCAACCCAAGGGTCTGCAGCAAGCTGACGACTTGCGAGATACCGATATCCTCGGCAAGGCGAACGGTCGCCACGTTGTAGGACTGCACCAACGCTTCCCAGGCCGTCACCTGACCCCGATACTCCCGGTCAAAGTTGCGCGGCGTCCAGGGCTCCCCATGCGGCAGCCGCAGCGTCAGTGGGCTGTCGTCCAACAGTGTCGCCAGGGTATAGCGATCCGGATTGGTCAGGGCGGCGAGATACACGAATGGCTTGATGACCGACCCTACCTGTCGCTGGGACTCCACGGCACGGTTGTAGCCGGGATAGCGTGGGTTGCGATCCCCTACCACCGCCAGCACTTCACCGGCCTGCGGATCCGTCACAACCGCTGCGGCCTGCAAATCTTCGAGGTCCCTCCCGCCCCCGCGGCGTTGCACCAGCTCGTTCACGCCACGAACCAGTCGGTCTTCAAGGCGTTGCTGGACCACTGGATCCATGGTGGTGAAGATCCGCAGGCCCTCGCTGCGCAGGTCCTCGTCGGCGTAGTCGGCACGCAGTTCTCGGCGCACCAGATCCAGGAATGCCGGGTAGCGGCTGCGCCCTTCCGGCATTACCGGCGAAACATCAAGGGCCGTGGCCAGGGCCCGATCCACTCGATCGCGCTCGGCCAGACCCGTCTCGGCCATCGCTCCCAGTACGCGATCCCGGCGTTGTTGCGCGCGCTCCGGGTAGCGCCGCGGATCGTAGTAGCTGGCACCCCGTGCCAACCCGACCAGGAGCGCTAGCTGGTCCAGCCGCAATTCGTTCAGCGGTCGCTGATAATAGAACTGCGCGGCCTGACCAAACCCATGGATCGCGCGTTCGCCTGCCTGCCCCAGGAACACCTCGTTCAGATACGCCTCGAGAATCTGGCGCTTGTCGTACCGATGCTCCAGCAGCAACGCCATCACTGCCTCGTTGAGCTTGCGGGTTAGCGTCTGATCGCGGGTCAAGTAGAAGTTCTTCACCAACTGCTGGGTCAGGGTACTGCCACCCTGCACGGTGCGGCCGGCGCGCAGGTTGGCGACCATCGCGCGGCCGATGCCCACAGGATCGACCCCCCGGTGCGACATGAAACGCCGGTCCTCGATCGCCAGCAAAGCCCCAATTAACTCACGCGGAACCTCGTCGATGTCGACCAGGATGCGATCCTCGCCGTGGGTCGGGTAAATGCTGCCAATCAACAGCGGCTCGACCCGCATCAGGTCCACATTGCGCCCACTGGACTGCTCCGCAACCGTCTGCACGCGCCCACCGGACAGGCTCACCCGTACCGAATGTGCCGGCTCCAGGCCATCCCCGAAGGTAAAGGGCCGGGTCGTGAACCGAACCGTATTGCCGCTGCTATTGAACTCGCCGGGACCGTCACCCGCCGGCGTCTCGCGATAATTCAGTGCACGCAGCTCGCCTTCCAGCGCATCTACCGTCAGCGACCGCCCAGCGTACAACTCCAATGGACGCGCATAGACCCGCGCGGGCAAAGCCCAGCGCTGGCCTTCGAACTGTTCCCGGATCTCGCGGTCCAGTTGATGGACATAAATCCCGCCCACCATCATGCCTGCGAGCAACAGCCCGACGAGGGTCCAAGCGCCCGCGCCAAACAGGCGCCGCAGCGGTCCCTTGCGGGACGCAGATCGCTTACGGGAACGTGTAGAAGGCTTTCGCGGCATGACGTGACGTCGACGGGGTAACCGAAACGGCTGCAATGGTAACCTGAGACCTAATCAAAAACGGGTGCATACCCGGCGATTCCAGCAAAAAGACCCCAAGCGCGAGAACACCCCCCGCGCCGCAGCGGAGCCCTGATGACCGAACTGCAACAGCACCACAAGCGTCTGCGCCAACTGGTCGAACACGGCGGCTTTCCGGATCCGCAGCCGGATCCAACCACCGTGCGCACAATCGAAACCCATATCTCGACGGTGATCCTCGCCGGTGAAGACGCCTACAAGTTCAAGAAGCCCCTTAATCTCGGCTTCCTCGACTTCTCAACCCTCGAAGCTCGCCGGCAGTACTGCGAGACCGAACTGGAGGTCAATCGCCGCCTGGCGCCCCAGATCTATTTGGAGGTGGTGACCCTCAATGGTGACAACGGCCACCCCCAAATCAACGGTACCGGACCGATCGTCGATTATGCGGTGCACATGCGCCGCTTTGACCGCAAGCGCCAGCTCGATCACCTGCTCGACAAGGGCCGCTTGCCGGCGGCGGCCATGGATGCGCTAGGTCACTACATTGCCGCCTTCCACGAGCGCACCGAACGCACCGAACGCACCGATGCGCAATCCGAATACGGCACGGCCGAGGCCACCACCCAGCCCATGCTGGACAACTTCCCCGCGCTGTCCGAAACCGTCACCGGCGCGGCTGACCGGGCTCGACTGGACCGACTTGAGGCCTGGACGTCGAAAGAAATCCATCGCCTGCACGATTTATTGAAGAAACGACATGACGAAGGCTTCGTGCGTCACGGCCATGGCGATCTGCATCTGGGGAACCTGGTCTACGTCGATGACGAACACGGCAACGAAGTCCCGGTCGCCTTCGATGCGATCGAGTTCGATCCCGCCCTGCGCTGGATCGACGTGATCTCCGAGATCGCCTTCACCACCATGGACCTGCTGGCACGCCAGTCCCGTGCCCATGCCTGGCGACTGCTCAACGCCTATTTCGAAGGCCGCGAGGACCTCAACGGACTGGCCCTGCTCCCGCTTTACCAGGTCTACCGGGCCCTGATTCGGGCCAAGGTTCAGGGAATTCACGGGTCCGAGGCTCAACTGCCGTCCGATGAACAGGCCGCACACAAGGCCGAGATGGGGCGCTACCTTGCGCTGGCCGAGCGCCTGACCGAACGCGGTGAGCCGCGCCTGATCCTGATGCACGGCGTCTCCGGAAGTGGCAAGACGGTCGTCAGTACCCAAATCCTCGAGACCCTCGGCGCCGTGCGGCTGCGCTCTGACATTGAACGCAAACGCATATCCAACTCCGTCTCGTACAGCGAATCCGCCCGTGCACTGATCTACGACCACCTGCGTGAGCGTGCCAATCACCTACTGACCCTCGGCCTGACCGTGGTGGTCGATGCCACCTTCCTCACCCGTGCCCAGCGGGCGCCATTCCAAGACCTCGCCCGCGACCACGGAGCGGGGTTTGCCGTGGTGGCCTGCCAGGCCAACGAAGCCATCCTGCGGGACCGGCTGAAGGCGCGCGCCCAGGCCGGTACAGACGCCTCCGATGCCGGTATCGAGGTCATGGAACAGCAACAACCGACGCAGGAATGGCCAGCCCCCGAAGAGCACCCCATCGAGGTCGCCCCGGAAGCCCCCCTGGACTCGGACGCCGTGGCCCGCCAGCTGTTAAAACCCGTCACGTCCTGAGCGAAGGGATACAATGGCGACTAGGGAAACACTGATTAATGTACACACTCGCGTTAGTACCCCAGGTTTTCCGAGACAAGGCGCGTCGCGTAGCGGGTAGTGGTTCTACCCGCCCGTTTTTGATGGATTGGGGCGCAACGCCGGATCGGGGAGCCTGGGGTACCAACCCCACAAACCATTGAAAGCAGGGGCTCGTCCGCCCGTTGTTGTCGATAACGGGCATGCGCACGGCGTTGCGGTTCCCTTGTGCAGAATGACTGCACGGTAGTCACCGCGCATTAAACGCACGCAAAAGCGACTCGAGCGCGAGCGTGTACATTAATCAGTGTTTCCCTAGGGTGGCCATCCTCCCGCCGCAGACCGACACCGACCGATCGTAGGAGCCTTCATGCCTCATCACTGCCAACGCCCCACGTCCCGCATCCGTCACGCCCTACTGGGTCTCGCCTCCTGCGGCCTGCTGGCGGTCGGCTCCAGCGCGCAGGCGGACGCCATGCTGCATTATGTGGATGACGAAGGACTGGAAAGCCAGATCCTGGTACGGGGCGAAATCGTGCGCATGGAGCTGAACGAAGCCATCAGCGGCACCTCCGGGTACATGCTGTTCGATGCCACGACCGACACCCTCACGGTGGTGGACGACAGCGAACAGACCTTCACCCCGCTGACCCGCGAGGTCATGGACGAACAGATGCGGGCGATGACCGACATGGTCAGCGACCTACGCCGACAGATGGAACAACTCCCGCCCGAGGTTCGCCAACAACTGGAGGAGCAACTTGGCATCGGCGAGGAAGGCTTCGACGCCGACATCAGCACACGCGCCACGGGCGAGCAACGCGAGGTCGGCGACTTCGTCTGCGACGAACACGAGGTTCTGATTGGTGGCGAGCCGCAAAGCATCGTATGCGTGGCTGAGACCGACTCGCTCGGCCTGTCCGAGGCCGACTTCCAGACCCTTGGGGCGTTAATGGATCGCCTGTACGAGCTGTCCCTGAGCGCCCTGGAGGCTGGCGGACCCATGGCCTCGCAAATGGGCGCCTCGCTGCTGCCACGCGTTGACGGCATCCCGCTTGAGGTCAGCGAACGTGACGGGGTTACCACGCGCCTTGCCGGACTCTCCACCGACGAGCTGAGTTCGGACCTCTTCAGGGTCCCCGATAGCTATGCCGAAAAAGACCTTTTCTGACCTCGTCGGTGCGCACCTGCCGGTTGCTTTGGCCGGCGCCGCGTTCCTGCTGCTGATGGGTTGTAGCACGGGCCCCGAACCCCGTGGCACGGAACCCACCGCGGCTCCCAAGCCCATTACCGACACCGAATCCCCGCCTCAAGGCCCAATGAGCCTTGCGCCGGCGGCGGGCCTGGAGCGCTCCGAGGTCGTGCTAACCGCCCTCGGCCATCTTGATACCCCATACCGCTATGGCGGAACCGACGCCTCCGGGCTGGACTGCTCGGCCCTTGTCCAGCGCGCCTATCGCGAAGCCGGGCGCGACGTCCCACGGACCACCAGTGACCAGGCTCGCGCTGCCACGCGCAGCAATGGTTCCCCCACGCCGGGCGATGTGGTGTTCTTCGCGATCAACGGGAATCAAATCGACCACGTCGGGGTCTACCTCGGAGACGGCCGTTTTGTGCACGCCCCCAGCTCCCGCGGGCAGGTCCGCATCGAACACCTGGACAACCCCTACTGGCAGCCGCGCAAGCGCTTCGCCGGACATTTCTTCGACTGACCGGGCATTAGGCCCAATCCATCACTGAGGACGGAACCATGAAGACATTTCCCCGTATCACCCGCGCGGTACGCAACACCGGCATCGCCGCCGCCCTGGGCCTTGGCCTCGCCATCGCTGGCACGGCAAGCGCGTACGAGACCTACATGGAGACGGACGAGCGCATCATCTACAAAACCGAAGGCGAGTTCGATTTCTACTTCGAGATGATCGAAGAGGCCATCGGATCCGAAGGACTGGTCATCAACAACGTCGGCCACATCGCCGACATGCTCGATCGCACCGGCGGCCATGAGAAGGGCGAAGGCATCTACCTGAACGGTCGTTCCGTGGACTTCTGCAGCGCTACCTACTCGCGCGCGACCATGGAAGCCGACCCGCACAACATGCTCTTCTGCCCCTACATCATCACCGTCTACGAGCTGAGCGACGAGCCTGGCACCATCTACATCGGCTACACCCCTGTGCCGGAGATTGGAGACAAGGATTCGAAGAAGAGCCTGCGCGATGTCAACGAACTGGTCGACCGCATCGTGAAGGAGGCCCTGGCCTTCTAAACGCTCCAGCCCCGGTGCCCAATCCAGGGCCCCATAAAAAACGCCCGGAGCCTATGGCTTCCGGGCGTTTTTTATGCACGCAACTTCGGAGGGTAAACCGCGCACGTGGCGCGGAGTCGCCTACGGCGTCTGGTCTTCCTCGGCCCCTTCTTTCTTCACCGGGAGCAGCACCTGACGGTCGACCCCCAGCAAAAAGGCTGCGGTCGCCGCGATAAAGATGGACGAGTACGTCCCCACAATCACCCCGATAATCAGAGCGATGGAGAAGTTTTGCAGAGCGGCGCCACCAAGAAAAGCCAATGAAAACAGCACCAGAAGCGTCGTCGTACTGGTCACGATGGTGCGCGCCAGCGTCTTGTTCACCGCAATATTCATGACCTGCTCTGTACCCTGCTTACGCAAAATACGGAAGTTCTCGCGTATTCGGTCATACACGACGATGGTGTCATTCAGCGAGTAGCCAATCACCGCCAGCACCGCGGCCAGCACACCCAGGTCGAATTCCATCTGCAGCAAAGAAAAGATACCGAGCGTAATCAGCACGTCATGGATCAACGCCAGCACCGAACCGATAGAAAAGCGCCACTCGAAACGAACGGCCACGTAGATCAGGATGCCCGCCAAGGCATAGATCATGGCCAGCCCGCCCTGCTCACGTAGCTCTTCTCCCACCGCCGGCCCGACGAATTCCACCCGACGGAGGTCCGGATCATCCGGCCCACCGTCCTGCAAGGCGTTCAAGACCCGGTTGGACAACGTCGCCGGATCATCATCGTCCTCGCTTGGCGGAAGACGGATCAGGACATCACGCGACGTCCCGAAGGTCTGCACCTGGGCCCCGGAAAAGCCACCGGCCGAGAGCGTCTCTCGGATGGGGTCCAACTCCACCGCTTCGGGGTAGCCGACCTCTACCAGCGTGCCCCCGGTGAAGTCGATGCCGAAATTAAGGCCTCGGGTCGCCAGCAGAGCGATGGAGATCAGAATCAGGACCAGCGAGATCGTTAGGGCAATCTTGCGCTTACCCAGGAAATCGATATTCGATTCGGCGAAATTCAGATGCGGAAGCATGCGTCTATCTCCGCCTTTAAATAGACAGGCGCGTCAGCCGACGCTGGCGCCCGTACGTCAGGTTAACGATCGCTCGGGTCACGATAATCGCGGTAAACATGGACGCGATAATCCCGATCGATAGCGTAATGGCGAAGCCCTTGATCGGGCCGGTGCCGAACAGGAATAGCACCAGCGCCGCGATCAGGGTGGTGACGTTCGCATCGGCGATGGTCGTGAACGCACGGTCATAGCCAGATGATATCGCCGCCTGTGGCGACAATCCGTTGCGTATCTCCTCGCGTATGCGTTCGAAGATCAGTACGTTCGCGTCCACCGCCATACCCACGGTCAACACGATCCCCGCGATACCCGGCAACGTAAGTGTCGCCTGCAGCATGGACAACACCGACACGATAAACACCAGATTCAGAGCCAACGCCACGTTCGCGATCAACCCGAAAACCCGGTAGTAGAGAATCATGAAGATCATGACGGCAATGAAGCCGATGACGACCGACTGCATGCCACGATCAATGTTTTCCTGACCCAGGCTCGGGCCGACCGTGCGCTCTTCCACAATCGACATCGGCGCAGCCAGTGCCCCGGCTCTC
The DNA here is from genome assembly GCF_000745395.1 of Thioalkalivibrio sp. ALJ1. Lineage (NCBI taxonomy): Bacteria > Pseudomonadati > Pseudomonadota > Gammaproteobacteria > Chromatiales > Ectothiorhodospiraceae > Thioalkalivibrio > Thioalkalivibrio sp. ALJ1. The sequence continues at coordinate 1,984,367 of NZ_KN050684.1, read as the reverse complement.
AGCAACAACGCCAGATTGCGTGCCTCGCGGGTACTATCCAGACCGGAGATCTGGAAGCGTCGGCCCAAAGGCTCGTTGATGCGCGCAACGTTGATGACCTCTTCGCTGCGCGAGGTCCGCAGGACCTGCTCGCCGTCTTCCTCTACCGTTTCGGTGGTGGTCTCGATGAATACCGAAGCCATCAAACGGCCCACGTTGTCCGAGGTCACGCGCGAGAAGATACGAGCGCCCTGGCCATCGAGATTGATGAACACCGCCGGACCGCCGGTATCCTGTGCGATCCCCGACGAGGCATCGGTAATGTAGTCACCCGTTAGCATGACCTGACGCTGCAGGAGTACGGGCGTCCCATCCCGCTCGTGGTAAAGGCGAGTACCGGAAGGCGCCCTTCCCGTCGAGTCGGCTTCTTGAGGATCACCCGCTTCCGACACCAGACGGAACTCCAGGGTGGCCGTCGCACCCAGCACTTCCTTGGCGCGTGCCGTGTCCTGCACACCCGGAAGCTGTACTACGATACGGTTCTCGCCCTGCTGAGCGATGATGGGCTCGGCCACACCCAGCTCATCCACCCGCGAACGCAAGGTAGAGATGTTCTGCTGCAGCGCCTGGCGGCGCAATTCGGTCAGGTGGTCATCGTCCAGCGTGGCAACCATACGGATCGTGTCGCCAGAACCGCGTACTTCCCAGTTCAGTTCGTCGCGATATTCGCGGTTCAGCCAGCTTTCGGCCGCTTCGAAATTCTCCTCGTTCGCGAACATCACCGTGATATCGCTGGAACTGCGCTCGATGGTGTCAAAGCTCATGCGTTCGTCACGCATGCGCCCGCGCAGCTCGTTGGCGTAGCGCTCCATCGCTGTGCCGATCACTGCCTCCAGGTCCACCTCCATCAGGAAGTGCACACCCCCGCGCAGGTCGAGCCCCAACGCCATCGGCTGGCCATTGATTGCTCGCAGCCAGTTGGGCGTGGCCGGAGCCAGGTTCAGGGCGACTGTGTGGTTGTCATCCAGGGCGTTGCGCAGGATCTCCGCCGCCGCGGACTGCTCGTCGGTGGTCTCGAAACGCAGCAGGATCTGGCCATCGTCCTGCTCCTCGGCCTGCTTCGGCGTCACCCCCTGAGCCCCCAGAATGGTGCCCATCAGCTCACGGATGTTTTCGTCAATCTCGCCGGTGACCGGGTTGCCAATCTGCACCGACGGGTCTTCCGGGAACAGGTTGGGCGCGGCATACAGGCCCGCGCCCAGGATGACCACGACGATCAGGGCGTAGAGCCACGCCGGATAGGAATTGCGCATATGGAAAACCCTGGAGGGCGATTAAAGGTCTTTGAGCGTGCCCTTGGGCATCACAGAGGCAACCGACTGCTTTTGCACAGCTACGTTCACACCGTCGGCGATATCCACCTTGATGAAGTCATCCGAGACCTCGGTGATCTTGCCGGCCACGCCGCCGTTGGTCACGATCTCGTCACCCTTGGACAGGGCCTCGACCATGGAGCGGTGCTCTTTGGCGCGCTTGCTCTGCGGCCGGATGATCAGGAAGTACATGATCGCGAAGAAGATGATGATCATGATCAGGAACTCGATCATGCCACCGCCGCCGACTCCACCTTCCTGGGCATGCGCTGCTGAAATCAGAAAATCCATCGAAACACTCCGTCTCTTGGTTCAGGGGGTGCGCGGGGCCCGGTGGAAACCCGTGGCCGAAGCGCTAAAAAATAACGCGCGGATTATGGCACAGGCGGCACATCCATGCCGCGCCGACCGTAGAAATCGGCGACGAATTCGGCGAGCTGCGCGCCCGCGATCACCTCGCGCAACCCACGCATCAAATCTTGGTAGTAATGCAGGTTGTGGGTCGTTGCCAGGCGCGAGCCCAGGATCTCGTTGCACTTGTCCAGGTGCTTTAGATAGGCCCGCGAATAATTCCGGCAGGTGTAGCACCCGCATTCCGGGTCGATCGGGCCGGTATCGTCGCGGAAGCGCGCATTACGGATGCGCAGCACACCCTCGCGGGTATACAGGAAGCCGTTGCGCGCATTGCGGGTCGGCATCACGCAGTCGAACATGTCCACCCCACGACGCACGGCCTCCACGATGTCCTCTGGTCGACCCACACCCATCAGGTAGCGCGGCCGATCCTGCGGCAGCAGCGGCAGGGTTGCGTCCAGCGTGGCCAGGCGCTCGTCCTCCGGCTCGCCCACCGAAAGCCCGCCAATCGCATAGCCATCGAATCCGATCTCCTGCAGGCCCGCCGCCGACTCGCGGCGCAGCTCCGGGTACATCCCGCCCTGAACAATGCCAAACAGTGCCGCCGGATTGTCTGCATGGGCCTGGCGCGAACGCGCGGCCCAGCGCAGGGACAGCTCCATCGACCGCCGCGCCTCTTCCAGCGTCGCTGGATACGGCGTGCACTCGTCGAAGATCATCACAATGTCCGAGCCCAGCTCGCGCTGCACCTGCATGGAGGACTCCGGCGTCATCAGCACCTTCGAGCCATCCACCGGGGACTGGAAGCGAACACCCTCCTCGCTAATCTTGCGCATCTCGGCCAGCGAGAAGACCTGGAAGCCGCCGGAGTCCGTCAGGATCGGCCCTTCCCAGTGCATGAAGTCGTGCAGATCGCCATGCGCCCGGATCACTTCGGTCCCCGGCCGCAGCATTAGATGAAACGTGTTGCCGAGGATGATCTCCGCACCCAGTTCGCGCAGCTCCTCCGGCGTCATCGCCTTGACCGTGCCGTAGGTGCCCACCGGCATAAACGCCGGCGTCTCCACGCTACCGCGCGGGAAGTGCAGACGTCCCCGCCGTGCGGGGCCGTCCTGACCCAGATATTCAAACTCCATCAACGCCCTCCCGAGCACTCGGCGGCAGATCATCGGGGTCGCCGGGTGCCAGCCACATCGCATCCCCGTAGCTGAAGAAGCGGTAGTGCTCTGCAACCGCATGCGCGTAAGCATCCAGGATCCGGCGATAGCCGGAGAATGCCGCCACCAGCATCAGCAACGTGCTCTGTGGCAGATGGAAGTTCGTCACCATCCGGTCCACTACCCGGAATCGGTAGCCTGGCTGGATGAACAGCCGCGTCTCGCCCTGGAAAGGCTGGAGCTCACCACCCGCCGCGGCGGTCTCCAGCGAGCGCACGCAAGTCGTCCCCACCGCGACCACGCTCCCGCCGCGTGCCTTGCAGGCGGCTACCGACGCGCACGCCTCCGGCCCCACCTCGAGCCACTCCGAATGCATTTCGTGGGCCTCTGTGTCGTCTACCTTTACTGGCTGGAAGGTGCCGGCCCCGACATGCAGCGTCACGGTCGCCGTCTCCACACCCGCCGCCCGCAACCGGTCCAGCAGGGCATCGTCGAAATGCAGGCCCGCGGTCGGGGCGGCCACAGCCCCTTCGCGGCGTGCGAACACCGTTTGATAGCGATCCGCGTCGTTGCCCTCGTCCGCGCGTTCGATATACGGCGGCAACGGGATATGGCCGTGCTGCTTCAACTGCTCCAGCACGTCCCCGCCATCCACCAGGCGCAGCCGGAAGAACGGCCCCTGACGGTCGGTGACCTCCACAGTGAACGCATCCGCCAGGCGCAGGCGCGTGCCCGGCTTCGGTGCGCGGCTCGCACGTACCATCGCCAGCACCTGCTGCGGCGACTCGATGCGCTCGACCAGCACCTCCACATGCCCGCCACTCTCCTTTTGCCCGAACACCCGCGCCGGAATCACACGGGTATCGTTCAAGACCAACAGATCACCCGGTTTCAGCAGGCGTTCGATCTCCGCAAAGCGGGCATCCTGTGCCTGTTCGTCTTCCAGAACGAGCAGGCGCGAGCCCGCCCGATCCGGCAATGGATACTGGGCAATCAGCTCTGCAGGGAGCTCGTAATTGAAATCGGCAACACGCATGGCGCGCGATCCTACCACGCAGCGCAGACTCGGGAACGCCGGAATCCCTTGTCTCGATCCCTACGTGCGCTACACTACGCCCCACCCGATGCCGGGATGGCGGAACTGGTAGACGCGCCGGATTCAAAATCCGGTTCTGGCAACAGAGTGCGAGTTCGATTCTCGCTCCCGGCACCATTAATTTTCAGGCCCCGACGCGGGCCACCCCCGCACCCAAGCCGGTGTAGCTCAGCTGGTAGAGCATCTGATTTGTAATCAGAGGGTCGCAGGTTCGACTCCTGTCGCCGGCTCCATATCTTACAAGCAGTTACGTACACCGCCCCCGATTCATCAGGCTTGCGCCAACCCCTGTGGTGCACGCAGTGGCGCACCCCCAAACGCTAGCACTACTCGATCACCGCTTGATCACCAGGGTCGAGGCGATGAGGTCGTGCAGGGCCTGTTTACGGCGGGTAAAGGCGGCCATCAGGTAGCCGATCATCAGGATCAGGGCGGAGAGGATCTTGGACCAGTAGCGGGCATTCGCCCGGCCGAAGCCGATGCGTTGACCGTCTAGGTCGGTCACGCGCAGGCCCAGTATCCGCTTGCCCGGAGTGGCCTGCCATTCGGATGACTCGAAGATGGTGTAGTACAGCCACGAGATGATGATGCCCAGCAGGTTGCCCAATCCCTGCCCGGCTGCCTCGATGGTGTGCATGTCCGAACTGCCCGCCATGGACGCGCCCATGATAAAGGCCAGTGGCATGACGATCACGAGCGCGAGAATCGTGACCAATACCCAGTCGATCAGTAACGCCAGGGCGCGATACCAAAAACCGGCGTAACGCATTTCGTCCGGAACAGCACCCAGGCCACTGGATTCCCCCGTCACGCTTGGAGCGGCTACAGCCGCTTGCGGTGCCGTCCCCATCCGCGCGCCGCAAGCGGAACAGAATTGAGCATTGGGTGGGTTTTCCTGCCCACATTGCGTACAGAACATGCGTTGCTCCCTATGCTCGCACCGCTCGCGCGGCATCCCTGGCTTAAGCTCCTGACCGCAATATCCCGCTCATGGCTCGCCGCGTCGAGCCCCGACCCACGTCCTGCACATCCGTGGCCCATGTTGCCGTTACGGCTTCTGCCAGGGGGCGCTCCTTCAATTCAGCCTTCGCGGCGGCCACGGCGGGCGCGGAAGAACGCGCGCAGAAGGTCACCGGCCTCCTCGGCCCGGACGCCGCTGACGACTTTGATGCGGTGGTTGTGCGTGGGGTGACCCAAGAGGTCAAGAGCGCTACCGGCCGCGCCCGTGCGGGGGTCGGTGGTGCTGTACACCACGCGCTCCACGCGGGCATGGATCATCGCCCCGGCGCACATGCTGCAGGGTTCCAGGGTCACGTACATCGTGGTGCCAGGCAGACGGTAGTTCCGCAGGCGTTGGCCGGCGGTGCGTAACGCCCGAATCTCGGCGTGGGCGGTGGGGTCGTGAGACTCGATTGGGGCGTTGTGACAGGCCGCCAGGCAACTGCCGTCGGCCGCGACAAGGACCGCGCCCACCGGCACCTCGCCCGCATCTGCTGCGTGCGTCGCCTGCTCCAGGGCTCGGGCCATCCAAAAGTCGTGAGCCTCTGGTTGCTCCGGGCAGGGGCCTTCAGGCGTGGCCGCCGACGGGCTACTGGCCACCATCGGCCTGCGGCTTGGGCACGGCCAGGGCCGCTTCGATGGCCGGGGCCAGGTCGGCCGGCTTCTTTTGTGGGGAGAAGCGGTCGATCACCCGGCCATCGCGCCCAACCAGGAACTTGGTGAAATTCCACTTAATGCCCTGGGTACCCAATGTGCCGGGTGCCTGGGCCTTCAGGTGCTGGTACAGGGGATGCGCGCCGTCGCCGTTTACCTCGATCTTAGCGAAGACGGGAAAGGAAACGCCGAACTTGAGTCCGCAGGCCTGGATCTCGTCCACGCCCCCGGGCTCCTGACCCCCAAATTGGTTGCAGGGGAAGCCCAGGACCCGGAAACCGCGCTCGGCGTAGCGATCGGCCAGGGCCTGCAGCCCCTCGTACTGCGGGGTAAAGCCGCACTCACTCGCGACGTTCACGATCAACAGGACATCACCTCGCCAGTCCGCCAACACCTGTTCACCGCCTTCGGATGTCGGTGCGGAAAAATCGAAGACGTCGGTCATTCGCGGGCCTCCTGTTCTGCTTCGCGCAGCAGTTCGCGCTCCAGTTCCAGTAGTACTTCGGCCGTGGCCTGGGAGAGTGCCGCCACCAGGCGTGAGGCGGAGCGGCGATCAATGGAACGTTCCGCGTCCATGTGTGCCAGCCGGGACCGTTGATCCGTCCGCAGCTGGGTTCTCAATCCGACGCGCCCCATCCCACGCACTGGCGTATCGGCGTCCACGTCGGCCAATTCCGAGAGATTGGCCTCGTCCAGGTCGCCATACAGGGCGGTGACCAGGATGTGTAGCTGCACCGCGGGTCGGCCTTCGCGACGCGCATCGGCCGAGTTGTCGACCAGTTCGATGGCTGCATCGCTACGCGTCCAGCGTTCGCGCAGCAGTTGCTCGATCTGCTCGGCCGGCGCAAGAAACCATTCGTTGTAATAATCCGATTCGTAGCGATGATTACCCAGCCGATACACCAGCCCTTTGCCCGAATAAGCCGGGGCCACACGGACCGAACCCAGCTCGACGGCCAGCGGACCCTCGGAATCAGCCTGAAGCGGTGCCGGCTCCGCCGGCAGTTCCAGAAGGAACCATGAGCGGTCGACCGCCTCGCGCTCCGGAATCAGCGTGCAACCCGCCAGGAACGAGGCAAAGATCAGGGTTGCGGGTAGTGTCCATCGGATCATCGGTCTACTCCTCGTCCATCGTGCTGCGCGGCGGCGGGGCGCCAAACAGGGCGCCACCCGGATTACGGCGCACATCATCCGACAGGCTGCGGATCCCGGAAATTGCGGCCTGCAGTTCGTCCAGGGTTTCCAGCAGCTTGGTCTCGCTGACGTCCATACCGCGATCCAGCCGCTCCACCATCGAATCCATGCGATCGACCAGACGGCCGACATCCGCGGCTTCGGCCGTCTCGCGCAGTTCGCGCAGGGCCGCCCGGGTCTCGCTGGGGAGCGCCTGGGTATCGGGATGGTCAACGATGCGTTCCACTGATTCCATCACCCGGTTGGCGGTGCGCGTGGTGGTTTCCAGCTCGGCGATCAAGTGATCGGCGTGGTCCGCGATGGCCCCCGTATCCAGCTCCGCAATGGTCGTTTCGACGGTCACCAGGAGCTGCGTCAGGTTATCCACCACGCCCTCGATATCCAGCTCATCGATGCGCTTGAGCAGGCTTTCCGCGTATTCCAGGAACTGCATGGCCGTGCTGGGTGCCGACGGGATGTAAAAGGCTTGCGGTTCCCAGTCATAGTCCAAAGGCGGATGCGACTCCGGGTCGGAAAAGTCCGCTTCGAGGTAGTTCATGCCGGTGATACCTTGGGCGGCCATGCGTACCCGCAGACCCGACTCGACCAGGTTCTCCAGGATCTGCACCTGGAACTCCCCCTCCCGCGCACTGGCGGCAAAGCGATCGGGATAAAGACGGGCCCGCACCATGACATAGCGTTTACGTTCTCCAGGGCGGATGTCGGCCTCATACTCCACGGAGGTAAAGGTCAGATCGGTGACCTCACCAATCGTGACGCCGCGAAACTTCACCGGCGCCCCGATCTCCAGTCCCTGGATGGAGGAATCCATATAGGTCTCGATCTGGATGGAGGGGCGCAGCAGATTGCCTGCCGTCAAAATCAGCAGCGCCACCACCAGAGCCGCCAGGCCCCCGAGGATGAACAGCCCCAGGCGGAAATGATGTCGGGCACTCATGCGGGCCTCTCTTCGTCGGAATCCGTTCGCCGCAGGAACCGCTGTACCCACGGATGAGTCGATGTGTCACGCAGTACGGCGGGGTCGCCCTCGGCCGCGATGCCCTGACTCTCCTTGTCGAGCATAATCACCCGGTCCGCGATCGCAAAAATACTGGCCAGTTCATGGCTGACGATCACGATGGTCATGTCCAGGGTGCGCGCGAGCCGCTGGATCAGCCGGTCCAGATCCGCCGAAGTAATGGGATCGAGACCCGCCGAGGGCTCGTCCAGGAACAGGACTTCCGGGTCCAGCACCATCGCCCGGGCAATCGCCGCGCGCTTTTGCATGCCACCGCTGATCTCGGATGGCATGAAATCCGCAAAGGCGCCCAATCCGACCAGCTGCAGGCGCGACCGTGCGATCGCGTCCATCGCGTCGCGCGGCAAATCCGTATGGACCTCCAAGGGCAAGCGCACGTTTTCCAGAAGTGTCATCGAGCCGAACAGCGCACCCATCTGGTACATCACCCCGACCCGCTGCAGGATCGCGTCGCGCTCGGCACCTTCCGCCGCGGTAATATCCGACCCCGCCACCCAGATGTGCCCCGCCTGCGGCTGGAGCAGCCCAATCATGTGCTTGAGCAGCGTACTCTTGCCACTCCCGGACCCGCCAAGAATCACGAAGATCTCGCCCCGACGGACCTCAAAATCGAGATCGCGCATCAGTACGAAGTCATCGAAGCCCATGGTCAGGCCCTGGACCCGGATCACAACGTCGCGGTCCGCCGTTTTCGCGTTGTCTGCGCGCGCTTCACTCATGCCTCAGACCCCCAGGTGGTAGAACAGCACGGCAAACACGCCATCCAGCACCACGATCAGAATGATGGAGGTCACGACGGCACTGGTGGTGGACAGACCCACCGAGGCCGCTCCACTGCCGGTCTGCAAGCCACGCAGACAACCGACGGCGGCAATCACCAGGCCGAACACCACGGCCTTGACCAGCCCGGAGAATAGGTCGGAGGCCGATAGCGCCGAAGTCACCTGGTTAAAGAAAGCCACCCAGGGAATCCCAAAGCCCTGCATCACCACCGCCGCGCCAATCAGGCCGATCATGTTCGCGTACAGGGCCAGCAGGGGGGCCACCAACAATCCCGCCAGGACCTTGGGCAGCACAAGAAAACGCACCGGGTCCAGCCCCATGGTCTTCAGGGCGTTGACCTCTTCGTTGACCTTCATGGTGCCGATCTCGGCCGCGAACGCAGCCCCGGAACGCCCTGCCAGCAAGATCGCCATCATCAGCGGCCCCAGCTCGCGAAACAGCGACACCGCCACCAGGTTGGCCACGAAAATCTCGCCGCCAAACTGACGCATCGCGATCGCAGACTGGAATGCGAGGATGACCCCCAGCAGGAAGGCAATCAGGGAGACAATTGGCAGTGCCTGGAAACCCGCCGCCTCGGCGACGCGCAAGGTATCGCCCCAGCGCACTTGGCGCGGGTGACGCAGCGCACTCCCGATGGCGCGGGTGAGCTCGCCAACAAATCCAAACAGGGAGTAGGCCGCACGGCCCACCGAATCCACCCCATCCAGGAGACCCGACCACCCACCACGCCCGCTGCCATCGCGCGCCGGCTCCATGTCGTCCAGTTCGCGATAGGGCGTCAGCTGCTCCTGGACCATGCGCCCCACGCCCTCCATCCGGACCTCGGCGCCCGCGCGTGCCAGGTCCTGTTCCAGGGCATGCAACAGCGCCGCCCCGGCGCCGTCGCAGTATTCTACCCCCGACACATCCACGACTACGGGAGAGCCGCCCGCGCCGAGCTGTTTGGCTTCGCGGCGCAACACACCCCATACGTGCTCCACCGCATGCACATCCAGCCGCCCACCCAACCGCAGACGGGATGGCGATCCGGCTGTGGCATCATATTCGAAGGGTTGGCCCGATCCGGCGGCGGGAAGATCCATCAGGTAACTCGCTGGACGATTGCCGCCATGGTAGCCGCAACAAGGCCCCGGGAACCATTCGGGCCCGACAAACTCTTCTACGGGAGCCGACCCAAGCGGTACTCCATACTCCATATCGACCAAGAGGTTCGCATGCCACCGGCAACGGATGCCCTGCAGCAGGTGGAACACGCCCTGAACGAGATCCTTCTCGGGAAGCCCGAGCCGGTACGGCTAGCACTCGCCTGCCTGCTCGCCAATGGGCACCTGCTGATTGAGGATCAACCTGGGGTCGGCAAGACCACCCTGGCCCACGCGCTCGCGCGCGCCATGAACCTCGATTACCGTCGGGTCCAGTTCACCAGCGACCTGCTGCCGGGCGACGTTCTGGGCGTCTCGGTGTTCGAGCAGGGCAGTGGGGAATTCCGCTTCCATCCGGGCCCGATCTTCACCCAGGTCCTGCTGGCCGACGAGATCAACCGTGCCCCACCGAAGACCCAGAGTGCGCTACTGGAGGCCATGGAAGAGCGCCAGGCCAGTGTCGAGGGCGCCACGCGCGAGTTGCCGGTGCCCTTCTTCGTGATCGCCACGCAAAACCCCGAAGAACAGGTCGGCACTCATCCCTTGCCGGAGTCCCAGCTGGACCGCTTCCTGATGCGCATCCAACTCGGCTATCCGGACGCCCGTACCGAGCGCGCCTTGCTGGAACGGGGAAGTCCCGCGCAGTCCGCGTCCCCCCTCGCCGACAGTCATCCGGCCCCACCCAGCCTGGTTGCCCCACATCAACTGCGGGAGTGGCAGGAGCAAGTATCGGGCATTCACGCCGAGGGTGCGGTACTGGACTATCTGCAAGGGCTACTGGCCGCCAGTCGCGACCGCGCCCATTTTGCCCACGGCCTGTCGCCGCGCGCCGGCCTGGGACTATTGCGTGCCGCGCGCGCCCACGCCTTCCTGGATGGTCGTGACTACGCCACACCGGATGATATTGCCCGCGTGCTTCCGGCCGTGGCCGGGCACCGCTTGCGCGCCCGCGAGCCGGAATCCCCCGAACGCAGTGTCGCCCGCCTGATGGAATGCGTCCCGACTCCGTGAGCGCCATGTCCCGTTCGCGCCGGCGCATGGCGCGGCTGCGCGACGATGCCATCCGCTGGATCACCCGCCGCCATGCGCACGACGGCGCAGCGGCGCACCTAGGGCGTGACCGCATCTACATCCTGCCCACGCGCGCCGGTTACACCCTGCTCGGGATCATCCTGGTGATGCTCCTTGGATCCATCAATTACTCGAACAACATGGCCTTTCTGCTGACCTTCCTGCTGGTCGGCATCGGCCACAACGCGATGTGGTACACCCATCGCAACCTGCTGGGCCTGCGCATTGCCACCCTGCCCGTGCCGCCGGTGTTTGCCGGGCAGCCTCTGCAAATCCCGTTTCGCCTGGAGGAGGCCGCAGGCCGCGCCCGTGAGGCGCTATACCTGCGCGTTGGGCCGCAGGCAACCAAGCCCCTGGCGATCCCGGCGCAGGGCTCGACCACGGCCACCCTGACGCTCGCCAACCCAGGGCGCGGCATCTACTCGTTACCGCGCCAGCGCCTGGACACACGCTACCCCCTCGGCATCCTGGAAGTCTGGTCCTGGCTTACGCTCGCACCGGAAATCGTCGTCTATCCCGCGCCCATTGATCCGGGCGACCCCCAAGGCGGGGGCGGCGACCAATCCGAACAGGGCTTGGCCCGTCGCGAGGGCGAGGCGCCGGACCAGATCCGCCCCTACCGCCCCGGGGACCCACCCGGACGCATTGTGTGGAAGGCCTACGCCCGCAGCGGCAAGCTGCATGTGCGCGAGGCCGCCAACGGCCAGGGGGATCGCCTGTGGCTGGACTGGGAGGCCATGCCCGCCAGCGACCCCGAGACACGGCTGTCCATGCTGTGCCATCAAGTCCTGGCCGCGCACAACGAGGGTCGGATCTACGGCTTGCGCCTGCCCGGCCAGACACTCGAACCCGCCCAGGGCACCGCCCACCGCGCACACTGCCTGCGCAGCCTGGCGCAGTTCCAGACGGAACCCGTCGAGCTTCAGCCACAGGCCCCCGGGGCATGACACCAACGTTCGCAGCGGCCTACGCCAACCCCAACCTACGGGGTCTCGAACTCGCCCTGATCGCATTGCCGGTCGCCGCGCTGCCCCACATTTGGCACCAGCCGATCTGGATCAGTGTGCTGGTGGCGCTGGCCATCGCCGTTCGTGCCTGGCTTCTAGTAAGCGGACGCCCGGCACCCTCGCTGGGCGTGATGAGCCTTCTGGCCCTGATGGCCGGTGGACTCACCTTCGTGCAGTACGGCACGGTCTTTGGGCAGGAGCCCGGCACCGCCCTGCTGTTGGTGATGATCGCATTCAAACTGCTGGAGACACGCAACCGGCGCGACATCGTCATTGCGTTGTTCCTGGGCTATTTCGTCGTCGTCACCACCTATTTCTTCGACCAATCCATCCTGATCGCGGCCTACTCCCTATTGGCCACCGCGCTGCTCACGGCCGCCCTGATTCAAGTGCACGCCGAACGGTTCATCGCGCGGCGCCAACTCGCCCGCCAGGCGGGCACCATGCTCCTGCATGCCCTGCCCTTCATGTTGATCCTGTTCGTGGTGTTTCCCCGCATACAGGGACCGTTGTGGGGAGATCCCCAGCGTGACCAAACGGCCCAGACCGGCCTGTCCGGCGAGCTCAACCCGGGCGACATTGCCCAGCTCCTGCAGGACGAATCCACCGCCCTGCGCGTCGAGTTCGACACCGACGTACCGCCTCTGCGTGCCCAATACTGGCGCGCCCTGGTCATGACCGACTTCGACGGCCGCCGCTGGTCCGTCGACGAGGACCGATCGACCATCCAGCCAACGGCAGTCGATCACGACACTCTGGTGCATTACACCGCGACCCTGGAACCCACTCGCGCCCGCTATCTTCCCGTGCTCGACTACCCGGCCGTGTTGCCCGATGACGCCGACCTGCGGGCGAACCATCAAGTCCTGCGCGATCGGCGTATTACCAACCGTATCCAGTACAGCGCTGCGGCGGACCTCACCACCCTGCCGGGGGCAAGCGAGGCAGAGCTGGACCCCGAAGAACGCGAACGGGCGTTGCACCTGCCCCCCTCCGCCGCGCCACGGTCGCGCGCGGAGGTGGCCCTGTGGCGGGCTACCCACGGCGACGATGATCGCGCGATCATCCAGGAGGCCCTGCAACGCTTTGGTGCCGAGCCCTACCGCTATACCTTGCAACCCCCAACCCTGCAGGACGACACCACCGATCAGTTCCTGTTCGAGACCCAGGCCGGCTACTGCGAGCACTACGCCTCGGCCTTTGCCGTCTTGATGCGCGCAGCCGGCATTCCCACACGGGTTATCACCGGCTATCAGGGGGGCGCCTGGCAAACGCGAGGCGAGTACCTGCGCCTGCGCAATGCCGACGCCCATGCCTGGAACGAGGTGTGGCTGGATGGCGAAGGCTGGGTGCGGATTGATCCCACCGCCGCCATCGCGCCGGAGCGCATCGAACAGGGTCTGACCGGTTTGGCACAGGACACCGGTGAGGATATTCCCAGCTTCCTGCGTTATGGCGAAGGATTGTCGTGGATGCAACGCGCCCGCTTCGGGCTGGAGGACTGGCGCGACTTTGCGCAGTTCCGCTGGGAGAGCTGGGTGCTCGCCTTTGATCCGGAGCGCCAGCGCGAGCTGTTCGCCCGCCTGGGGCTGGATTCGCAGGATTGGCGCTCGATTCTGATCGCGTTAGCGGTCGGGTTTGGCAGTCTTGCGGTGCTGGTGATCGCCTGGGTATGGCTGCGCACGCCGCGGCGGCGACTACCCGCGGCCGAACGACTGCTGCAACGCCTTTCACGCCGCCTCGCGCGACATGACCGGACGCTTGCGCGACACCCCCATGAGCCGGTGCATGTCTGGTCACGCCGAGTGGCGCAGGCGCGGCCAGACTTGTCGGACACCCTCAGGGCCTTCGCCGAGGTCTATAACCGGCAGCGTTTCGGCAAGCTTTCGTCCAATCAACGCGCGGACGAACTCGAACGCCTACGGGACCTGTTGCGCGACGTGCCTCGCGGATCACCCAGGCAGGCCGTCCATACGCCCATCCATCAGTAGGGAAACGCTACTGATCGAATCGCACGTGCATGCTGGTACGCGGGCCTTCCGGGTGTGCGTCGCACCCGCCAGAACGACTCGGGGCCACCTGGTCGTACAAACCCAGGCGGCCCCGTTCCATGTCTGCGCCCCCCGATAGGGGACACCCGGCGAATTACGCCGCGTCGTTACGGAAGATGAAGTGGTGACGCGCTCCGCGACGCTCATCCTGACGACGTGCAACCTTCTGCACTTCGGGACGGTTGGCAAACTGCGACAACGTAATCCCGTCCAGGAAGTCATAGAGCTGCTGGCTGAGGTCATCCCACAACTCATGGGTCAGGCAGCGATCACCATCCTGGCAGTCCTTGTGGCCCTTGCAACGGGTCACATCCACCGATTCGTCCACCGCGGTGATGATATTGGCGATACTGATCTGATCGGCACGCTTGGCCAGGCGGTAGCCACCACCGGGTCCGCGCACGCCTTCCACCAGTTCGGCCTTACGCAGCTTGGCAAACAGCTGTTCCAGATAGGACAGCGAAATACCCTGGCACTGCGAGATGTCGGCAAGCGTAACGGGACCAATCCGGTCATGGATTGCGAGATCCATCATCGCGGTCACCGCGTAGCGGCCCTTGGTTGAGAGTTTCATATGCCTTGCCTCCGAAATACCGTGTATATGTGTCCTGCTCGACATCCGTTCGCAGGCTTGAATCCGTTCTTATTTCCTGACAACGCTTGTCAGGAATAATTCCCTTCTTACCTGACCACCAGGGTCGGGAATAATTCCCCTATTCTAGCAGGCGAATGAGCAAAGATCACGGAATGCTAACGTAGATATTCAGACCCCCCACCCACGGTAAGTTCCCGCACGACCACAAATCGCGCGGGGGCGCGTCTTAAAGCGGTCGTTCGGAAGGGGAGTCGAGCAGGTGGCCGGGCACGGCCAAACGGTCAAGAAAGATCCGGGACCTCAGGGCCATCAAGGATGGTCACCACCGTCCCCACGGGCAGACGCGGAAACAATTCGATCACGTCGTCGTTGCGCATGCGCACACAACCTTCCGAAGCCGGCTCGCCAATGCGGCCTTCCTCGTCGGTGCCGTGGATGTAGATATAGCGCCGGAGGGAATCGACATTCCCGCCCTGGTTGATGCCAGGCTCCAGCCCGTCCAGCCAGAGAATGCGCGAGGTGATGTTGTCGCGGCGGCTGCGCGCGCCCGGTTCGGTCAGGATATCCGCGATCTGGCCGGTGTCACCCCGGGCACGGAAAATGGTGCCGCGTGGAGCATCCTCGCCAAAACGTTCGACAATGCGGTGCAAACCCAATGGGGTCTTGAATGTCCCCTCCTCGAAGCCGATACCCCGTTCGGATGTCGACACATCGAAAATGTCGGTCACCTGCCCGCGCTCCCAGACATACAGCCGTTGCTGATCGACCCGTACCACCACGATCGGGACATCAACGGCATCCGGGGCACGCTCCTGCGCATCCCGGATCACGGGTTCGATCCATTCCAGGCTGGGCAAGCTCACCTCACGTCTACTTCTTGTTGGCCAGATCCAGCACCTCGCCGGCCACTGGGGTATTCACCAGCCCATCACCCCGCAACGCGGCCAGGTGCTCCAGGTAGTCCGGGGGCAGTTCCGTGACGTACTCGCCCGTGAATACAGAACAGTCAAAGGTACTGATGTTTCGGTTGCCACGGCGCACGGCCTTTTGCAGATCTTCGAGATCCTGATAGATCAGACGATCCGCCGCGATCGCCTCGCATACAGCGTCCTCGTCGCGATCGTGGGCAATCAGCTCCTCCGCGGCGGGCATGTCGATGCCATACACGTTGGGGTAGCGCACCGGCGGTGCAGCCGAGGCGAAATACACCTTCTTGGCCCCCGCTTCCCGCGCCATCATCACGATCTCGCGCGAGGTCGTACCCCGGACGATGGAGTCGTCCACCAGCATCACGTTCTTGCCACGAAATTCCAGCGAGATCGCGTTCAGCTTCTGGCGCACGGATTTCCGCCGCTTGGTCTGGCCTGGCATGATGAACGTACGACCGATATAGCGGTTCTTGATGAACCCCTCGCGGTACTTGATGTTCAGCTCGTGCGCCATCTCCAGCGCCACGGTGCGACCGGTGTCGGGGATCGGCACGATCACGTCGATGTCGTGATCCGGCCAGATGCGGCGGATCTTTTCGCCCAGCGCGGTACCCATGCGCATACGCGCGCGATGCACGAAAACGTTATCGATCACCGAATCGGGTCGAGCGAAATACACGTGTTCGAAGATACAGGGGTGGAGGGCCGTCTCTTCCGCGCATACCCGCGTGCGGACCTCACCCTCGGGCGTGATGAACAACGCCTCGCCCGGCGCTAGATCACGCTCCAAATCGAAGCCCTGAGAGTCCAGGGCCGCGCTCTCCGACGCCACCATCCATTCACGTCCACCCTCTTCCGCCTCACGCGAGCCATAGACGACCGGACGGATGCCGTGCGGATCGCGGAAAGCCAGCAAGCCGCCACCCGCAATCATCGCCACCACCGCATAGGCGCCCTCGGCGCGCTGGTGCACGCGTTCAACCGCGTCGAATACGGAATCGGGGGTCAGCCCATTGTCGAGAAAGCGCAGCAATTCCTGCGCAAACACGTTCAACAGGATTTCGGAATCCGAATCCGTGTTGATGTGCCGGCGATCCGTGGCAAACAACGCCTGCTTCAGCTCGCGGGCATTGGTCAGATTGCCGTTGTGCCCCAATGTAATCCCGAACGGCGAGTTCACATAGAACGGCTGGGCCTCGGCCGAGCTGGATGAGCCCGCCGTCGGGTACCGAACATGGCCGATACCCATGTTTCCGGTCAGGCTCTGCATGTGCTGGTTGTTGAAAACGTCGCGCACCAGACCATTGTCCTTGCGCAGATGCAACCGTCCGTCGTCGTCGCAGGTCACGATGCCGGCGGCATCCTGGCCACGGTGCTGCAACACCAACAAGGCGTCGTAAAGGGGCTGGTTCACCGGGCTACGCCCGACGATTCCGACAACTCCACACATACCGTTCAGAACTCCAGGTTTACGGCGTCGATGCGTCGCCGTCGGGGATCACTTCTTCGACCGGTTCGTCGCTAGCCAGCAGGTCGTGGATCTGTTCCTGCCAGCCCTCCGGTAACTGTGCGATCAGCCAGTCCACCAGGCGCTCGAATTCGGGGATCAGGCGACTGCTCTCCCACCAGGGCTCGTCCGGCATCAGCGTCAACGAGGCCAGGAACACCAGCACCGCCACCAGAAGCACGCCACGCAGCAGGCCGAAGATCACACCCAGCGAGCGATCCGTGCCCGTCAGGCCGCTTCCCTTGACCAGGCGATTGGCGAGCACCCCGAGGATGCCACCCACGATCAGAACCGCAATAAATACCAGCGCAAACCCAATGCCCAGACGCAGCGTCGCATCCGATATCGCCTGCGGAAGCTGTTCCGCCACCTCGGCTGCATAGCGAATGCCCAGCCACACCCCCACGATCCAGGTCGCGAGCGAAAACGACTCACGCACGAAGCCGCGAAACAGGCTTATGAGCCCCGATACAACGATCAGGGCAATGATGATGAGATCAATCCAGTTCACGGCGCGGGCTTCGCATGGTGAAAGGGCGCGTAGTTTACCGCAGCCGTGCGGCGTTCGCAGTCCATTGGCCACATCATGGATGCGCCACCACGATCCCGGATAACTCGAGCTCTTCCGCGAGGCGCTCACCCAGCGCCACGGCGTCCTCGCGCTGGGCCAGCGGGCCCACCTTCACGCGGTAGATTGCACGCCCATCCGCCGTGGAATCGTCGATAAAGGCAGGCCATCCGGCTTCGCGCAAGCGTTCGCGCTGTTCCCGGGCGTTATCCTCGTCACGAAAGCTGCCAATCTGCACGGCCCAGCCGGCTTGTACAGGCTGATCGGGCTCCACCGGCGCTGCCGCCTGGGGCGTCGCGTCGCTGGACTCGCGCGCGGCGTCGGCTTCGGGACCGCCATTGTCCAGGCTGCGCAACTCGGCCACCGACCCATCCCGTTCCGGCACCGGCGTCGGCGGGGAGGCCTCGGCCTCTCGTCCCGGTCCGGGACGTTCCGACGGCAGGGCAATGTCCGGCTCGGCGAAGGTTGGGGGTGCAGGGACCGGGTTTTCGACACCGCTCATGTGCTCATAGCCGGCACCATCGAACAGCCACGGCAGAAAGATGACCGCCAGCACGATCAGGATCACCGCACCGACGAGGCGAAAGCGGATTGGATTGTCGCTATTCATGCAGCCATCCGTGTGCGGATGTTGAAGGGGTACAACAACGTCCTGACATTACGCTCGCGCCCGGTCCCGCCGCAAGCAAGCCATTGCCGGAGCGCTCAGACCGCATTCGCGACTCCGCGACCCGGCCCACCCACGTGCGCACACCCCGACAAGGCCGTCGCGGCCAGTTCGGGTGTCAGCTCCAACACGGCGGCCACGGTATAGAACGAGCCGAAAACCACGATCCGGCCGTCCGGCCCGGCCAGTTCGGCCGCCACGCGCATACAGGCCCGAGCGTCATCCAGGCGCTGCACGCGCGGCTGCCCCGCCGCCTCCAGCTCGTCCGCCAGGGTGGACGCGGGAAGCGCGCGGGGTAGCGTCAAGGGTATCGGTACCCAGGCATCCATGTGGCCCGCCAGGGCCGTCCACATGGGAGCACGTTCCTTGTCGGCCATCACCGCAACCAGGGCCACTGTCGGGCCGGATACCGGGTGGGCGCCCAGCCACCGGGCCAGCTCGCCAACGGCATGGACATTGTGGGCCACGTCCAGCAACCACTGCGGCTCGCCCGGCAACACCTGCAGGCGCCCCGGCGCCGAGGTGCCCAAGGCCAGGCTGACGGTGGTGTCCGTCAAATGTTCGGTCACACCCAAGGCCTCCACAACCGCCAATGCGGTTGCCGAATTCTGCAATGTGGCCCCGTCCAGCATCCCAGCGGCACCCTCCACCTTCCATTCAGAGACCCTGTCCCCGAATCGCCAGAGCAACCGGCCGTCCTCCCGCTCCAGCCCGAAATCCTGGCCCGCACGCAGCGACTTCGCCCCGAGGCGTTCGGCGTGTTCCAGAACACTGGCAGGTGGCTCGAGTTCGCCCAACACGACGGGGCGCCCCGCCCGCATGATCCCCGCTTTTTCACGGCCGATCGCCTCGCGGGTATCGCCCAGCCAGGTCTGGTGATCCAAGTCGACCGCAGTGATGGCCGCCACGTCGGCATCCCAGCTGTTAACCGCATCCAGACGCCCGCCCAGACCGACCTCCAGGACCTGGATCGCGGCGCCCGCCTCTCGAAACAACCAGGCGGCGGCCAACGCACCGAACTCGAAGTAGGTCAGGGAATCATCGCCGCGGGCCTGGTCAATGGCCTCGAAGGCGCGACACAGAGCGGAATCGGAAACTGGATCGCCATCGATGCGGATGCGTTCGTTGTAACGCAGTAGATGCGGCGAGGTGAACAGCCCGACGCGCAGCCCCTGCGCCTGCAGCAGCGCCGCCGTGCGCGTGGCGACGGTGCCTTTGCCGTTGGTCCCGGCGACGATCGCGCTGCGCGGCCCGGTGCCATCACGCAATCCCAGACGGTCGGCAACGACCGCGATCCGGTCCAGCGTCAGGTCCATGCCCACGGGATGCAGCTGTTCCTGAAAGGACAGCCACTCCTCCAGGGTGGAGAACCGCACGGTGGTCAGTTGCGGTGCGACGGGGTCGTGCTCTGGACGTCCCCGCCATTGTCGGGACTAATGACCTCGACGTTCGTGTCTTCGTCGTCCGTCGGTTCAACGTCCGAGACCGGGGCTGGACCATGGGTCAGCATCCCCAGCACCGAAGCCAGTCGACCCCGCATGTCGCGACGGTCCACGATCATGTCGACAGCTCCGTGCTCGAGCAGGAATTCGGAACGCTGGAAGCCCTCCGGAAGCGTCTCGCGAACCGTCTGCTGAATCACGCGCGGCCCGGCAAAACCAATCAGGGCATTCGGTTCGGCGACGTTCAGGTCGCCCAGCATCGCCAGACTCGCCGAGACGCCACCCATCGTCGGATCGGTCATCACTGAAACAAACGGGATCCGCTCTTCCTGCATCCGCGCCAGGACGGCGCTGGTCTTAGCCATCTGCAGCAACGAGAACAACGCCTCCTGCATGCGTGCCCCACCCGAGGCGCTGAAGCAGACCAGTGGAATACCCTGCTCCAGCGAACGATTAGCCCCCCGGACGAAGCGTTCACCCACTGCGGAACCCATCGACCCACCCATGAAGCGGAAATCGAAGGCCGAAGCCACCAGCGGGCGCCCCAGCAACTGGCCCTGTATCACGACCAGGGCATCGCGCTCTCCGGTCGCCTTCTGGGCCGCCACCAGACGATCCTTGTACTTCTTGGAGTCACGGAACTTGAGGACATCGGAGGATTCGATATCGGCCGCGATCTCCTCACGTCCCTCGGCATCCAGGAAGGTTTCCAGACGGCGGCGGGCACTCATGCGGCGGTGATGACTGCACTTCGGGCACACATCGAGGTTGCGTTCTACCTCGGGGCGGTACAACGTCGCGTCACAGCCCTCACAACGCACCCATAGACCTTCGGGTACACCCCTCTTGGTGGCGTTATCGGTGCGGATGCGCGAAGGCATCAACTTCTCGAACCAGCTCATGCCGTCTCCCTGTAATCCGAATCGGCGCCGCGCATTCTACACTGTGGCCGCCGCACCCGGGGAACGCGCCACATCCATCGCGTCACGCATCTCCCGCACCACCGTCGCTGCAGCCCGGGCAAAACCATCGGCATCGCCGTCATGTTCCTCGGCCAGGCGCACGATGGCGCTGCCCACCACGACCGCATCGGCTACCTGCGCCACCTGGGCGGCGGTCTGCGCATCGCGGATGCCGAACCCGACGCCCAGCGGCAACCCGGTATGCCGGCGCAATCCCTCCAGGCGCTCGGCCAGGGCCGAGGTATCCAGTGTCTGCGACCCGGTCACGCCCTTCAGCGAAACATAGTAGACGAACCCGCGCGCGGCCTTGGCCACGTGATCGATGCGGGCGTCGGAGGTGGTCGGCGCGACCAGGAAGATCGGATCGATCCCGGACGCCTCCAACAGGTCGACGACCTCCTCGCTCTCCTCCGGCGGCAGATCGACGGTTAGCAAGCCATCAAGGCCCGCCGTCTTCGCGGTAGCGGCAAAGGCCTCGTAACCCATGCGCTCCACCGGATTCAGGTACCCCATTAGTACCACCGGCGTCGTGGTGTCGGTCTTGCGAAACTCCGCGACCATTGCCAGCACGTCACGCAGGCTGGTCCCGAAGCGCAGTGCACGCTCGCACGCCTTCTGAATCACCGGACCGTCCGCCATCGGATCGGAAAACGGCACGCCCAGCTCAATCAGGTCCGCGCCCGCCGCGACCAGTGCATGCATCAGGGGCACCGTCGCGCCGGGTTCCGGATCGCCGGCGGTCACGTACGGGATCAACGCAGCCCGATTCTGCTCGCGCAATTCGGCAAAGCGCTGTTCGATGCGGCTCATAACGTAATCCCCTCGCGTTCGGCCACGGTGTTCAGGTCCTTGTCGCCACGCCCTGACAGGTTGATGATGATGCTCTGATCCGGGCGCATCTGCGGTGCCAGATCCAGCACATGCGCGATCGCATGGCTGGTCTCCAGCGCCGGGATAATGCCCTCGGTACGCGTCATACGGTGGAAACCGGCCAATGCCTGGTCATCCGTCACCGAGACGTAATTCACCCGACCGATGTCCTTCAGCCAGGCATGTTCCGGCCCGACCCCCGGATAGTCCAGCCCGGCGGAGACCGAGTGCGTGCCAATGATCTGGCCGTTCTCGTCCTCCATCAGATAGGTCCGGTTGCCGTGCAACACCCCCGGCTGTCCCGCGCACAACGGCGCGGAGTGCCGACCCGTCTCGACGCCGTCGCCACCGGCCTCGACCCCGATCATTTCCACCGACTCGTCGCCCAGGAATGGATGGAACAGCCCGATGGCATTCGATCCACCGCCGACGCAGGCCACCAGGGCGTCCGGCAGCTTGCCGGTCATCTCCAGATGCTGTTCGCGGGCCTCACGGCCAATCACCGCCTGGAAGTCGCGCACCATCGCCGGATACGGATGCGGCCCGGCCACCGTGCCGATGATGTAGAAGGTATCGTCGACGTTGGTGACCCAGTCTCGCATCGCCTCGTTCAAGGCATCCTTCAGCGTGCGGGTCCCGGACTTCACACCGACCACCTCGGCCCCCAGCAGGCGCATGCGATACACGTTCTGCGACTGGCGACGCGTGTCCTCCTCGCCCATGTACACCACGCATTCCAGACCGAGACGCGCGGCCACGGTCGCGGTCGCCACACCGTGCTGCCCTGCGCCCGTCTCGGCAATAATGCGCGTCTTGCCCAACTTCTTCGCCAGCAACGCCTGTCCGATGGTGTTGTTCACCTTGTGCGCGCCGGTGTGGTTCAGATCCTCGCGCTTGAGGTAGATCTGCGCTCCGCCCAGTTCGCGCGCCAGCCGCTCGGCGTGATAAAGCGGGTTGGGCCGCCCCACGAACTGCTTCAGGTCGTGATCCAGCTCCGCCATGAAATCCGGGTCGTTGATGTACTGCTCGTACACCTGCTGCAACTCGTCCAGAGCCCCCATCAGGGTCTCCGAGACAAACCGCCCCCCGTAGGGACCAAAATGCCCGCGGGCGTCCGGGAACGCCGCCCAGTCAATCTTGCTCATTCGTTTCCACCTCGCATTGGCGTACGGCCCCAACAAAGGCCTGCATACGCCGTGAATCCTTGATCCCGGGCGCCGATTCCACGCCGGAACTCACATCGACCCCATACGGGCGCAGGTGTTCCAGCGCCTCGCGCACCGAGTCCGCATCCAACCCCCCGGCCAGCAGCCAGGGCCGCTCCAACGCACCTGGCACCAGCCCCCAGTCGAAGCGGTGACCCGACCCACCACTGCGCCCGGCACCGTGGCTATCCAGAAGAAAGCCCTGGGCATCGGGGTGTTCGTCCATGTGGGGTCGTGGGTCCTGCCCTTCGCCCATCGCAATGGCCTTCAGGTACGGCCGACCGAAGCCCGCGCAAAATGCCGGCGCCTCCTGCCCATGGAACTGCAGACAATCCAGCGCCACGGCCTGCAGTACCGCCTCGACGCGGGATGCATCGGGGTCCACGAACAGCCCGACGGTGGTCACAAAAGGTGGCAGCGCGGCCGAAATCAATGCAGCCTGCGCAGGCTCCACGAACCGACGGCTCGCTGGATGGAGCACCAGTCCGATCGCATCGGCCCCGGCGGCTGCCGCCGCCACCGCCTGCTCCGGCGTGGTAATCCCACAAATTTTGACCCGATAGCGCATCCGAAGCCGGCCCTGTTGATCAAGCCGCAAAGCCTACCAGAAGCGAGCCACCCGCCCGATGTTTCCGCAATCAAACCGCTCCATTCCCCGGTACCCCGTCGAAGACCGGACCCGACGTGATCGGCAATTCGAACTCGCCCGGGTAATCCACATGCACGAAGTACAGCCCACCAGCCGGAGCGGTGATCCCCGACGCGCGACGGTCGCGGGCGGCCAGCACCTTCACCGGCCAGTCCACCTCGGCACGCCCGTCGCCGACGGCCAGCAGCACCCCGGCAATGTTGCGCACCATGTGGTGCAGAAAGGCGTTCGCGTGAATATCCAGCACCACATGGGCACCGCGGCGCACCACTGCAAGGGAATGGACCTGGCGCACAGCGGATTTTGCCTGACAGGCCGCAGCCCGCAGGCTGGTGAAGTCGTGCTCGCCAACAAACACCTGCCCGGCGTCGTGCATACGCGAGGCATCCAGTGGCCGCCGCCACCAGGACACCCGCCCCGCCTCCAGCGCCGGCCGCACCGCTCGGTTCGCAATTACATAGCGGTACCGCCTGCCAAACGCACCAAAGCGTGCATGAAAGTCGTCCGCCACCGGCCGCGCCCAGGTCACCGCAATCCCATCTGGAAGGCGACTGTTCGCGCCCAGCACCCAGGCATGGGTGTCGCGCCGCGATGGCGTATCGAAGTGCACCACCTGTGCAGTGGCATGGACCCCCGCGTCCGTGCGCCCCGCACAGGTCAGTTCCACCGAATGATTGGCCACAAATCCCAGTGCCGCCTCCAAATGCCCTTGCACACTGGGTCCATCCTTCTGGCGTTGCCAGCCCAGCAGGCCGCGGCCGTCATACTCCACTCCAAGGGCCCAGCGCTGGGATACCGCGCCGGCCAGCTCGTGCCCGGCTTGTTCTCGATGCTCAATCAAGCCCGTCACCCCAGCCACCATGCCACCCATGCCGCGATCACCCCCGCCCACAACACGACGACCGGCCAATCCGACCTCAACCATGTTCCCGCAGGAGGCTCCTGTGCATCCGCCGACGGTTGCATTGGCCCGCCCCCCGCGAGGGCCCGATCCAGCTGCACCACCAGCCATTCGTGCACCGCGCGCAACCGATTGCGTCGCGAACCGTCGAGCCCGGCGCGCCGCGCCTCCACCGACGGCCGCTCACTTTCGAACAACGCCAGCGCCAGAAACAATCGCCGGGAAAAGCGCTCGCCCCAGCCGCCCAACATCTGCCTCGGTCCACCCAATAGCCGCCCCAAGCTGCGGACAAGCACGGTACGGGGGAAATGCTCGGTCAACCAGACCACCAGGAACAGCATCAAAACCAACGCCAGGATGCGGCCACCGGCCTCCAGAAGCCCTGCAGCCAGACTTTCCCCCTCGGTCGGCCAAAGGCCATAGAACACCAGCAGCGACAGGTAGAACCACTTCATGCGCAGAATCAGTCGCCCCGCCCGTCGCCACGGCAATCCTTCGGCGGCGGCCAACCCCAGAACCACGGCGGCGATCACGGCCAAAACCGATGGCAAGGCCGTCACCAGAACCGCGGAAGCCCCGAGCACCCCCAGCAAACCCCAAATCCCCAGCCTCACGGCATGCGGGTCAGGCACCGACGCGATCGGCGATGCAACGGTCTCGGTCTCCACCACTGGCAACGATCCATCCAATCGAAAAAGGCCCCGCCCGGAGTTTTACCCTCAGGCGGGGCCTTCATTCTACCCATCCGTTCAATTGCAAAGGCGATCGCCATTGCGCCGCCCAACTCCCGGCTGAGCCGTGATCACGAACCCTTGATCTGGTCCCTGATCGCTTCAGCCTCGCGCTTCTGCTCATCGGTACCGGTGGCCAGGACCTCGTCGATCAGTTCCTGGGCCCCTTCCTGGTCGCCCATGTCGGCGTAGGCCTGGGCCAGACTGAGGCGGGTCACATTCTCGTCCGTGTCAGCGGACTCCGTGACATCGTCGCTTTGACCTTCCGTCGGCTCTTCGGCCGCACCCCCGCCGAAGACGTTCTCGTCCAGATCCAGTCCCGGCTCCTGCTCGGCCGTCTCACCCGACTCCGACTCGGCGTTCATATCCGGAAGTTCGGCGTCGTCGAGATCGAAAGCCAGGTTGTTGAGGTCATCCATAGCCTCGTCACTTTCCGCATCACCCTCCGCGGCACTGGCCAGATCCGACTCCAGGTTTTCGTCAATATCGAAGGAAAGGCCTTCGTCACCTGTCACCGACTTGGTGTCAGCGCTCTCGGTCCCTTCATCGGTTTCCGGCAGCTCCAGGCCGGAGAAATCGATCTCGTTGCTGTCACTGCCTTCCGGAACGCCGCCGGCGTCCGCAGTCTCGCCGAGGTCCTCAGCCGCCGCTCCACCTGCCGCAGCGGCGCCCAACCCCGCGACACCGATGCGCGACTCCAGCTCGGACAGGCGGTCACGCGTATCCGTGTCGTTCGGATCCAGTCGATCACGCAGCGCGGACGCCGCCTGACGAGCCCCCTCATCGTCCTCCTGCGCCAGATACGCCTCGACCCGTTTCAGCTGGTACTCGGTGTTTTCGGGATTACGTTCGATCGCCGCATTCAGCGTTTCGAGGGCCTGATCATTCATGCCGTACGCCAGGCAGACGTCGACCTCGGCCAGCACATCATCCGCTGCCTCACCGTCCTGAGTCGCACTGGCCACGACGACCTCGCCCACTTCCTCCTCCGGATCGGCCGGAGGATGCGCGGACTCTTCCTGTTGAGTGTTGGAACGGTCATCGTCACCGGATGCCGCCGTCGTGGCGATGGCGGCCGCCGTACCTGCCGCTGCAGCGCCCGCGGCTGGCCCACCGGACGTCTCATCGACTTCTCGGGCCTCATACCCGCTAGCCGCATCGCCCGCCGCTTGAACCTTGCTGTTATCCGCCCGCGGCTGCAGGCCGGCGCTGCGGTCGTCCACGATCACCTCGCGGCGTCCACCGCGTGCAAATGCCAGCAGCACCAGCAGCAGCAGGATGACCAGGGCGATGGCCATCATCAGCAACAACGGATCATTCATGATCCGCTCGTGCAGCGGCGCATTACGCTCGGCATCCGCACGATCCAGACGGCTCATCAACTGTTCGCGTTCTGCGCGCAATTGGCTGAGCTGGTCTTCCAACTCCGCCATGTTCTCGCTAGAGATATCCGCCAGGCGCCCGCGCTCTCCGAGCTCCTCACGCAGATCGGAGATCTGGTCACGCATGCCCTCCATCTCGGCACGCTGTGACAGCAAGGCCTCCTGCAGCAACTCTTCCGAACCGCCCTGGGTCACTCCCGCCTCGGCGTCTTCCGGCGTCAGGTCGGCCACGATTTCCAGACGATCTTCCGCCACAGCTTCTTCGGCCGCGACATCATCCTCCGCCGGCGTCGCTTCTTCGGTCGCGGCGGCATCGACTTCCACTTCAGCGACCGCGGCCTCTTCGTCTTCAATGGCTGCAGCCGTCTCGTCCTCGGCAGCTGCCTCATCCTCCGCCGCCACCGCCTCTTGATCGGCAGCAGCCGTGACCTCCTCTTCCGGAGCCTCCTCGGGTGCCTCGCGAGCAGCCTGGGTGGACGCCTGCCAGCTCTGCGTCTGCTCGACCACCTCGGTTCGCGCCTGCGCGGTGCTGCGTGCTTCTAATTCGGCGCGCGAAGGCGTGCGCAACTCTGCGTCGGCACGCAGGGCATTGATGTTATTGCCCATGAATGCCCGCGGGTTGGCGTCCAGGAAAGCCAGCATCACCTGCTCGTCGCTGTAGCCGGAGATACCGCTACGGCGCACGACGGAGTACAGGGTGTCACCGCTGCGCACCTGGATGGTCTCACCTTCACGCGGGGTGCGAGGTGCATCCTCGGACGGTTGGCTCACGGTAGGGGCCGAGACACCACTCGGCATCGTCCCGGGGGGATCGAGCAGCAAGGAGACTTCACGCATCGCGCGGCCACCATCCCAGCGCGCTTCCAGCAGGATACCCACGTAGGGCTCGCGCACCGGGCGTCGCGTCGTCAGGATCACGCGATCACCTTCAAGCTCAATATTCAGGTCGCCAGGGACCCCGCCACGATTCAGCCCGGCGCGGCGATAGGCATCCTCTGAGGCCTGCCGGATTCGCAATGAATCGCCAACGGCATCCACCCCGCGCAAGGGGATCTCCGCCTGCAAGGGCTGGTTCAGGAAGGACTGAAGATTGGTTTCACCGAAGCCCACAGAATTCGAGGACGCCGGGGCCACCAGCAGCAAGAACAAAAACCCAACCAATAGCTTGCGCACGAATTCCCCCTGAAAGTGCCGCGTGGCCCCAGTGCCCCTGGCCACGGATATATCGGGGGAAGGTTCCCCCGACGTTTTCCCGGATTAAATCACAGGTAATCCCGGATCAAAACCTCCGCGATCTGGATCGTGTTCAGTGCGGCACCCTTGCGCACGTTATCCGAGACCACCCAGAGGTTCAGACCGCGCGGGTGCGAGATGTCCTCACGGATACGCCCGACGAACACCGCATCCTTGCCAGAACCCTCCGTGACGGCCGTGGGATAGCCCCCGTCTTCGTGCTTGTCGAACACGGTCACGCCCGGTGCGGAGGCCAGAATTTCGCGTGCCTTATCGGCGGTGATCTTTTCCCTCGTCTCGATATGCAGGGCTTCGGAATGGCCGTAGAACACCGGGATACGCACCGCGGTCGGGTTCACCAGGATGGACTCGTCGCCCATGATCTTGCGGGTCTCCCAGACCATTTTCATCTCTTCCTTGGTGTAACCGTTGTCCTGGAAGACGTCGATGTGCGGGAGCGCATTGAATGCGATCTGCTTGGGATAGACATTGCACTCGACGGGACGACCGTTCAGCAGTGCCGCCGTCTGGTGGGCCAGTTCCTCGATCGCATCCTTGCCGGTGCCGGAGACGGCCTGGTAGGTGGCGACGTTGATGCGCTCGACGCCGACCGCGTCATGCAGCGGCTTCAGCGCCACCAGCATCTGGATGGTGGAGCAGTTGGGGTTCGCGATGATCCCGTGTTTCGTGTAATCGCCCACCGCGTCCGGGTTTACCTCCGGCACCACCAGCGGGATTTCCGGGTCGTAGCGGAACTGCGAGGTGTTGTCGATCACCACACAGCCGGCCGCCGCAGCCTTCGGGGCGTACTCCGCTGAGACAGACGCGCCCGGCGAAAACAGCCCGATCTGTACGGTCGAGAAATCGAAGGTCGCCAGATCTTCCACGTCCAGCTCGCGCCGACCGAAGTTGACCGACTTGCCCACCGACCGTGAACTCGCCAGCGCATGCACCCGCCCCAAAGGCAGGTCGCGCTCGGCCAGAATGGTCAGCAGGGTCTCGCCGACGGCGCCGGTCGCACCCACCACGGCCACGTCAAACTTGCGGTCACTCATTGTCTATTCCCGGTTGAACTTTATTCGTTAAGTAGCTGTATTCTATTTAATCGTCGAGCGCAGAAACCAACGCGTCGCCCATACCCTGAGTACCCACCAGGGTCATGCCCTCGCCGAAGATGTCCGGCGTACGCAGGCCCTGATCCAGCACTCGACCCACGGCCTGCTCGATACGCTCGGCCAGGTCATTCCGGTTCAGACTGTGACGCAGCAGCATCGCCACCGACAGCATCGTCGCCATCGGGTTGGCCTTGCCCTGCCCGGCGATATCCGGTGCCGAACCGTGGATCGGCTCATACAGACCAACCCCCTCACTGTTCAGCGAAGCCGACGGCAACATGCCGATGGAACCCGTTAGCATCGCTGCTGCATCCGACAGGATGTCACCGAACATGTTGCTGGTCACCATGACGTCGAACTGCTTGGGGTCACGCACCAGCTGCATTGCCGCGTTATCCACATACATGTGGGACAGCTCGACCTCGGGGAATTCTTGGCCGACCCGCTCGACCACCTCGCGCCACAGCTCGGAGACCTCGAGCACATTAGCCTTGTCCACCGAGCACAGGCGTTTGCCCCGCTTCATCGCGGCCTCGAAGCCGACCCGCGCGATGCGTTCGATCTCCGATTCGCTGTAAGCGGCGGTATTGAAGCCGTAGCGCTCACCATTGCGCTCCTCGATCCCGCGCGGCTGGCCGAAGTAGATCCCGCCGGTCAGCTCGCGCACGATCAGGATATCCAGCCCGCTGACCACCTCCGGCTTCAGCGTGGAGGCCGAGGCCAGCTGCGGATACAGGATCGCCGGGCGCAGGTTCGCGAACAGGCCCAGATCCGAACGGATGCCCAGCAGCCCGCGCTCGGGGCGCAGGTCACGCTCCAGCGATTCGTACTGCGGGCCACCGACCGCGCCCAGCAGGATCGCGTCGGCGCGCCGCGCCGCCTCGAGGGTGGCCTCCGGGTACGGGTGCCCGGCCGCATCGTGCGCCGCGCCCCCGATCAGCCCCTGCTCGATCTCCAGATCCAGTCCGCCGATCTCGCCTACATGTTCCAGCACGCGCAAGGCCTCGGCCACGATTTCGGGCCCAATCCCGTCCCCAGGCAACACTAGAATTCGACTCACACACCTCTCCTAACTAACTGTTAGTTTTAACTTGTACGTTCGCAATCGCACCGTCATTGCGATAACCCGCAAGGGACCTTGGCAACCTCCCAACAAAACCCCAACGCCACCCGACCCAACGCCGGGGCATCCACAGAGATCGCCACGTCGCTTCGCTCCTCGCGATGACGGCATCTTTACCTCGTCATTGCGAGGCCCCGTAGGGGCGGTGGCAATCTCCGGACGAAACCACCGGATCCCGGTACCGGCGCTCGGCCATTGTTTGGGAGATTGCTTCGTCGCTTCGCTTCTCGCGATGACGCTGCCCGGGTTCAGGCCGCCCGCGCCATCCCTATCGTTTCTATCGTTGCTCCGCCATCCACGGCCAGTCGCGGCGCTGGCGTTCTTCGAAGGCGCGGATGTCATCGCCGTACTTCAGCGTCAGGGCGATGTCATCCAGGCCGTTCAACAGGCGGTGGCGCCGGTCCTCATCCAGCATAAAACGGAACACGGTACCGTCCGGGGCGGTCACGGTCATCTCTTCCAGATTCACCTCGACCTGCGCACCCGGTTTCGCCTCCACCTGATCGAACAGGGTTTGCACCTCGTCCTCCGCCAGCACCACCGGCAGCAGGCCGTTCTTGCAGCTGTTGGAGAAAAAGATATCGGCGAACGACGGTGCAATGACCGCGCGAAAGCCGAAGTCGGTCAATGCCCACACCGCGTGCTCGCGCGAGGAACCGCAGCCAAAATTCTTGCGTGCCAGCAGGATCGTCGCCTGGTCATAAGGCGCCTGATTGAGTACGAAATCGGGGTTCGCACGGCGTTGCGAGCTGTCCATGCCAGGCTCGCCCGGGTCCAGGTAGCGCCAGTCGTCAAAGGCGTTCGGGCCAAAGCCCGTGCGCTTGACCGATTTCAGGTACTGCTTCGGGATGATCGCGTCGGTATCGACATTGGAGCGATCCAGCGGCGCGACGATCCCCTTGTGTACGGTAAAGGCCTGCATCGCTTACGCCTCCTTCAGTGCCGACGGCTCGACAAAGTGCCCGGCCACGGCGGCCGCGGCGGCCAGCGCCGGACTCACCAGGTGGGTACGCCCGCCCTGCCCCTGGCGCCCCTCGAAGTTGCGGTTCGAGGTCGAGGCGCAGCGCTCGCCCGGCTCCAGCCGGTCGGCATTCATCGCCAGGCACATGGAACAGCCCGGCTCGCGCCACTCGAAGCCGGCGTCCAGGAAGATCCGGTCCAGCCCTTCCTGCTCCGCCTGCTGCTTCACCAGCCCGGAGCCCGGCACCACCATCGCCAGCTTGATGTTGTCGGCCTTCCTGCGGCCCTTGACCACCTCGGCGGCCGCGCGCAGGTCCTCGATCCGCGAATTGGTGCAGGAGCCGATGAACACCTTGTCCGGACGAATCTCCGTCATCGGGGTATTCGGCTTCAGGTCCATGTACTCCAGCGCCCGCTGCATGCCCTCGGCGCGCACCGGGTCCTTCTCGGCGGCCGGATCCGGCACGCGCCCATCGACCGGCGCGACCATCTCCGGCGAAGTGCCCCAGCTTACCTGGGGCGCGATCTCGGCGGCATCCATCTCCACCACCGCGTCGAACTCGGCATCCGGATCCGAGACCAGCGTGCGCCAGTATTCGGCGGCCCGCTCGAACATCTCGCCGGTGGGGGCCTGCGGCTTGCCACGCACGTATTCGATGGTCTTCTCGTCCACCGCGACCATGCCCGCGCGGGCCCCGGCCTCGATCGACATGTTGCAGATGCTCATGCGCCCCTCGACCGACAGGCTGCGGATCGCCGAGCCGGCGAACTCGATCGCATAGCCGGTGCCGCCCGCGGTGCCAATGCGGCCGATGATCGCCAGCACCACGTCCTTGGCGGTCACGCCCGGGCGCAGCTCGCCCTCCACGCGGATCTGCATGGCCTTGGTCTTCTTCTGCCACAGGCACTGCGTGGCCAGCACATGCTCGACCTCGGAGGTGCCGATGCCGAAGGCCAGCGCGCCCAGCGCGCCGTGGGTGGAGGTATGCGAGTCGCCGCAGACGACCGTCATGCCCGGCAGGGTGGCCCCCTGCTCGGGGCCGATCACGTGCACGATGCCCTGGCGCACATCCGCCATCGGGAAGAACTTGAGCCCCAGGCTGGTGACGTTGGTCTCCAGCGTCTCCACCTGGGTGCGCGAGACTGGATCCTCGATCCCGCGGTCGCGATTGGCGGTGGGTACATTGTGGTCCGGCACCGCCAGCACGGAATCCCCGCGCCAAGGCTTGCGCCCGGCCAGACGCAGACCCTCGAAGGCCTGCGGGCTGGTCACCTCGTGCACCAGGTGGCGATCGATGTAGAGCAGCGTCGAGCCATCCGGCTCTTCGCGCACCACATGCGCCTCCCACAGCTTGTCGTACAGTGTCTTGCCTGCCATCACCTACTCCCGCGGCCGCGCCGCGTTCTATCGTTCTTGCGCCCCACCGCCGATGATCCACCAGCGCTCGAAAGGCTCGCCCTTGCGCCGCGTCACGGCATGCACCTTCATCGCACGGCGCCGCAACACACACCGTCATTGCGAGGCCCCGCAGGGGCCGTGGCAACCTCCGTCCGGCACCACCGGTCCCGATACTGGATCTCTGCCAGCTGGAGGAGGTTGCCGCGTCGCCTTCGGCTCCTCGCAATGACGGCGCCATTAGCCACGCCGCGCAGTGACGCGGTTTCAGGGCACCTATCTGCGTAGAGTCTGCGGCCGCCCTGCTATTCTTTCAAATCCGATTTATTATCTTTACCATTCCATTCCGTTATGGAAGGACCAGCGGTTGGCGCTGAGCCGGTCATTATCCCACGGAGGCGAGCGATGCGTCCCGAACAGCTCAGTGTGGAGTCCTTGCAGGCCTTTGTTGCGGTCGTGGATACCGGCGCCTTCTCCGCAGCGGCCGAACGCCTGTACCTGACCCAGCCGGCCATCAGCAAGCGGATCCAGTCGCTGGAGGCCACGCTGGAACGCCCGCTGTTCGAACGTCAGGGTCGGCGCGTGCGCCCGACCGAAGTCGCCGAACGTCTGCTACCCGAGGCGCGCGAGATATTGGCGCGCCTGCGCGCCATTGAGCAGCAGATCGCGGACCTGGACACGGTGGTACATGGCCGCATCCGCCTCGCGACCTCGCACCACATCGCGCTGCACCGCCTGCCCGGCCCGCTGGCCGCAATGCGCGCCCGCTACCCGGATCTGGAGCTGTCCCTGGCCTTCATGGACTCGGAGACCGGCGTCGAAGCGATCCTGCGCGGCGATGCCGACCTGGCCCTGGCCACCCTGCCCGACGACCTGCCCGGCGACGTCGAGGCCGAAACGGTCTGGACTGACGAGCTCGTGCCGATGATCGCCCGAGGCCGCAACAGCGAAACCCCGCTGGACACCCTGGAGCGTCTGAAGCAGTGGCCCGCCATCCTGCCACCCGTCGACTCCACCACCCGGCGCCATATCGAACAGAGCCTGAGCGCCCAGGGCCAGCCCCCGCGCGCCGCCCAGGAGAGCCCCTACCTGGAAGTGATCCACATGATGATTGGCGCCGGCCTCGGCAT
This sequence comes from Thioalkalivibrio sp. ALJ1, assembly GCF_000745395.1. NCBI lineage: Bacteria > Pseudomonadati > Pseudomonadota > Gammaproteobacteria > Chromatiales > Ectothiorhodospiraceae > Thioalkalivibrio > Thioalkalivibrio sp. ALJ1. The sequence continues at coordinate 1,951,121 of NZ_KN050684.1, read as the reverse complement.
CGGGTTCTTGCCGCGTTCCATGGCCACCGATGACCTGATCGTGCTCGACTGGCCGGGTTCGGCCATCACCCGTTCTCTGGGTTGGGTACGACACGCCCAACGCTATCGATCGCGCACCGTCGATGCAGTCATCGAGGCGCTGCAAAGTCGATAGCCGTCAGCCGAGTGGTCGCGCGGCGCGGACGCCGCGCTCAGGCAGGTGACACCTCACGGGGGAGCAGCGAGGAGATCATCCAGGTGGCGAAGATGAACAGGGTGGAGGCGATCAGGGCGCCTTCCAGGCCCCAGACCATGAAGATCGCGCCGGAGGCGACGGTACCCACCAGGCGGCCGCCGGCGTTGGCCATGTAGTAGAAGCCGACCTTCATCGCGACGCGATCGGCATCGGCGTAGTCGAGGATCAGGAAGGAGTGCACCGCCGAGTTGATCGCGAAGACCACGCCAAACACGCCCAGGCCGACCATCAGGACCCAGGCCGGTTCCAGGCCCACCTCCAGACCGATCACGATGCCCAGGGGCAGCAGCATCAGAATGAAGGCCCACAGCCGCGCGGTCAGGCCGGTGGGGTGCAGCCCGCCCTTGCCCAGCAGGCGCGGCACCGAGGCCTGCACGATGCCGTAGCCAATGACCCATAGCGCGAGGAACGCGCCCACCTGCATGTGGTTCCAGTCCAGCGTGGCACTGAGAAACACGGGCAGCGCGACCACGAACCAGACGTCGCGGGCCCCGAACAGGAAAAAGCGCGCGGCGGAGAGCACGTTGATCGCAGTCGAGTTGGAGAACATCTGGGTAAACTTCGGCTTGCCACCGACCTTCCCCAGCCCACGCGGCAGCCCGACGATGGAGAACAGCATCACCACCGCGAGCGTCCCGGCCAGGATCACCAGCGCCATCTGGAACCCGACGGTGTACAGCAACGCTCCACCGGCAAAGAAACCCACGCCCTTCAGTGCATTTTTGGAGCCGGTGAGCACCGCCACCAGGCGGAATAGCCGGCCCTCGCCATCCCCGGCGACCAGCTTCACCCCGGACTTCGCGCTCATCTTGTTCAGATCCTTGGCGATCCCGGACAGGGCCTGGGCGAACATCACGTAGGCCACCCCGAGCCAGGCCTCCGGCACGGTGAGCATCAGTAGGGCCGCGACCTGCAACAGCGTCCCGCCGATCATCGTGGTGTTCACGCCCAGCCGTGCGGCCAGCCAGCCACCGGTCAGGTTGGTAATCACCCCGAACAGCTCGTAGAACAGAAACAGGAAGGCGATCTCCAGCGGGCTGTAGCCCAGCTGGTGGAAGAACAGCACGACCAGCATGCGGATCGCGCCATCGGTAATGGTGAACGCCCAGTAGTTCGCGATGATCCGGGCATAGGCGCCCAGCCCCAGGGTCGGGGGACCATTCGGATTGGCCACACCCTCCGCCATTGCGGTCTAGACGCCCAGCGCCGCCACGCGGGCCACCAGTTCCACCAGGCGGTTCGCGTAGCCCCACTCGTTGTCGTACCAGGCCAGCACCTTCACCTGCGTGGCGTCCACCACCATGGTCGATTGTGCGTCCACGATGGAGGAGCGCGGGTCGGTGCGGAAATCGCTGGAAACCAGCGGTCGCTCTTCATAGCCGAGGATGCCCTGCAACGAACCCTGCGCCGCCTCACGCAGCAGGTTGTTCACCTCTTCCGACGACGTCTCGCGGCCGGCCTCAAAGGTGAAATCGGTCAGTGATGCATTCATCAGCGGCACACGCACCGCATGGCCATTCAGCCGCCCGTTCAGATCGGGAAAGATGTCACCGATCGCCTTAGCCGAACCCGTGGTGGTCGGGATCAGGTTCAGCCCGGCGGCACGCGCCCGGCGCAGGTTATCGCGCGGCAGGTCCACCGCGGACTGGGTGGCCGTCATATCGTGCACGGTCAGGATGGTGCCGTGGCGAATACCCAGGGCCGGACGCAGCACCTGCACCAGCGGCGCCAGACAGTTGGTATTGCAGGAGGCGGCGGTCACGACACGATACTGCACCGGATTATAGAGGCCATCGTTAACCCCCATCACCACGTTCAGCGCCCGATCGTCCTTCACCGGCGCCGCGACCACCACGCGCTTCGCACCCTGCCCGAAATGCGGCTCCAGCGTGTCCATGGTCCGAAAGGCCCCGGTCGCGTCGATCACGATGTCGACATCCGACTCATTCCACGGCACCTGGCCCGGTTCGGTGAAACTCGTGTGCCGCAGCTCGCGCCCCTCGATACGAATTCGCTCGGCCTCGGCTACCGGTTCCTGACCCCAGCGCCCGTGCACCGAGTCGAACTCCAGCAAATGTCCGGTGACGGTACCATCCGCCGCGACCTCGTTCAGGTGCACGATCTCCAGATCGTCCCGACCCCAGGCCGCCCTTAAGGCCAGCCGGCCGATCCGCCCCATCCCATTAATGCCGACACGCACCGCCATGGAGCCCCTCCCACCAAAAATCCCGTCAGAATACCCCGCCCACATGACCAACGCATGACGCCCGACCACCAAGACCCGGTTTCAGCGGCAACCGATCAGTTGAGCCAGACGATGCCGGCGTTGAGGTAGATGGCGAAGGCAACCCACAGGAGGTAGGGGACTAGGAGCACGCCCGCGATGCGGTCGATGCGCCAGAAGGCGACCAGGGTGGCCAGAATCAGGGGCCACAGGATCAGAATCTCGATGAGCGCCAGATCCGGGCGCTGGAGGCCGAAGAACAGCACGGACCAGCCCAGGTTCAGCGCGAGCTGCGTCAGGAACAGGCCCAGCGCCACCGGTGCCCCGGTCAGGCCTGCGCGCCGCCAGACGTGCCAGGCGGCCAGCCCCATCAGTCCAAACAGCACACTCCAGACCGGGCCGAACACCGCGTCGGGCGGGTTCAATGGGGGCCGCACGAGGGTGGGATACCAATCTCCCACCGATAGGCTAGTGGCCAAACCGCCCAGCCCGGCCACAATGAACACTAATGCCAACCAGGCCAGGAGGCCCAACAGGTCCAGTCCAAACGAACGCCGGGGGCGCATGGGACGGTCCGGGTCAGGTCGGGTCACGGAATTCTCCAAGGTGGTCACGGTCGGAAGGTTCGTATCGCTGAACGGACGCCGCGGCGCGAACGGAGTTCATACGCGATTCAGTCAGCCACGCCAGACTGCCATATGACCCTGAACACGAGCGAGCTGCAATGCCCCGCCCCGCTACCCTGATTACTGCGATTCTGTTCCTGCTGGCCGCCGGCATTCTGGCCTGGATGACCCTGGGTCCGGAGGACGATTCAGCGGCTTCCGGACGCCCCGGCGGAGGCGAGACCCGGCCGGTTGCGGTTGCAACGGCCGAAGTTGAATCACGAGACCTGGTCGAGCGCCGACGCTTTACCGGGAGCATCGAGGGCGCCGACCGAATCGAGATCGCACCCCGCATCGGTGGCCGGGTCACCGAGCTGTTCGTAAACCTCGGCGACCGCGTGGAACCGGGTGACCCGCTCTTGCAGCTGGATACCGAGGAATTCGAGCAGGACGTCGCCCAGGCGGCGGCGGAGCTGGAGGTCGCACAGGCCAGCCTGGACGAGGCCGTTGCCAGTCGCGACGCCGCTCAGCGCGAGTTGGAACGTACCCGCGAGCTGCGTGGCCAGGGCATTGCCTCACGCTCCGAGCTCGATTCCGCCGAGACTGAACTGACGCTGGCCCGGACACGCGTTGCCCTGGCCGAGTCGCAAATCCGGCAGCGCGAGTCGGCCCTGCGTACCCGCGAGATCCAGCTTGGGTACGCCCGAATCGATGCCGACGCGGTGGGCAGCCAGCCGCGCTGGGTGGCGGAACGCCATGTGGTCCGTGGCGCGCTGATCAGTGCCAACGAACCCGCCCTGGCCCTGGTCACACTGCAACCGGTACGTGCCATCCTAGCGGTGACCGAGGCCGACTATGCCCGTCTATCCCGCGGCCAGGTAGCCATCGTGCGCACCTCGGCCTATCCCGATCGCGAGTTCGAGGGCTCCATCACCCGCGTAGCCCCCGAGTTCCGACCGGGCTCCCGGCAGGCCCGGGTTGAAGTCGAAATCCCGAACGACGATGAAGCCCTGCGTCCCGGCATGTTCGTGGAGACGGCCATCCGCCTGGGGCAACGCACCGACACCCAGGCAGTACCCCGCGATGCGATCATCCAGCGCGAGGCCGGCCCGACCCTTTTCAGCGTAGACCGCTCGGGCGAACGCCCCGTGGCCCGTCGCCACACGGCGGCGACCGGCATCCGCGATGGCAACTGGATTGAGCTGCTGCAACCCGAGCTACCCGAAGGTACCGAGGTCATCGTCCTGGGGCAGCATCTGCTCGCCGACGGTACGCCACTGCGCATCACCGACCCACAGGCGGTGCCTGGAGGCGACTTCGCGCCGGCCGGATCGGAGACCGACGCCCCGTGAACCCGGCCACGTTCACCGTCCGCCGGCCCGTGCTGACCAGCATGGTGGCCCTGATCGTGGTCATCCTCGGGCTGACCGCCCTGACCCGGCTACCCGTCGACCTGCTACCGGATATCACCTACCCGGTCGTCACGGTCATGACCTCCTATCCCAATGCCGGTGCCGAGGAGGTCGAACAGCTGGTCACCCGACCGGTGGAACAGGCGGCGGCCGCGATCACCGGCGCTCAGGAGATCCGTTCGACCTCCGCGGAGGGCAATAGCAACGTCCGCATCAACTTTGCGTGGGGTACCGATATTCGCCAGGCCGTGGACGACCTGCGCGATCGCCTGGCCCGCATTGAGGACCGATTACCCGACGAGGCCGATCGCCCACTGGTGCGCCAGTTCGACACTCAGGACTCCCCGATCATGCGCCTGGGGATCGGCTCACAGCTCGACGCCATCCACCTTCGCACCCTGATCGATAACCGCATCGCGCCGCGCCTGGAGCGCATCCCCGGCGTGGCGGCCGTGGATACTTTTGGCGGGCTGGAACGCGAGGTCCGCATCGAGGTCGATCCCGATCGCATACAGGCGATCGATCTGGGCCTGGACGACCTGCGTAACCGAATTCGGGATGCCAATGTCATTACCCCCGGCGGCCCCATCATGGATGGGCGGCGCGAGTACCGTCTGCGCACCCCCGCCGAGTTCCGCTCCGTCGAAGAGATTGCCGACACGGTGATTCAGCGCAGCGAGGATGGCGTCACTCACTTGCACCAGGTCGCCAGCATCCAGGACACCCATCAACGGGTGACCCGGCGTTTCCGTGTCAACCAGGAGGAAGGGGTCCAGCTGGCCGTGCGCAAGCTGGCGGACGCCAACACGGTGGAGGTCTCCGAGGCCGTTCACGCCGAGTTGGTCCGCCTGAACCGCGACTTCCCGCAGATCAGCATCCGTGCGGTCACCGACGAAGCGAATTTCATCCGCAGCTCCATCACCAACGTCGGCCAGTCGATCCTGTACGGCAGCGCACTCGCCGTGCTGGTGCTGCTCATATTCCTGCGCAACATCCGTTACACGCTGGTGGCCGCGACCGCGATCCCGCTCGCCGTCATTTCCACCTTCGGGCTCGTCTACTTTGGCGGGCATTCCCTCAATCTCATGACTATGGGCGGCATCGCGCTCGGAGTCGGGCTGATGGTCGACAACGCCATCGTGGTGATCGAAAGCATTGCCCGAAGGCGGGAGGAACATTCCGAGCAAACGGCCATGGAGGCCGCGGTCACGGGTACTGGCCGCGTGGCCCCCGCCATCATCGCCAGCACGCTGACCACAGTGGCCATCTTCCTGCCGTTGTTCTTCGCCGAAGAGCTGGCCGGGCAATTGTTCAAGCCGCTGGCGGCAGTCGTGGCCTTTGCGCTCGCAGCCTCGTTGATCGTGGCCCTGACGGTCGTGCCGATGCTGATGGCCCGCGCCCCGATGCCCAAGCACGACACCAGTGCCCTTGTCCGAATGGAACACCGCTACCAGGGCCTGCTGCAACGCACACTTTCGTACCCGTGGTTGATCATCGGCTTGAGCGCGCTCCTGCTGATGGTGGCCCTGGCCGGGCTGCGCGGCGTGGGGACCGAGTTCCTGCCCGCCACCGACGAGGGCGAGTTGCGGGTCAACGTGTCCATGGAACCTGGCACGCCCCTGCCCGAGCTCTACGCCACCATGTCGAACCTGGAGGAAGTGATCCGCCAGGAGGTGCCGGAACTGCAGAACCTGGTGAGCAGCTCCGGGGCCTCGGCCTTCCGCGCCTCCTCGCCCGCCTCCGGCAACATGCGGGTGATGGTGGGCTCGCGCGACAGTCGCAGCCGCTCCTCCGAGGAGATTGCCTCCCAGCTGCGCGAGGCCCTGGGTGACCCCCCCGGCACCGAGATCCGCGTACGCGCCTCCAGTGGTATCTTCTTCCGCGGCTTTGGACGCGGTGGCGACGAAGAACGTCTGGCGGTCGAGGTACGCGGCTTCGAACTGCCGACCATGAACGCGGTCCTCGAGCAGTTCGACGAGGCCCTGGCCGACATCCCCGGCATTACCGATACCCGGATCGGCGCCGATGGGGGGCAGCCGGAGTTCGCAACCCGCATCCATCGGGATCGGGCGGCGGATTTGGGGGTGGACGTACGCACCATCGCCCAGACGCTGGAAACCGCACTGGGTGGCTCCAGTGCCGGACAACTGCGCGCTGGCGGCGATGAAACCCGGATCTGGGTGCAGCTACGGGATGCCGACCAAAGTTCGCTGGATGACCTGCTCAACCTCACCGTACGCAGCGAAGGCGGCGAGCGCGTGGCCCTGCGCAGTTTGGTGTCGTTCGACACCGAGATCGGCCCAGACAGCATCGAACGTCGTGAGCAGGCCCGCGTCCGGACGTTGTTCATCAACCTTGGGGACCGGTCCATGGGTGAGGTCGCGGCGGACGTACGCGAAGCCCTTGGCAACATCGCGCTACCCGAAGAGATCGACTACTCCATCACCGGCGATATCGAGGAACAGGAAGCGGCATTCTCGGAACTGTTGCTGGGCACCCTGCTGGCCACCCTGCTGGTGTACATGGTCATGGCCAGCCTGTACGAATCGCTGCGCGATCCGCTGATCGTGATGTTCTCGATTCCACTGGCCATTATCGGGGTCACCGGCGCGCTACTGGTCACCAACACCACCCTGAATGTGCAATCCCTGATCGGGATTCTGCTGCTTGTCGGGATTGTAGTGAACAACGCCATTTTGCTGGTCGACCGGATGGCGCGACGCCACCGCGACGATGGCATGGAACTGCGCGCAGCCATCGTCGCCGCCGCGGGCGAGCGTCTGCGGCCGATCCTGATGACCACGCTCACCACCATGCTCGCGCTCTCACCACTGGCGATCGGCATGGGTGACGGCGGCGAGGCGCAAGCCCCGATGGCACGGGTCGTGATCGGTGGGCTGCTTTCGTCTACCCTGATTACCCTCGTATTGATCCCGACGCTGTATCTACTGTTCCACCGTCGAGGCGAACACCCGCAACCGGTCTACCGAGTCGCCACCGAACATGCGTAAACCTCTGCTCACCTTCCTCGTCGCGCTTGCCCTGCCCGTCGCCGCGCAGCCAACCAGCGCCGATGACACCGGGGCCTACAGCGATCGAGACGGCCTGCGCCTGTCCCTGTCGGCCGATGAGCTCCTGGATAATCGCCCGTTCGAGCGCGAGACCGTGGGCGAAGAGACATTGTCACTGGAGGAAGCGGTGGCACGGGCGCTGGAGAACAACCGGGGACTGCGCGCCGAACGCCTGCAAACCGCAATCCAGGGCACATTCGAGGCGCAGGAACGCGCGGTCTTCGACCCGGAACTGTTCGCCGAGATCGAACTCAGCCGCGACGAGAGCGTGCGACAACTGGAAGAAGTAGGCGAAACCGACGCCGTCGTCACCACCCGCCGCTTTGGCGAGGCCGGGCTCACCCAGTCGCTACCCACCGGTACCGACCTGACGGTCTCGGTGCGCAGTTCGCGCAGCTCCAGTTCGCGCGTCGAGGCGCCCCAATTCACCACCCGCGCCGGCGTGAGTCTCACCCAGGCCCTGCTAAGGGGCGGGCGCATCGAATCCAATCTGGTGAGCCTGCGCCAGGCCACGCTCGACGTCGAGGCCTCCGAGTACGAGGTGCGCGCCTTCGTCGAGCAGTTGATTACCGATGTCGAGGGTCGCTACTGGGACCTTGTGCTGGCCGAGGAGCAACAGGCCATCTTCGAGGAGGCACTGGCCGTCGCCCGCCAGCAACTCGACGAAACCGAGCGCCGCATCAGCGCCGGTGACCGCCCCGAGACCGAGGCCGTCTCGGCCCGGGCCGAGGTGGCCTTGCGCCGCCAAGGATTGATCGATGCCCGTGCCGAACGCGCCCGCGCCCAGGATCGCCTGGCGCGGCTGCTGCAGGGCGAAGGCGGCCTGTGGGATACGCGCCTGGAACCCAGCTCGGAACCGGGCCTGGAGCGCTATACCCTGGAGCCCATGGATACCTATGTCGCCCTGGCCCGCGACCACCGCGCCGACCTCAACGAGACCCGGCTTCGGGTGCAACGCAACCAACTTGAGGTCGTACGCACCCGCAATGGTCTGCTTCCGCGTCTGGACTTCTTCGTGACGCTAGGTCAGTCGGGCTATGCCGACAGCTTCAGCCGTACCTGGCGCGACCGCCAGGGCGACGGTTACGACCTGGCCGCCGGCCTGCGCTTCGAGATGCCCATCGGTAATCGCGCGGCCGAGGCTGAACACACGCGTGCCCGACTGACCCGCCAGCAGATCCAGGAGACCCTGGCGAACCTGGAACAGCTTGCCATCGAGGATGTACGCGGTCGCTGGTTCGATGCCGCCCGCGTGCGCGAGCAAATCCAGGCCCAGGAGGAGACCGTGGAGCTACAGGAAGAGTTGCTACGGGTGGAACAGACACGTTTCCGGGTCGGTGCGGGCACCGCCCTGGCGGTGGCCCAGGCCCAGCGTGATCTGCTGGAGAGCCGCCTCAATCTGACCGAAACCGTAGTACGCTTTCGCCAGCTAACCACCGAGCTTCTGAACGCCAGCGGTACATTGCTCCTGCATCGCGGGATCGACGCCCCCGGAGCCGATCGCGTAGACATCCGGCTGTAGCGAAAGCCGATACCAATAGGGTATCTCGTGTTTACGGATCTACCGGCTCGGCATTCCCCTCCGCATCCACGGCCACCACCAGCATGGCGCCGGCCCCGATGCTGCGCCCGCTCAACTCCATGATGTTGGCGCGATGCGTCACATAAACCGCGGGGCCACTTTCGCGCCTGTATTCCTCCGCCAGATGCTCGCGCCAGGCGCGCATGCGTCGCTCACGATGCGACTCGTTCGCGCGAAACACCGACCCCAGCGCCTCCAGTACCTGCGGTTCGCCAAATCCCAGCAACTCCGCGGTGTCGAAGTTACGGCACCAAGGACCGGCGAATACGCGAATGGCATCCAATCCCGCGGCCCGCAGGCGCTCGCCCGTCTCGCGAGCCTGTGCCCGCCCCCCAGCGGACAGGTTGCGCTGGGTGGCGCAATCCTCGACCTCGAAGCCCGCCGGGTCACCAATGCCTGGCGCCAGGGCGTGGCGCATCAACAGGATGCGATGCGGCTCCTGTAACTGCTCCACGATGGCCCGCTCCGCGGAGAGATCATCCGCCGCTGCCGGACTTATCCCAACCACCACAAGCATCGCCAGGGCCAAGCCCATCCAACGTTTCATGTAGCCATCTTCCTCGAACGGCGACGCCTGCAGGCGTCAGAACAGTAACGAACCTCGTTCCAGCAGCGCGCCCACTTCCTCCGCCAGGTAAATGGCCTGCCACAAACCATGCAGTCTTTTTGCGGCAGGTGAGGCTTGCGGTGAGCCACGTCAGCGACCAGGGCGACAAACCCCGCTGTCGCAGCGCGAACGCCAGCGGAAACGGGCGATCACGTTATACACCCGGTCCATGAGCCAGACGATCGGCGGTAACCGGTGCAGGGTTCCACCCAGCCAGCGGTAATACGGCAGGTGCCGCCAGACCAGCACGAAGGCCCAGGAACCACTGCGAATCTGGCCCTCGGCACTGATCGCGTGCATGCGCTGCATGGCGCGGTCCCAGGTGATCCCCCAGTCGGCAAGCGGCGTGGCATCCGCATGGATGTCGCGCCAGTCGACCGCGCCCGCCGAATCCAGCCGCTGGTAGTGGCCGATCTCGCGCCGACACAGCGGACAGCCACCGTCATAGAACACAATGGGTCGACCGGCCGTAACCGGTTGGGAAGGCGCTACCGATTCAGGCATGTCCGACTGGCCCCGTCTGTCGATGCTGCGCCTCCGCCAGGGACTTCAACGCCCGTTCGACGACGTCACGCGCCAGACCCTGGGTCATGTCGGGGTCTGCCGGGATCATCTCCGTGCGCACAGCCAGGGCCATCGCCAGCGCCTGCAGCACATCGCCGTTGCAAGTATCTCCCAGCAAACCGATCTCGTTATCCAGAGTGTCCGTCAGCCGATCCAGCAACTGCTGAACCCGCACCGCCGAGCCAGTCTCTGGGTGCAGACGAAACTCGAAGGACACGGCCTCGCCACTCGGGGTGACATAGCGATAGGGCAATACGTCCATGGCTCTCTCCTTCGCGAACGGTTGGCGTGATCGTGCGGATTGCGGGGTCTGGCAGAGCGACCCCTTCGCCATTGGGCCACGAAACCGGCAAACAGTTCGCCCGCACGACACAACCCGCGGTGGCAACCGACGCCGGACGCCCATCCCCCAAGACGCCACCAAGCGGTATCCTTTCAGCCCATGGATACCCAACATCGGAACGCCGCTGGCCCGCCGCCCCTGCGCAAAGGGATGGGCCGCTAATGGCCCGCCGCCGCAAGCGCAGCATCCTGCGTCGCCTGGCCTGGTGGACGGGCGGCATCGTCGGACTCCTGCTGGGAATCGGGATCGGCGCCATGCTGGCATTGGTCGTCCTGTTCGCCCGGGTCGACCCCCCCTACGGTATGGCCATGGTCGTCGCTACCGACTGGCAAACCGCCTCTAACCGCCGCCCGGACTGGCAACGCCTGGACGATCTGCCAAGGCATCTGATGCTCGCGGTGATCGCGGCCGAGGACCAGCACTTCCCGAACCACAAAGGCTTCGATTGGGGCTCGGTACGCCAGGCACTGGGCGACCACGCCCGTGGTGGCCGTCTGCGCGGGGCCAGTACGATCAGTCAGCAAACCGCCAAGAACCTTTTTCTGTGGCACGGGCGTTCCTGGATCCGCAAGACGCTCGAGGCGGGATTCACCCTGGGCATGGAGACCCTCTGGCCCAAGCGGCGCATCCTGGAGATCTACCTTAACCTGGCGGAGTGGGGACCCGGCATCTACGGCATCGAGAATGCGGCACAGCACTACTTCGGCGTGTCCGCCACCGAACTGGACCGCCACCAGTCGGCGCGCCTGGCCGCCATCCTGCCCAGCCCCGGGCGCATGAACCCCGTGCAGCCGGGTCCGCAACTGGACCGACGCATCGCCTGGGTTGAACGACAGATGGCCCAACTCGGCATCGCCTGGCTGGATCCAATGCTCCTGGAATGAGCCCACCTCCGCCCCGGTGCATTGTTCGCGGGAACTTCCTGCCCTTAGACTCACTCGCACGGGGGCACGCAAGGAAGCCCCTTCCAGACATTGAGGTTAGCCGTGACCTATCTGCGTTCGCCGCGTTCTTTTCTCTCTCACCTGATTGTTTTGTTCGCCCTGATGCTGCTGATGCCCTGGGGGGGGTTGTCGGCCCAGGAAGCGGGCGCGGACGCCTCCAGTGACGATCTGCGCCAGACGCTGATCGAGGCCCTGGAGAACGAAGAAGCGCGTGAGCGCCTGCTGGAGGCCCTGCGCTCCGACAGCGGTTCCAGCGAGGAAGACGCAGTCACCGATGCCGTACCGGTAGACACCGGCGACAACGTATCTGTGGCCCGACAGATCGCCCAGCTCACGCAGTCGCTGGCCGAGGGTGCTGTTGCCGAGGTCCGTGCCCTGAACGACATCGCGGCGGATATCGCCGAGCGTGTTCGTGCGGTCGAACCCACCGTGTTCGGGATGGCCGTAGCGGATCTCGCCAGCATCATCGTGTTCACGGTGGTGGTGTTCCTGGTGCTGCGGAGACTGGGTGCGCCCATGTTCACCGCCATCGACCGCTGGGCCCTGAACGCGGCGGAACACATGCGCCTGATGCGGGCGCTACCGGCGGTGATACTGGCCGCTGCCATCGATTTCCTGATCGTTATCCTGGCCTGGCTGGCCGGCTACGCCCTGGCCCTGTTCGTACTCGGCGAGTCCGGGGAGATGCTGACCCGGCACTCGCTATTCCTGAACGCCTTCCTGCTGATCGAGGTCACCAAGGCCGCGCTGCGCCTGATCTTCGCGACTCGCTATCAAGGTCTGCGCCTGTTGCCAATGGCTGGGGACGAGGCCGCCTACTGGAATGCCTGGCTGGCCCGGATCGTCGGGTACATCGGCTACGGCCTGTTGCTCCTGGTACCGATCGCGAACAACCATATCTCGTCCGAGGCCGGGCGTTCCCTGGGCCTGATTGTGATGCTCACCGCCTTCTTGTATGCGGCGGTGATCATCCTGCAGAACCGTACGCGGGTGCACGACCGCCTGATTGCGCTGGCCAACCGGGCCGGATTCGCCTTTACCCGCATCCTGATCTCCCTGCTGGCGAATTTCTGGCACTGGATCGCGCTGCTGTACTTCCTGGCCCTGGCAGTAGTCAGCATCACGCGGCCGGAGGATGCCCTGCCCTTCATGGCCAAGGCCACCGGGCAAACCCTGCTCGCCGGTTTCGTCGGCGTCTTCGTCGCCAACCTGCTGACCCAGCTGATTGGTCGCCGGATCCACATACCGGATGAGACCCGGGAGAAGTTCCCATCGCTGGAACTGCGTCTGAACTCGTACATCCCGAAGGCGCTGAAAGTTATGCGCCTGATGATCCTGCTGATTGTGCTGGCCGTGATCGCGGATGCATGGGGCGCATTCAGCCTGGCCAACTGGCTCGCGTCGGATACCGGCATGGCGGTGCTGGGGACCGCGATCTCGGTGGCACTGATCCTGTTGGCCGTGCTGGCTATCTGGCTCGTGTTTGCCAGCTGGGTGGAGCACCGCATGAGCCCCAATACCGGCGATGGCCAGCCAACGGCACGCGAAGCCACGCTGCTGACCATCTTCCGTAACGCCGTCGCGATCGTACTGATCGTGATGACGACAATGATCGTGCTGGCCGAGATCGGCGTGAACATCGGCCCGCTGCTGGCCGGCGCGGGTGTGCTCGGCCTCGCGGTCGGGTTTGGCGCACAGAAACTGGTGCAAGACGTGATTACCGGTGTCTTCATCCAGCTCGAAAATGCGATCAACGTCGGCGATGTGGTTACCGTGGCCGGTACCACCGGGGTCGTCGAACGCTTGACGATCCGTTCTCTGGGTCTGCGTGATCTCTCCGGCACTTACCACCTGATCCCGTTCTCTTCAGTCGACGCCGTGTCCAATTACATGCGCGAGTACGGCTACCATGTCGGCGAGTACGGCGTGGCCTACCGCGAGGATATCGACGAGGTCATCGTGCGCCTGCGCGAGGCCTTCGAAGAGCTCAAGGAAGATCCGGATCAGGGCCCCAATGTCCTCGACGAAATGGAGGTCCACGGCGTGACCTCCCTTGGCGACAGCGCGGTCAATGTGCGGATCCGGATCAAGGCCCTTCCGGGCACCCAGTTCGGTCTGGGTCGAGCCTTCAATCGCCTGGTCAAGAAGCACTTCGACGCCGCCGGCATCGAGATTCCGTTCCCGCACCAGACCCTCTACTTCGGTCAGGAGAAAGATGGCTCGGCACCTGCCGCCAATTTGCGCCTCATCGAGGAGAAGGCCGAGAGCGAGAAGGACGACAAGGACTACTCTCGTGACCAGCGGGCGCGCCCGAACCCGAAACACAAGGGCGACTACGACGAGGCCGAGGATTGACCCCCACAGCGGCTTGAGGGCACATCATTCTCAGGCTGGACGCCAAACGGCGGACCACAGTGGCGCACACTTGCACTGAATCGGCCCGCCGTTGCATCCAAAAGGTGCTTACCCTTTCCGGCCCGGGGGGATTTGGGTCAATATAGTCCCATGCGACTGTTACTCCTGCTCGCTCCTTTGTTATTGCTCATTGCGTGGGCACCCGGCCTCTGGGTGCGTCACACCATGAAGAAATACCAGCAGCCCGCGGATCGTTACGACGGCAACGGCGCGGAACTGGCGCGCGATCTTCTGGATCGCCACGGACTGCACAAGGTGAAGGTCGAGACCACCAAGAGTGGCGATCACTACGACCCGGACACCCGCACCGTACGGCTATCGCCCGAGAATCACGACGGGCACTCGCTCACGGCCGTAACCGTGGCGGCCCACGAGGTCGGCCACGCGATACAGCATGCCGAGGGTTACGCCCCACTGCGGATGCACAGCTACTTGGTGTGTGTCTCGGGTTATGGCCAACAGATTGGCGCCTGGCTGCTGGTCGCCATCCCCTTTATTACCATCATCGCTCGCCATCCGGCACCGGCCATCTTGTTCTTCCTCGCCGGGGTTCTGTCGATGGGGCTCGCTGCACTGGTTCACTTCATCACCCTACCCACCGAGTTCGATGCGAGCTTCCGCCGCGCCATGCCGATGCTACGCGACGGCCACTACCTGCACCCACCGGACTATCCCCACGCCGAGCGCATCCTGAAAGCGGCGGCCTATACGTACCTGTCTCAGTCTCTGATGAGCCTTCTCAACATTGCCTCCTGGTTCCGGTATCTGCGGCGATGAGCGAGGCCACAATGGCCGCGTGCCTCTTGTGCGGACATCCGACACAGCCCTTTCACCACCGTGGCGTGGGCAGCGCCTCGCCGGGCGACTATCGGCGTTGCCCCCACTGCGGTTTGAGCATGCTGGAGGCGGATGCCTGGCTTGATCGGGAAGAGGAACGCGCCTATTACAAGACCCACGAAAATCGTCCGGGTGATCCGGGCTACCTCCTCCATCTGGAACGCCTGATCACCCCCTTGACCCAGGCAATACCGGCGCCCGCCAACGGCCTCGACTGGGGCTGCGGGCCGCACCCGGTCCTGGCCGACCGGCTCCGGACGAAGGGCTATCAGATGGCGGCCTGGGACCCCGCCTTCGGCCCAGCGCAACCCGCCGCGCCCGCCGATGGGTGGGATTTCATTACCTGCACCGAAGTCATTGAGCACTTGCACGAACCACGCACCAGCCTGAAGGCGATGTTGCATCGGATTCGACCGGGCGGTGTCCTCGCCATCATGACCGAGTGGCTCCCCGAACCCCGTCAGTTCAATCGCTGGCACTATCGGCGCGATCCAACCCATGTGGCTTTCTACAGCCCCAATAGCCTGCGCTGGGCCGCTCAACACTTCGGCTGCACCGTGGAACTACCTGCCCAGGGGGTCGCGCTCTTCACCCGTTCCCAGTGCACAGACGGCGAACATCCTTGAGTCGAAGCACGAGCCGAAACCTCGTCTCGGTCACAGGCCGCGAGGCATAGCACGGATTGCGGGAACCCTTTGGCGAACGACCAGTCTGCCAATGGACACACGCCTCCTGCATCCCCGCACACCCGGCACAATCAGGCCACGCTTGTTAAGCTAGGGTTAAGTACGGTCGAACAGAATGTACGTGTATCCACAAGGAGAAACCTCTATGAAGATTCGTTACCCGTCTCTCGCCGGGCTGATCGCGGCCGCCGCACTGGCACTGGCCAGCCCGCTGGCCATGGCCCAGGGCATGGGCCAACAGGGCCAGGGTGGCCAGGGCGGAGATCCGCAGATGGAGATGCAGCAGCTCCAGCAAACCCTCGCCGAAACGCAGCAGCAGGCCATCGAGAACAACCCCGATCTAGAACAGAAGGGTGAAGCGCTGGAAAACTTGGTGCTGGACAAGATGGAGGCCGCTGGCTACCAGCCCCGCCGGGATCTGGAGACCTTGGAATCCGCCGAGGAACAGCTCCGCGATCCGGACCTGAGCGCCGAAGAGCGTCAGCAGGTAATCCAGACCGAAGAAGTCCAGCAGGCCCAGATGAACCTGCAGGAGGCCCAGCAGGCCGTCGCCCAGGATGAAGAGATCCTGGAGGCTCAGGAAGCCCTGCGCGAAGATCTGATGGCCGCCATGCGTCAGGAAAACGCCGATATCGACGACGTGATCGAACGCATGCAGTCCCTGCAGCAACAGATGCAGCAGCAACAAGGTGGCCAGGGCGGCATGATGCGCTAAGCGCGCAAGCCTGCCCTCCAACGAAGAAAGCCCGGCCTTTGCAAAAGGGTTCGGGCTTTTCTTATGGGGGACTACAACCCTGATTAGGTCACTCAAGACGCCCCGTGGCCTGCGCAAGGGTGCGTAACGCCTCGCTCTGGCCATCGGGCACCTGGCTCCAGTCAAACCGCCAGCTCCAGTTGCCCGCGTCGACCGTCCCCGGAGTGTTCATGCGTGCCTCCGTTCCCTGCTCCAGTGCATCCTGCATCGGCAGAATCGCGAGTTGTGCCGGCGAACGGTACGCCGCGCGTATCAGCGGCCAGGGCATCTCCTCGCCCAATCCCTCGCCCAACGTCGCAATCACATGCGCCTGCATGCCGGGATCCAGGGATCGGAACCAGCCCAGGGTGGTGTCGTTATCGTGGGTGCCGGTGTACACGGCGCTCAGGTCATCGTGGTTCGCCGGCAGGTAGGGGTTGTCCTCTCCCCCCTCGAAGGCGAACTGAAGGATGCGCATTCCCGGAAGATCAAAGCGCAAACGCAAGGCCGTGACCTCTGGCGTGATGACTCCAAGGTCTTCCGCCAACAGCGGGAGCACGCCCAGGCGGGTCTGCAGCTTCTCGAAGAAATCTGCGCCAGGCCCGGCCACCCAATGGCCCTGTGTGGCATCTGGCTCACTTGCCAGCACGGCCCAGCTCGCCTCGAACCCACGGAAGTGGTCGATACGCACCGCATCCACCGTCTCCAGCGTCCAGCGCATGCGCTCCACCCACCAGTCGTAACCCCGCTCGGCCAGACGATCCCAACGGTAGTGCGGGTTGCCCCAGCGTTGCCCGGTTGCGGAGAAGTAATCCGGCGGGACACCGGCCACCGTTAGCGGGTGACCGGTGTCATCCAGGTCAAACAGATCGCGGTGGGCCCAGACTTCCGCCGAGTCATGGGCCACAAAGATCGGCATATCACCGAGGATGGTGACGTCCTTCTGGTGGGCGTAGTCGCGCACATCCTGCCACTGATCGAAGAGCACGAACTGGGCAAAACGTTCCGCCTCCAGGGCGAGCGCCGCCTCGTTCTCCACATTCGCCAGGGCCTCGGGATCACGATCACGCAAGGCGGGTGGCCACTCCCACCAAGGGCGTCCGCCCTCACGCGCACGGACGACCACGAAACGGGCAAAGTCATCCAGCCAGACCGGGCCCTGGGCATCCCGAAAGGCCTGATAGGACTGCGCCCATCCCTCGTCCGCTTGCGCAATCTGTTCGCGCGCCTGCTGTAGAAGACTCGCGAGCGGCGTGCTGGTGCTATCCAGGCCCGCGCGCTCGGCCAGCCGCTGCGGGTCAATCAGACGCACATCACCCGCGAAGGCCGAAATGCTGGCGTAGGGGGACCCATCCTCCTGCGGCGGATGCAGCGGCAGAATCTGCCACAGGGTGAAACCGGCATCTCGCGCCCAATCCAGGAAACGGAATGCCTCGTGTCCGAGCGTGCCGACCGGACCCGGGCCCGGCAGCGATACGGGATGCAATAGCACGCCGGCGCGGCGGCGCTGCATCAGGGGATTACAGTGGTCTTCACCTGCCTCCATCAACTACTGCCCCTTGCGCATGGTGCCACCCGCCGCCGGGTCACCGCCTCCGACGGACAGGACCTCACCCAGCGATTCGGGGACTTCAAGGTCCGCCAACTGATAAAGCCGGGCAAGATGCCGCCGATAGAGCTGCTCGAAGTCGCTGACCGAGCCAGCCGGGTTGTACTCGCCGAACCACCAGCACCAGTCGGAGCCCTCGCACACCGCCAGTTGCTTGCGCAGCTCGGGGGTATCTAGGGCCGGATGCCGAGCGATGGCCTGATCGACCGCCGTCCACGCCTCGATGAGCCGATCCCAACCGAGGTTCTTATCCGGATCACCGATCCAGGTCGAAAAAGTCCCGTAGACCCAGGAGCCGGCCACCATTCCCGGCAGATCACCGCGATCCGCCCGAGGACCGGTGCGCTGACAGACATCCGAGAAGGTGCAGAGATTCAGACGCGGGTTCTCGGCCAGGCGCTCGTACAACCCGCGTAGGAAGTGGAAGCCGTTGTCCGGGTAGTACTCCCAGGCGTTCTCGCCATCCAGGATCACGGCGACGACGCCGCCGTCCGGTGACACCGCCGCAATGTTCTCAAGGTGATGAACAAAGTCGCCCACGGCGTCGTCGGCATGCCAATCGGCGTAGCGGAAACCAATGGCATCGGACAGACCGTCATCACGGAAGAACAGCTCGATGGCCGAATCGCTCAAGCGATACGGGCGATGCAACCAACCCTCCTGCTCGGCCAATCCTGTGTGCGACTCCGCGGTCTGACCCGCTGCGACCAGGCTATTGCCCAGCACCGTCTGGCCACTGGCCGTCCAGCAGATGTCGTAGTCGTCGAGAAGACGCACGGTAGGCTCGCTCAGACTGCCTTCCGAAGGCCAGCAGCCCCGCGGACGGAATCCAAAGTGCTGCTCGAAGACCTCAAGCCCGCGCTCGATGTGCCAGCGCACACGGGCCTCGCCATCGGGATAGGCCGAGGCCTGCGGTAGCTCCACATCGGGCATTGCCTCGCGCGCGGAGTTCAGGTCGAGCAGCAATGGCATGATCGGGTGCGCGTAAGGGGTGAATGACAGTTCTACCCGTCCCTGCTCCGCCAGTTCGCGATAACGCGGCAGGATCGCCTTCACTTCATCGCGTATCAGCTTCAACAGGCGCCCGCGTACATCCCGGTTATAGCCCGTGTCCGCCTTCAACCAGCCCTGCACCTCCGGATAGGCACGGCGCACTGTTTCGCCAAGCCACGCGAGGTGGTAGCAAGTAGCCAGATCCTGGAAATAGCGGTTGTCCAGGTGGGCCAGAAGCACCGGTTCTTCCAGCGCCTGGTGCGCCAGAGCGGCGAGCCGCTCGAATAATGGAAACGGCTCGATCATTCGCGGGGCGTGGGCCCGCAGGCATACCCGAAGGATCTCGCGCCGCTGCACCGGGTCCACCGGGACGATATCCATCTGCAACAGGTCGAGCACGGGATCGCCGAAACTCGAGTGGTTCCCGATCCCGGACTCAAGGCGCTCGCCATAATCGGCGATCTGCTCCAGGAGGATGGGCGCGAAGTTCACCACCGCCCGCGCCTGGGGACAAGCCTCGAGGTGCGCGGCCATGTCGGTGTAGTCCTTCAGTGCATGCAGGTAGGTCCACGGCAGCACGTACTCGGCGCTGCCGGAATCGTAGTAATGCGGCTGATGCATGTGCCAGCAAAGCACCACATCAAGCTGAGGGGGCTGGGTGGCGAGCGCGGTACTCCCGGATTCAGCGGACATGGTGCGTGGCCTGGCCCAGCATCTCAGGCGTCACCACTCGCACGCCACCTGGGGAAACGAAGTAGTTGCGTGCGTCGGCCTCTTCGTCCACCCCGATCTGGGTGCCATCCGGTACCTTGCAGCCCTTGTCGATCACCGCATTGCGGATCACGCAGTCCTCGCCCACGGTGACACTCGGCAGAATGACCGAGTCCTCCACCGTGGCGCAGGCATTGACCTGCACGTTGGAAAACAGCAGGGAATGACGCACTGTACTGCCGGAGATGATGCAGCCACCAGAGACCATGGAATCGATCGCCATGCCGCGCCGATCCTCGTCATCGAAGACAAATTTCGCAGGCGGCAGCTGCTCCTGATACGTCCAGATTGGCCATTCGGAATCGTACAGGTTCAGTTCCGGGGTCACGCCAATGAGCTCCAGGTTCGCCTGCCAATAAGAGTCGATCGTCCCCACATCGCGCCAATACCCCTGACGCACACCCTGCTCATCGCGGAACGGATAGGCCATCACCCGATAGCGCTCGATGATGTTCGGAATGATGTCCTTCCCGAAGTCATGGCTGGAGAAGGTGTCATCCGCATCCTTGATGAGTTGTTCGAACAGAAACTGGGTGTTAATCACGTAGATGCCCATAGAGGCGAGCGAGTGGGTCTCGCTGCCGGGAATGGGTGCCGGGTCTTCCGGCTTCTCGGCAAACGAGGTGATACGGCTGGCCGCGTCCACGCCCATCACGCCGAATGCCTTCGCGCGCTCGCGTTCGACCTCAAGACAGCCGACGGTCATGTCGGCCCCGCTCTCCACATGGAAGGCGATCATCTGGCCGTAGTCCATCTTGTAGATGTGGTCCCCGGCCAGGATCAGCACGTAGCTTGGATTGTGTTGCCGGATGATATCGATGTTCTGATAGACCGCGTCAGCCGTTCCTGCGTACCAGGAGGTCTCGATCCGCTGCTGCGCCGGCAGCAGCTCAATGAATTCGCCAAACTCACCCCGCAGGAAGCTCCAGCCACGCTGCATGTGCTGGATCAACGAATGGGCCTTGTACTGCGTAACCACCGCCACCTGCCGGATGCCTGAGTTGATACAGTTGGACAGCGGGAAATCGATAATGCGGAACTTGCCCCCGAACGGCACGGCCGGCTTCGCCCGCCACAGGGTCAATTGTTTGAGACGCGAGCCACGCCCGCCGGCCAGGATCAGGGCCAAGGTCTCCCGGGTCAGGCGGCTAACGTAACGTTGCGGTTGCGGACTCATGCACCCATCCTTGCAAAAGGTTTGATTGTCTCACGTGGTCGGCGGATCCTCCCGAACCATGTCTTCCCACGTCCGAAACGCGAGTTTGATCCGAGTATGGCAACAGCCCCCAACAAATGCACCCGTTCTGTCACGGACCCGTTAGGACGTCTGGTCGAGGCGCGTCTTCATGATCCGCACAGCGTCCTCGGACATCATGCGCTGGATCAACAATCCGCCTGTTATCGCGCGTGGTTGCCGCACGCAGACGAGGCCTCCATCACACTTTCCAAGGGTCACAGCGAGCCCCTGATCCCGGCCCCCGGCTTTCCCGGTCTGTTCCTCTGGCAGGGCTCGCCAGAGAGCCTGCCGGCGCATCCTCGGGTCGATTGGACGCCCCAGGGTGGCACGGGTTCATTACAAACCATTGACCCGTGGAGCTTCGCACCGGATCTTCCCGACTTCGACCGCCACCTCTTTTCCGAGGGCCGCCACTGGCATGCCCACCGCATGCTGGGCGCTCACCCCATCACACGTGACGGGATCGACGGCGTACGTTTCGCCGTCTGGGCCCCGAGTGCGGAACGCGTCTCGATCGTGGGAGACTTCAACCGCTGGGACGGCCGCTGTCACCCGATGACCGTGCACCCGGGGAGTGGCATCTGGGAGTTGTTCATCCCTGAGCTTGCCGAGGAAACGCTGTACAAGTTCGAGATCCGCAACCGCGAACAGGGCAGCCTGCATCTGAAGACCGACCCCTACGCCCGCGCCTACCAGGTCCGCCCGGAGACTGCCGCACGCATCCAGCCCGCCAGCGCCTACGCCTGGCACGACGAAGAATGGATGCAGAACCGCGATCCCGAGGCGTGGAAACACCGTCCCATGAGCATCTACGAGGTGCACCTGGGCTCCTGGCAGCGCAGCCCCGAGGGTCACTGGCCGACCTACCGCGAACTGGCGGAGCGTCTGGTGCCCTATGCCCGTGACCTGGGGTTTTCTCATTTGGAGCTACTGCCGGTCACCGAGCACCCCTTCGACGGCTCCTGGGGTTACCAGAGCACCGGCTTCTTTGCCCCCACCTCGCGCTTCGGACATCCGGACGACTTCCGCTACTTCGTCGACCAGGCCCACCAGGCGGGGCTGGGCGTGATCCTGGACTGGGTTCCGGGCCACTTCCCGCGCGACGACTTCGCGCTGGCCCGTTTCGACGGCACGGCGCTGTACGAACATGCCGACCCGCGCATCGGCGAGCATCGCGGCTGGGGCACCTTGATCTTCAACTACTCCCGCCCTGAGGTGCGCAACTTCCTGCTCTCCAGCGCCCTTTGCTGGGTGGAAGACTTCCACCTGGACGGGCTGCGCGTGGATGCCGTCGCCTCCATGCTCTATCGCGACTACGACCGCGAGGGACAGGACTGGCTGCCCAACATCCACGGCGGCAACGAAAACCTGGAGGCCATCGACTTCCTGCGCCACCTCAACGAGACAGTACAGACCAGTCACCCGGGTGTCGCCATGATTGCCGAGGAGTCCACCGCTTGGCCCGGTGTCAGTCGCCCGCCGTCCATGGGAGGCCTGGGGTTCACCATGAAGTGGAACATGGGCTGGATGCACGACACGCTGACCTACTTCGGCATGGACCCGTTGTACCGGCAGTACCACCACAACCAGCTGACCTTCGGGCAGCTCTACGCCTACAGCGAGAACTTCGTCCTGCCCTTCTCGCATGACGAAGTCGTGCACGGGAAACACAGTCTGCGCGGTCGCATGCCCGGCAACGAATGGGAACAGCACGCCAATCTGCGCCTGCTATACGCCTGGCAGTGGCTCTACCCTGGCAAGAAGCTGATGTTCATGGGCCAGGAATTTGGCCAGGGGCCGGAGTGGTCCGAGGATCGCGAGTTGGACTGGTATGTATTGCAGTACCCGCTACACAAGGGCCTGCAACAGCTGATCCGCGACCTGAATCGGGTCTATCGGGACTGCCCACCCCTGCACGCTCGGGAATTCGAACCGGACGGCTTCGGGTGGCTGGATTGTAACGATGCCGAACATTCGACCATCAGCTTTTGGCGCCGGGACCACCATGGCCGGGCACAGATCGTCGTGCTGAATCTGACCCCGATGGAACGCCCCTCGCATCCAGTGCCCGCACCACATGCCGGTCATTGGCGCGTGCTCCTCAATACCGATGCCGATGTCTACGGCGGCGGCTCACGCGGCCCCGCTCACGCCCACGCAGAGCCGGTCGAGCGCCACGGCCACCCGGCCACGCTCTACCTGCATCTGCCGCCGCTGGCAGCGCTCTTGCTGGAGCCGGCCGAGGGGTAAAACCCTGGGCCAGGCCGCAGGCCGCGTGACAGCGGCTTAGCGGGCCTCCATCCGGTACAAGCCACCGTCGGATTCGTCGGTCAGCACATAGAGGTGGCCGTTCGGGCCTTCGCGCACATCACGGATACGGCCGACTTTGCCGTGCAGCAGCTCTTCCATGTGCACGACCTCGTCGTCCTCGATGACGATGCGCAGGATGCGCTCGGCGCGCAGGCCGCCGGCCAGCAGGTTGCCCTGCCAGGTCTCGAAGCGATCCGAGGTGACCATGGCCAGCCCGGACGGCGCCAGGGTCGGCAGGAACTCGTAGACCGGGTCGATCATGTCAGCGTCCTGCCGAGCCTCGCCGAACGGCTCTTCGGAACGATAGTCACGCCCTCGGCTGACTACCGGCCAACCGTAGTTGCCCCCGGCCTCCATACGGTTCAGCTCGTCACCACCCCGCGGGCCATGGTCGGTCAGCCAGATGGTGTCGTCCGCCGGATCCACTACCAGTCCCTGGGAATTGCGCAGGCCATAGGCGTAGATGTGCGGCTGGGCGTCATCGCGATCGGCAAACGGGTTGTCGGCCGGGGCCGCGCCATCCTCGGTCAGGCGCAATAGCGAACCGGTATGCGACGACAGATCCTGGGACGGTTCTTCCTGGCGCCGGTCTCCAATGGTCATCAGCAACGTCCCGTCGGCCAACCAGGCCAGCCGCGAACCAAAGTGGCCGTGATTGCTGCCACCCCGATCTTGCTCGAAGATTTTCTCGAACTCGTGCAAGGTGCCGTCTTCCATCAGGCCGCGCCCCAATGCGGTGTAGGACTGATCCTCACTACCACTGGAATAGGTCAGGTAGACCCAGCCGTTATCCCGAAAATCGGGGTGCAGGGCCACATCCAGCAGACCGCCCTGCCCACTCGCGACCACGTCGGGTACACCCTCTACCTCACGAGCGTTCCCACTTCGATCAATCTGTTTGAGAGTGCCACCGCGCTGGGTGACCAGGTAGCCCCCGCCAGGGAGGAATGCAACGGACCAGGGATGCTCCAGTCCACCGGCTACCTTGACCAAATCGAAGGACTCGTATTCGGTGGAAATCGCGGATTCAACCATCTCGCCAGCCTGCGCACCCGCCGTGAGCAGTACACTCGCACAAACCCCGGTAAGCAACGAATCCAACTTGCGACGCTGAATGGCCATGGCAACCTCCTTTGCTTGAAAACATGCCGTAGCCATGCGACCAGCATGGTCTCCCGGTGTTCCCCAGGGGCCCGAGCCATCTCCCTCGCGCAACCGTCGTTTATCTACGCCTCCGGGCGCAAGTGCGGGAACAGGAGCACGTCGCGGATGGACGCGCTGTTGGTCAGCAGCATCACCAGGCGGTCGATGCCGATGCCCTCGCCGGCTGTGGGCGGCAGGCCGTATTCCAGGGCGCGGATGTAGTCGGCATCATAGTGCATCGCCTCGTCGTCGCCGGCGTCCTTCTCCGCGACCTGGGCCTGGAAGCGCTCGGCCTGGTCCTCGGGGTCGTTGAGCTCGGAGAAGCCGTTGGCGATCTCGCGCCCGCCGACAAACAGCTCGAAGCGGTCGGTCACGAACGGGTCTTCGTCGTTACGCCGCGCCAGCGGCGAGACCTCGGTCGGATAGGCGGTAATGAAGGTCGGGTGACGCAGCTTGTTCTCGGCGGTGTACTCGAAGATCTCGGTCCACAATTTGCCGAGCCCGAAGCTCGCCTTGATCGGGATCTCCAGGCGCTCGCAGTGGGCGCGTACCTTGTCGATGTCCGTCAGGTCCTCGCTGCTGATCTCCGGGTTGTGCTCGAGGATCGCCTCGCGCACCGTCATGCGGGTGAACGGCTGGCCGAAGTCGTAGGTCTCGCCCTGGTACTCGATGGTGGTCGTGCCCAGCACGTCCTCGCACAGCCCGCGCAGCAGCGTCTCGGTGCGGTCCATCAGCGCGTGGTAGTCCACGAACGCCTCGTAGAACTCCAGCATGGTGAACTCGGGGTTGTGCCGCGTGGACAGCCCCTCGTTACGGAAATTGCGGTTGATCTCGAAGACCCTCTCGAAGCCGCCGACGACCAGGCGCTTCAGATACAGCTCCGGCGCAATGCGCAGGTACAGCGGCATATCCAGCGCATTGTGGTGCGTGGCAAACGGCCGCGCGGTCGCGCCGCCCGGGATCACCTGCATCATCGGGGTCTCCACCTCGATGAAGTCCTCGCGCTCGAAGTACTCGCGGATGTAGCGCACGATCCGGGTACGGGTGCGGAACAGCTCGCGGCTGTCCGGGCTGGTGATCAGGTCCACGTAGCGCTGGCGGTAGCGCTGTTCCTGGTCGGTCAGGCCGTGGAACTTCTCCGGCAGCGGGCGCAGGCTCTTGGTAAGCAGACGCAGCTCGTCCAGCTGCACGGTCAGCTCGCCGGTTTTCGTCTTGAACAGCGTGCCCTGCCCACCGACGATATCGCCCAGATCCCACTGCTTGAATGCCGGGTACACGCCTTCCGGCAGGCTGTCGCGCTGGGCAAACAGCTGGATATCCCCGCTCTGGTCGCGCAGGCGAATGAAGCTCGCCTTGCCCATTACCCGCTTGCCGACCATGCGCCCGGCGACCGTCACGCGGATGCCCTCTTCCTGTAGAGCCTCGCCTTCCGTCTCGTCGTGTGCGGTGTGCAGCGCGGCCGCCAGAGAATCGCGCCGGAAGTCATTGGGAAAGGCCGGACCGGCCTCGCGCAGCTCATTCAGCTTGGCGCGGCGTTGCGCGATCAGCTTGTTTTCGTCGGTGATTTCGGTCATCGGGAATCCAATGTAATAAGAGACTTACAAGCCACTCTTCAGGCTGGCTTCAATAAACGGATCCAGGTCGCCATCCAGCACACCCTGGGTGTTGCCCACCTCGACGCCGGTGCGAAGATCCTTGATCCGCGACTGATCCAGCACGTATGACCGGATCTGACTACCCCAGCCAATATCGGACTTGGTGTCCTCGACCGCCTGCTTCTCTGCATTACGCTCCTGTAGCTCCCGTTCGTAGAGCTTGGCGCGCAGCTGGTTCATGGCCATTTCGCGGTTCTTGTGCTGGGAGCGCCCGGCCTGGCAGGCCGTGACGACACCGGTCGGGACATGCGTGATGCGCACCGCCGAATCGGTCGTGTTCACGTGCTGACCACCAGCGCCGGAGGAGCGGTAGGTATCCACTCGCAGATCTGCCGGATTGATCTCGATCTCGAAATTCTCGTCGATCTCCGGCGAGGCGAACACGGACGCGAACGAGGTATGGCGGCGGTTGCCTGAATCAAACGGCGACTTGCGCACCAGGCGGTGAACCCCAGTCTCCGTGCGCAACCAGCCAAAGGCGTACTCGCCCTGGACATGCACGGTCGCGCTCTTGATACCGGCGGTTTCGCCCTCGGAGAGCTCGGTCACTTCGGCCTTGAAGCCCTTGTGTTCGGCCCAGCGCAGGTACATGCGCAGCAGCATGTTCGCCCAGTCCTGCGCCTCGGTGCCGCCAGAGCCGGCCTGGATGTCGAGGTAGGCGTTGGCCTCGTCCATATCGCCGGAGAACATGCGGCGAAACTCCAGGCCCTCAATACGCGCGGTCAGCGCCTCGACATCCGCCTCCACCGCCGACGCCGTCTCTTCGTCGTCATCGGCCTCGGCCATCTCCAGCAGGTCGCGGCTTTCGTCCAGCTGGATCCCGATCTCGCGGATATTGACCACGACATTCTCGAGCTGGGCGCGCTCCTTGTTCAGGGCCTGGGCCTGCTCCGGGTCATTCCAGATATCCGGATTCTGTTCCAGCTCGCGCTGGACCTCCTCTAGCCGTTCTTCCTTGGCAGGGTAGTCAAAGATACCCCCTAAGGCCTTCCAGGCGGCCTTTCAGATCATCAATCCGGGAATACAGCGCGTTCAGTTCCATGGCAGTTTCCGTCGGGTGCCGCAGGGTTCACGACACGTTCCATCGCATGAGAAAGAAAAGCCGCGCAGTATAACACCCACCAACGTCTTCAGGGCCTGCGCGAGCGGCGCCACAGCGCTAGTGCGTCGCGTCGCGTCAGCACCAGGGGGATCCCAGGCTGCCCCGAACCCTCGCCTGCATGGGGGCCATCGGGGTCAATAAACTCGAGGGCACTCAATTCCCCGCGAAGCAGGGCACGTACCTTGGGCGCCACCACGTCCTCGGCCACCAATTCCAGCAACTCCAGTCGCCGCTCGTACGAGGGCGGCGCGGCCAGCGCATCGACCACCACCACGGTGTCCCCATGCTCCGACGGCGCCGCCGCCGGGTCGGCCTGCCAGTCAACGTCGGCGCCTCGGGCCAACCAACGCGCAATCGTCCCACCGCCACATACTCGGCGCACGGGCGTGACCTTGGAGGCGCAACCCGGGGACCACAACCAGAGTCCATGAACGCCACCGCGACCCTCGCGTTCGCGTTCCAGGTTCACCGGATGCTGAAACCAGACCATCTGCAGACCATTGCTAAGCACCTGAAGGCGCCGCGCCAGGTCGTCCTTAAGAGACGGTGTTCCCATCGACCGACCCAGCCCCACCGACGGCGGCAGCCCTGCCGCTTGGCCTTCGGCCTCGAGCAGTAATTCCCACAACCCGTCCTCCGAGAGCTGGAGGGTCGCACCGGCTGCTTCGAGCTCGGGCTCGGCGGCGGACCACAAGGCCTCACGTTCGGCATCGGCCACGGGACCGACCGGATGGGCGACCAGATCCTTCATCCCTGGAGTGAGTTGCACAGGCTGGGCCAGCCAGGTCCGCCGGCCCTGTTCCGGCTGGCGATAATCCAGGGAGTCCGCCAACGCAGCCTCCCAGCCCACCGCGATCTTCGTCCTACGGTGGGCCTGGGCACGCCCCAGCCAGCGTCCCAACCGTCGCACCCACGGCGACGGATGATGACCCTCCATCCCTGCTGGAGACGCCCATAGCCCTGGCAATAGATGGACGACTCGTGGTCGAGCGTCGGTCATCGTTGCAATCCGACGCGTGTCAGGACGACGATCGAAATCGGCGGCAGCATGCGCAGATGCCCGGCGCGCTGATGATTCATGCTCACTCCCAGTGGTCCCAGAACTCGGGCATCCTACCACCCGCCCCACACTGCAACGCCCGCCCGACAGGAACGCTCAGGCCCGGCATTTGGTCTATACCTTTACATACGTGAACAGGGCGGACTCACGATGAACCGTCAGTACGCATCCCCACACCGACCCCGAATCAACCGTCACAGAGGCGCCGCACTCTTCGCATGCCTCGCGGCCGGCGCCTTGCTGATGTTCGCCGTTCCAGGCGCCGCCGAAGACTATCCGGCGGATTCGAGCATTGATTGGCAGGACTGGGACAGTGCGCTCTTCGAAGAGTCCGAGGCCCGCGAACGCCCGATCTTCTTCTACTTCCACGGCCAATGGTGCACCTGGTGTCGAGACTTTCAGGACGAATCGCTGGAAAACCCGGATGTAGTGGAATCGATTGAGCGCGACTACATCCCAGTGCTGGTCGATTTGGACGAACGCGCGGACCTGTTCCGGCGTTATGGCGGCCGGGGCCTGCCCTTCGTAGTCATCGTGAACCACGAAGACGAGATGCTGACCCGGTTCACCGGGCATGTGAATCCCCGCGACCTGCAGAACATCCTGGAGAGCCAGCGCGACATGTTCTCCGTCACCGGGCGCGAGATCACGCCGGACGACGCTGGCATCGATGACCTGGACGCCTTTCTCGAAATGCTCGGCGAGGTCTACGACGAACGTGCCGACCGCCTCAGCGGCAGCGCCACATTTGGCACCTTGAGCAAACGCCCCCAGCCATGGACCTACCGCTTCCTGCTGGGCCAGAAAGAGTGGGAAGACCGCATGCCCGGCCTGCTCGACCAGATCGCGGAGGATCTCTACGACGAAGTCGAGGGCGGGTTCTTCTTCTTTCACGACCCCGACCAGCGCGATCCCGTCCTGGCGCTGGAGACCTCCAAGCGCCTGGACCAGAACGCCGCCTTCATGTGGCTGTTCGCCGATGCCTACGAAGCGCTGGGTGACGACCGCTACGTGGAGATCGCCCAGGGGATTCGCGACTACTTTCGGGAACAGCTTTGGGATCAACGCCAGCTACGCTTCGGCAACAGCCAGTACGCCGACCGCGACTACTACCAACTGGACCCGGAGACTCGCCGCGACACCGACCCACCGCAGGTCGACCGCAACACCTACGCAGACACCTCTGGGCAGGCCATCGCGGCCCTCGCCAATCTGGCTCGGGTCACCAAGGACGAGGAGACGCTGGAGTGGGCGCAGGAAGCCATGGAAGCGCTAGATCGCTATCTCCACACCGAACGCGGCTACCTGCACGGCATTACCGCCGCGGGCCGCCCGGCAATGGAGGGCTATCTACCCTCGCAGATCTGGCCGGAGATCGCTCGGCAGGAACTCGCACGTGCCGTATACGCGCTGGAAGGCGAACAACCGGAGCTACCGGACCCGGTCGCTGCCCTGGATCGCCTGGAGCCATTTTTCGATGAAGCGTTAGGAGCGCATGCCGAACGCGTAGGGACCGACCTGGAACCCTGGTCCGAGACCCGTACCCAAGCGGCCCTCGCCTGGTGGCTATACCGGCTGGAGGACGAGGCCATCGAGGCCTCGCACATCGACCGCGACACCGTACGAGAACGCCTCCGCATCGAGCCCGGCGCCGACCCGGACGACGTCGCCCTGGGCTTTGATGCGCTGCACCGAGGCTTCTGACGACATGAAGGGTGGGGGTGGTGAGTCGTACCCACCCCTTCCAACTGCCCGAACACGCTCACACGAACGCTTCTCTAGTGAGGCGCCGATTTAAACCAGCGTCTCCCTAGGACTGCTGCCGAAAGCCCGCAACCTCCTGCTGTAGCCCTTGCGCCAGGGCCTCCAGAGCCTCCACCGCCTGCTGCATCTCGTTCGCCCCATCCGCATTGCGCACGGCGATGTCGTTGATGTGGTGGATGTTTCGGTTGATCTCTTCCGCCACCTGGCTTTGTTCCTCCGTCGCGCTCGCCACCTGCCGCGTCATATCGTCGATGGCCGTTACCGAGTCGTGGATATACTCCAGGGTCTCGCCGGCCTCGCCCGCCTTGTCCACCGAGGTCTCGGCATGCTGCTGGCTCACCTCCATGGCCTGCACCGCACGGGTCGCCCCGGCCTGCAGACGCTCGATGATCGAGCGGATCTCCCCGGTGGAGTCATTGGTACGCTGCGCCAGGTGCCGGACCTCGTCCGCCACCACCGCAAAGCCCCGTCCGGCCTCGCCCGCCCGCGCCGCCTCGATCGCGGCATTCAGCGCCAGCAGGTTGGTCTTCTCGGCGATCTCCTCGATTACCTGCAAGATGGTGCCGATGTTGTCGGAATCCCCTTTCAGCTCGCCAATAACGTTGTTGGCCTGGCGAATCTGCCCGGCCAAGGTATTGATGGCCCCCTGGGTCGCCTTGACCACGGTACGCCCACCCTCCGCCGCACGGGTCGCCTGACCCGCGCTCTCGGCCGTGCTCTGGGTGTTGTTGGCCACCTGCTGGACGGTGGCGGACATCTGGTTCATCGCGGTGACCACCTGTTCCACGTCACCGCGCTGCTCGTGAGTGGCCCGCGTCA
The DNA here is from genome assembly GCF_000745395.1 of Thioalkalivibrio sp. ALJ1. Lineage (NCBI taxonomy): Bacteria > Pseudomonadati > Pseudomonadota > Gammaproteobacteria > Chromatiales > Ectothiorhodospiraceae > Thioalkalivibrio > Thioalkalivibrio sp. ALJ1. The sequence continues at coordinate 1,920,400 of NZ_KN050684.1, read as the reverse complement.
TTTCGTTGCTGCGCCCTTCCAGCTGGCGCGCGGAGGCCGCGATCCCGTCAGCCGCATCCGCGACCTGGCGGATCAGCCCCGAGAGCCGCCCCATCACCGTATTGAAGGCCTCGCCGGTGCGGCCGATCTCGTCGTCCGTGGTGACCTCCACGCGGTGCCCAAGATCCGCGCGGCCCTCGCCAATCGCCTCCAACCCGTCGGCCAGACGCTCCAGCGGCCGCGTAAGCACGTTCGCATAGAACCAGCCGATGCCCAACGCCACCACGAACGCGATGACCCACAACGCCCACAGCAACCACCACAGCTGCGTCACCAGGGCATCGTCCACCCCTGCGGCCAGATCGCCCTTCATGGTGTGGAACGTCACCCCACCCATGATCGACAGCGGAACCGTACTCACCACGATCACCAGGATAATCAGCTTCAGTCGCAGTCCACCCAACGGTCCAATCTTCATCGGCACCCTCCTTTGGCCTCGTTAGCGACCAACCGCCCCCAGCCTTAAGTCGGCACAGTATCCACCACTCAACGATGCCCCTCGTGATCAAGGTCAAGGGCGATTAACAGGAAGATGGGAAGACAAGAAGATTTTTCGGGTGGGCGCCGAGGATCGGCTGGCACCTGGGCTTGCAGGATCGTCCAGGACTCCTCGGCGCCCCAATTAAATAAACCTTCCCACCTTCCTGCTAAAGCTTTTCGCCCTTGAATTTCTCTGTGTACTCTTGCGCTCTATGGTGAAACGACTTTGAATTTCAGGCACAAAAAAACCCGCGGGCCCGGGAGTCGGGGCCGCGGGTTCGCGGTAGTGCGTTAGCGGGCCGGGTTAGCGGCTGCGCGCCGCCCGATTGCCATTGGAAGACGGACGGCCGTTGCCGCCGCGGCCACCGCCAGGCTTGCCACCGCGGGCGTTGCGCGGGGCGCCATTGCGTGCCCCACCGCCCGGCTTGCCGCCACGACCGCCGCGGCGGTTGCCGTTGCCGTCATTGGCAGCCGGCTTCGGCGCGGCAAAGCCTTCGGTCTCGATGCGGTCGATCGGGCGCTGGATCAGGCGTTCAATACCCTTCAGCAGCTTGATCTCCTCGCCATCCACCAGCGACAGCGCGGCACCGGCGGAGCCGGCACGGCCGGTACGACCGATGCGATGCACGTAATCCTCTGGCACATTCGGCAGCTCGAAGTTGACCACCTGCGGCAGCTGGTCAATGTCCAGCCCGCGGGCGGCGATATCCGTCGCCACCAGCACTGGCACCTGCCCGGACTTGAACTGCTTGAGCGCCTTGGTACGCGCCGCCTGGCTCTTGTTGCCGTGGATCGCCTCCGAACGCACGCCGTCCTTGGACAGCTTTTCGGCCAGGCGATTGGCGCCATGCTTGGTGCGGGTAAACACCAGCACCTGTTCCCAGTTGTTGGTGCGGATCAGGTGGCTCAACAGTTCGCGCTTCTGGCTGGTTTCGACCAGATGCACACTCTGCTGCACGCTCTCGGCGGCCGTGTTGCGCGGGGCGATGTCGATCTCCGCCGGGCGGGTCAGCAGGCCGTTGGCCAGCTTTCGGATCTCGTCGGAGAAGGTCGCCGAGAACATCAGGTTCTGGCGCTTGCCCGGCATCATCGCGATCAACTTTTTGATGTCGCGGATGAAACCCATGTCCAGCATGCGATCGGCCTCGTCGAGGACCAGGATCTCCACACCGGACAGATCAATCGTCTTCTGGTTGGCGTGATCCAGCAGACGCCCCGGGGTCGCCACCACGATGTCCATGCGGTCGCGCAGAGCCTTGATCTGCGGGTTCATGTTCACACCACCGAAGATCGTCATCGAGCGCATCTTCAGGTTGCGCCCGTAGGTCTTCACGGAATCGTGCACCTGGGCGGCCAGTTCGCGGGTCGGGGTCAGCACCAGGCAGCGCGGGCGGCCATTGCCGGGTTTCGGCGCATCGCTGGTGGAAAGACGCTGCAGGATCGGCAGGGTAAAGCCGGCGGTCTTGCCGGTACCGGTCTGGGCGGCAGCCAGCAGGTCGCCCCCTTTCAGGACTTCCGGGATGGCCTGGGCCTGGATCGGGGTCGGGTGCTGGTAACCCGAGGTTTCCAACGCGCGCAAAAGGGTATCGGCCAACCCGAGGTCGGCAAAGGTCGTATCAGTCATGGAAAGCTCCAACGCTACCCGCCACTCGTTCAACACGGAGCACCCATCGGGGGAAACGAAATCAGGGGGATCACTGCGAACCGAAATGGCTCTGGATCAGATGAACGGACGCTGACGGGCGGGGCGTTCGATGGCGGTACTATACGCGTTTCATCAATGAAAAGACACTCTACCCATAACCCCTTCGATATATGTCCGGTATCGCCTGGTCATGTGCACGTTTTCGATCAACAACGGGCGGCCGAGCCCCTGCCCTGCGTTCAATGGCTTGTAGGGTTGGTGCCCCCTGGTCCCCGATCCTGCGTTGCGCCCCAGATCCATCAGAGAAGGGGCGGGTAGAACCACTACCCGCTGCACGGCGCACTTTGTCTCGAAACACTGGGGGGCGCCAATACGTACGTGCGATTCAATCAGCGTCTTCTTAAGGGACACTCGAGGCAAAAGTGACACCCGTGCACAGCTTCTCGGGCGGCTCCTCGCCCCGCCCGGCATCCGGCCATTTGGCGTGACCTATTCCAGGTCCTAGAGTGCCGTGCATCAGCCAATCACCCGGAGCCCCCATGGAAAACGTTCATCTGCCGATCCGCGTAGACAATCGCGAACAGGGCAAGATCATTCAGCGCATCGAGCGCCTGGAGGGCGTGGAACTGGAGTTCACCGACCTCGATGTCGGCGACTACGAACTGCCGAACGGCGTGGTGGTGGAACGCAAATCCGCCACCGACATGGTGCTAAGCGTGGTAGACCAGACCCTGTGGGAGAACGCGGCCAAGCTAAAGGCCAACCATGATCAGGTGATCTACATCGTCGAGGGGGACTTGTACGAACCGCGCTTCCATCAGCAGGCGCTAGACATTCATCGTGCCCTCGCCCACCTCACTATCGCCTTGGGCGTAAGCGTATTGCCTAGCCCCGATGCCGATAACAGCGGCATGCTGATCTATTTGCTGGGCCTGAATGCACAGCTAGAACCCGATGCCACCGCCCGCCCCACACGCCCGGACAAGCGCCGAGCGGCAGCCGAATTCATCGTCAGCGGGTTACCCGGCGTGGAACCGGACCAGGCCCGCGAGATGTTGCGCCAGCTCGGCAGCGTCCGGGATATCGTCAACGCCGACGCCGACACCCTGGCCGGCATCGAGGGCATGGATGAAGAGCGCGCCCAGCGCATCGAGTCGGTCGTTACCTATGGCAGCCGCAACCACTGAGAAAACCCGAGCCGCAACCAGCTGCTATCCGGACCCGGATTCGACATCTTCCAGTACATCCTGAAGCTGGGCATCCCCGGCCCAGCCACCACCCAATGCCCGATACAGGTCAGCGGTCGCGGCCAGCCGGTCGCGTGAAGCGTCGGTCAGCGTCAAGCGCGCTTCGAACAGAGCCCGCCGCGCATCCAGCACTTCGAGGTAGCCCACAAATCCTCCCAGGTAACGCCGTTCCGCCAGGCGCACGACCTCAATGCGGGCGGCTACCTCGCGCTGGTAGATCGCCACGCGCTCATGCTGGGCACGCAATTCGCTCCAAGCATCCGCCACCTCGACCACAGCGTCCTGGATCGCCCCCTGGTACTCCAGCTCGGCGATATCCCGCTCGACTTCCACACCCTCGATGGTCGCCTGACGGCGTCCGAAATCCAGGATCGGGGCAACCGACTGGGCGCTGATTTCCCATAGCCCGGCCGCGCCGGTAAAGAACTGGCTCGGTCGGTTCACCTCGTTACCCAACAGGGCCGCGAGATTCAGACTGGGCAACCATTCGGCTCGCGCCACTCCGATATTGGCGTTGGCCGCGATGAGCGAGGCCTCGGCGGCACGAATGTCGGGCCGCCGCACCAGCAGGTCGGAGGGAATGGAATGCGGCAACCCGTCCAAGGTCTCCGGCAGTTCCTCCAGACCGTGATCGCCCAGAGAATCCAGACCCTCGACGACCGCCTCGCTATCCCCCACCAGCACCGCCAGGGCCCGGCGTAGCCGTTCCGCCTCGGCCTCCAGTGAGGGCAGCCCGGCGCGGCTGGTTTCCAGCTCTGCCTCGGCCTGGCGTACGGTCAGGTCCGTTGTGGCTCCACTCTCCAGGCGCGAACGCTCCAGACCCAAAGCCTCGATCAGGGACTGAATGGTGTCCTCGGTGGTATCGATTTGTTCGCGGGTAGCACGGTAGTCGAAATAGGTACTTACCACATCGCTCATAACCGCCAGCCGGACGGCATCACGTGTAAAGGCCGTGCCCAGCAACTGTGCCCGCGCCGCCTCCTCGGAGCGCGCCAACCGGCCCCATAGGTCGACTTCGTAACTGAGTCGGCCGAATACGGCCAAGTCGGTTTCGGGGCCATCCCCGCCTATGCCCGGGTCTTCCCGCTCCACCTCGATCACACCGTCCAGTTGCGGGTGGCGTTCCGCCCGCTCCAGTCCCAACACAGCACGTGCCTGGACCACCCGTGCCGCCGCGATCTCGGTCTCGATGTTGTTCTCCAGTGCTTCGCGCACCAGACGGTCGAGAATCGGATCCTCGAACATCTCCCACCAGAACTCGACGTCGGAATAGTCGACGTCCATCTGCTCATCGATCTCCTCGGGCCAGGCCTCGGGGAGCGCGACATCCGGCCGCTCATAGTCCGGCCCCAGGGCACAACCACTCAACCAGACGGTTCCCGCGAGCCCCACCAAGCCGACCAGTGACTTACGCATGTGCAGCCTCCTTGGGCTCCGGTCCACGCCCACCCAGGCGCTCGATCGCACTGGAGATCAGGTAGTAGAACAGGGGCACAAAGAGCAACGCCAGGAAGGTCGCGCTCAGCATTCCACCAATGATGCCGATGCCAATGGCCTGCTGACTGTTGGCACCCGCGCCGGAGGCTAGTGCGAGCGGGACCGCCCCCAGGATGAATGACATCGCGGTCATCATGATCGGACGGAAACGCAACCGGGCCGCCTCCACCGAGGCCTCCATCAGTTCCAGCCCCTCGTTGCGCTTCAGCTGAGCAAACTCAACGATCAAGATCGCGTTCTTGGCCGCCAGCGAAACCAGCACCAGCAGCCCGATCTGGAAGTAGATACCGTTCTCCTGCCCGGCCAGCCAGATCGCCACCAGGGCCCCGAACACCGCGAACGGCACCGCCATCAACACGGCCAGCGGAAGGCTCCAGCGCTCGTACTGCGCCGCCAGAATCAGCACCACGAACAGCACACCCAGAGCGAACGCCAGGGCCGAGGTCCCCGATGCCTGCTGCTCCAGGTACTCGGCCCCGGTCCAGCTCAACAGGTAGTCATCCGAGAGCGTCTCGTCCACCACCGCGTTCAGCGCCGCAATGGCATCCCCCGAGCTATATCCCGGCGCCGGTTGTCCCATCAGGCGAGCGGAGGGGAAGACATTGAACCGTTCCACTTCATCCGGACCCTGCACCCGGTCCACGCTCACCAAGGTTGAAAGCGGGACCAGTTCCCCCTCGTCGGACCGAACGAACACCCGATCCAGGTCTTCCGGACGTTCCCTGAAGCCGGAGTCCGCCTGCATGTGCACCCGCATTACCCGTCCGAATAGCGAAAAGTCATTGAGATACACGGCCCCAAACGTGCTCTGCATGGCGTCGAACACATCGCCCATGGGAACCCCGGCCGCAAACGCGCGTTCACGGTCGACATCCGCATCGTAGCGGGGCACGTCCACATCCAGTGCGGTGCGTACATCGGCCAGCTCCGGACGTTCCCGCGCGGCCTCGATTACCTCCTCCGCACGTTCGCGCATCGTGAACGCATCGTCCCCAATCCGGCTCTGGAGATAGGCCTCGAAGCCACCCGTCGTGGATATACCCGTAATCGGCGGTGGATTGAAGGCTCGAATCTCGGCCTCTGGATCCTCTTGGCCATAACGCACCAGGCGGTCCACGACCGCATCACTGCTCTGGCCCTCGCCACGGCGCTCGGACCAGTCGTTCAACGTCACATAGGCCGCACCGGTATAGGTCTTCATCCCGTCCGACAACAGGTCCATGCCGGAAAAACTCACCACGTCGGCCGTATCCGAATCTTCCAGGGCCGCATCCCCCAGCCGCTCCATCACCTCGCGGGTACGCGGCAGCGAAGACGCGGCCGGCAACTCCGCAGCCGCGAATACATACCCCTGATCCTCGTCCGGCACCAGGCCGCCCGGGACCATGCGGAACATCACCACGATCGCTACCAGCATCAGCGCGAACAACGCCATACCGATCACGTTGTGCCGCAAAAGGAAGCGCACCCCGACCATGTAGGCGGCCGTGCCCCGCTCGAAGGCCCCGTTGAACCAGCGGAAGGGAAAGGCTGGCCGCCGCGGGCGATCGGACAACAGCCGCGCACACATCGCGGGGCTCAGCGTCAGCGCCACTACTCCGGATATCGCGACCGATACCGCAATCGTGATTGCGAACTGCTGATACATCTGGCCCGTAAATCCGCCAATGAAGGCCACCGGCACAAACACCGCAACCGTCACCAGCGTCATGGCAATAATCGGGGTCGCCACCTCGTCTACGGTGCGGTAGGCGGCCTCCTTCGCCTTTAAGCCCTCCTCGCGCATCAAGCGTTCGGTGTTCTCCAGTACGATGATCGCGTTATCCACCACGATCCCGATGGCCAGCACCAGCCCAAACAGCGTCAGCATGTTCGCGGAGAATCCCAGCAGGTACATACCCGCCAGCGTGCCGATCAGCGATACCGGCACCGCCACAATGGGTACGGCAGTCGCCCTCACGGTTTGCAGGAACAGATACACCACGGCCACCACCAGGATCAGAGCCTGGATCAGCGTCAGTAGTACGCGCTGCACCGACTGATCAATGAAGTGGGTGGTATCGAACGGGATGTGATATTCGAGCGAGTCCGGGAAACGGGGCTCCAGCTCGGCTAGGATCTCGCGGACCCCGCGGGCCGTATCCAGGGCATTCGCGCCGGGTTCCAGGTAGATCCCCACGGGCACTGCACGCTCGCCGTTATGGGTCGCCTCGAAGTCATACATATGCGCCCCGAGCTCGACCCGCGACACATCGCCAAGACGCAGCGCCGAACCATCCGGCGCGCTGCGCAGGATGATCTGCTCGAACTCCTCCACCTCCGAGAACCGCTCCGGCGTCGTCACCGCATAGGTGAAATCGACGCTCCCCTCAGTAGGCTCGGACCCGAACTGCCCCGCCGCGTACTGCTCGTTCTGTTCCTGAACGGCGCTGCGGATATCCCCAGGGGTCAAACCAAACTCCGCAATCCGGTCGGGCTGCAGCCAGATCCGCATGGAGTAGATCTGTGCACCAAAGAAGGTCTGGTCACCCACCCCGGGTGCCCGCCGCAACTCGGAGTACACGTTGCGCCAGACATAGTCGCTGATAAAACGCGGATCGAGACTCCCATCCGACGAAGTAAAGGTGACCATCTGCAACATCGAGGGAGCACGCTTTTCTACCGAGATCCCGGAACTCATTACGGTCTCCGGCAGGCGTCCCTGGGCGCCCTCCACCTCGTTGCTCACATTGATCGCGGCGATATCCGGGTCGGTCCCCACCTCAAAGGTGATGATCAACTCCATGCTGCCGTCATCCGACGACCTCGAACGCATGTAGGCCATGTTGTCCACGCCATCCACGGTCGCCTCGATGGGCGCCGCCACGGACTCCGCCACCGCCTCCGCGCTGGCACCGGGATAGCTGGCCGATACAATGACCTTCGGCGGCAGGATGTCCGGATACTGGTCAACCGGCAGCAGGAACGCGGACGCGGTGCCCGCGAGCACGATCAGAATGGAGATGACGGATGCAAGGACCGGCCGCCCAATGAAAAAGCGGAGCATCAGTCCAGGTCCCCCGCCCCGTTCCCCATGTCATCGAGGATCTCGTCCGCAACGCCAGAATCCGTCCTCGGCTCGGCGACCTCGTCCAGCAGGTCGGGGGCCACCTCAGGCAATACACCCGGTGCAACCGGGTGCTCAGCCGCAAGAGGCGCGTCTTGCGGCGAAACCCGCTCACCCTCCGCCACGCCCGAAACCCCGCCAATCACCAGGCGATCCCCTTCGTTGATCCCACGGGTCACCAGAAAGTCGTCGCCCAGGTCCATCGCAACCGTGATGGATTGGGTATACGGGATGTCGTCCTCATCCAGCAGATAGACCGCCGGCCCGGATTCGATCTCCGTCACGGCCGTGTGCGGCACCCGCACCCCGTGCCCCGCCTGCAGGCCGCTCAAGGTGACCCGAACGAACTGTCCCGGCAGCATCGACCCATCCGGATTCGGGAACATCGCACGCACATTCATCATGCCCGTGGCCTCGTCGACCGCGTCCTCGGTCGCGTCAAGCTGGCCCTGATGGTGATACAAGTCCCCATTCGGCAAGGTGAGCAGCACAGTCAGTCCCACTCCGGAACGGATCTGAGGACCATAGGCGGTCAAGTGGGCTTCGGGTACCGCAAAATCCACCCGGATCGGGTTCAACTGCGTCACGGTGGTGAGGAGATCACCTTCTTGCAGCAGGCTGCCTTCGGGGCGTTCCTCGAACCCGGCCACGCCATCCAGCGGCGCGGTCACCGAGGTGTAGTCGAGATCAATACGCGCCTCGGCCAATGTCGCCTCGGCCTCGGCCACGGCGGCCTGCCCCAGTTCCAGTTGTGAACGGGCCTCGTCGCGCTCGCGGCCACTGGCTGCATTGTCCTCGTACAGGTCCCGTACCCGTTCCCATTCGCGCTCGGCCTGGCGCCATTCCGCCTCCGCACGCTCCAGGCTCGCCTCGGCACTGCGCACCTGAACCGCGAATGGCGCCGGGTCCATACGAAACAATTCATCACCCTGCTCGACGCTATCACCTTCGTCGTAGAGCCGACTCTCCAGCACCCCGGACACCCGCGCCCGCACCTCTACCGAACGCGGGCTGTGGGTGCGCCCGGTATAGGTACGCGAGATGGATACCAGTTCACGATCCACCTGACGCACCGGCACTTCCACCGGCTCCGCCTCCGTTGCCGCGGAGTCGTCTTCATCGGACTCCGCCGCACAGCCACTCAGCACCAACGTACCGGCCATCAGGAGTAAAAGGGCGAAGAGCGGCGTCAAGCGCCCGGGAACGCTTGCGAGCGAGGGGAGGGGCATAGGACGCACCTTGGTCAGCGGTTCGAGGGAACCGGGCAGGCGCTGGATCGCGGGACAATCCGGATGCGGAATGCCATCCATCGCCTTGCGTCTCAGCCGCACTGACCGTCTAGCTAAACACCCTATCGTGGTGAGGCGCAGCCGTAAATTAATCGTGATGGAGATATCACCCGATGCCCGGTTACGTGATTGGCTCCACAGAATCGACGTTCGCCTCCGTTCAGTCGTCCTGCAACCAGCGCCGCAGGCCCCCGCTACGCTGGATCTGGCGCTGACTGGCCGCCGCCAGGGTGCCTACCCCTGGTTCCAGCAGGCTGAACCAGTGGCTGGCGCGGGTAATCGCGGTATAAGCCAGCTCGCGAGTCAGGATCGGGCTATCCGCCTGCGGCAGCACCAGCGCCACGTGCTCGAACTCCGAGCCCTGGGCCTTGTGCACGGTCAGGGCGAACGCGGTCTCGGTGGCCTCCAGGCGATTGGGCAACACCCAGCGCACGCGGTCGCCCGCCGCGAGGAACGCCACGCGCAGGACGGACGCATCATCATCGCCATCGCCCGCCTCCGGTTCGCCACGCGCCAGCCACGCAGGGACCGCCAGGGCGATGCCGATGTCGCCGTTGATCAAACCCAGCGCGTAGTCATTGCGGGTAACGATCACCGGGCGGCCCTCGACCCATGGTTCATGTCCGCCGGAGTGGCCAACCCGGGCGGGGTCCCCCTCCAGCAGCCCGCGCGCCTGCAGCGCCGCGGCAATCCGCCGGTTCAGCGCCTCCACCCCCCACGGTCCGCGTCGCACCGCACACAGCAACTGGAACCGCCCATGCGCCGCCAGGACATCGCGCGCCCAGTCCTCCCAGGCCGCGCGCGGTGCCGCCGAGGCCGGTCGCGCCATGCGCAGGCCCTCCAGATAGCCGGCGTAGCCGACCGCCTCGCCTTCCGATACATCCTTACGTCCATCCACCGCGAGCGCCACCAGCGCCGGATCCTCCGGCCCCGCGAGCACCTTTTGCTGCACGGCTGAATCCATACTCGGTAGACGGGACACCTCCCCCGCATTCACGGCGGCGGCCAGCCGGCCGATCCCGCTATCCGCGCCGAACCGATGGCTCTCGCGCAGCATCACGATGTGCTGGTCCAGTGCCTGCGCGGCCGCGTCCTGCATGGCCTCCGGCACGACCATCCCGGTCACCGCCTCCAGCCACCGCGCGGTCCGTGGCGTGTAGTGCCCACCCCCCGCGCGGTGACAGAGCTCGCCCAACACCGCGCCGGCCTCCACCGAGGCAAGCTGGTCACGATCCCCCAGCAGAATCAGACGCGCGGTGTGGGGTACGGCCTCCACAAGGCTCGCCATCAGCTCCAGGTCGATCATCGAGGCCTCGTCCACCACCAGCACGTCCACCGCCAGTGGATTGCGCGCCCCATGGCGGAAGTGCCGGGTATCCGGACGCGCCCCGAGCAGACGGTGCACGGTCACCACCTCGGCCGGCAGATTCCGGCGCAGCGCCTCCCCATCGGGCAACTGATCCAGCCCCAGCCGGTCCAGCGCCCCGCTCACCGACGCATTCAGGCGCGCAGCCGCCTTGCCCGTGGGCGCGGCAAGCCAGATGCGTAGCGGGTCGTCCGGCCCCTGCAGACCCTGCAACAACGCAAGCAGACGCAGCACCGTGGTGGTCTTGCCGGTCCCGGGTCCACCGGTGATCACGCTGAACCCGGACCCGGCCGCCAGGCCACAGGCCAGCCGCTGCCAGTCCGGTTCGCCGGCGGCTGGCAGCGGCCCGAACAACCAGCCCAGCCAGTCACGCACCTCCTGCTCATCTAGTGCCCCTTGCCAGGTCTCGCAGTCCGCAAGCCGGGCGCGGATCGCCTGCCCGATACGGCGCTCGCTTTCCCAGTAGCGGCGCAGGTACACCTGTTCGCCGGTGTAAACTAGCGGCGTTCCACCCACCTCGCCCGACCCGGCCAGGACTCCGTCCTGCAAGACCTCCGCCACCTGTGCGGCGGAAATGCCCTGCAGCACCGACGAGGGCCGCAGCGGTAACGATACGCCCGGCTCGCCCTCCGGGGGCAGGGACAACGTCGCATCGGGTGCGTGCAGCAAGGCCCCGAGCTCCAGGCACACATGCCCACGCCCGACCTGGTGGCTGGCCAGCGCTGCCAGCAGCAAGGCCAGTGGGGGTGCGTATGGCACCTGCTCGTGCAGGAAACGCACTAGCGCCCGGTCCACGCCGCGCAACCAATCCGCGTCCTCCCACTCGCGCAGAAGCACGAGCACGGCCTGAGCCGAAGCCAGAGGGCCCGTCGTCGGGCACGCGGTCATGCCGTTTCCCCCTGGCCCGGACCCACCGACATGCGCCGATCCAGCCATTCGATCAACGCCCGCGGCGGACAGTGGTGGAACACCCCGTGCCCCGGCGCCTCCACGCCGCGCAGGAACAGGTACACCCCGCCACCCATGTGCTGGTCGTAGTCGTAGCCTGGCAGGCGCGCCCCCAGTTGCCGGTGCAGCGCCAGGGTGTATAGCACCAGCTGCAGGTCGTAGCGGTGCTCCAGCACGGCCGCCTGCAGGTGCTCGTGCGCATAGGCCCGGGCCGAGGCGCCCAGCCAGTTCGACTTGTAGTCGGCGACGTAGTAGCGCCCGCCATGCTCGAAGACCAGATCCACAAACCCCTTCAGCATGCCGTTCAGGGTCACGTTCCCCAGCGGCGTTCGCGGCTGCCCGGGCATCAGTTGCGCGCGCACGCCCTGGTCCAGTTCGGCCGCCGACAAATCCCGCGCCGGGTACAGGAACTCCAGCTCCGGCTGATAGGTGGCGAGTCCGCCCAGGCGGAAGGACGTACCCTCCTCCAGCGGGAATTCGGCCGCGATCAGCTGCTGCATCCAGTCCGCAACCGTCGTCGACCAATCGCCCCAGCCACGCCGCTCGCAACGCGCGACCACCTCCTGCGTCAGCCGCTCGGGGCGCTCAGCCTGCGCCGCCAGGCCCTGTTCCGCCGCCCACTCCAGCAGGCCATGGAGGAAGGTCCCGGGGCCGGGCCCACGCGGAAAGGCGTGCAGTCCACTGGTGGCCCGCAGCTCGGGCTCGGGGACCTCCGGCGCCCGTCGGTTGGCATCCGCGACCCCCTCGCGCAGCACATCCTCACGCGCCGAGTCGGGGGCCACCGGCGCAATTCCATCGTCGTGCGCGGCAATCGCGCTGTAGCTGGCCACCCACCAACGCTCGAAGCGGCGCGGCGGCGGTACCCGGGCCGGACCCGTCGCGACCGCATCACCCTCGGTCTGCGCGATGATCTCACTCGCCTCCGGCAGCGGCCCCACATGGATCGCCGGCTCGCTGCCGGCCGCGGCCTTCAGGGCCGATTCCAGGCCGCCGTCCTCGACGCCCCCGGGCCCGGCCAGCAGGTAGCCGGCCGCCGTGAGGTGGAAGTGGTTACTCTTGCCGCCGCCGGAGACAATCGGCGCAATCCCCAGCCAGCAGGCATGCCGCGCCCGGGTCATGCCCACGTACAACAGCCGCAGGTCCTCCGCCAGGCGTTCGCGCTCGGCGCGAGCCAGTACCGTCTCGTCCATCTGGAACACCCAGCGCGCCCCACCCTCCGGGGGATGATCGCGGTAGGGCACATCCTTGGTCTTGTTGGTTTCACGGAAATTGCACACAAACGGCAGGAACACCAGCGGATACTCCAGACCCTTGGACTTGTGCAGCGTGACCACCTTCACCAGGTCCTCGTCGCTCTCCAGGCGCAGGACCTGTTCCTCCCCGGTCTCGCCTTCGCCGTCGCGATGTTCCGACAGGTGGCGGATCAGGGCCTGCTCGCCATCCAGCTCCGTGGCCGCCTGTTGCAGCAGCTCGCTCAGGTGCAGCAGGTTGGTCAGCGCGCGTTCGCCCTCGGCGCTCGCACGCAGCCGCAGCGGAACCTCGAAGTCGTGCAGCAATCGGCGCAGCATCGGCAGCACCCCGCGCGACTGCCATAGGCCGCGATAGGAGCGGAACTGCTCGACCCGTGCCTCCCAGGCCAGCTCGTCCACCGTCAGCCGATGCAGCTCGGAGAGCGACTGGCCCAGCGTCGCGGTCGCCAGGGCGGCACGCAACAGCCGCTCGCTGGTCGGCTCGGCACAGGCGCGCAGCCAGCGCAGCAGGTCCCCCGCCTCGTCCGTGGCGTAGACCGACTCGCGATCCGACAAATAGACGCTACGCACGCCGCGTCGACGCAGCTCGGCTCGGATCGCGTCCGCTTCCATACGCCCCCGCACCAGCACGGCCATGTCGCGCGGGCGCACCGGCTCCAGGCCGTCCTCCGCGGCGTTCTTGCGAAAACCACAATGCCCTGTGGCGCCGTCATTGAGCAGCGCCACCATGTGGCTGGCACAGGCCGCGGCCATGCGCTCGCGGTAGGCCCCCTTGGGCACCGGCTCGCCGGGGTCGTGGCACCAGAGCGTGACGGGCGGCGCCGCCTGCCCGGCGTGCTCGAAAACCTCCTTGCGCCCGTTCGCGTCCACCGCCAGAAACGGCAACGGGTTCTCCGCGCCCTTGCGAAACAGGAAGGCTCCGTCGTCCCAACCCTCGGCGTGCTCGAACAGTCGGTTCACAGCCGCCACCAGCGCCTCCGTCGAGCGGAAATTGCGCTCCAGGGTGTAGTGCCGCCCCTCGGTTGCCGCGCGCGCGGCGAGATAGGTATGGATATCCGCACCGCGAAAACGATAGATCGACTGCTTGGGGTCACCGATCAGCAGTACGCCGAGATCATCGGGGTTCTCGTCGATGCGATACACGCGGTGGAAGATCCGGTACTGCACCGGGTCGGTATCCTGGAACTCATCGACCAGGGCCACCGGGAACTGCGCGCGCAGCGTCGCGGCGAGGTGCTCGCCACCGGGCCCGTCCAACGCATCGCGCAACCGAGTCAGCAGGTCATGAAATCCCATCTGCGCGCGCTGGCGCTGGGCCTGGCGGAACTGCGCATCGACCTGCCGTGCGGCACTCTGCAACAGGCGCTCGAGGTCATCCACGCAGACCTCGGCGTGATTGTCGAGTCCAGTGAAGGCCGGGTGCATATCCTCCGGCAATACCTGTCCCTTCTTCAGCCGCGCCTGCATCCCGGCCGTACTGAACCGCTCTAGCGGCGAATCGCCGGATACACCACCGGGACGCAGTGCGCCCGGGTCTGCGGCCCATTCGCGCATGGACCCCAACAGCTTTTCCGGGTTGCTGTACTTACCCCCGTTCAGCACGCTCGAACGCAGCGCCTCGAACTGTTCGGCCACCGTATCGAACGCCTCGCGCCAGGGTCGTTTCATCGCCTCCAGCCGCTCCAGACGTTCGCCCAGCGCCGCCTCCAGCCCCTCCGGCGTCTCCAGTTCGGCATCCCCTGTACGGGCCGGGAGATGGCCGACCAGTGGCCGGATCTTCTGCAACAGGGCGTCGGGATCGGTCCCGAAGGCGTTACGCAACAGCGCAAGCTGCGCCGGTGGCTGCGGGTAGACAAAGCGACGCCAGTAGTCGCGGGTGGCCTCCGCCAGCAGTTCCTGCTGGTCGCTCGCCAGGTCCTGGGTGAACAGGCTCCCGCTGTCGAAGGCGTGCTCGCGCAGCATGCGGTAGCACCAGCCATGGATGGTGGAGACCGCGGCCTCGTCCATCCACTCCGCCGCCAGCTCTAGCCGGCGCGCGGCCCCCGGACGTTCCGCCTCGGCGTACTCGCTGCGCAGCGCCTTGTGGATGTCCTCGACGCCCGGCACCGCATCCGGGTCCGGTGCGCGAAACACCCGCGCCGCGATCGCCAGTGCTTCGCGAATCCGCTCGCGCAGCTCCTGGGTGGCCGCGTCGGTGAAGGTCATTACCAGAATCTGCGGCGGCGTCAGGGCATCAGCACCCTCGGGCAGCTCGCCATGCCCCAGTACCAGGCGCAGGTACAGCGCGGCGATAGTGTAGGTCTTGCCGGTGCCGGCGCTCGCCTCGATTAGACGACTGCCGTGCAAGGGCAGCGCCAGCAGGTCCAGCTTGTGCGCGGACGCCGTCATTCCGAGGCCTCTGCCTGACCCACGACCACATACACCGGCCGGTAGATGCGGTCGCGCCAGAAGGCGAAATCGGGGTCTTCCAGCAGGCTCTCGGGGTCGCGCCAGGCGCGCGCCAGCGCCGGGCTGCGCGACCAGTCGCCAGCAGAAAAGTCGCTCCCACGCAGGGTCTTCAGCGCCTCCTCATCCGGGTCCTTCGTGCCGTCCTTCGCCCCCAGCCAGGCAAACGCGGCGCCACAGGCCAGCGGCAGCGGACGCTCCTGCCCCGCCGCCCAGGCCTCCAGCAGCGTACCCAGCAGCTCCTCGGCCAGACCGGCCTCCAGCCCCGGAAGATCCAGCCGGGTGTCCAGCGCGACCAGCTCGGAGCCCACGTCACCGGACCCGGCATTCGCCAGCAGGTGCCGGACCCAGGGCGCCATCAACTTGTCGAAACGCCACTTCTTGCCATCCTTGATACGGCTCGCGGTGTAGTCCAGACACACCCGCGCCTGCCCATTGCTACGCAGTGCGGGGGGCACGGCCTCCAGGCCCCAGTGTTCGTGCTCCAGTCGCAACGGCCGCGCCGCTGACAACGCGTCGGGGTACAGCGCATAGCGCTCACCGATCCGCTCCAGCAGTCGTGTGGCCTCTGCCACCATCGCGCCACGCTCCAGTTCGCCCGCAGCCCCCAGGGGCAGACGCCCGGCGCGCTGCATCCTGGCGGACTCCGCCTGCAGGATCGCCGGCCAGGCGTCCACCGCTTCGGTCGTCTCCAGCGCGGCCGCAACTAATTGCTGGCGGACCTGCCACTGTTCCAGCCCACCCAGACCAAACGGTTCCAGGTCGTCGCCGGTGGCGTCCTCCTCGTCAAAGAACACCCCCAGGCGATAGCGGAAGAAGGCCTCTACCGGATAACGCAGAAAACGTGTCAGCGCCTCTGCGCCCAGAGCACGGGGCTCGCGTTCGGCCTCCAGCAACGGCACAGCTGCCGGTGCCCCTTTGGAATCCACCGCCGGGGAAGGCGCGGGATCGTGCATCGCCTCCCACTCCCGCGCGTAGGTGAAGTGGCGAGCCTCGGCGCCCTTTGCCGCCGGGAAATTCACCGGCGAGAACGGCTGCAGCGGATGCCAGGTGGTCAGGTGCTTCACCAGCTCTGGACCGGCCTCGGGCCCTTCGACCCCGGTAAGCCCCCAGCCCGCGGCCAGGTGATCGCGCAGCTGACCGACCAGCACCGACGGCGGGCGCGGCTCGTTATCGCGCACATGCCGCCCCACCCAGCTCACATGCAGCTGGCGGCGGGCGGAAAGCAGTGCCTCCAGGAACAGGTACCGGTCGTCCTCGCGGCGCGAGCGATCGCCCGGGCGGTAGTCGCTCGCCATCAGGTCAAAGTCCACCGGTGTCGGGCTGCGCGGGTAGTCACCATCGTTCATGCCCAGTAGACAGACCACCTGAAACGGAATCGCCCGCATCGGCATCAGGGTGCAAAAGTTCACCTGCCCAGCCAGGAAGCGCTGGCCAACCCCGGAATCATCCTGGGACGCCAGCCACTGCTCGCGCACCACGGCCAGCGGCAACGCCTCCTCCAGACCGGCCGCTGCGCAATCCTCGCGCCACTGGTCCAGTGCCTCGCCAAGCTGCTCGAGGGTGTACAGTTCGGCGTCGCTCTCGGCCGCGAAGAACTGTTCCAGCAGCGCGCCCAGATGTGCCGCCCAGTCTTCCGGCGTGTGCGGCTGGCGCAGCCAGGTCCAGGCTTCCTCCAGTGCCGTGATCAGGGCATCCATCGGCCCCAGGAGCGCAGCACCCAGTCCACCGATCTCGTCAAAGGGTTCCAGCGCCTGCCACGGGCCCTGGTCGCCCATCGCGTAGCCCAGCAGCATCCGCCGCAGGCCAAAGCGCCAGGTGTTCTGCTCCAGTCCCTCGGGGAGGCCCAACCCGGCGCGTTGGGCGGCATCCAGACCCCAGCGCACGCCGGACCCTTCGGCCCAGCGGTGAAGCGTGCCCAGGTCGTCTTCGGCAATCCCGAAGCGTCGACGCACCGCCGGCACATCCAGAAGGTCCAGCAACTCGCTAACGCCCATCCGGCTCTCGGGCAGCGATAACAATGGCTCCAGCGCGATCAGCACCGGGTCACGACCGCGCGGCCCCTGATCGGACAGCGTGTACGGGATAAAGCGAGGATCATCGGCCTCCGGCTGACCGAACACCGCCTCGATGTGCGGGGCGTACTGGTCGATATCCGGCACCATCACGATCACGTCGCGCGGGCGCAGCGCCGGGTCGCGCTCGAAATGATCCAGCAGACGGTCATGCAGCAGTTCCACCTCGCGCAGCGGACTGTGCGCCACATGGAACTGGATGGAACGATCCTCCGAGGCCACTACGGGCCAGGCCTCCCGGGTCTCCGCCAGTGGCCGCAGCTCGCGAATGTCGTCCTGCAGCTGGTGCAGCAGGCAGTCGTCCGACCCGCGTGTGCCATGCGCCTCGAACACATCGACACGCTCCCAGTCCATCGTGCGCAGGACCTGGCCGTAGCGGCTGGGGTCATCGTGCTCGTCCAGCAATCCGATGTAGTCGCGGCCCTGCTTGCCCCAGGCCGCCAGCAGCGGATGGGCATGATTGTGCAGCTCCGCCTCCTCCAGCGCCTCCGGCATCCCTGCCTTGCGCACCTGACGCCGACGTGTGGCACGCAGCAGGTCCTTGTCGGCGACGATATCGGCCCAGTAATACTCGCAGGGGTTGTGCACGCAAACCAGCACCTGGCAGAACCGGGCCAGCCCCTCCAGCGCCTCCAGGATCTGTCCCGGCAGCGACGAGATGCCGAACACGATGATCCGCCGCGGCAGCCCCGCCGGGCGGCTCTCCAGCGCGCCCACCGTTTCCATGTACCGGGCATGCACCGCCGAGCGGCTGACCGCTTCGCGTTCGGCACCGATATCCGCCTGCAGCAAGCGCCACAGTTCGGCCTGCCAGCGCTGCCCCGGCGGCAATTCGAGTTCCTGCCCACGGGCATCGCGCAGGACGTCGCGCCCGGCTCCCCAGTCGGTCAGCCAGTCGGCACGGTACACCTGGTACTGGTCGAACAGGTCCGCCAGGCGCTCGGCCAGCTGGAAACGCTTGCGCAGATCGCCACCCTGCCCCGGATCGTCGTCCTGAAGAAACTGGCGCAGCGGCGCGAAGGCCTCCTGCCCCAAACACTCCGGCAGCAGACGCATCAAGCGCCAGGTCAGCGGCCGCTTGGCGTAAGGGGACTCCAGCGGCACCGCCTCCGCCCCGAGCACCGCGCGATAGGCGGACCACACGAAACGCGACGGCAGCTGCATGTCCAACGCCGCCGCGATCCCGCAACCAGGCGGATCGGCATCCGGTGGTGCGGCCAGGGCATGGCGCAGCCACTGCGCCATGCCGTTGCTCTGCACCAGGATGGTCTCGTTCTCCAGCGGCGCCAACGGGGCGCGGCGCATCCACTCCACCGCCAGCGTGCGCAGCGACTCCAGGCGATTGCCGTGCAGCACCACCATCCCTGGTTGTAACGCCTGCGACTCCAACAAACCGGCACCCCGCTCCCGTTTACTTAACCACCCTACCATCTCGAAGCGACCATTCCGGACGCAGCGGCGCGAACGATCCCACGGTTGAGTATGCTGTGTCCGCCATTTCCATTGGGGATTCATCCGTGAGCACCGTCCAGGCCGCATTCGGCTTATTGATGTTCATTGGCCTGGCCTGGCTGATGAGTGAGCACAAACGCCTGTTTCCCTGGCGCCCGGTCCTCGCCGGACTCGCCCTGCAGTTCGCGATCGCCGCGCTGTTGCTGGGCATTCCGGCAGCACAGCACCTGTTCCTGTGGGCGAACGAGGTGGTGATCGCGCTGACCGACGCCACCCGCGCCGGTACCTCGTTCGTGTTCGGGTACCTGGGCGGCGATGAGCCGCCATTCCAGGCCGATGGCCCCGGCAGCAGCTTCATCCTCGCCTTTCAGGCCCTGCCGCTGGTCCTGGTGCTGAGCGCCCTTTCGGCACTGCTGTTCCACTGGCGCATCCTCCCGTTGCTGATACGCGGCGCCTCGCAGCTGCTGCAACGTGCCTTTGGTATCGGTGGCGCGCTGGGTGTGGGCACGGCCGCCAACGTGTTCCTGAGCATGGTGGAGTCCCCATTGGTAATCCGCCCCTACCTGCGCGAGATGACGCGCAGCGAGCTCTTTGCGCTGATGGCCGTGGGCATGGCCACCCTGGCCGGGACCATGCTGGTGCTTTACGCCACGATCATTGGATCGGTGCTGGACGATGCGCTCGGGCACCTGATCGTCGCCTCCCTGATCAGTCTTCCGGCGGCCTTGCTGATCGCGACAGTGATGATTCCCCCCACCGCGCCCTCAACGGCGGGTAACCTGCTACCCGAGTCCGAAGCCGCCACCAGCTCCATGGACGCCATCACGCGCGGCACCCTGCGCGGACTGGAACTGCTCCTGCAGATCATCGCCCTGCTGATCGTCGTGATCGCCCTGGTGGCACTGGTGAACGCGGGACTGGGTGCCTTGCCGGAGTTCGGTGGCGACGCCCTGAGCCTGGAACGCATGCTGGGCTGGATCTTCGCGCCGCTGGCCTGGCTGATGGGCATCCCCTGGAGCGAGGCCGTCACCGCCGGCTCACTGCTGGGGGTCAAGACCGTACTCAACGAAATGGTCGCATTCCTGCACCTGGCCGAACTTCCCGCAGACGCCTTGTCCGCGCGCAGCGAACTGATCCTGATCTATGCCCTCAGCGGCTTTGCCAACCTCGGCAGCCTTGGCATCCTGATCGGCGGTCTGGGGGCCCTGGTGCCGGAACGCCGCAGCGAGATCGTGGCCTTGGGCATTCGCGCCATCGTCGCCGGGACCCTGGCCACGCTGATGACCGGCAGCGTCGTCGGCATCCTCAATCTGGGCTAGCGAGACGCCACAACGGCATCCAGCACAGACGCAAACTCCGGTGCCGGAATGGGTCGGCTGGCGTAAAACCCCTGATAGTGGTCGCAGCCCAAGCCCTTGAGCACGGCCAACTGCTCGGCCGTCTCGACGCCCTCGGCGAGAACGGATAGTCCCAGGCCATGGCCCAGGCCCACGATCGAACGGGCAATAGACAGATCGTGAGAGCGTTCGTCGTCGTCCCCCGCGGCCAGGCCATCGACAAAGCTCTTGTCGATCTTGAGCGTGTCCACCGGGAAGCGCTTGAGCTGCGCCATGGACGAATACCCGGTACCGAAGTCATCAATCGCGAAGTGCACCCCACGCTCGCGCAACCGCTGCAGGATACGGCGCGCACGGCCTGGATCGGCCATCAGTGCCGACTCGGTGATTTCCAGCTCCAGCTGATCGGCGGGGAAGTCGTACTCCTCCAGCAGCAGCCCCACCTGCTGATCGATTGGGACGCGTTGGAACTGCAGGGCCGATACATTGACCGCCAGGCGCACCGGCGGATATCCAGCCGCCTGCCATTCGCGGCCCTGCGCAATCACCCGGCGCAGGACCCAGGCACCCAGTTCCACGATCAGCCCCGTCTGTTCCGCCAGCGGGATAAAGCGCCCGGGCGAGATCGGGCCCAGTTCGGGGTCGCTCCAGCGCAACAGCGCCTCGGCACCCAGCAGGCGCCCATCCGCCACGTTGTATTGCGGCTGGTAGTGGACTTCCAGGGCGTCCTGCTCGAGCGCCCGGCGCAGGCGCGCGGAAAGGTCGATGCGATCACGTGCCGCTCGGGCAAATTCATCCGAGTAATAGCGGTAGCTTCCGCGCCCCTCGAGCTTGGCCTGCGACAATGCGGTACCCGCCTGCTGCAGCAGCATGTCGGCATCCGTCGCATGATCGGGGAAGACCGCGATCCCGATGGTTGCGGCCACTTCCATCTCGATCCCGTTGCCGAGATCGCAGGGGTGGCCGACCTCGCGGATAATGTTCTCCGCCACCCGCGCGGCATCGTCGACATGCCCCAGGTTCTCCACCAGCACAGCGAACTCGTCGCTGGCCAGACGCGCAACGGTATCGGTACCGCGCCGACCGGCCTGCAGACGCTCGGCCACGATCTTCAACAGACGGTCACCCGCCGCGTGGCCCTGGCTGTCGTTGATGTCCTTGAAGCGGTCGATATCCAGGATCAACAACGCCAGGTGGCCCTCGCGCCGACGCATCAGCGAGATCCCGTGGGCCAGCCGCGCGCGCAGCAGACGCCGATTGGGCAGTTCGGTCAGCGGATCATGGTGAGCCAGGAAATCGAGTTCGGCCTCGGAGGCCTTGATCCGGGAGATATCGGCGAACACCGACACGTAATGGGTAAGCCGCCCCTGGCTGTCGCGAACCGCGGTGATGCTTTGCAGCTCGGGGAATATCTCCCCGTTCTTGCGTCGGTTCCAGATTTCGCCCTGCCAATGGCCGTTCTCCTCCAGCTCGCGGCGCATGTTGGCGTAGAAGACATGATCGTGGCGCCCCGACTGAAACATCTTCGGTGTCCGGCCGGCCACCTCGTCCTGGCTATACCCCATCAGTTCCGTGAACGCGCGGTTGACGGAGAGGATGTGGGCTGTGGCATCCGTGATCACCACGCCCTCGCGGGTGTTCTCGAACACCACGGACGCCAGGCGCTGACGCTCTTCCTGCTCGCGCTGTTCGGTTATGTCCTCCACGGTCGCCACGACCCGGTCCAGATTGCCCTGCGGCGTACGGCTGCATTTCACGTCGATATCCGCGACCATCACCCGACCGTCCCGCCGCAGCATGCGTTTCACAATGCTGTAGCCCGAACGTTCGCCGCGCCGCATCTCGGCGTCCAGCGCCGTGTCGCAACCCCGGTCCTGCGGTACGGACAGGCGATCATGCCAGTCCATTGCCGCGAGCTCGGTCGGCGCGTAGCCCAGCATGTCTGCCAGGCACGCATTCACCCGTTCCCAGCCCTCGCCACGCGGGCCCGAGATCGCCATACCCACGAAGGGCATATCGAAGAAAATCCCCAGCAACCGATCCTGATCCGCGTGTGCCTGCACCAGGGCGAGGTTGCGTTGAAGCCACTGCTGTCTCCACAAGAGCCCGCCGGTACCCAGCACCGCGAGCCACAAGAACAGCGTTGCTCCCGCCGCCCACACCGCGTGTTGCCGCGGCAAAGCCTGGAGGGCATCAAGCTCGCGCTTCAGCACCAGATCCCAGCCCGCCGGAGCGAGTCCCTGGATGCCAGCCAGGAAAGCAACGTCGGCGTCATCAAAACGCTCGACCACCACCCCATCCCGCGGATGATCCAGCACCCGCTCGCGCAATGTCGGAAAAGCCATGGGCGCCGGGATGATGACGCCACCGGCTTCTGTAATTCGCGCGATGGTCGCCCGTTGATCCCCCTCACGCACCACGACATGCGCCAGGGCATCCAACCCATTGCGACCCTCTGTGAGGGTCAGGAGAGGATGCAGACTCTTGATCGTCGACGACAACAGCACCAGGCCCACCACTGGATCGAGTGGGGCGGCACGGTCGCGCACGGGAACGACCCAGCTGACACGTGGTCGTCCGTCGGGGTTCG
Source organism: Thioalkalivibrio sp. ALJ1 (assembly GCF_000745395.1). Lineage (NCBI taxonomy): Bacteria > Pseudomonadati > Pseudomonadota > Gammaproteobacteria > Chromatiales > Ectothiorhodospiraceae > Thioalkalivibrio > Thioalkalivibrio sp. ALJ1. The sequence continues at coordinate 1,897,634 of NZ_KN050684.1, read as the reverse complement.
CATGCAAAATGGGTTCGCTGATCTCACCGCTACGCCGGACCTCGCGCAACACCATGTCCATGGTCGCCTCATCCAATGCACTGCGGCCGAGCTCGATCACGGGCTGCCGATTGGCGTCTAGCAGGGCCACGCCGTCGTAGTCATAGGCCGTACGCATCAGATCGAGACGATCACGCACCTGCCCGAGGGCCAGAGCCGATCTCCGTTCCAGGGCCGTCACAGCGAACAGGTTGAACCCGCGTGCCTCCGCCAACACCTCGGCGTCGCCCGTGCGTTCCGCCAGCCATTGATCAATCACCCCCCCCTTCAGGAATGCGGCGCGCTGCAAATCTTCTTGTGCCTGGGTTTCGGCCGCCATGCCCTGCCAGTACCACGTCGCCAGACCCACCCCACCGGTCGACATCACCACCGCCAGCGCCAGGAGCAGCCAGGGCCAGGGGCCGAAGCGTCCTCGCTCCCCGTGCGCGGTCGCGCTCGATAGCTCCCGGAGACCACCGGGAAGCCATCGCATCGCTACGTACAACAACAAGCCCGAGACCAGCACAAACCCAAAGCCCTTGCCCAAGTTCGCGCGCGTCAACGCCGCGGATATATCCGTCCCCCCCCACCAGGCCAGCGCCACATCGGACAGGGCAATCCACAACAGACCCAGAACGACATAACTACCCGCGATCAACCCGGCTGCCAGGGGCCGTGACACACGACGTTCGGCCATCATCGAACGCCCCCGCGTGGCCACGCACCCAACACAAAAAAGTGCCGCGCCCCGGTTCCGGAATGCGCGGCACCCCGTTGGGCCGGCCTACTGTCCAATATAATGTTTCGTGTCACTAGCAACGGCATCCCCATGCGGGGGTCGCAATGTTGTTCAAACGTCTCTTCCGCCCTTACGTACCGGTTGGCGGGCATGGTGATCATGCCCCCACCTAGATCATGACCAACAACGACCAGGGACCCGCCTAACGGGTCCCGTGTCGCTGACCGCCGAAAAATCCTTTATCGCGTGCACATTGCGGGCCGCGGCCCGAACTCGCGCAGAGGACTGTAACCCATCGCGCTAATCGGCGATGGTCCGTTCGATGATCGCCTCGATCTCCTCGGAGGAGTTTTCCATCACCTCGGCAACCCCATCCGGCATCATCGGCAGGAATCCTGGAACGTTCATGCGCGAGATGAACACCTCGCCCTGGCTGTCCTGATAGATGCTGACCCGACAGGGCATAAAGGCGGAAACGGGCCGATACGCGTCCTCTTCCAGGATCTGCGCGCTGTAACGACCGCTGCAGACATCCAGAATCACCACCGGATCGATGGTGAACCCGCGCTCGGACAACGTCCCGGCCATGTTGTTGCGGTTCAGGATGCTCCAGCCCTCCGCATCCACCTCGCGCTCAAAAGCCGCCAGCGTAGCGGGGAACGAATGCGGGCTCGGCGTGACTTTCACCATATCGGGCTGTTCGCCAGCATGCCCTCCGGCCTGCGCGGACCCGGCAACCAAAAGTGCCAACAACATCGCGGCCAGCGCCAGGAACCGCGGGCCGTGGCGCATGGTCATCACTTTAGACTGCATCGTGCTTTCTCCTTTCCCGGGAAGCGGGAATCAATGGGAACGCCCGCCTCTTCGTTAGGTTGGAGGCAGAACTTGCAGGCGAAGCTACTCGCTCCCAGCCCCGGCTATCATGATGCAGGTCAAACGAACGCGAATCAGACCCGTTCCAGACGGGTACCACCGACGTCACAGTCCGCCAACCAAGGAGATCGACATGGAAGCGACGCTGAAGAACGGAACCGTCACCCTGAAGATTGACAAGAAGACCGCCAAGAGCATTGCCGAGAACATCACCGAGCTCGACGGCGAGATCAGCAACGGCGCCCGCGCCCTGGGGTCCGTGCTCCAGGAAGGAGTCTACGAGCTGGATAACGATTTTCGTCAGCCGCCACACGCCTTCGACGAGAAGGCCCCCAAGCAGCCCTCGATCGAAGACTGATCGGACTCACGTAGCGACTGCACCACGAGCGGACACAAGGAGCACGACATGCATCTGGAAAAAGCCGAAAATGGCGAACTCGTCATCACCATGCCCGAGGCCGAGGCCGCCGACACCCTCGCCACGCTGAAAAAGCGAGCCGACGATCTGGACGACTGCGAGGACCTCACGGAGGCCCTGGAAAATGCGGGCGTCCAGGTCCCCGAACCGGACGGCCACATCCGCCACGAATACATGCCGCCCGCCGACTAAGCCCGGCACCCATCCCACTACCATTGTGGGATGGGGCCACTCGCACGGCCTCGGCAGGCCCCTGGTAGCGGACCCTTCGTGTTGGCTCCGCCCTCTCCCCAGGGTGTCGGCAACCCAAGCGCGCTCACTGATCCAATGGCGCCTAACGGAACAGGTCTTCCGCGGACGCCGGACGACCCAGCAGAAAGCCCTGGCCGATCGCGCAGCCTTCTTTCAGGAGGAACTCGCGCTGGGCCTCGTTCTCGACACCCTCCGCGATCAAATCCAGCTCCAGCGCCTCGGCCAGCGCGATAATTGCGCGAATAATCGACTCGTTGTGTCGGGACCGACCGATATCCCGCACCAGGGATTGATCGACCTTGAGCCGATGCAGCGGGAGTCGGCGCAAGTGGGCAAGATTCGAGTAACCCGACCCGAAATCATCCATCGCCAGATGCACGCCCAGGGCACTCAAACGGCGTAAAACGGCCAGCGCCCGCTCCGGATACTCCATGATCATGGTCTCGGTGAGCTCCACCTCAAGGCGTTCAGGGCGGATCGAGAAGCGCTCCAGGGTGTCCCGCACCGAAGCGACCAGTTGCTCGTCATGCAGCTCGCGGGCGGACAGATTCACCGCGACCATCGACACCGGCACCCCGTCCTGGTCCCAAGCAGCCAGCTGGCGACAGGCAGCCTCCAATACCCAGCGATCAATGGCCTGAATCAGCCCAGTCTCCTCCGCCAGGGGAATAAACTCCGCCGGCGACACCATGCCGCGCCGCGGGTGATTCCAGCGCACGAGCGCCTCAACGCCCACGCAGTCACCCGTGCCCAGATGGAACTGTGGTTGGAAATGCAGCACGAATTCGTCGTTCTGGATCGCCTGACGCAGATCGTTTTCCAGGAACAGGCGCTGTTCCGTCAGCGCACCCATCTCCGGTTCATACAACGACCAGCTATCGCCACCGCGAAGGCGGGAGGCCTGCATGGCCAGTTCAGCAGCAATCAAAAGCTCGTCCCGGGTCTGCCCATCGCTGGGGAATCGCGCCACGCCAACGCTCGCCGTCAGCACCAGAGACCGCCCCGCGACCTCGAAAGGCCTGCGGAGCGTTGTCATCAACTGCTCCACAAAGTCCTGAATCGGCGTATCCGGGGGACTCTCGACCACCAGACAGAACTCGTCGGCACCGATTCGGGCCACGGTGTCCTGAGGCAACAACATCTGGCTGAGGCGCTGGGCGATTCCCTGCAACACGATATCGCCCGCCGCGGTTCCCAGGGTCTCGTTGACGTTACGGAACCGGTCCAGGTCCATCAGCACGATCCAGCGGGCCTCCTCATCGGCCATTGCCCGCTCCACCGTGTGGCCCAGCCGATCCTGCAGCAGTGCCCGGTTGGGCAGGCCGGTGCGCGCGTCGAAGTGCGACATCTGCCTCAGCTGTTCTTCCTGCTCAATGCTCGCGGTCAGGTCGATCCAGCTGCCTACGATCTCCTGGCGACTATGCACCCCTGGTACCAGACGCATCTCGTCGTGCACGTGGCGCAGCTTGCCCCAGCCGTCGAACAGGCGGAACTCGCGCACCAGTTCGCCGTCTTCCAGCAAACGATCGTTCTCCCACAGCGCAGCCTTGCGGTCTTCCGGGTGCAGTTGCTGCTCCCACCAGCCGGGGCACATCGCAGAAGTTGGATCGATGCCAAACAGACGCTCGATATTGGGGCTAACCCAAAGGGGCTGAAAGTCGCCCGCATCCAGCTGGTAGATCACCGCCGGACCACTATCGAGCACATGTTCGAGACGTTGATTGGCAGCCTGAAGCTCGCGTGTGCGCCGCCGCACTTGCCAGCGTAGTACCCCACCCGCCACCGCGAGAAAAGCCACCAGTACGACACCCACCAGGAGCGTCCATCCAACCCATCGGGGCAACCCGGGCGCCTCCTCCGCGAGAAGCGTCGCGTCGAGCGCCTGCTGGTAGGGCGAACCAGCTAGCGACTTCCAACGCTCCAGATAGGCATCAATCAGGTCCAGACGCCCGTCCTGGGCCCCCAGCGCGGCCGCGTAGTACAGGCCGACCTGGCCGAAGGTGATCGACGTCTCCACAAGGCCATGGGCCCGCGCGTGCTGCCGACCATAGAAGTTGTTACTGACAGCCGCATCCGCCGCCCCCTGGGATACGGAGGCCAACACCGCCTCGAGGTTGCTAAAGGTGGCCAGGCCGAACTCGAGATCCGGGTCGCGCGACCGCACTTCACGCAGGTGCGCTTCCTGGACGGAGCCTTCAAGGACCGCGATCCGCCCACTGCCCACCGCGCCCAGACTGCTAAAGCCCGAATGCGGGGCCGCGTAGACCTGGCTCCAGCCCTGTACGACTGGGATTTGGTGAAATGCAAAGAAGCCTTCCCGGGTTTCGCTTAACGCCACATCGGGCATCAAGTCCAGGCGGCCATCGCGCAGATCCTGCAGACATTGCGCCCATTCGCAGGAAACATACTCGATGTCCCAATGCTCGCGGCGGGCGATAGAATCCAGGAGCCGAACGAACAGCCCGTCGGCGCGCCCGTCGGCACCCAGGTAGACCTTGGGTGCGTTCTCGTACACACCCACCCGCAAATCGGGCTCAGCCGAGCCCAGCACGGATAGCCCCGTCAGCAGCCAGATCCCGATGCCCCCAATAATCCAGCGCACCATGCGGGGCAGGGGCCTCGAATGGTTTGGGGTGCGCATGCTCAGGGTCAAATCCGCTGCGTGCACCGTGCTCTCTCTAGCCAACCAACCCTCGCATAGTGCCATGCCCCGCCGCCTCGTGCGCGCGGCTTCCGGGCCGTCCTCCGCCGAATCGAATCTCCGGAGCAACAATTCAGTAACGCCTGCGGGCATGTGACCGCTCCGTCTCGGCTCCGGCCCCACCGGTCATTTCTTCCTGCGTACCCGCCTTCCCGCTTGGAGGATCCGCGAACCATTATGTAAACGGACGCGCCGGGCGCGCGCGCAACCCCATCACGCAAGAAGGCCGCCCGGAGGCGGCCTTCTTGCGTGATGGAACATGGAGGCTGGGGTCGGAATCGAACCGGCGTACACGGATTTGCAATCCGCTGCATAACCACTCTGCCACCCAGCCTGTATCGGGTGGTTCCGGCTCGGAGCGCATACCTCCGGCGGCCGAAACAGAAAACCCCGGCCGAACCGGGGTTTCAGGAATCTGTTGGAGCGGGAAACGAGATTCGAACTCGCGACCCCAACCTTGGCAAGGTTGTGCTCTACCAGCTGAGCTATTCCCGCTCTTCACTAACGGCGCGTATTCTACCGCAGTTTCCAGGTACGTCAATACCCGCGGTAGCCCACGGCGGCGGTCGCATGGCCCTCGCGATCGAACAGCACCACGCGGTTTCGGCCCGCATTCTTGGCCACATACATCGCCGCGTCGGCCGCCCGCGACAGCCCCGGTCCGTCGGCCGCATCCAACGGAAACATCGCAATACCAATGCTGCTGGAGATACGCACCTCCACACCGTCACAGTCGAAGGGCTCGGCCAGCGCCGAACGAATCTTCTCGCCAATCGCAAGCGCATGGGCCCGACTTTCGTCGGCCGACTGGAAGCGCGGCAGCATCACGACGAACTCATCACCCGCGATCCGCGCGGCCACATCGCTCTCGCGGATCGCAGCGGACAGGCGCCGGGCCACCTGACTGAGCAACCGATCCCCCACCGCGTGGCCATGGCGGTCATTCACCGGCTTGAACTCGTCAAGGTCGACAAACATCAACGCCACTTGTTGGCCTTCGCGACGCGCCGCCAGTAGTTCGTGGTCGAGGATCTGGTAGAAAAGGGTACGGTTGGGTAGTTCGGTCAACGGGTCATAGTGTGCAAGGCGCTGCATCTGCGCCTCGGTCTCCTTGCGCACTGTGATGTCGCGCGCGATACCGAGGAAAGTGGTCACTTCGCCCTGTTCGTTCAGCATTGGGGAGACATTGCTGGTATGCCACCGGTAGTGCCCGTCCTGGTGTCGGATGCGGTACTCGATCCCGCTGGCCTTTTGCCCGGTCTGTGCGATCTGATGCAGAAAGGCATAGCAGGCGGGTAGATCTTCCGGGGCCACGTATTCGTCGATGGCATGGCCCACCGCCGCACTGATGGGGTAACCGAGGTTCTCGGTCCAGTTGGGCGATACGTAGGTCATGACGCCGTCCGGGCGCAACGAATAGATCACATCGCTGGCGCTCTCGACGAAGGCGCGAAACTGCGCCTCGCTCTGGCGCAGCGACTCCTCTAGCTGCTTGCGCTCGGTGATATCGGTCGCAAAGCCCGTCCAGATGGTCGTCCCGTCCTTGAGGCGCCGCGAAGTGTCATAGGCCTGCACCCACATCACGCGGCCGGAACGGCACTGCATCCGGAACTCGACGCTCCAGGGCTCCACCCGGTCCACCGAGTCCATTGTGGACTGCATCACCCACTCGCGATCCTCGGGGTGAATACAGTCCAGGAGCGCGCTCGCATCCGTCTGGAGGGCCTCCCGATCGACCCCAAACCATTGCGCCACGATGGGTCCGACATAGGGGTAGTCAAACTGTCCATCGGGCCTCATGCGCAACTGGTAGACAAACCCCGGCAGCAGACCCTGAAGCACCTCCAGAGTCCGAATGTCATCAAGGTCAGCATCAGGATCGCGCATGGATAATCCGCGGACGCCACAAGGCCGGTCTTGCCAGTGTAGGCCAAAACCCAAAAGTGGGAACGGCGACGATCGCTCTACTGACTCCGGGCCGCCGCCAGCATGTACTGGATCATCGAAATCAGGGTCAGCGCCGCGGCCAGGTACAGCAGCCACTCGCCAATCACGAAGGTCGGCAGACCCACAATGGGCTCGGCCCAGAGCAGCAGAAAGATCGCGACCATCTGCGCCGTGGTCTTCACCTTGCCCACCCAGGACACGGCGACCTTCGCACTCCCGCCGATCTCGGCCATCCATTCACGCAGTGCGGAAATCGCAATCTCTCGCCCGATGATCACAATCGCGGCCAACGCGATGCCGAGGTCCGGATTGTGGTTCACCACCAGCACCAGAGCCGCCGCGACAATCAGTTTGTCCGCTACGGGGTCAAGGAAGGCCCCGAAGCGGCTGGTCACCTCCCAGCGCCGTGCCAGGTAGCCATCCAGCCAGTCGGTGACCGCCGCAAGGGCAAAGATCACGGCGGCAACGATCCCCCCAACGGGCATCGACAGGCCATAGAACGCCAGCACCAGCAGCGGGATCATCACGATCCGCGACCAAGTCAGCCAGGTGGGTAATTGGGGAAACATGTACGTGGCTCAACTCTCGTGGAACTGGTCGTAGATCGCCTGTGCCAGGCGGCGGTGAATCCCGGGCACCTTGGCCAACTCCTCGACGCCGGCCCGGCTGACGCCGCGCAAGCCACCGAAGTGTCGCAACAGCGCGCTGCGCCGTTTCGGACCAAGCCCCGGGATGGCCTCCAGGGTCGACTCCTTGCGCGCCTTCGTCCGGCGGGCCCGGTGCCCGGTAATCGCAAAACGGTGCGCCTCGTCCCGAATCTGCTGGATCAGGTGCAACGCCCCCGAATGCGCGGGCAGTATAGAGGGGGCCTCTACCCCGCTCAATATCAGGGTTTCCATACCCGGCTTGCGCGCCTCGCCCTTGGCCACGCCAACCACCTTGATGTGGTCCAGACCCAGGTCGGCCAGCACATTCAGTGCCTGGGTCACCTGCCCCTTGCCGCCGTCGATAAATAGGATATCCGGCTCCTGCCCCTCACCCTTCCTCAGTCTAGTGAAACGGCGGCTGAGCGCCTGATGCATCGCCGCGTAGTCATCGCCCGGTTCAATCCCGGAAATGTTAAAGCGCCGATAATCCGACTTGATCGGCCCGTCCGGCCCGAACACCACACACGAGGCCACCGTGCCCTCGCCCCCGGTATGCGAGATGTCGAAACACTCCATACGCTTCGGCGACGCCTCCAGGCTCAGTTCGGCCGTCAAGGCATCCAGACGCGCGGTCTGGCCGGCCTGACTGGCAATCCGGGTCTTCAACGCCAGTTCTGCGTTACGCCGCGCCATATCCAGCCAGCGCGCCCGATCCCCGCGCAGCGACCAGGCCAGGGCCACCTTGCCACCCCGACGCTCGGCCAGAAAGGCCTCCAGCGCTTTGGTCCCCTGTGGCTCGTGGGACAGCAGGATGCGCGCGGGCGGCTCGCGTTCCGCATAGTACTGAGCCAGGACCGCGGCCATGATCTCGTCGGTCTCGGTCGCCTCCGGCACATTGGGAAACAGCTCGCTGTTGCCCAGATTCTGGCCGTTGCGCACGAAGAAGATCTCGATCGCGCAGGCCCCGGCTTCCTGCGCCAGCGCGAACACGTCGGCATCCCCCTCGCCTCCCGCCACGAACTGCTGCTCCGAGATCTGTCGCAGGCGGGCGATCTGGTCACGCAGGCGCGCCGCATGTTCGAAATCCAGGCGCGCGGAGGCCGCCTCCATGCGCTCCATCAGCTCGGCGGTGACCGCCTCGCTACGGCCCTCAAGGAACTTGACCGAGGCATCGACATCGCGGGCGTAGTCCTCTGGGGTGATATAGCCCACGCAGGGGGCGGTACAGCGCCCGATCTGATACTGCAGGCAGGGCCGCGAACGGTGGGCGAACACGCTGTCCTCGCACTGGCGTACCAGAAAGAGTTTCTGCAACAGCGCCAGGCTCTCGCGCACCGCCCCGGCCGAGGGGTACGGCCCAAAATAGCGAACGCCCTTCTTCTTCGCGCCCCGGTGAAACCCGAGCCGCGGGTACTCCTGGTTGGAGACATAGATATAGGGGTAGCTCTTGTCGTCCCGCAGCAGCACGTTGTAGCGCGGCCGATGACGCTTGATCAGGTTGGCCTCGAGCAGCAGGGCCTCGGCCTCGGTGTGCGTGACCGCCACACGGATATCGGCGATCTGGCGCACCATCGAACGGATGCGTGGACCACGGTCGTCGCTACCGCGAAAGTAGCTGGCCACCCGGCTCTTCAGGTTACGCGCCTTGCCGACGTACAGCACCGTGCCGGACGCATCCAGCATCTGGTACACGCCGGGCGACTGCGTCAGCGTCTGCAGAAAGTCCTTGGGATCGAATCCGGTCTCGGGGGCACTCATGATCTTTTCAGGATACCGGAACTGTCTGGTCACCCGGCATCCCCCACCCTTCGCTTCGTCCTGTGGAAGTGTTCCCCTTGGGGAGAGCATTGGCTATGAACGCCCCGCATCCGGGGTGTCGAATCTGGCCATAACCCAGCCGATTGCCACGGCCCCTGCGGGGCCTCGCAATGACAGGAAAAGCACAGCGTCATCGCGAGCGCCGCAGGCGCCTGGCGATTTCTCTGGCCACCCCCCGACGCGGGGCCGTTACGGCGAAGCGAAATCAGGCCTTTTGGGCCTGGAAGGCTAACCGATTTGGGTGCGGATCCGGGCGAAGAGCTCGTCGAACATCGCGGGGGTTAGACGGCGGGTCTGGGTGTTGTAGCGCGAGCAGTGGTAGGAATCGATCAGACGGGTGTCTGCGTCCAGCTCGTGCTCGGCGCCATGGCCGAAACGCAGGCTGGATAGCGGCAGTCCCTTCGCGCGCAGGATGGCGTCATGGGCGATCTTGCCCAGCGCCAGGATCACTTGTGGCCGCATGGCCATCATCTCGGCCGCGAGGAAGCCATTGCAGGTGCGAATCTCTTCGGTGGTCGGCTTGTTCTGCGGCGGTAGGCACTTCACCGCATTGGTAATCCGGCAGTCGAGGAGCTCCAGCCCGTCGTCGGCGCGGGAACTCTCGGGGCCGGAGGCAAAGCCGTGCGCATGCAGGGTTTGATACAGGAGCACGCCGGCGTAGTCACCGGTAAACGGGCGCCCAGTGGCGTTGGCCCCGTGCATCCCGGGCGCCAGGCCGACAATCAGCAGCCTGGCGTCCAGCGGACCGAAGGATGGGACAGGCGCTGCGTGGTATTCGGGGTGCTTCGTGCGGACGTCTTCCAGAAACGCGGCCAGGCGCGGGCAGGCACGGCAGTCTGAAGCGAAGATCTCGCGGGGCTCAGGAGGCATCGGGCCACTCGCGGTAGGGGTTCCGCGCCAGCTCGGTGTTGTAGTAGCGCGGGTCGTGCGAGACCTCTTCGCCCAGCCAGTCGGGACGCGGGAACTCGGCATCGCTGCTCGGCAGCTCCAGCTCAGCCACGATCAGACCGGCATTCGCACCCTCGAACACGTCGATCTCGTATTCCCAACCCTCCACATCAACCCAATGGCGGGTTTTCTCGACCTGAGGGCCGGCCAGGGTGTCCAGCAGGCGATGCGCATCGGCCACGGGGATGTCGTACTGGTATTCGTCTCGCTCCACACCGAGTGTCGCGCTCTTGATGTTCAGGTTGGCGCCTTCCTCGTCCACCCGCACCCGGATGGAGGCTCGATCATTTCCGCAGAGGTAACCCTGGCGCATGTACTGCGAGCGAACAACCTCGTCGCGCCAGGCAGTACTCGCCAGCAGGAATTTGCGTTCGATTTCGCGGCCCATGCGGTTGCTTCCTTGTTTGACGTGCGGCACCCCGCGATGACGGAGGGCGCTACATCCGGATCAGCGCGGAGCCCCAGGTAAAACCGCCGCCGAAGGCCTCGGTCAGGATCAGATCGCCCTTCTTGATGCGGCCATCGCGAACGGCCGTGTCCAGTGCCAGAGGAATGGACGCCGCGGACGTATTGCCATGCCGGTCTACGGTAACCACGACGTTGTCCATGGACATGTTCAGCTTCTTCGCGGTCGCTTGGATGATGCGGATATTGGCCTGATGCGGCACCAGCCAGTCCAGCTCCGACTTGTCGATCCCGTTGTACTCCAGGGTCTCGTCGACGATCTGGTCCAGGGTGTTGACCGCCACGCGGAACACAGCCCGGCCCTCCATGCGGATGAAGTCCAGGTCGGGGTTATCGCTCGGCTGCGACACCCCTCCCGGCACCTCCAGCAGCCCCTTGTGGTGGCCATCCGCATGCAGGTGCGTCGAGATGATCCCCGGATCGGACGAGCGGGAGAGCACCACCGCTCCGGCACCGTCACCCCAGAGGATGCAGTTACCGCGGTCGGTGTAATCGGTAATGCGCGAAAGCGTCTCCGCCCCAACGACCAGCACGTGACGGATTTCGTCGCTTTGCATGAAGCGATCGGCCGTCGCCAGGGCGTACACGAACCCGCTACAGACCGCCTGAATGTCGAACGCCGGACAGCCCCCGATGCCCAGCTTGGCCTGCAGGATGCACGCGGTACTGGGAAAAATCTGATCCGGAGTCGTGGTCGCCACCAGGATCAGGTCCAGGTCGGCGGCACGGATGCCGGCCGCATCCATCGCGCGCTCCGCGGCCTTCAGTGCGAGATCCGAAGTGACCTCGTTCTCGGCCACGATATGTCGTTCTCGGATACCGGTCCGTTCGCGAATCCAGGCGTCAGTGGTATCGACCATCGCCTCCAGTTCGGCGTTGGTCAGAATCCGTTCTGGCAGGTAGCTCCCCGTGCCACTGATTCGTGCGTGCTTCACTCGGTTGCCCCCTGGCCCAGGAGCTGCCCGAGCTGCTTGTCAATCCGCCGCGAGATGTTCGCTTCCGCCTCGATCCGGGCAATGCGAATCGCGTGTTCGAAGGCGAGCTCGTCGGCACTCCCGTGACTCTTGATCACAACACCCTGCAGGCCCAACAACGAGGCGCCGTTGTAGCGGCGGTGATCGAAGCGATGGCGCAGGCGCCGCAGCACCGGCAATGCGAACAGGCCTGCGAGCCGCGAATACACCGACGCGCGGAACTCGGCCTTCATGTTCGAGGAGATCATCTTGGCGACGCCCTCGCTAACCTTCAGCGCGACATTGCCGACAAAACCATCGCAGACCACAACATTCACATCACCACAGTAGACGTCATTGCCCTCGACAAAACCGATGTAGTTCAGGCTGGAGGCCTCCAGCATGCGCCCAGCCTCGCGCACCCGGTCGTTCCCCTTGATTGCCTCGGCGCCGATATTCAGCAGGCCGACGCGCGGCGCTTCGAGCCCGTCCACGGCATTCGCCAATACCGACCCCATCACCGCGAACTGGTACAGGTGTGCCGCCTCGACATCGACATTCGCACCCAGGTCCAGCATGTGCGTATGGCCTGTCATGGACGGCAGGGCCGTTGCGATGGCGGGGCGATCGATACCGGGGAGCGTTTTCAGTACATAACGGGCGGTAGCCATCAGGCCCCCCGTGTTGCCGGCGGACACACAGGCCTGGGCGGCCCCATTCTTCACCTGGTCGATCGCGACACGCATGGAGGAGTCACGCTTGTTGCGCAACGCCACGGCCGGCAGCTCTTCCATGCCGACCACCTGGCTGGCGTGGACGATATCGACCCGTTCGCGCTCGCTCGCCGACCAGCCGGCAAGCCCCGACTCGATCGTCTCCTGATCGCCCACCAGCAGTAGGCGAAAATCCGTCGCGATTTTCAGTGCGCGGCGGGCAGCAGGCAGGATGACGGGCGCTCCATGGTCGCCGCCCATCACGTCCAGTGCGATGGTGAAACTGGCAGTCATGTTCGGGTCCGATGATCGGCCGTCAAACGGCCGAATTCAAACGCGGAAAGGCCACGGTGCGTGCGCAGCCGTGGCCCCGGGACGGTCATTCCCTGGACCTTAATCTTCGTCTTCGTCGACTTCGACGTCCTGCTGGATCACCTGACGCCCACGATAGAAACCATCCGGAGTCACGTGGTGACGGCGATGGATCTCGCCAGTCGTCGGGTCGGTGGACAGCGTGGCGCCCGTCAGACTGTCATGGGAACGGCGCATGTCGCGCTTGGAACGGGTCTTGCGGCGTTGTTGAACAGCCATGATGCATCTCCAGATTGATCAAATCCCGTCGCGACGGGAGTGAGCCCGATAGCAAAACGGGCGCAAGTATAACGGTTCGGCCCGGGCATTGCCCCGACCCCAGGTCACATTACGAGCCGCGCCGCTCCGGGCCGCTCTGCTTGAGTTGTTCGAGCACCGCGAATGGGTTCTCGCCGCCCTCGCCCTCCTCGAACTCGGGCTCCGCAGCCGGTTTGCAATCCGCATGGCGCGGCACCAGCGGCCAGGCCAGCAGGACCTCTTCCTCGATCCATACCGCCGGCCGCAGCAGGCCATCCGCCTCGAGTTCGACAAAGTCGTCGCCCTCGCTCATGCCGGCCGGCGTGCCTTCCGGCGGCAGCAGCACGGCATCCGCCTCGAGCCGGAACTCCCAGATCACCGGCTGCAGACAGCGCTGGCAGGTCTGCCACAGCTCGCCCGTAATCGTCCCGCTCAAGCGCATCTCGTCCAGCGACCCGCGTTCCAGCCGGAACTGTGCGTGCACCTGCAGCGGGTGTCCCGGCAGAGCATCGGCACGCAGTCGCGGGAGGTCTTCCGGGCCCAGGTCTCCCTCGAATTCGAGGTGCCGGGCACGCGGTTGCCACGGATCAAGTGAAACGGGGATGCGGCTCATTTCTGGCTCGGTTGCGAGGGCGCGGAATATACCCGCGCGCGGGCGATCTGTCAAAGCGAAACAGAAACTTGCAGCGTCAGCAAACGACGTCGATACTCGGGTTGTCATCGACCTGCCCGGGGCCTTCCGTGTGATCCGCAAGCTGCTCATTGCCAACCGGGGCGAAATCGCCGTGCGCCTGATCCGGGCCTGCAGCGAGATGGGGATCACCTCAGTCGCCGTCTACACCGACGCTGACCGCCATGCCCTGCATGTCAAAAAGGCGGACGAGGCCTACGCCATCGGCCCGGATTCCATGGGTGGCTACCTCAATCTCCATCGCCTGATCGGCGTGGCCCGTGCCGCGGGCTGTGACGCCGTGCACCCGGGGTACGGCTTCCTGTCGGAGAACGCCGACTTCGCAGCGGCCTGCGCGGCCCGCGGCCTGACCTGGGTGGGGCCGGATGCCTCCGTCATCCGCCGCATGGGCGACAAGGTCGCCGCGCGACAAGCAATGATCGAGGCCGGTGTCCCCGTAACACCTGGGTCGGAGGGAAACCTCAAAGACGCCGAAGAGGCCCTCGCGGTGGCAGCGGAAATTGGCTACCCGGTCATGCTGAAGGCCACCAACGGTGGGGGTGGACGCGGTATCCGCCTGTGCGAGGACGCCGCGGCCCTGGAACATAACTTCGAGCGCGTGCGCTCCGAGGCCACCCGCGCCTTCGGAAGCACTGAGATCTTCCTGGAGAAGGCCGTCGTCAATCCACGGCACATCGAGGTGCAGATCCTCGGCGACACACACGGCCATGCGATCCACCTGTTCGAACGCGACTGTTCCGTGCAACGACGACACCAGAAACTGGTAGAGATCGCGCCCTCACCGCAACTGAGCGAGACCCAACGAGAGCACCTTGGCGAACTGGCCGTGCGCGCCGCACTGGCGGTCGGCTACCAGAACGCGGGCACCGTCGAGTTCCTGATGGACTCCGATGATTCCTTTTATTTCATGGAGATGAACACACGACTTCAAGTGGAGCATCCGGTTTCTGAGATGATCACTGGGGTGGACATCGTGCAAGAGCAACTGCGAATCGCGGCTGGCGAGCCGCTGCGCTACGAGCAGTCCCAGATCACCCGTCGCGGCTATGCACTGGAGTTTCGCATCAACGCGGAAGACCCAAGCAATGACTTCCTCCCAAGCTTTGGTCGGATTACCCGCTACTTCGCACCGGGTGGCCCAGGCGTGCGCACCGACGGTGCGATCTACACTGGATACACGATCCCGCCCCATTACGACTCGATGTGCGCCAAGCTGATCTGCTGGGCCCTGGAATGGGACGACCTGCTGGCCCGATCCAATCGCGCGCTGCACGATATCGGCGTATTCGGGGTCAAGACCACCATCCCGTTCCACCTGGCGATCGTTGCCCACCCGGCGTTCCGCAGCGGCCACTTTGATACCGGGTTCGTGGCTGCCCACCCGGAGCTGACTCACGTCCCCGGCAAACGCTCGGACCGCCAGCTGGCCGTGGCCATCGCCGCGGCCATTGCCGCCCATCACGGGCTCTAGGGAAACGCTGATCAATGTACACACTCGCCCGACCGGACACCGGACTGACCCGCGAATGACTATGGACCGAGTTCACATCACGGATGTCACCCTGCGCGACGGCCACCAGAGCCTGATCGCCACGCGGATGCGCACCGACGACATGCTGCCGATCTGCGAGCAGATGGACGCAATCGGCTTTCACTCCCTGGAGGTCTGGGGCGGTGCCACGTTCGACGCCTGCCTGCGGTTCCTGAAAGAGGACCCGTGGGAGCGCCTGCACCAGCTGAAGACCGCGCTGCCCAACACGCCGCTGCAGATGCTTCTGCGCGGGCAAAATCTGCTCGGCTACCGTCACTATGCGGATGACGTCGTTCGGGCCTTCGTCGAGCGCTCGGTTGCCGGAGGCATCGATATCATCCGCATCTTCGATGCGATGAACGACGCCCGGAACCTGCGCTCCGCCATCGAAGCGACGCGCGAAGCCGGTGGACACGCTCAGGGCACACTTTGCTATACGACCGGCCCCGTGCATTCAGCCGCCGAGTTTGTGGCCCTGGGGCGCGAACTGGTGGGCATGGGCGCACAGAGCATCGCAATCAAGGACATGGCCGGACTGCTCACGCCCGCGGCAACTTGTGAGTTAGTCACCGAACTGGTAGACGCGCTGGATGTGCCGATCCACCTGCATGCCCACGCAACCTCGGGGCTGTCCGAGCTATGCCACTGGCAGGCAATCGAGGCCGGCTGTCGGCACATCGAGACCGCGATCTCGGCCTTTGCCGGCGGTACCAGCCACCCGCCTACCGAAAGCCTGGTCGCCGCGCTGGCGGGCACCGAACACGACACCGGCCTGGACCTGGTCGCGCTGCAGAAGATCGGGATGTACTTCCACGAAGTCCGCAAGAAATACCGACGCTTCGAGAGCGAGTACACCGGGGTCGACACCCGAGTGCAGGTGAACCAGGTCCCGGGGGGCATGATCTCCAATCTGGCAAACCAGCTGCGCGATCAGAACGCGCTGGATCGCTTCGACGCCGTACTGGAGGAGATCCCCAAGGTGCGCGAAGACCTGGGCTACCCCCCGCTGGTCACACCCACCTCCCAGATTGTCGGCACCCAGGCGGTGATGAACGTACTCGCCGGGGAGCGCTACAAGACCATCACCAACGAGGTGAAGCAGTACCTCACCGGGCACTACGGCCGCGCGCCGGGACCGACCAACGCCGTGGTCCGGCAGAAGGCCATCGGCAATGCCGAAGTCATCGACAGCCGCCCGGCTGACTTTCTCAAGCCGGAGATGGACCTACTGACTCGCGAGATCGGTGACCTTGCGCAGGGACCGGAGGATGTCCTGACCTTCGCCTTGTTCCCCGAAGTCGGCCGCCAGTTTCTGGAGCAACGCCGCGATGGAACGCTCGATCCAGAGCCCCTCAATCTTCCGGAAAACACCCAGGCCGGCTGTCCAGCGCCAGTGGAGTTCAACGTCACCTTCCACGGCGAGACCTACCACATCCAGGTCAATGGCTCCGGCCACCACCGCGAAGACACCCGCCCAATGTACGTGACCGTCGACGGAATACCGGAAGAGGTCCAGATCGAGACCCTCGACACGATCGAGACCACGGGTAGCAGTGGCGCGGACCGCGGTCCCGGGAACGGCGGCGGCAAGAAGTCCCGCCGCGCCACCCGCCCCGGCGATGTCACCACCTCCATGCCCGGAACCATCATTGATGTCCTGGTGGCGGAAGGCGATACCGTGGAGGCCGGTCAACCGGTACTGGTCCTGGAGGCGATGAAGATGGAATCCGAGATCGCCGCCCCCGTATCCGGCACGATCACCGCAGTCAACATCGCCAAGGGGGCCGCCGCCAACCCGGACGATGCCCTGATCGAGATCGACAGCGCCGATGGCTAAGTCCCCGCGGCGCCTGGTACTAGCCTCGACCTCGTCCTACCGAGCGGAACTGCTGGGGCGACTGCGGCTACCGTTCGAGACCGCGCGGCCCGGGGCCAACGAGACCCCACAACCACACGAACGGCCCGAGACGATGGTGGTCCGCCTCGCCGAGGCCAAGGCCCGGGCCGTGGCCGATGTCTACCCCGACCACCTCGTGATTGGTTCCGACCAGAACGCGAGTTATGCCGGCCACATCCTCGGAAAGCCCGGCGACGTGGGCCGTGCCGAGGCGCAGCTCGCGGCACTGTCCGGAGAGACCGTGACCTTCCATACCGGCCTTTGCCTGCTGGATACCGCGACGGGCCAGGCCCGAACGGGTCAGATCCCTTTCACCGTGACCTTCCGCGAACTGAGCCCCGAGGAGATCCGACGCTACATCCAGCTGGACCAGCCGCTGGACTGCGCCGGAAGTTTCAAGTCCGAGGGCCTGGGCATCAGCCTGTTCGCCCGCATGGAGGGCGACGACCCGACCGCACTGGTCGGCCTGCCATTGATCACCCTGAGTCAGTGGCTGCGCGAAGCCGGGGTAGCCGTGCCGCCGGCGCAAGCCTGATACAGGCGCTGCGCCCAAGGGAAACGCTGATCCAGCACGGCTATCCCCGACCCTAAGACGGCTTGCGCGCCAGGATCTGCACCACCGCCCCGCGCCCAGTGTGAAGCCGCCCCTCAATGACGTCGCGCTCACGCTCCACGGCTTCCTCGAATTCCAGGCCGTCCAGCTCGGCAACCAAGTCATCCCGCGTCATCATCAACTCCGCAGTGGGCGGCCCGCCTGTGCCCCACTCCAGCTGCGCCGGGGTGTAGGCCTCCAGGATGAAAACACCACCCGGTCGCAGGCCGGCCACGACGTCCCCATGCAACCGTTTCCGGGGCGTCGGAGGCAGGTGACAGAAGATCGAGACAATCAAATCCCACGTAGCCGGTTCAATGCTGTAAGCGGCAAGGTCTGCCACAACCGTCTCGATGCGAACACCGCGATCCTCCGCCAGATGCCGAGCCTTCTCCAACCCGACCGCGGAACTGTCCACCGCCAGGACCTCGAACCCCTGTTGCGCCAGGAACACGGCATTGCGGCCTTCGCCCTCGGCCAGGCAAAGCGCCCGGCCACGCGGCACATTGGCCACGACCGCACGCAGGAAATCATTCGGTTCAGTGCCATAGACATACTCGTCCGCGGCATAGCGCTCATCCCACATCGCCTCTTTTCTCCGGCTCCACAACCCGCGTTCCGACAATTGCCGCAACCTCGGCTTTACCCTACTCTTGCGCGTCCCCGAGTACTGCGACGACCCCTGACATCATGAGCGAGACCCCCACGCTGCGCACCCGTCTGGAAGGCTTTATCGAGGCCCAACTGACCCAGCGCTTCATCATCGGCTTGATCCTGCTGAATGCGGTGACATTGGGCCTTGAGACCTCGGACACGGTGATGGGCTGGATGGGGCCCGTGGTCCTGGCCGCGGACGTCATCATCCTGTCGATCTTCACCGCCGAGGTGCTGACCAAGCTGTTCGTCTACCGTCTAAGTTTTTGGCGCAACCCGTGGAATGTGTTCGATTTCCTCGTGGTAGGGATCGCACTGATTCCGGCCTCCGGCCCATTTTCCGTACTGCGCGTGCTGCGTCTGCTACGCCTGGTCTCGCTGGTGCCCAAACTTCGTTTCATCGTCGAGGCACTACTGCGCGCGATCCCGGGGATTCTCTCCATCATGGGTCTGCTGGTACTGATCTTCTACGTATTTGCGATCATCGCCACCGGGCTTTTCAGTGAGTCCTTCCCGAACAAGTTCGGCACCCTCGGCGCCACCATGTACAGCCTGTTCCAGGTGATGACCCTCGAGGGCTGGTCCGAAGACATTGCGCGCCCGGTAATGGAGACCTACCCCTGGGCCTGGGCATTCTTCGTGCCCTTCATCCTGATCGCCACATTCACCGTGCTGAACCTGTTCATCGCGATCATCGTGGACGCGATGCAGCGCATGCATGACCGCTCCATGGAAATCGAACAACAGATGATCCACGAGAGCGTGCACGAGGAAAACAAGGTGCTGCATAGCGAGATCCACGAACTGCAGCAGGAAACCCTGAAACTGCAGGAACGCCTGACCCGCATGCAGACCATGCTGGAGAAGCGGGTGAAGTAAAAAGCCTGGGACGCAGGCCCGGCTGCGACGCTCCAGCGCGAGCGGAGACTTCGCCGCCAAGGCGGCTCCTACAAAGCCGCATCTAACCCCGGTAGGGCCTGCTTGCAGACGAAGGCCCTGCCAAAGCCAGCCCCACCTCAACGACCGGTGATTGCGTGGCCCTCAATGCCCCGCCTGCGCGCCCTCGGACGCACAGAAGGCCGCGGGTCAGGCGTTGACGGCGGCCGGTTCGGCGGCGCGTTCGCCCAGGCGGCGGCCGGTGGCATTCAGTACCGCCTGCAGCGTCGCGGCGGTGGTGTCCTCACCCAGAGCGACCCCGACCGAACGCTCACCATCGACCGTCAGTTCCACGGCGGCCATGGCGCGTGCCTCGGTGCCGGACTCCATCGCATGCTCGTCGAAGTGGCTGACCTTCACCTCCACTCCGCGCTCGGCCTGCATCGCGGCGGTCAGGGCCTCGACCGCCCCGTGACCCTCGCCCTGCAGGCGCGACTCGCGCCCGGGCGGGCCCATGGTCGCGTCCAGCCGCACCACCGGGCCTTCCTTCTCGATCTCGTAGCGCACCAGATCCCAGCCGGCGACCGGCGTCAGGTAGTGCTGCTCGAACAGCTCGTGGATGCGCTTCGAGGAGACCTCGATCTGCGAGGTCTCGGCATCCTTCTGCACGATGCGGGCGAACTCGATCGCCAGCCAGCGCGGCACCTCGATACCGTAATCGCGCTCCAGCACATGTGCCACGCCGCCCTTGCCGGACTGGCTGTTGATGCGCACGACCTCCTCGTAGCGCCGGCCCAGATCGCCTGGGTCGATCGGCAGGTAGGGCACGTTCCAGTGGCCGCCCTTCTCCTTGTAGTACGCCAGGCCCTTGCGGATCGCATCCTGATGGCTGCCGGAGAACGCGGTGTACACCAGCTCGCCCGCCCACGGATGGCGCGGATGGACGGGCATGTCGGTGCACTCCTTGTACACGTCGATCAGCCGTTCCATGTCGGAGAGATCGATGGTCGGGTCGATGCCCTGCGAGTACAGGTTCATGCCGACGGTGACCAGGTCCATGTTGCCGGTGCGCTCGCCGTTACCGAACAGCGTGCCTTCCAGGCGATCGGCCCCGGCCAGCAGGCCCAGCTCGGCCGCGGCCACGCCGGTACCGCGGTCGTTGTGCGTATGCAGCGACACACAGAAGTGCTCGCGATACTGCACATAGTCGCAGAACCACTCGACCTGGTCGGCGAACACGTTCGGCGTGGTCGACTCGACCGTAGCCGGCAGGTTAATCACCACCTTCTGCCCCTGATCCGGGCGCCAGATCGCGTTCACCGCGTCCACGACCTCGACCGCGTAGTCCAGCTCGGTGGTGGAGAAGCTCTCCGGCGAGTACTGGAAGATCCAGTCCGTCTGCGGATACCTCGCCGCGTAGTCGCGCACCCAGCGCGCGCCGTTCTCGGCTATGCCGCGGATGCCGGCACGGTCCATGCGGAAGACCTGCTCGCGCTGCGCCGGGTTGGTGGAGTTGTACACGTGCACCACCGCGCGCGGCGCGCCCTCCAGCGCCGCGAAGGTCTTCTGGATCAGGTCCTCGCGCGCCTGGGTCAGCACTTGGATATACACGCCCTCGGGGATGCGGTCTTCGTCGATCAGGCGGCGGGTGAAGTCGTAGTCGATCTGCGAGGCGGAGGGAAAGCCGATCTCGATCTCAGTCAAGCCGATATCCACCAGCACCTCGAAGAAGCGCATCTTCTGCTCCACGCTCATCGGGTGCACCAGCGCCTGGTTGCCGTCGCGCAGGTCCACCGCGCAGAAACGCGGCGCAACCGTGGTGCGCTGCGTCGGCCAGCGGCGATCCGCCTTGTCGATCGGCGGGAACGGGGCATATTTGGTGTGATCGAAGGCCATGGTGCGCGTCTCCTGTAAGGGCGCGGGCCGAACACCAGCCACCGCGCTCCGGATTTCTATCTGTGCATTATTCTAACGCATCCATCCGGGCATAACCTTGCTTTTTTCCCTATCAAGGCCTTAATAAGGATCTATAATTGCGCATTAAAGCTCAATATGCGCAATAATACACCTATGAAACCGCAACCGCACTCACTGGACCGCTATGACCGCCGCATCCTCGAGATCCTGCAGGAGGACGCGAGCCTGTCGAACCAGGCCCTGGCCGAACGCGTCGGACTCAGCCCCTCCCCGTGCCTGCGCCGCGTCCGCGCGCTGGAGCAGGCCGGTATCCTGCTGCGCCGCGTGGCGCTGCTGGACCGGCGCCGTCTGGGCCTGGAGCTGACCGCCCTGATCCACATCGGCATGGACCGCCACACGCCGGAGCGCTTCGCGCATTTCGAGGAGACCGTGGCTGGCTACCCCGAGGTGCAGCACTGCTACCTGATCACCGGCCAGTCCGCCGACTACATGCTGCAGGTCGTCGTGCCGGACATGGATGCCTACCAGGACTTCCTGCTGCGGCGCATCACCCGCCTGGAGGGCGTGGACAGCGTGCACTCCAGCTTTGTCCTGCGCCGCGTCGTCGACCGCACCGCCCTCCCCCTCGACTACACCCCCACCTGACCGCCCAAAATCAAGGGCGGTCTACAGGAAGATAGGAAGGCTGGAAGATTGGTGGATATGACGGCAGTGCCGTAACACACGGCGGGGGGACAACGTGGACGTCTGCGATCACGCCTCACCCTAAAAACCTTCCGATCTTCCCATCTTCCTGTGAATCGCCCTTGACCTTGACCTTTTTCGCTTGTCCTCGTGCGGGGCGTAGATGTACTGTATGTATATACAGTTACCGGAGGGCGCCTTGTGTCGCTTACTGAACGCCAGCAGGCCATCCTCGACTACATCATCGAGACCGTTGCCACCCAGGGCACGGCGCCGACCCGCAGCGAGATCGCCCGGGCCTTCGGCTTTCGCTCGCCCTATGCGGCCGAGTGTCACCTGAAGGCCCTGGAGAAAAAGGGCGCCATCGAACTGCTGGGCGGTACCTCCCGCGGTATCCGCCTGCCCCGCGCCGCCCGGGGCGCACCGACCGAACTGCCCCTGGTCGGGCGCGTCGCCGCCGGCCTGCCGATCCTTGCCACCGAACACATAGAACGCCACTACCGGGTCGACGACGCCCTGTTCCGCGCCTGCCCGGACTACCTCCTGCGCGTGCATGGCGAGAGCATGCGCGATGCCGGCATCCTCGACGGCGACCTGCTGGCCGTGCGCCAGACCCCGGAGGCCCGGCCCGGTCAGGTCGTGGTCGCCCGCATCGAGGACGAGGTCACCGTAAAGCGCTTCGCGCAGGACGGCTCGCGGGTCCGCCTGCTGCCGGAAAACCCCGACTTCGCCCCCATCGAGATCGACCTGGAGCGCCAGGAACTGGCCATCGAGGGGGTCGGCGTGGGCGTTCTGCGCGATCTCGACCCCCAGACCTGAGTCATGGGCGCGCTGGATACCCTGCTCGACCATCCGGCCCTCTGGCGCGGACGCAGCGCCACCCCGGCCCCGGATGCCCCGGTCTGGCCCAGCGGCCACGCGGAGCTCGACCGGGCCCTGGGCGGGGGCTGGCCACGCGGCCAGCTGGTCGAAATGCTGGGCGCCCCGTTCGGCTGCGGCGAGACCCGGCTGCTGGTCCCCATGCTGGCCGCCTGCGGCCAGGACGACTACTGGATTGCGGTGATCGCACCATCGGCCACCCCCTGGCTGCCGGGCTGGCAGACCCTGGGCATCCCGCCGGAGCGGGTACTGCTGATCCGCACCGAGCACGATCGCGACACCCTGTGGGCCGGCGAACAGTGCCTGCGCGACCCGGCCTTCGGCGTACTGCTCGCCTGGCTGCGCAGCCCCGTGGAGACGGCCCTGCTGCGCCGGCTGCGCCTGGCCGCCAGCGAGAGTCGGGCCTGCGCCATCCTGTACCGACCGCCGACGGCCGCGGCCCAGCCCTCGCCGGCCCATCAGCGCCTGCGCTGGCAGCCCACGGCCTCCGGCCTGGAACTACACTGCCTGAAGGGGCTGGGCCCCTGGGCCCGCTCCGGCGACCCACTGCAGGTTCCCGCTCCCGCGGAGACCTGAGATGGGCCACCCTGCCCGCCCCCCACGTGCGGATACGCGCCTGAAACCGACCCGGCAGCAGCTGAGCCTGCTCCCGGCTACCGCGCCCATACCCCGTCCGCCACAGGCGCATAGTGCTCCCGCGGGTGCCCGGATGCGGCAGGAACACTGGATGGCGATCGACCTGCCACACCTGGCGCTGGAGGCACTGGCCCGCGCGGAACCGGGCCATGAGCGACTGCAGCGTCCTCTGTTGGTAGTGGAATCCGCCCCCACTCCGCGGGTGCATGCCGCCAACCGTGCGGCCCTACAGGCAGGTGCTCGCCCCGGCATGGCACTAGGGGATGCACTGGCGGTACTGGATACCCCGGAACTGGTCGAGCATGCCCCGGAGACCCTGCAAGCCCAGCTGGAGATGCTGGCGGGTGTATTGCTGCAGTTCTCCGACCACGTGCACCCGGAACCGGAGGCCCAGCGCATCCTGGTGGAGATCGGACGCAGCCGCCGCCTGTTCGGTGGCCTGGAGGTCCTGCGGGAGCAGATTCAGTCTACCCTGGGTGAACTGGGCTTCCACCCTCGTATCGGCCTGGCACTCAGCCCCGCCGCCGCGCGCCTGCTGGCCCGCACGCGCAACCCCGTAATCGCGGAAGATCCCGAGGCCCTGCGTCGCGTCCTGTCGCCGGTCCTGCTAGACGCGCTGCCACTCGCGGCCACCACCCGCGAGGGCCTGCGGGCCGTAGGCCTGCGCCAGCTCGGCGATCTGCTGCGCCTCTCGCGCCCCGAGTTGGCCCGGCGCCATGGACCGGAACTGCTGGGCCTGCTGGATCGCCTGCTGGCGAGGCGTACGGAGACCCTGCCGCGGTTTGCTCCGCCCCCGGTGCTGGACCTGTCTCTGCGCCTGGACCACGAGATCCACGCCACAACGGCCCTGGCCTTTCCGCTCAAGCGCCTGCTGCGCCAGGCCGAGGCCCAGCTGCGCGGTCTGAACCGCAGTCTGCAGGGGATAACACTGGAGCTCGCGCATCGCGAGGCGCGCACGCGGTTTTCGCTGGAGCGGGGGCAGCCGGGCATACGCACCGACGAATGGCTGTCCCTGTGGCAGACTCGCCTGGAGCGCGAGACCCTGCCGGAGGCGGTCATCGGCCTGCGCCTGTGGGCCACTCGCCTGCTGGACCCGCCGGCCCGGAGCAATAGCCTGCTCGCCGAGGATCCGGCCAGTGCGCCATCGGCGGATCAGGTGCCCACAGTGCTGGCCCGCCTGCGCGCCCGACTGGGCGAACAGGCCGTCGCGCGTCTGGTCAGTCGCCACACACCAAGGCCGGAGGACGGTCAGAGGCCATGGCACGATCTCGCTACCTTGCCGGATCCTGATACCCCAACACCGGCGCAGCAGGTCTGCGGAACCGCGCTCTGGCTGCAGCGCCCCGAACCCATCACTCCCCCCACCCAGCCCCGGTGGCTGGGACGGCTGGAAGACGGCTGGTGGGATCACGGCCAGGATGCGCGCCGTGACTATGCCTGCGCCCAAGATCGCCAGGGTCGCCGGCTGTGGCTGTACTGCTGCCTGCGCAGTGGCCAGTGGTATCGCCAGGGCTACTGGGGCTGAAACGTCGCCCCGACCACGGGTCAGCGGTGATATTCGCCCGCACGCTCCGGCTGGTACTCGACCTCTTCGATCTGCACGTGCATCTGGCCACCACCCGGGCGTGGCCACCCGATCTCGTCACCCTCTGACAGGCCCAGCAGGGCGCTGCCCACCGGTGCCAAGATCGACAACGTACCGCCGCTCTCGTCCACGTCGCGCGGATATACCAGGGTCATCGAAAATTCATCGCCGGATTCGATCACCCGGAACCGGACCCTGGAATTCATCGTGACCACCGAACCCGGGATCGCATGCGAATCCACCACATCCGCGCGGTCCAGCTCGGCCTCCAGGTCCGTCTTGCCCGGAAAGGCATCCGCCGGCAACGATTCCAGCAGCTTGTCCAGGCGTTCCATGTCCGTGGTAGAGACAACGATCTTCGGCTTGTTCACTTTTCACGCTCCAAAATGCAGGACGCGCCTCCGGGGAGACGCGCCAGGCAAAATACGATTCGGGGTATTTCCGGAAACAGGAAATATAGTCCGGAGACTAGCCAAGACCTCGCCAAAAAGCCATAGCGCCCATCACAGCAGCGACACGCACCTGCGCGCTGGTTAGCGGGACCCGAACTCCCGCCACGCCGCGTAGCAGCCGCGCAATACATGGGCAGCATGGTCCCGGATTCTACTGTGACCAACAATCACAGCGACGGCCGCACCAGTAGCGGGACCATCCGAACCGCAAACAACGTGAGCCCTAACAAGGCCGCTACCGCGCCCACCGCCGTCAGCGTCGCGACGCCCAGGATCCACCCCAGCCCCATGCCCACTACGGCGAGATGCACCAGGACTTGCGGCGCCCAGGCCCACACCCAGCCGCCCGCGATCGGGTGGCCGGTAAAGCGCGGCAGCATATGCTCCCCAAGCCCCATGATCAGCAGCAGCAGAAAGCCCAGGGTAAATCCGTGCAGCGCCGCCGGCCGGGCCGCGCCCTCTAGGAAAAAGCCCCCCAGCGGCAGCGCCACCCCCGCGATCAGCAGCCAGACCATCGCCCCCAGCACCGAGGCCCGACTGGAGGGTGACAGGCCCAGCCCTACATGCCGGGCCGCCTTCTGCGTACGCTCCGGGGCGGCGCCCACCAGTCCGGTGGCGGCCGTGCGATCCAGCAGACCGATGTGCTTGAGCTCGCCATCGACCACCACCGCGGGAATCGACCGGATGCGCAGCCGGGTCGCCAGTTCGCGGCCCTCCGGCTGACCCATATCGACCACGGCGAAGTCGATCTGTTTGTCCTCCGACACCTGCCGCCAGACGCGTTCGGCGTCGTGACAGGAGGCGCACCATTCGGACACCAGCAGTTCCACCTTCATGAGTCCGTCTCCCCTCAGTCCGCGCAGCGCATGCAGTGGATGTCGTAGCGGTCGATCCATTGCTTGAGGCCGGCGATCGCCTCGGGACCGGTGTGCAGCCGCTCCAGCGCCTTTTCCGGGTCGTCCGGGCGCATCACCACGACCCAGGCATCGGTGTAGGGTGCGACGTTTACAAGACCGGGATCGGCCTCCACCGCCGGGTTGATGCGCTCGATGATGCCGTCGAACGGGGTCGGGATGCCGCCTGCCCACTTGCCGGACTCCAGACGCGCCACCGGCTTGCCCGCCGCCCGGTGCGAACCCGGCTTGCGAAAACGGAAGTACTGCACCCGCCCGGCCATGGTCTGGGCGGGATCGGTAATCCCGAGGGTAAAGGTCCCGTCGTCCTCCGGACGCACCCAGACATAATCCAGGTCGTAGAACAGGTCACCCGGCAATTCGCAGCCGCTGTATTCCTCGCGTGCCATGCTCAGGCCCCCTTCGGTCCGTAGTGCCGCACGGTCAGCGCGATGTTCACGGCAAACAGGATCATCGCCCCCCAGGCCATCGCACCACCGACCGCGACGGTCGGGTTATGGAACAGCAACCAGCCTGCGACCATCACCCAGAGTCCGACGTTCGCCAAAAGGAACTGCGCGTGCCCCAGACGTTCGGAGAACAACGAGCGCCCTGAAAAACGAGGCAGCACGTGCAGGCCCACGCCGTAGATCATCATGATCACGAATCCCAGCAGCATCAGGTGCCCATGGATGCGCGGCACGTTGCCCGGGATCAGCCCCGGCTGTGCCAGCCAGACAATGCCGAGCAGCCCGCCCAGCAGGGCGTAGATCAGGGCTGCGAGAATGAACATCCGGTTGCGAGGATGCATGGAACGCTCCTTGTCGGGTTTTGCACAGCGTACGTGAAGTTATATTTTGTATATATTGATCGAAATCAAGACGGCCATCAGCCGTTTCCGTAAAAGTCTTGCCTCAAGGTAACTTTCGAGACGCAAAACCCGCAATGGACTTACAACTTCACAAACCCATCCCTGGATTCCAGCAACCTATCGAGCTGCTGCGGGCCTGCCATCGCAGGATCTTCAACTCCCTGGATATCCTGGAGCGCCTGCCGGCACATCTGCAGGACAACGGTGTCGATGAGGAGGCTCGCACTGCGGCGGACCGAATCCTCAAGTATTTCCACGAGGCGGCACCCAACCATCATGCGGATGAAGACGAAGACCTCTTCCCCCTCCTACGGCGCCATTGCGACCACTCCGAAAGCCACCCACAGCTTTGCGAATGGCTGGATCGCCTCACGGCCGAACACACCGAGATCGAGGCCGGCTGGGATCGCCTGGAGCCCGACCTGGAACGCATCGCAAGCGGTGAGCGGGCGGAGCTCACCGGCGCCGCTGCGTGGATCGAGCAATACCGGGTTCACCTCGATCTGGAGGAACGCGCCGTGCTCCCGTTTGCCGAGTATCTGCTGGGGCCGGAGGACCGCCGCGCCATCGGCGCCTCGATGGCTGCTCGCCGTGGCATCCAGCCAACCGCCGATTGAACCCTGACATGGCGGATTTTGTTCTCGATCTTCGCGGGCTGGCCGAACACGCCCATACCCGCGCCTACTACACCCTGCGAGAACTGCGCACCGCACAGGTCTTCGAGGTCTGGCTGGATCAAGAACCGAAGCTGCTGATGGATGCGATCAGCCAGCAACTGCGCCATGCAATCCACTGGCAAACCCTTGCCGAAGGTCCACCGCTTTGGAAGCTCTCGGTGCAGCGCCGCGACGACGTCGCCCCTGTGGATCTAGTGGATCTTCTGGAACGCGATCACCTGCGCATCGACCGCCTGTTCGCCAGCGCCCTGCACAAGGTCAATGCCGGCGACCTCGAGGGGGCCGCACCGGATTTCCACGCCTATGTGGATGGACTGCACCGTCACATCCAGGTGGAGAATGAAATGATCGTGCCGCTCCTCGACCTGCCCCGCAGCCCCAATGGACAGGACCCGACCTCCATCATGCTGCGCGAACACGACGAGATCCTGGAACAGACCACGATGCTGGAGCACGAATTCAGCGAAGGCGTGGACGAAGCCTGGGCGGTGGCCCCGTTCTTCGCTCTGATCTCCGGGGCACTGGCGAAACACGAGGGCCGCGAGGAACAGAACCTGTTCCCACTCTGGAGTCGCGCCCTGCGCGAGCGCCCTGATGAAGCCGCTGAATTACTTGCCAGCGCACAATTAGCGACTGGCGCCACGAATCCAGCGCTTAATCAAGGCCACCAGTGCGCCGCCGGATACCAGGCCCAACAAATAGATCCCGACAATCAACAGCGAGAGCGGCATGGTCACGTGCAGGGCCAGGAAGTTGAGCGTGACCAGACGCAAATTCTGGATCGCGAAAATCGCGACCACAGCGACGAAAAGAAGGATTAGGAACGTGTAGACGTACCGCATTCAGACCTCGCTGGCCAATCGACAAACGTAGAGGTTCCGGTTACGCGAACAGCGCGTCAACCGGGATAGTAACAGCGGCCCTGCAGCGGACAGCCCTCGCAACGCGGCCGCGGTCGGCAACGCTCCTTGCCATGCTCCACGATCAGCGCGTGAAGGTCGTTCAGTGCTGCGACATCGGGGCCCACCTCGGCCTCCACATGGGCGCGCAAGCGATCATAGTGGTCAAGCGCCTGCGGGATTTCCAGGCGCTCGAACAGGCGCCGGGTGTAGGCATCCACCACGAATACGGGCCGGTTGAAGGCATACAGCACGATATCGTCGGCGGTCTCCGGCCCCACGCCCTTCACCGCCAGCAACGCAGCGCGCAGCGCATCGGTCTCAAGCGATGCCAGACCCTCCACACCACCGGCCTCGTCCAGAAATGCCAGCAGGTGGCGCAAACGATCCGCCTTGACGTTGAAATAGCCGCTGGGGCGGATGTACCCGGCCAGTTCCTCCTGGCCCAAGGCCATCAGCCCGTCCGGTGACAGCGCGTCGATGGCGCGCAGATTGGCCAGCGCCTTCTCGACGTTCGTCCAACTGGTGTTCTGTGTCAGTACCGCACCGACCATCACCTCGAACGCGGTATCCGCCGGCCACCACTGCAGGTCGCCATACTCCGCGCGCAAGGTCTCCAGCAGCTCACGAATCCGCATACGGCGCTACCGCTGGCGACGGCCGCCCGGCTTCCCGCCCCCCGTCGGCTTGCTGCCCGAGCGGCCACTTGCGGGCTTTGTGCCCCGCCGTCCGCTGTCCGGCTTGCCGGATTTCTTCGGGGCCGACGAACTCCAGCCATCCTCGCGGGCCGCGCGGCTATTGCGTGACTTGCGCACAGGCGCTTTCTTGCCGGGCTGCCCAGACCGACTGTCCGGGCGCTTATCACGGCGTGGCCCGCCTCGACCGCGCGGTCGCACCGCTTCCGGAATCGGCAACTCCACCGCCTCGTACAGCCCCGCCACCTCACGCGGCTCCAGATTGCGCACAGCGCCGGTCTTCAGGCCCCGCCCAAGGACCACCGGCCCGTAGCGCACCCGGATCAAGCGGCTGACGGTCACCCCGACCGCATCCCACAGGCGTCGTACCAGCCGGTTGCGCCCCTCGCTGACGATCACGTGATACCAGTGATTCGCGCCCTCTCCGCCCTGCTCCTGCAGGCTATCGAACCGCGCCGCACCGTCTTCCAGTTCCACACCCTCGCGCAGCATGGTCAGCGTGGCCTCGGGCACCTCGCCCAATACTCGCACCGCATACTCGCGCTCCATGGCCATGCTCGGGTGCATCAGCCGGTTCGCGAGCTCACCATCGGTGGTGAACAGCAGCAGGCCGGAGGTATTCAGGTCCAGGCGGCCCACACCCACCCAGCGCTGCCCCTTGAGCCGGGGCAGGCTCGCGAACACCGGCCGCCGCCCCTCTGGGTCGGAACGACTGCAGATCTCGCCCACCGGCTTGTGATACACAATCCAGCGATGGGGGTAATCCGGCTGCCGCACTACACGCCCGCGCACGCGGATCACGTCGCCTTCGCCGACCTGGTCGCCCAGCTTCACCGTGCGGTTGTTCACCTGCACTTCGCCGCGCTCGATCCAGCCCTCGATCTCGCGCCGCGAACCAAGCCCCCGCGCCGCAAGGACCTTCTGTACCCGCTCCGACATTCCCGGAACTCCAGCAACTCATTAAGATGGGCGCCACGATACACCAACAGGACGTTGCCATGACCGCTTCCGCGCCGGATACCTCCCCTGTCACCACCCCGCTGAACATCGCCGTCCTGACCGTCTCCGACAGCCGCGAACTGGCGGAGGACCGCTCCGGCGATGCCCTCGTGGAACGCCTCGAGGGTGCCGGCCACCGCCTGGCCGATCGCGGGATCGTGAAGGACGACATCTACGCCATACGCGCGGAGCTCTCGCGCTGGATCGCCGATCCCGAGATCGACGCGGTGATCACCACCGGCGGCACCGGCATCACCGGTCGTGACGGCACCCCGGAGGCCGCCTCGGTGCTGCTGGACAAGACCATCGAGGGCTTCGGCGAGCTGTTCCGCATGCTGTCCTATGAAGAGATCGGCACCTCCAGCCTGCAGTCCCGCGCCCTGTCGGGGGTGGCCAACGGCACCTACCTGTTCGTGCTGCCCGGCTCCACCGGCGCCTGCCGCACCGCCTGGGACCGCATCATCCAGGCCCAACTGGACGACCGCACCATGCCCTGCAACCTGACGATGCTGATGCCGCGCCTGAAAGAGTCCTGAGGGAAATTCGGATTTCACCACGAAGCACACGAAGGTACGAAGAAGGTCAAGGTCAAGAGTGGATTAACCACATAGGACACGGAGTACACGGAGGCGGGTCGAGGCATTTCGGGTGAAGGGCGCGAGCGTCATGGGCGGGAATAGCCCATCTAAAGGGGTTCACCCCCAATGCAGCTCGATGTGTTTGGCACGTACTTCAGCTGCAAGCCAATCAACGACTTTGTCCTGTGCTCCGTGGTGCAACCCGCCCTGGACCTTCTTCGTGCCTTCGTGTGCTTGGTGGTGCTATACGCCCATTGATCACGCATCCAAGTGGGTCTGCAGGCAGTATTCGCGCAAGGCCGCGTGCCACAGCTTGAAGCCCTGAATGCGGGTGAAGTTCTGGCCGGGTGTGTCCAGCAGCCTGTCAATGTAGGCCGGCTGTACAGCCCGCGCTCGCGCAAGCTGGGGATGCCCCGCATGAACTCGTGGAAGTCGCTGCGCACGTGATTTGAGCGCCGACACCGGGAAGTAGCCCTTCGGCGTGGAATTGGCGCACCCCAGCGGGCTGTTTCCTCGCCTCGAGGAAGGCCTCGAGATCCTCATGCCGGCCTACCTCTACGTCGCGATCATCCTGTTGTGGCGCGAGACCCTCCACGGACCCTTCGCAACCTTGTTTCGCAACGAATAAAGCCCGAAGCAGGATGAAGCGCCTCGATTGTCGGGACGCCCGCCCGCACCGGCACGCTGTCAACGGTTGCCACAAGAAAAATTCCTAAAATGCGCTAAAAAAGCCTATAAGCGTGCCGTTACCCCCTGTAGCGGTTGCATCGCAGAGGCGAATCTGCTTGTCGACCGACGAATACAACAGCGATATGGAAGGCCAACGCGATGAGATCCCTGAATCCCCTGTCCAGAGCCGGCTTCGGCACCCGCCTGACGCTGATGATCCTTTCTCTTATCGTAGGCGCGATCCTCATCGTTGCCACCCTCATCTTCTTGCAATACCGGGCCTCCTACACCGACGCGACCATCGACCGGCTTCATGCAATGGGCGAATCCAACGCGCAGTCCTTTACCGAGTGGCTCGTGGGGCGACAGGACGAAATGCGCTATCTGGCAGGTCTCGATGCTGCCCGGGAAATGGAACTCGATGAACTCGAGCACCTGCTCGAGCAGATCGCCTCGCTGCGCGGCGAATACGACACGATCTTTGTCGTGAACGCCGACGGCATGGGCGAGGTAGGAGTGTCCTTCGACGGCCAAGCGCACGTCCTCAGCCGCGAGGAGGCGAACGATTTCAATGTGCCCGACCGGGCATGGTTCCAAAGCGCGATCAGTGGGGAGGACACCTTCTCACGGCCGGTAGTCTCCCGCGCGACGGGCAATCGGGTCAGCACCGTCGCAATCCCGATTGAGGGGGCGGACGGCGAACCCATCGCGGTGATGCGGGGCGCCGTGCAGCTCGACGCAATCTTCGATCGTGTCAACGCAATCGATCTTGGCGAGGGTTCCGAAATCTACCTGGTGGACCACGACCGCCGCCCCGTCACACCCGTTGGTTCAGCCCCCGATACTGACCGGGCGATCGACACTCGTGCCGCACAGGCCATCGCTGCCGGTGACAGCGGCGTTGGCCGATACGAGAACGCGATCGGCACCGCAGTGATCGGCAGCTACACCGACATCCCCCTGCTCGGCTGGGGCCTGCTGATGGAGCTCGACGAAGGGATCGCACTGGCCGAACTGCAACGCGCACTTTGGTTGGTGGTCGGCCTCACTATCGTCATCCTGATCGTTGCCTCGCTGATCAGCCTCGGCGTGATCCGCAACGTCCTGCGCACGCTGGGGGGCGACCCCGCCTACGCCTCGAACATCGTCCGCCAGGTATCGGAAGGCGACATGACCGTCCCGATTCAGCTGCGCAAGGGGGATAACTCCTCGCTGCTTGCGGCCATCGCCACCATGCAGTCCCGCCTGCGCGAATTGATCGGCAACGTCCGCGGACATGCGGAGGAAGTGGCCTCGGCCGCCACCGAGCTTTCGCACATCAACGAAGAAACCGACAAGGGTGTAAACCGTCAGAACGCCCAGCTCAGCGACGCGGCCGCGGCGATCAACGAGATGACTGCAACCGTCGAGGAGGTCGCCCGGAACAGTCAGAGCACGGCAGATGTCGTGCGAGAGACCACGGAACAGGCCCAGAGTGGCCGCAACGTGGTAAGCGCGTCGGTCACCTCGATCAACAAGCTGTCGAACGAGATCCAGAGCACCGCGGAAGTCATCACCGCACTCAAGGGCGACAGCGACAACATCGGCGAGATCCTGCAGGTCATCAACAACGTTGCTGACCAGACCAATCTGCTGGCGCTGAACGCTGCAATCGAGGCGGCGCGCGCCGGGGAGGATGGTCGCGGTTTCGCTGTGGTCGCCGA
This sequence comes from Thioalkalivibrio sp. ALJ1, assembly GCF_000745395.1. NCBI lineage: Bacteria > Pseudomonadati > Pseudomonadota > Gammaproteobacteria > Chromatiales > Ectothiorhodospiraceae > Thioalkalivibrio > Thioalkalivibrio sp. ALJ1. The sequence continues at coordinate 1,864,155 of NZ_KN050684.1, read as the reverse complement.
GGAGGTTCGCAACCTTGCCGTCCGCACCCAGGAATCGATCACCGAGATTCAGCAGATGATCGAGGCGGTTCAGAAGCGCGCGGATCAGGCTGTAACGGCGATGGCCGCCAGCCAGACCCAAGCCCAGGATGGTGTGGATCAGGTCAACCAGGCGGGCACATCGCTCGAACAGATTGTTGCCGCGGTCGAGAAGATCGAGGACATGACGCGTCAAATCGCGAGCGCGGCCGAAGAACAGTCGGCGACCTCCAACGAGATCAACCGCAACATCCACTCGATCAGCGAGGTCTCCGAGCACAACGCAACCAACGTCGTGCAGATGGGTCAGGCCAGCGAGACCCTGGCCGGGCTGTCGGAGCAGCTGCGCGAAATCGTCAACCGCTTCAAGGTCTGACGCCGGTCAGGAAGCGCGGGGAGACACGGAGCCGAGCGATCTACTCCGTGTCATTTCCGCTTCCGGGTTCAAAGCACACCGGCGAAGCGCGCTCCCCCGCTGGTTCTGCCTCGGCCCATTCGGCGTCGAGAAGATCACGCAACACCACCGTGTGGCTGTAGTCCACGTCTCGGGTGGCCGTCAGCAGGGTCAGGGGACCATGGAGGGTATACGCCAATAAACGAGCCCACGCCTCGGGGGCCCCCTCCAGTTCTTTTTGGTAACGGCGGCAGAAATCGCGCCAGCGACCCGGGTCATGCGCGAACCAGCGGCGCAGCTCCGAGGACGGCGCGATCTCTTTCTCCCAGGCGTCCAGTGCGAGCGCGGATCTCTTGATCCCCCGCGGCCACAGGCGGTCGACCAGCACGCGGTACCCGTCGTCGGGATTCACCGGATCGTACACACGCCGGATCCGCACTCGTTCCATGCAGCGCTTACCGATCCACGTGTGTCTGCAGCCAGTACTCGAGCAGGGCCGCGTGCCAGAGCTTGGAGCCCTGGATGCGGGTGAAATACTGGTCGGGGGCGTCCAGCAGTTTGTCGATGTAGTCCGGCTGGTACAGCCCGCGCTCGCGCGAGGCGCGCGAGGTGAGGATGTCGCGCATGAACTCGAGGAAGTCGCCGCGCACGTACTTCAGGGCCGGCACCGGGAAGTAGCCCTTGGGCCGGTCCAGCACCGCGTCCGGCAGACGCCCGCGGGCGATGCGGCGCAGCACGTCCTTGCCGCCGTCGCCCAGCTTCAGGTGCGGCGGCATCGCGGCGGCGGTCTCCACCAGCTCGTGATCCAGGAACGGGACCCGTGCCTCCAGGCCGAAGGCCATGGTCATGTTGTCCACACGCTTGACCGGGTCATCCACGATCAGTGTAGTCACATCCAGCGCCAGCACCGCGTCGATGAAAGAGTCGGCGCGGTCGGTCTCGAGTTCGGCGAATTGTTCGCGCAGCCAATCCCCGGTGATGTCGGTGGCCGGTGGGTGCTGCAGCATCTCGGCCATTTCCGGATGGTCGCGGTCGAAGTAGTGGCGGCGGAAGCGTTCCACCCAGTCGCCGTGGCGGTCCTCCGCCATCTGTGGATACCAGAAGTAGCCGCCGAATACCTCGTCGGCCCCCTGGCCAGACTGCACCACCTTCACGTGCTGCGACACTTGCTCCGAGAGCAGGTAGAAGGCCACCGCGTCCTGACCGAACATCGGTTCGGCCATCGCGCCGACGGCCTCCGGCAGCCGGGCCAGGACCTGGTCGTTGGGGATCAGGGTCGCCTGGTGGTCGGTGGCATAGCGTTCGGCGACCGGATCGGAGTATTCGAACTCCGAGCCCTTCTCCTCCGGCTGGTCCTCGAAGCCGACGGTGAAGGTGCGCAGGTCCTGTGCCCCCTCCTCCATCGCCAGCGCGACCAGCAGGGAGGAATCCAGCCCGCCGGAGAGTAGTACGCCCACCGGCACATCGGCCACCTCCAGACGCTTGCGCACGGCGCTGCGCAGACTGTGCTCGATACGCTCCTGCCACTCGGCGTCGGACACGACCGGCTCCGGGCGGTGGGCATACAGTGTCCAATAGCGCTGTAGCCGTTCCTGCCCGCGCGCATCGATGCTCAGGTAATGTCCTGGCTCCAGCTTGCGGATGCCGCGCAGCACGGTGCGCGGCGCGGGCACCACCGCATGCAGCGAGAACAGCATGTGCAGCGCCTCGGCATCCAGCTCGGTGTCCACGTCGCCCGCCGCCAGCAGCGCCTGGGTGTTGGAGGCAAAGCGGATCCCGTCGCCCATACGCGCCAGATATAGCGGCTTGATCCCCATACGATCACGCGCCAGCAGCAGACGCTGGGCATTGCCGTCGAACAGGGCGAACGCAAACATCCCGTGGAGGCGACTGACGATCCCCTCGCCCCACTCCGCGTAGCCACGCAGGATGACCTCGGTATCGCCGGTGGAGAAGAAACGGTGGCCGCGGCCTTCCAGTTCGGAGCGCAGCGCGCGGAAGTTGTAGATCGCGCCATTGAACACCAGGGCGAACCCGGTCTCCGGGTCGAACATTGGCTGATGGGCACGTTGCGACAGGTCGAGGATGGACAGCCGCCGGTGACCCAGCGCCACCCGCCCGGAGGCCCACAGGCCATCGGCATCCGGCCCGCGTCGTTCCAGACAGGGCAGCATGCGGGCCACGGCCTCGCCGCTGGCCCGGCGTTCACCCCAGACAAATTCTCCTGCGATCCCGCACATCGGTTCGATCCTTGTTGATTCTTGTTGGGTTCGGCGCGATCACCCGAAGTCCGACGTGGGCCGGGGCTTCGCGTGCGAGCACGCTCCTCCAGGGAATTCCCGTCAGGAAGGGGGGTCCGCCCGGAAGGCTTGCTCCAGCGCTTCCATCAGGGACTGGCTGGCCACGCCGGCACGATCCCGGTCCGCGTGCACGATGTAGAACGGCACCTGATGCCGAGCACCAACCTCCAGGTTCAATTCGACCAGCCGGCCCGCCGCAAGATCCTCGGCGATCCGGTCCTCCGGCATCCAGGCAAAACCGATACCGGAGCGCAGGATCTCGCAGGCGGTACCCATGTGGGAAACCGTCCAGCGCTGGTCGGCCTCCACCCAGCCGCCCTCGCCGGGGGCCTGGATACCTGAATCCCGCACCACCACCTGACGGTGTGCCTGGAGATGGCGCCGGGTCAGCAGCATCTCCGCCTGCGCCAACGGATGCGACGGATGCGCCACACAGACCATCGACAGCTCGCCCAGGCAGCTACCGAGATAACCGGACGGAAGCTCCGGACCCAACAGGATGTCCACGGCCGCATCGCGCAACAGGTCAGGCCCCCCACTGAGCACGACCTCGTGCAACTGGATCCGCGTGGCTGGATAGGCCCGCGAGAAGGCTTCCAGGGCACCAATCACTGGCGCGCGCGGCAGGAGCTGATCGACCGCCAAACGAATCTCGGACTCCACCCCGGCCGCGAGCGCACCCGCCAGGGCCTCGATCTCCGCCGCCTCTTCCAGCAGGTGCTCGGCCCGGCGCAGCAGCGCCTTGCCGGCCGGGGTCAGGACCGCCTTGCGGCCCTGCACCTCGAAGACATCCACGCCCAGCTGCTCTTCCAGCTTCTGCACCGCATGGTTGATGCTCGACGGGCTCTTGTGCACCCGCTCGGCTGCCCGTGCGAAACCGCCGGCGTCCACCACCGCCTGCAGCATGCGCCACTGTTCAAGGGTGACGCGAATCACTGCGGCCGCCCGCATTGGTGGTGCCTATTCCTCAAGCCCCGTTGCGGTGTCCGGCCGGAGCTTGTCGTACCGACTTGGTCCGGATGAGTTCGGGGCATCAATCGGTATCGGGGACCGTCGAGGATCGAATGACGACCCTGCAGGCGCCACAGCTTGCACGCACACGAAAGCCGCTTGAACGCGAGCAAGTCGATTGACCCTCGCCTGGCTAGTGTCCCTCGGGACATCCGCATCCTGGGTTGTGGATTCGCACGTGCCACTCCTCACGCAGACGGGCATAGGCGTTGGCAGTCAACAAGACCAGATGGATGGTGGAGGGGTAGATCCGACGGTCCATGCGCAGGGTCTCGGTCAACTCAGGATCGCTGCCTTCCGGGATGTAGAAGAAGTCCACCCCCTCGCGTAATTGATCCTTGCGCGCCTTGAACAGGCGAAAGGCCGTGCCCTTGGGTACCCCGTTCCATTCATCCACCTGGCGCAGACTCAGGGTCGCGTATCCGGCATAGATGATCGGTTCGGGCAGTGGGCCCACTGCGGAACCTTCCCGGTCGAGAAACCGTCCCGCACTACGAGGGTCTTCAACTGTATCGGTATTCATGCTGGCATTATGCACGCACAGGCTTCGAGCCTCACCACGCCATCAATCCAGGACATGAAATGGAATTTCTTCAGGAGTACGGACTTTTCCTCGCCAAGGTTGCCACGGCGGTCATTGCCGTGCTGATCGTGCTGAGCGCCGTCGCCGGGCTGGTCGCCCGTTCGCGCGATCGGCGTCCGGATCGCCTGAGCGTCAAGCGACTCAATGACCGCTTCGAGCGGATGGAAAAGACCGTCCGCCGCGCAGTGGAGCGCCGCCGCGGGCGCGTCGAACGCCTGCGTGACTGGGCCACGCGCAAGCTCGCACGCAAGGGTGCCGAGACATCAGGCACGGGGGCCACCGCCGAACAGGACACAGCGACCGATGAACAAACGCGCGACGCCCCCGACACTGCGCAACCCGAAATGGAAACGCCTACCGAACGTCCACGGGTTTACGTACTTCGTTTCGAGGGGGATATCCGCGCCTCCAGCGTCGAAAGCCTGCGAGAAGAGATCACCGCCATCCTGACCATGGCGCGACCGGAGCAGGACCGGGCCATTGTCTGTCTGGAAAGTCCGGGCGGGCTGGTCCCCTCCTATGGGCTCGCGGCCGCCCAGCTCGCCCGCCTGCGCGAGGCGGGGATGGATCTGACCGTGACGGTGGATCGCGTGGCCGCCAGCGGCGGCTACATGATGGCGGCAGTCGGTCACCGCATCGTGGCAGCCCCGTTCGCGGTCCTGGGGTCCATCGGCGTCGTGGCTCAGATCCCCAATTTTCACCGTTGGCTGACGCGCAACGATATCGACATCGAGCTGCTGACCGCAGGCGAATACAAGCGCACGCTGACCATGCTCGGCGAAAACACCGACGAGGGCCGCAAGAAATTCCGTGAGCAGTTGGAAGAGGCCCACGAACTGTTCAAGACCTTCCTGACCCGGTATCGCCCGCAGTTGGACCTTGAACAGGTCGCCACCGGCGAGCACTGGTACGGCGAACAGGCCCGCGAGATGGGCCTGGCCGATGAGCTGCGCACCAGCGACGATCTACTGCTGGAACTGACCCGCGAAGCGGATGTTTTCGAGCTCACGTATCACCGCCCACAGACCCTTGGCCGCCGCGTCACCGTCGCGATGGAATCCTTCCTCGAACGTATACTGCGCAGCCAGGGCGAGACCCGGATGTAACCCGAGGGAAGACCCCGGGCCGCTGCGACGTCGAACCCTGACAAGCCACACCAAAAGGAGTCCCCCATGAACCGGAAGAACCGACCCTTGATCCGCCTGCTGCTGATCCTTCTGGCCGCCGCCAGCCTGCTCGCCATGCCATTGGTCGCCAGTGCCGATGACAACCTCCCCTGGGGCTCGGCCGAGAAGATGGATCGCCCATATGAACCCCGCAAGGTGGTCTACGACGTGTACACCAGTAGCGCCCGAGAACTGGAGATGGTCCTGGACCGCGTGAGCATGCTGAACAACGTCTACGAAGCCGATCCGTTCGAGGCGCATATCGTACTGGTGCTGCACGGGCAGGAAGTGCCCTACTTCACCCGCGACGAATTCGACGAGCACGAGGAGCTGATGCGCCGGGCCAAGTCCCTGACGGACGCTGGACCGGTCGAATTCCGCATGTGTGAGGCATCTGCCCGCCTTCGCGGCATCGAGCTGGAAGATATCCACGGTTTCGTCAACGTCGTGCCGATGGCCGATGCCGAGATCATCGAGCTGCAGCACGAAGGGTACCTCCTGATGCAGTAACCCTGGCCGCAGTCAGCTGAAGTCGCACGCCTGGCCGAGAACCGGGCGGACCCTTTACCGGCCCGCCCGGCATGCCACCTCTACCGCTCCAGACATCGGGGCATATCTTCTGGTCGCATGAACATGGGCGCCACGGGATCGAGAATCGTGACGGCATCCTCGACAGCATGAGCAACGCCCTCGACGCCCTGACCAACCCGGCAATCGCCGGAGATTGAACGGGTAAACGCCCAGCACCGGACGGGCGATTCGTTATAGTGTGGGTTCGACCCGTTCCGGGAGCCCACGTGGATCGCTCGTCCTCTTTAAACCCCGCTCAAACTGAACCCCGCAACCGGCCGATCCTCGGCTGGCGCGAATGGGTTGGCTTGCCCGATTTCGATATCCCGGCCATCAAGTGCAAGGTCGACACCGGCGCGCGCAGCTCCGCGCTGCATACCTTCCAGATCGATCCCTTTACCCGCGATGGACATGAATGGGTGCGCTTCGGCATCCATCCTTACCAGCGCGACGCCGAGACCGAGGTCTGGCATGAAGCGCCGGTATTGGATATCCGCAGCGTGACGGATTCAGGCGGCCACACCGGCGAGCGCTACTTCATCGCCACCCGCGTGCAGCTCGGATCGATCTTGTTGCCAGTTGAACTCTCCTTGACCAGCCGCGATACCATGCTCTTTCGCATGCTACTCGGCCGCGAGGCCATGCGCGGTCGCTTCCTTGTCGACCCCCAAGCGTCGTTTGTCACTGGCCACCACCCGTAACCCTCCTCAGCTCAACAGGCGTCTGCATGAAACTCGGTATTCTCTCGCGCAACAGCAAGCTCTACTCCACCCGGCGCCTGGTCGAGGCCGCCGAACAACGCGACCACGAGGTGCGCGTCGTGGACCCATTGCGCTGCTACATGAACATCACCGCTCACAAGCCGCAGATCCACTACAAAGGCGACATCCTGGACCAGTTCAACGCGGTGATCCCGCGTATCGGCGCCTCGGTCACGTTCTACGGAACGGCCATCCTGCGGCAGTTCGAAATGATGAACGTCTACCCCCTGAACGAGTCGGTCGCAATCTCCCGCTCACGCGACAAGCTGCGCAGCCTTCAGCTGCTGTCGCGTCGTGGCATCGGGCTCCCGGTCACCGGATTTGCTCACTCGCCGGATGACATCGATGACCTGCTGGCCACCGTCGGCGGCGCACCCTGCGTGATCAAACTGCTGGAGGGCACCCAGGGCCTGGGCGTGGTTTTGGCCGAGACCAAGCAGGCCGCCGAGAGCGTGATCCAGGCCTTCATGGGTCTCAAGCAGCACATCCTCGTGCAGGAGTACATCAAGGAGGCGAAAGGCTCCGATATCCGCTGCTTCGTGATCGGCGACAAGGTGGTCGCTTCAATGAAGCGCCAGGCCAAGGAAGGCGAGTTCCGATCCAATCTGCACCGCGGCGGCAGCGCTACCCTGTGTCGTATCACGCCGGAGGAACGTGCCACGGCCGTGCGCGCCGCCAAAGTGATGGGCCTCAATGTCTGTGGCGTGGACCTGCTGCGTTCCAACCATGGGGCGGTGGTAATGGAGGTGAACTCGTCCCCCGGTCTGGAGGGCATCGAGAACGCCTCGGGCAAGGATGTGGCCGGCATGATCATCGAATTCATCGAGAAGAACGGCAAGCCCAACCGCACCAAGACCAAGGGCAGCGGCTAATGATCCCGACACACCCTCTTCGCCGACCCTTGGCGACGGTCCGAGGTCTCCCAACTTGTTGCGAGAAGCACTAATGCCCGGAACACCCCGCGCTCTACGCAACAATCCGATCACCATCGGCAGCACGACCGTACGCCCCGGCGAACGCCGCACGGTGGAACTCGAGCTGGGGGCCCTCTATACCCACACCCCCACCAATATGCCGGTGCAGGTGCTGTGCGGACGCCGCAAGGGTCCGGTGCTGTTCGTCAGTGCCGCGATCCACGGCGACGAGATCAACGGGGTCGAGATCATCCGGCGGCTGCTCAAGGTACCTGCGCTGCGCCGCATGAAGGGCACATTGCTCGCGGTACCGGTGGTCAATATGCACGGCTTCATCAACCAGAGCCGTTACCTGCCCGACCGGCGTGATCTGAACCGCTGTTTCCCGGGATCGCAGAAGGGCTCGCTAGGCGCCCGCGTGGCCCGGCTATTCATGCGCGAAATCGTCCAGCGCAGCACCCACGGGATCGACCTCCACACCGGCGCTATCCACCGCTCCAACCTCCCCCAGATCCGCGCCAACCTCGACCACCCGGAAACGCTCGATCTGGCCCGGGCCTTCGGTGCACCGGTGATCCTCAATTCGGCCCTGCGAGATGGCTCCCTGCGCGAGGCCGCCGCTGAACGCCAGGTCCCGATCCTGCTCTACGAGGCCGGCGAGGCCCTGCGCTTCGACGAGCTCTCGATTCGTGGCGGGGTGCACGGCATCATCGAAGTGATGCGCCAGCTGGAGATGCTTCCCGCCGTGCGGCGACGCGCCCGCAAGGAGCCCATCATGGCCCGCACCAGCGGGTGGGTACGGGCGCCGCAAAGCGGCATCCTGCGCACCTTCGTGCGACAGGGCGACCGCGTGGTCCGCGACCAGACCCGCCTGGCCATCATCTCCGACCCCTTCGGCGAGACCGAGACCGAGATCCTGGCGCCGGCCTCCGGCATCATCATTGGCGAGCTCAACCTGCCGCTAATCAACGAAGGCGATGCCCTGTTCCATATCGCGCAGTTCAACCGCACGGATCTGGCCGTGGAGCGCCTGGAGACCTTCCAGGAGAACCTCGAAGCCAGCGATTACCCCTACGCCGATGACCTCCCAGGGAAAACCCCTAGCCACGCCGACCGCGGGCACCCTTAAAGCGGTGCCTCAGTGGCCGATGTCCTCGTGCCACAACTCCGGATAGGTTTCGATGAAATTCTGCATCAGCGCCCGGCACGCCGGGTCCTGCACGACATCCACCTGGATTCCGTGACCACGCAGCCAGTCCTCCTCGCCCATGAACGACGCGTTCTCGCCAATCACCACCCGCGGGATGCCGTACAGGACGATCGCCCCACTGCACATCGCGCAGGGCGATAACGTGGTGTAAAGCGTGCACTCGCGATAGACCCGGGCGGGCTGCCGCCCGGCGTTCTCCAGCGCGTCCATCTCCGCGTGCAGGATCGCACTCCCCTGCTGGACCCGCCGATTGTGCCCGCGGCCAAGTACCGTACCCTTATGCACCAGCACCGAGCCAATCGGGATCCCCTCCTCCCCCAGCCCGGCCCGCGCCTCATCCAGCGCCTGTTCCAGAAATGGATCCATCATCATTCGGAGCTTCCCTGTTTAACCCGGCTCGGTCCGCCACAATACGCGGTTGCGACCCTGCTGCTTCGCTCGATAAAGCTGCTGGTCGGCTTCATGCAGGGCACTGTCGAGGTGACTGGGATCATTGGAACGCGTCAGCCCCCCACTGAATGACACATGTGACGGGTCGAACCCCGCCAATCATTCCCGACGCCACACATTTCAGCGGCCAAATGTGGCCCCTGTCAGGGCAATCACGCCATTCGGCATGCATCACACTGACGCGTGGACCCTCATGGGAGGGTCGCGACACATGAGAAATTCGTGGCCGCAAGGCCGACTACGCGCGCGGGAAAAACAGGGCAGAACAGGCTCTCCCCAACACGCGTACAGCCCTACCTGGGGACCACTCGTCCTTTACAACGGAAGCTCTCTAGGATAGCAGCATCGGTCCCTGGCGATCAGACGTGAGCGCTGAACTGGCCGCGCCGGGGCTGACCCAGAAGGAACAGGAAGTCCCCTTCGCCCAAGTGCACCAGAGACTCATGGTCGCCGGCCTCGAAATACACGTCATGCTGCTCCAGCAAGGTGTCATCCACCAGCGTTTCCAACCCGTAGGCCGGACCCAACGCAGGGATAGCACCACGCTCGCAATCCGCAAAGACACTGGCAACCTCGTCCTCGGTGGCCAGGCCCACGTGGTCGCCGAGCAGGCGGTGCAACTGGCCCAGCTTCACGCGGCGTGTAGCTGGCACAACGGCCAGTCGATATTGCGTGTCCTCCTCCACAAGGAGCACGGCCTTGGCCACGGCATCACCCGGTATATGGGCCGCCTCGGCCGAGCGGCTGGCGGAATCGGAGTGCGGGTGATGCACCACCTGATAGGTCACCGCATGCTGGTCCAGAAAATCGCTCAAGGTCCTCGAAATACCCATGGCATGCCCTCCGCAAAGCCTTTCTTGACTATAGACCCCGCCATGACTGACGAGGTCTGCGGCCACCTGCCACATCGGTACAATTCGGACCATGACCGCATTCTCCGTACTCGACCTCGCCCCGATCACCGCCGGGGGCGACGCCACGCAAGCGCTCCACAACACCCTGGATCTGGCCCAGCATGCCGAGACACTGGGCTTCCATCGCTACTGGCTGGCGGAACACCACAACATGCCCGGTATCGCCAGTGCGGCCACCGCCGTCGTGATTGGCCAGGTGGCCGCGGCGACGCAGCGCATTCGGGTCGGTGCCGGCGGGATCATGCTTCCCAACCACGCCCCGCTGATCGTGGCCGAGCAGTTCGGTACCCTCAACGCCCTCTATCCGGGGCGCATTGATCTGGGTTTGGGCCGGGCACCGGGAACCGACCCGACCACGGCACGTGCCCTGCGCCGCGCACCCGACATCGACCCCGACCAGTTCCCCCGCGATGTCGCCGAGCTCTTGACCTACTTCGACGAGCCACAGCCGAACCAGGTCATTCACGCCATCCCTGGGGCGGGCCAGAAAGTGCCCATATGGATACTCGGATCCAGCCTGTTCGGAGCGCAACTCGCAGCCCAACTGGGTCTGCCCTACGCGTTCGCCTCTCATTTCGCGCCAGGCCAACTCATGTCTGCGCTGGAGCTTTATCGCAGCCAGTTCCGCCCCTCTTCCTACCTGGCACAACCCTACGCCATGGTGGGATACAACGTGTATGCCGCAGAGACCGACGCCGAGGCCCGCACCCTTGCAAGCTCCATGGAGCAGGCCTTCGTGAGTCTCCGTCGTGGGCGCCCGGAGCCGATCCAGCCCCCGATTCGGGAATACCGGGAGCAGCTGGATCGCGCAGAGCGGGCCATCGTCGAACAGACCATGGCCTGCTCCGCGATCGGCGCTCCTGACACCGTGGAACGCGAGATCCGCGACTTTCTCGAGCAGACGGCCGCCGACGAGCTGATCATCACCACCTCCACCTTCGATCACGCCGATCGCAGGCGCTCGCTAGAGCTGACTGCGGAGGTACGCGACCGTATCGGCTAACCCGGTTTCCGAGATCCAAGCGCTTCCCTATGCTTGGGAGTACGGCCAGCGACCCAAGGGAAACGCTGATTAATGTACACGCTCGCGTTGGCACCCCAGGTTTTCCGAGGCAAGGCGCGTCGCGCAGCGGATAGTGGTTCTACCCGCCCGTTTTTGATGGATTGGGGCGCAACGCAGGATCGGGGAACCTGGGGTACCAACCCCACAACCTATTGAGAGCAGGGGCTCGGCCGCCCGTTGTTATCAAAAACGGGCGCGGGAAACGGCGTTGCGGTTCCTTTGTGCAGAATGACTGCACCGCAGTCACCGCGCCTTGTTCGCACGCAAAAGCGACTCGAGCGCGAGCGTGCACATTAATCAGCGTTTCCCAAGGGAGAGGCCCATGCGCGTCGACATCCACGGCACCACCATCGAATGTGTCACCGGCGACATCGCCGCACAGCGCGACATGGACGCCGTAGTCAATGCCGCGAATGCCTGGCTGCGCCCCGGAGGCGGGGTCGCGGGCGCCATCCACCGCGCCGCCGGCCCCGGTTTGGAACGCGAGGGCCAGCCACTGGCCCCGATCGAACCCGGCCAGGCCGTACTGACCGGAGGCCACCACCTGCCCAACCGCTTCGTCATCCACTGTCTGGGACCGGTCTACGGGCACGATGAGCCGGCCGGTCGCCTACTCGGTGCCTGCTATCGCAATGCCCTGACCCGAGCCGAGGAGGCCGGAATCTACAGCGTTGCCTTCCCAGCACTGTCGACCGGGGCATTCGGTTATCCACTGGAAGACGCCGCCCGAATCGCAATCCAGACCGTTCTGGACGCCACGCCAAGACTGGACGCAGTCGGCCATATCCGGTTCGTGCTCCACACGGAACAGGATCGCGACCTGTATGCGCGGCTCCTGGAGGAATGTACGGCGTGAGGCCGTATGAAACGGTCGGCGCGGATATACCGCCCGACAGACCCTGATCGGCTCTGGCCGGGTTGGCATTCCGGATGGGACGCAGGATCATACAGCCCCGAACCGGCCCCATAGGCCCTTTCAACAACACAAGGCAGTGAGACCGCCCATGTCGTATCTCAAGGACTACCCCAACGCGGAAGGCTTTTTTGGTGAATTTGGTGGCGCATTCCTCCCGCCAGAACTGGAGCCGCACTTCGCCGAGATCAACCGCGCCTATCGGACGCTCGTGCGCTCTGGCGATTTCCTGAACGAGCTGCGCTACATCCGCAAGCACTACCAGGGGCGGCCGACGCCGGTGTACTACGCCCACAACCTGAGCCGAGCGGTGGGTGCACACATCTACCTCAAACGCGAAGACTTGAACCACTCCGGCGCGCACAAGCTGAACCACTGCATGGGCGAGGCATTGCTGGCCAAACACATGGGCAAGAAGAAATTGATCGCCGAGACCGGCGCCGGGCAGCACGGTGTCGCCCTGGCCACCGCAGCCGCCTACTTCGGGATGGAATGCGAGATTCACATGGGCGAGATCGATATCGCCAAGGAAGCCCCCAATGTCACCCGAATGAAGCTGATGGGGGCGCAAGTCGTACCGGTATCGTTCGGGGGGCGTTCCCTGAAAGAGGCCGTGGATTCCGCCTTTCAGTCCTACCTCTCGCAGGCCGCCGAGGCGCTGTTCGCGATCGGGTCCGTGGTCGGGCCGCACCCGTTTCCGCTGATGGTACGTAACTTTCAGTCCGTGGTCGGCATCGAGGCGCGCGAGCAATATCTGGAGATGAGCGACGGCGAACTGCCCGATCACGTGGTCGCCTGCATCGGCGGCGGCTCCAATGCGATGGGCATGTTCGCGGGCTTCATCGAGGACGCACAGGTGCAACTCAACGGCGTGGAGCCACTGGGGCGCGGCACCAAGCTGGGCGAACACTCCGCCACCATGACCTATGGCAAGCCGGGCATGATCCACGGCTTCAAGTGCATGCTGCTGGCCGACGACGAAGGCAATCCGGCCCCGGTCCACTCCATCGCCTCGGGGCTGGACTACCCCGGGGTCGGACCGGAGCACTCTTACCTGAGGACCACCGAGCGCGTCGCCTATCACGCAATCAACGACGATGATGCGCTGAATGCCTTCTACCAGCTCTCGCGCACCGAGGGGATCATCCCGGCACTGGAGAGCGCGCACGCCGTCGCCTGGGCGATGAAACAGGGCCGCGAACAGCCGGGCACAACGATCCTGGCCAACCTCTCTGGACGCGGCGACAAGGACATCGATTACGTCGCGCGCGAGTTCGGCCACGGTTAGGGAGACGGAACTTCCGACCCGAGGGCTACAGTCTCATACCGAAAGGCCACCCCGATGCGAGGACACGCTATGGCAGGCGGATGGGCAAAAGACGGCGCGGAGCAGGAGCAGATCGACCACACGGTCGAAGATGCCCTGCAGCGCGTGCGCAGCCAGATTCCGGCCGGCGAGAGTCTGACCGAATGCGAGGCATGCGGCACGCCGATCCCCGAGGGCCGGCGCAAGGCTCTACCGGGCGTGCGCCTGTGCGTCACCTGCCAGGAGGCGCAGGACACCGAGCGACAGGCCACCAGCCCCTACAACCGGCGGGCCTCCAAGGACAGCCAGCTGCGCTGAGCCAACCCTACAGGTACTTCATCCGCGCCCGAATCGAATCGGGATCGGATACGACATCCCTCAGGCTGGCCCCTTCTTCGGCACTCCCCACAACCAGTCCCTTACCGGAAACCGGAATCACGTTGTCGATCTGGAAACGTCCCGTCGTGCCCCGCAGGAAGCACTCCTCGTCAAAGAACAGGCGATCACCGTCCGGCCCGATCTCGTCAGACTCAAGCGTTTCGTAGCCAATCAGGCGCGCGATATCCTCGTGGTCTGCGATATTCACCTGTTCAATCGTCTGCTGCTCCGGGTCAATCAACAAAGCCTTCATCCACGTCCTCGGTCACACGGGTTCACGGACTCATCAAGGTACGCGATCCACGTATGCGCTGACTATGGCAAGGCAACCATTGCCCGGCGCGGCGCCCAGCCGTTCGCACGCCCATCACTTATGGCCGTGCGTTACGAATGCGTAATCGGGATCTCTCATACCCCTTTTGCAATTCTCCGCTCATGGGTCTTTACTCCCGTCAGGCGGCCGCAAGCAAGAAGCACCCGTGATACCGCCGCACCCACGCAGAATGGAGGAGGCGACGGTGAGCGAGAATCCACAAGACCTCGAAGAACAGAGAAAGGAACTGGAAGCCGAGTACGAAACCGACCACGAGATCGGTGAGCAAAACATCAACCCACTGGGCCTGGACCTGCACAACCCGGTCTTTGTTACCAGCGCGTTGTTGATCAGCGTATTCGTCATCCTCTCGCTGATCTTTCCGGAACAAGCCAACGAGAACCTCGACAACACCCGTCAGTGGATTGGCCGCACCTTCGACTGGCTATTCCTTTCGGCCGGCAACATCTTCGTCCTGTTCTGCCTGGCCCTGATCCTGCTCCCCATCGGCCGTATCCGCATCGGTGGGCAGGACGCCAAGCCGGAATTCTCGGTAATCTCCTGGTTCTCCATGCTATTCGCCGCCGGCATGGGGATCGGTCTGATGTTCTGGAGCGTGGCGGAGCCAGTGGGCTACTTCACCGAATGGTTCGGCACGCCGCTGGGGATCGAAGGCGGGACCGAGGAATCCCGGCAGGCCGCACTGGGGGCCACCATGTATCACTGGGGTCTGCACCCCTGGGCGATCTATGCGGTGGTGGGGCTGGCGCTCGCATTCTTCGCCTACAACAAGGGCCTGCCGCTCACCATTCGCTCCGCGTTCTACCCGATCCTCGGGGAACGCGTGTGGGGCCCCATCGGCCATGTGATCGACACCCTCGCCGTGCTCGCGACCATGTTCGGCCTGGCCACCTCGCTCGGTCTCGGGGCGCAACAGGCGGCCTCGGGTCTGGAGTTCCTGTTTGGCATTGATGCCGGCCTGAACACCCAGGTCGCCATCATCATCGGGGTCACTATCATCGCCCTGCTGTCGATCATGCGCGGCATCCATGGCGGCGTGAAGGTACTCAGCAATATCAACCTGCTGTTCGCCGCGCTGCTGCTATTTTTCGTGATGGTGGCCGGCGGCGTGCTTGCGTTCCTGTCTAGCGTCGGCACCACGGTGACCGGCTACGTGCAGTACATCATCCCGCTCAGCAACCCGGTCGGGCGCGAGGACGAGACGTTCTACCACGCCTGGACCATCTTCTTCTGGGCCTGGTGGATCTCCTGGTCGCCGTTCGTCGGGATGTTCATCGCCCGCGTCTCGCGCGGACGCACCGTGCGCCAGTTCGTGACCGCGGTCCTGCTGGTGCCGACCATGGTCACGGTCATCTGGATGAGTGCCTTCGGCGGTTCCGGAGTGGATCAGGCGCGAGAAGGCATCGGCGCCCTGGCCGACGGGATCTCCGACTCCTCGCTGGCCCTGTTCCAGATGCTGGAGCACCTGCCCTTCACCGCCATCACCTCGTTCCTGGCGATCGCCCTCGTCCTGGTGTTCTTCATCACCTCGTCGGACTCGGGCTCGCTGGTGATCGACTCCATCACCTCCGGCGGCAAGACGGACGCCCCACAATCGCAGCGCCTGTTCTGGGCCACCTACGAGGGCATCGTTGCCGGGGTCCTGCTGGCCGTTGGCGGGGCTGCGGCTCTCAACGCGCTGCAGGCGGGGGCCGTTAGTACCGGTCTGCCGTTCGTGATCGTGCTGCTCGTGATGTGCGTCAGTCTGATGAAGGGCCTGTTCCACGAACTGGCCCTGATCCGCATCGAGGAGGCCAAGACCTAAACGAGACGCGCGTCCGGGATTCCCGAGCCCCACCACAGCCCTCCCCGCATCCGCTTCGGCGGCGCGGGGATTTTTCAGATCCTACGCATCAATGTCTTCCTTCGCAGGACAACGGCCCCCGAGATCGGGCATCCTCGCGGGGATGACCCCTGCATGCCCCGTCCACTCGCGATGAGTCTGCGCAAGACGATCGCCCGACACCCATTGCTGGCCGGAATCGTCTTCCAGGCCGCGCTGATCCCGCTGGCAATAATTCTGGCGGGGCTGCTGGAGATCCCCCTCCATGAACATCTGATCTGGAGCGTCGAAGCCGTGGCCCTGGGCGCCCTTGCGGTTCTCCCGATGCTGGCACTCCTGAGTGTCCTCGCCATGAGCCACTGGGATTCCTATCGCGAATTATCGGCGCAGGTACGCGAATTCGTCCAGCGCCTCTTCCGTGGTGCGCTGCCAGGGGCCGTGCTGCTGATCTCGTTACTGGCCGGGGTGGGCGAAGAGCTACTGGTTCGGGGCGTCCTGCAGGGCTGGCTGAGCGAACGCTGGTCGCCGGCATGGGCGATCCTGATCGCCGCGGTGGTATTCGGCCTGGCCCACTCGATCAGTCGCCTCTATTTCGTATTCGCCACCCTGATCGGCCTCTATCTTGGTGTGCTCTACCACCTGACCGGCAACCTGTTGGTGGTCATCGTGACCCACGCACTCTACGACTGGATCGTTATTCACCTGTACCTGCGCTCACGCTCGCCGGGGTAGCGGACAGGGATCACCCATTGGCCTTCGGTTGCGCCCCCGACACCTGCTTCATGAAGTGTGGCAGGCGCGCCGGGCGTCCGAGGTAAAACCCCTGGACCAGGTCACAGCCCAGGGCCCGCAGGCGGTTCAGCGTGTCCGCGTCCTCGACCCCTTCGGCCACCACAGTAAGTCCCAGCTTGTGCCCAAGACCGATCATGGACTCCACGATGCGCTGATGCGGCGGGCTGGAGATCAGCTCGTGCACGAAGGTCATGTCGATCTTGAGCTCATCCAGCGGCATCCGCAGGAGTCGCTCCATGGACGAGTACCCGATCCCAAAGTCGTCCATGGAGATGCGCAGACCCAGCTGCTTCATGTTGTGCAGGGCATCGCGTGCCGCCGCATCGTGGCTTTCCATGACCGCTGTTTCGGTCAGTTCAACCGTTACCTGCTCGGGTGGCACACCCCAGAGATCCAGCGACTGGGCTACCAGATCCACCACCTCTGGCTCCTGCAAGTCATCGGCGGAAAAGTTCACCGACACCCCAACGGCGAGCCCTGCCTGCCGATACTCGGCGCATTGCCGCAAGGCGGTGTTATAGACCCAATGGGTCAAGCGTGGCATCAGGTCGGTGCCCTCCGCCGCGCGGACCATGATATCCGGCCGGATTGCGCCGAATTCCGGGTGATCCCAACGCAGCAGCGCCTCGGCCGATTCCACCTGCCCCGACCTCAATGAAATCTGCGGCTGATACTCGAGATGCAGGGACCCGTCCTCGATCGCATCCCCTAGCTGCGACCACAGATCCACTCCCTCCAGCATCGTCTCGGTAGCCCCCGGGGCATGCAGACGCAGCCGGACCCGCTCACGCCGAGCCTGGCGCATCGCCGCATAGGCCTGAGTCAGCAATTTGCGCGGTGCCACGGGGTGCAGTCCCTGAGACAAGGCCAGGCCCGCCCGCGGCCAAAGGAGCACCTCACGTTCGCCGCAGGGAAAGGGCTCACCCAACACACGCAGCATCTTGTGACCCGCCAGCTCGGCGAATCCGCTGCCATCGACGTGGGGCAGCATGCAGGCGAGTTGATGGCGTCCCGTCATCCCGACGGAACCACCCGGTAGTGCCGTCGCCAATGCCTCGCCGGCCTGCCGAAGCAGCGCATCCGTCGCGTCATAACCCAGTGCGGCGTCAATATCGCCCAGCCCTTCAAGATCGATCACGGCCAGGGCCGGCGAACGGTCGCCACCACTCGCCTGCAGGCGCTGGAGAAAGGCTTGATAATCCGATAGGTTCGGCAACATCGCTGGGCCCGGCCAACGGCACCCAAGCGGTGCCTTCAGGGAAACATGGATCAGTCGCCCGCTCGCGAAGAAACCGGTCGATTGATCCCTTTTACCCTAAAGATAATAGCGTGCAGGATCGACCCCGTAGGCCCCAGGCGGCAAATCGCGCATGATCTGCCGTTGGGCACCCTCGGATTCCGGGTCCGTCGAACCCAGATCGAGCTCCAGCGGATCGGGATAGGGACGTCGCTTCGGGTCCAGAATGCGCATCACCCTTGGCATGAAGCGCTGGGTCCTGCGGTGGCTCAGCACAATGGCCACCTCACCGCTGTCCAGCTCCACCAGACTGCCGACCGGGAACAGCCCGACACAATGGGTGAACTGGTCGACTAACGCCGAATTCAGTCCCCAACGCCCGAACTCGCGAAGCTCCTTCAGGGCTTCGTACGGGGTTCCAGCCAAGCGCTGATCGGCGAGCATCTCCTCGTAGGAATCGACGATCGCGGCCATGCGCGCACAGGCGCTGATCTCGTTGGCCACCAGCCCATGCGGATAGCCGCGACCGTCCTCACGTTCGTGGTGTTGCATGACGATATCGCGGACCTTATCCGGGATCCCGTGGGACCGCAGCAAGATCTGCTCTCCGTACTCCACGTGCCGTTGTACCTCGCGCCGTTCTTCGGGGGCGAGCCGCTTCCCGCGCTCGAGCAACTCTTGCGGCAGCTGCATCTTGCCCACATCCATCAGGAGCCCGCCCAGGCCCAGCACCGAAAGCTCGGAACGATCGAGGCCCAGATGCCGGCCCAGGGCCAGCAGATGAATCGACACCCGCAGGGAGTGGTCATACAGAACATCGCCCGACTCGCGCAGGCGGGCCAACAACAACAGGGCATCGGGGTTACGCTCCACGCTCTCGCGCAACGCCTCGGAGGCCTCGCGCGCGCCCGCCACACGTACCCCTGGGTTACGCTCCAAGCCGGCGCGTATCTGCTCCAGGACCGTTCCGGCCGTAGCCCAGGCCTCGCGCGCGGCGGGCAACTCTTCGTCCACGGAGCACTGGTCACGATAAACCGTCATGCCACGAAACTGGGCCGCCTCGGCACGGCTCGGAACCGAATCAGCCCGCGCAGTATCACGTGTGGGGGACGCCAGCTTGCTCACCGACTCCGGGGCACTCTTCTCCAGGTCGATAAACACGTGATGGCAGTGCCGGGCCAACTCGTCGATATCCTCTTGCGAGCGGATCAAGATGCCCTCGACCCAGTACGGGGTATCCCGCCACGGGCGATCGAGCTGGCTCACGTACATGCCAACCTGCAGTTCCGCGACGGGAATCTCCTGCTGTATCAATCCCCAGGACATACGAAAACGCTCCGACATCCATCCGGCGGTCGTAGGGTTCGACCCCTTCCATATCGTTCCTACACTATCGACCTGCCCCGAACTAGGCCAGTCCGTTAGTGTGCCCAGTGTAAATTGCTAACGCTCCCGTTCCCCAAACTGGTGCACACATCTCTGTTTTGCGGGACGATGGGGCGGCGGCCACCTCGACGCGGCCTTACACTCAGCACCGGAGTGACCCCATGCCACTCGACCAGGACACAATTCTTGGCTCCACCAACCCGCCTGTCGCCACAGCGCGCAAGTGGACCGGGATGGCGGGGCTGTCGATCGTACAGCGGGAACAACTCGCCGAGATGGTCGTTCCTCGCGTGACCGAGCACCTGGAACGTTGCCTTGCCACCGCCCGCGACGAATGGGAAGCCGGGCGCACCTGGGGCAATGTTAGTGGTAACACCCTGCTGTGGGCGAACGACTTCCGCATGTTCGAGACGCGCGTGATCCGGGATTTCCAGGACGCCCTGATGGAGGATTTCCGCAGCCACGACTACCCGCCGCAATACGAGTTCTCCGGAGTTGCGTTCGCGGACCAGGATGACGGTCTCACTATCCTTGATGACTATCAGTCCACACGCCGCTCGCTCCGGCACAAGCTGGAAGGCGCGATGCGTGAGAACAACCGCTATTCGCACTACGTCTTCACCCAGGCGGCGCAGGAGAAAAACCGCTTCGAATACCCCAACTGGGCCCCCTGGTCGCCCCTTCACTGGTACGAACGGCTGATCGAGATCGGTGAGCTGTATTTCGGCAAGACCGAGATGACGCTGGACCTGATGCGCTCCTATCTCGACTGCGTGCAAAAGACCGCAGCGCCCACGCTCGCCTTCGTGGTGGAGGCCATCGACCATTGCGGCCTGATCACCGAACCGCGAACCGACCCTGAAGCGGCCGGCACGTTGCGCAAGAACGCCTCCTGGAAGCGCTTCGCCGGCAACCGAGACGACGACGCGGCCACAGAGGCCGAACCCGCGAGCGACACCTCCCGCTGGCGGCCCTCCACGCGGGCCGCCGAGGCGGAGCCCTCCCACACAATGCCGGATACGGAGGCGGACCCGTCGCAGTGGGCCGCCTGGGCCTCCAACATGGTCCAATCGCCCGTGTTCCGCCCCGCCGGAGGCGGAACAGGCGGCGGCAATGGCGCCGTAGCGGCGGGGACCACACCGACCACCGCCTTCGTGATGCCGGGCCAACAGGCCGACCCGCGAAGCGCGCTGATGCCGTTCATCCACGACTTGCTGCAGGGGCTGTTCGATCACATCTTTCGCGAGGTCGGGTTCAACCCCTCCGTCCGGACCGTCATCGCCGAGATGCAGTACCCACTGGCGACCGCGGTCATCCACGACCTCGGCTTCTTCCGTGACCGCTCGCACCCGCTACGGCTATGGATTGGGAGCCTGATCAATGTCGCCATCCGAATTAACCCGCAGACCGAGCCCGACAGCGAGGACGTGGAACGCTACCTCGGTTGCATCCGACAGTCAGTGGAACACCTGCGCAACCAGGCGGACCGCATGGATCGTGACGCCGCCGAGGTGCTGATGAACCACTTCCTCGATCAGGTCGAGGCGGAAGACACCCACTGGCGCGAGCGTCAGGTGATGCAGATCGACTTGCCACACGCCGAGGAATGGGCCGAGCAGGCACGCCGCAATCTCGCCCTTGCCGCCCTGGAGACGGGTGCCGACCTGCCCGAAACAGCGGCCGAGGAGATCTTCCAGTCCTGGGAGACAGTATTGGCGGTGGAACACGATGCGGGGGAGGCCGGCGAATCCCTGCATCGGGTGCTGCGTCAGGTGGTCCGACACATCTGCAACATGGCCACCGCGCAGGAGGTCAATCCGCTGGTCGCCGAGGCGCGGGACCACGCGCGGGCCGCGGGGCTGGGGGACGATCGCATTCGCGACCTGGTACAGCACTTGGGCAAGGCCCACCTATTCCGGCTACGGGCGCCAGAAGACGCGGAACGCTTCGATCCCCGTGCCCGCCTGCAGATTCGCGAATCGGTGCGCTACGAGGACGACGATCCGACCCTGGACCAGGACCGCGACGATGACCACGTGTTCGCGGCCATCGGCCTCGATGTGGGCGACTGGTTCGAATTCATTGACGAGAACGGTGAACACCCGCAACGCATGGCACTGATCTGGCGCGGAGAAACCACCCGGCGGTTCTTTTTCCTGTCCATGGATGGCGTGCAGTCGCGGCGCCACAGCCTGCAGGGGGTCGCTCAGGAGCTGCGCCAGGGCCGCATGCGCGCCCTGCCCGAGGACAACCCGCTGGATGCCATCATCGAGGCGCCCGCCAGCTGATTCCGCTTCAGTCGCGTCCCTGGCGTATCGCCAAGGCCATCTGATTACGCACCGCCTTCATGGACTTCAACACGACCGAGTCCAGAGACCCACCCTCCGGCAGTTCCAGATACAGCAGCCCCACGCAGCGATCGCGAACCGCCAAGGGCAGCAACAGGAAACTGCGAGCGTCCGGGGCCTGGCGAAACTCATCGGGGATGTGGCGACTGATTGAGGGCTCGTGGCTGGGGCGATGTTCGTATGGCGGAAGCGGCTCAACTGGCGGGCTTCCTCGAGCAGCGCCTGGCGCGTCGCCGCATCCGCCGCGGTGTTGGTCAGCGTACGAATCGAGACCTGGCGGTCCAGCAACGGATCATGCGCCACATAAAGCCCGTCCCGGCTACTGGCCCCAAGCGTCCGGGTGATCCGGAAGCGCTCAATCGCAGGTACTGAGTTCGCATCAGCCATCAATGGGCTCTCCGTGATGCGCGCACCCGGTGTCGATGCGGAATATTTTCACTCCCACGATATACGGAATCATCCGTCTTCCCCCTGTTGCCCCTCTCGGAACCCAGCCCAGGCCCGAGAATGCCACTACAACACCCCCGTTGTGCGCGTCCCCAATCGCCGCGCACCCTCGCCTTAATCGGCCGGATCGCGGGCGTGCTCCTTGAGGATATCCAGCGGGATCACTGCCAGGGTCTCCTCGTGGGTCGCACGCAGAAATACCCCGGGAGCGGCCCCCGCCCGGTAGGCCTCCAGCCAGCGCGCCGCACAGAGGCACCAGCGATCACCGGCCTGCAAACCGGGGAAGCCGAACTCCGGCATCGGCGTCATCAAGTCGTTCCCCTGGGCCAGGGAGAAATCCAGAAACTCACGGGTAACCTCGGCGCACACGGTATGCATGCCTTGGTCGTCGTAGCCCGTGGCACAGCGGCCATCGCGGTAAAATCCGGTGACCGGATCTCGCCCACAGGGCTCGAGGGCCCCGCCAAACACGTTCTTCGAGGGAAAAGGCTGCATGGGTCGGCTCCCGCTCTGATTTCCCTACAGGATAACGAAGACCCCACCAGCGCACGCGAGCCCTCCTCCAACTGCAGGGAATCGGTCGACGGTTCAGTCGGCGTCGGGCCAGCCCCACTCCTGCAGATGGGACCTCAGGTTCTCGGGTCGATACGAAGTGTCCTTTTGATACCGCTCCAGCACGCTGGGATGCAGTTCAGTCGGGTAGTCCGGCTGATGCAGGGGGCGCCGATACGTCCGGCGCAGGCGGTAGATGTGACGCCGGGAACGATGCAGCGGCGCTGTAGCGTGCGGCCGCAGGCTATCCGGCAAATGATCCTCCAGCTGCAGCCCGGCAAAACGCGCCTCGTCCAGCATCCAGGCCAGCGGCATCTCCGAGGCCAGGCGGCCCTTGGCATCGGGTGCATAACCGCCCCCGATATCGGCATGGACGCCACTGAACCAGATCTGCTTCAGATCCAGTCCTGGGCGTGGCGCCCACAGCGTCGGCTCGAAGTCGGCGCGGGTCTCGTCGATCGCCAGCGCATGGCGGGCGATGCGCACGTTCGGCCCGAGCTTGGTGTCGTAGAACTCGTCGGTGCGGTCGAGCAGACCCAGCAACGAGAACGGGATTCCCAAAGCCCCCACCGTATCCCAGACCCCGACAAAGCGGATCTCGCGTGAGGGGTGGGCATGTTTCTGGCGAAAGGCCCGCGAAACCTCGCCTTCCGGGGCATGGCTAGCGGCCGTCTTCTTGTAGTGCTGGAACGCCTGCTCGATCCGACGCGCATCCGGGCGCTTGAGGATGCCGCAGTTGTTGATCAACCCGCACAGGCTGCGGACGGTATACGCCCCGCGGCTAAAACCGAACAGGAAGATCTCGCTACCGGGTGCATAGTTCTGGACGATATAGCGATAGGCATCCTGGATGTTCTTGTGGATCCCCCGGCCCGTCACACCCCCGGTGAGCTTGGCGTAGTAGGCACCTACACCCCAGTCGTAGAAGACCTGCTGCGGATCACCCGCGGCATCGGTAGGCGCGATAGCCCGCGCCAGGCGCAGGACATTGGTCGGCACATCCGACTCGATATCTTCCTCCGGGCGATTCCAGGTCCCGTCCGCACAGATCACGATCCTTCGTGTCATTTCACTGCCTCGCTCGCACGCTGCTGGGTATCACGCCGGTGTACCGGGAAGTCCCGAACGTTGGCCGCTGGCGGATGACTCGGGCTACCGTACCCCGTCCCTCTATTGTAGCCACGGAACCCCAGAGACGGCGTACAGTCTGGCCTTGTACGTTGCCGACCCGGGCCTGTCCTCTGAAGAGCATTGAACCGTGAACTTTGAACCCAGCATGACCCTTTATATCGTCGTGGCCACGGTGGTGGTGTCCCTGCTGGCATGGCAAAACCCACGCTGGCTGCACGCGATGATCCATCACCCGCCGTCGGTGCAACGCGGCGAATACTGGCGCCTGGTAACGCATGGATTCATTCACGCCGACGGCACCCATCTCGCCTTCAACATGATCACGCTGTTCTTCTTCGGCATGGCGATGGAGCGCGTACTGGTACCGGAGATCGGGATGGGCGGGTTCTTCCTGTTCTATCTGGCCGGCATTGTCCTCGCCAGCCTGCCCAGCCACCTGCGGCATCTGCGCGATCCCGGATACCGCTCGCTGGGTGCCTCCGGAGCGGTGTCTGCGGTCCTGTTCGCCTATATCCTGCTGCAACCCTGGTCGCTGCTGTTCGTGTTTTTCATCCCGGTGCCGGCGATCGTGTTCGCCGCGGTTTATGTCGGCTATTCGCTCTACGCCCAGCGGCAGAACCGCGACAACGTCAACCACAGTGCCCACCTGTGGGGTGGCGCCTGGGGGATTGCCTTCATGCTGTGGCTGGAGCCGGCGCTGTTGGCACGCTTCTTCAATGAGCTGCTATCGCCATTGAGCTGATGCCGCTGCCTGTTGTTCGCCCCATGCCCCCTCTATGCTTTGCGCCCTGTCCACCAACCTTCGGATGCCACCATGCAAGACGCCATTGCCACACTCCCCAAGGTCGAGCTGCACCTGCACATCGAGGGCTCTCTGGAACCCGAACTGATGTTCGCCCTGGCCGAGCGCAACGGCGTCGAGCTGCCTTATGCCTCGGTGGAGGAAGTCCGAGCGGCCTACCAGTTCCATGACCTCCAGTCGTTCCTGGACATCTACTACGCCGGCGCCCGCGTGCTGCTGACCGAGCAGGATTTCTACGACCTGACCTGGGCCTACCTCGAACGCTGCCTGGCGGACCACGTCCGCCACACCGAGATCTTTTTCGACCCACAGACGCACACCGAGCGCGGCGTACCCTTCGCGACGGTCATCGACGGTATCCGCCGGGCGCTGGCCGATGGCGAGCGCAAACTCGGCATTACCAGCCGGTTAATCCTGTGCTTCCTGCGTCACTTGAGCGCCGACGGCGCACTGGAAACCCTCGAGGCCGCGCTCCCCTGGCGCGAACACATCCATGCGGTCGGCCTCGATTCAGCGGAACTGGGCAACCCGCCGGAGAAGTTCCAAAAGGTGTTTGATCGCGCCCGTGCGGAGGGCTTCCCTGCCGTGGCCCACGCCGGCGAGGAAGGCCCGCCGGAGTACATCTGGCAGGCACTGGACGGGCTCCAAGTCGCGCGGATCGATCACGGGGTTCAGGCCGAGCGGGACTCCAAACTGATGGAGCGCCTGGCCCGCGAACAGATCCCGCTGACGGTCTGCCCGCTATCCAACATCAAACTGTGTGTCTTCGACCGCCTGGAGGACCACAACCTGAAGCGCCTGCTGGATGCGGGCCTGTGCGTGACCGTCAGTTCGGACGACCCGGCCTACTTTGGCGGCTACGTGGGCGAGAACTTCCGCGCCACGGCCGAGGCCCTGAAGCTGGACGTGGACGACCTGGAAAAGCTGGCGCGCAACGCGGTCGATGCGGCGTTTCTGGACACCACCGCGAAGCAGCATCTGCACACCGAGATCGACGACTGGCGCCGGCGGCAAGTGGTCTGAGAGGCCCTGGGCCTAGGTGTTATCTACCCCGAGAAGGTCTTGGGGCGCGCCCGCAGGCGCCCCTTCTCCACCAGACGCTCGATGCGGGAAAACACCTCGCCACGCCCAAAAGGCTTCTTCATGAAATCGTCTGAGCCGATGCGATCGAGGAAGAACTGTTCCACCGCATCCTCGTTACCACTCATCATGATCACCGGCACCCTGGCGGTCGCCGGATCACGGCGCAGCTGACGCAGCATCGCGAACCCCGTCATCTCCGGCAGAATAATGTCCAGGAAGATCAGGTCGGGCGGATTCTCCCGCGCCCGTTCCAGCCCCTCCTCGGCGCTACCGGCCCCCACGGCTTCCAGTTCATTCTGCTTGAGCATGCTGGAGAGCAAGGCCACCACCGTCCGCGAATCGTCCACCACCAGCACACGCAGTCCGCGAGCCGGTTCCTCGCGACGCTTCTTGCGACGTTCGCCGGCCTTGCCGAAACGCAGCAGCTTCCCCATACGGCGCATGTAACTCATGCCTGGTCCCTTTTCCCTGGTGGTGACCCTGTAACCGACAAGGCGGGCGCATCCCCAGCCAGGATCTTCCAATCGCCGCTGTTCATTCTTCCCGGCTCCACGGAAGCAGTCTACTCCAGACCTAGCAGCCCGTTTGATACCCGGCGCGCAGGCGCGCATCATCGGGGCTTGCTCGCCGACCGCTGAATGGAGTCAGGGACGCGCATGAAGGGATCCAAACCCCGCCCGACAGGCACACCATCCTCGGCAATCCGGGGCCACACTGACGCATGAAGATCCTGGTCGTTGATCGCTCGCGCGTGTTTCGGGCCCTCTGGAGCCGCATGGTCCTGGCTGCTGGCCACAAGCCGATCATGGCCAGCACCGGCGCCGAGGGCCTTGCCCGTATCGAGGAGAACGACCTCGAGCTGGTCTGCGCCTCCATCACCCTGCCGGACATGAGCGGCGTCGAGTTCTGCCGTCAAGTGCGAGCCAAGCCAGCCGGGCATGATCTCCCGCTGATCCTGCTGACCTCCACGCAGGATCACGACATGCGGCGGGAGGCCTTCGAAGCCGGTGCCACCGATGTCCACGACAAGACCAATATCCGTGACCTGTTCCACCAGGCCGCCCACTATGGCCGACCGGTGGAACACGCCCACGAGGGGCGCCTGCTGTATGTCGAGGACAGCCCTACCGTCGCCCGCGTGATGATCCGCATCCTCGAAGGCATGGGGCTGGTAAGCCGTCTGCGCCAGCAATTCCCCGACAAGACCAGCATGCCGATCGTCGCGATGTCCGGCCTCGACGACCAAAACCGCCGCGCCGAGCTGTTCCGGCTCGGCGTGAACGACTTTGTGACCAAGCCGGTACTGGAGGACGAGGTACGCGCCCGCATCGGAAACCTCCTGGCCAACAAGCGCCTGTTCGAGGAGGTCCAGAGTCAGCGCAAGAAGCTCTACGACCTGGCGATGATTGATCCGCTCACCGGCCTGCGCAACCGCAACGTGCTGGCCGAATGCGCCGAGCGTTTCTTTAACCAGGCCAACCAGGAAGACATGGCCCTAAGCCTGATCCTGCTGGATATCGATCACTTCAAGCAGATCAACGACTCGCACGGCCATCTGGTCGGCGACGAGGTCCTGGTTGGCGTGGGTGAGCTCCTGCGTACCACTGGTCGGGAACAGGACGTCGCCCTGCGTTTCGGTGGCGAGGAGTTCCTGCTAATCCTGCCTGAGTGCGATCTGTTCGACGCCCACACCCGCGCCGAAGAACTCCGCCAGCAACTGCGCGAGCTACAGCCCGCCGGACTGACGATCACCGGGAGCTTCGGCGTGACCAGCCGTCCGTCCGGGAGCGAGGTTGGCATGAACGACCTCTTCCGGGTCGCGGACCAGGCGGTCTACCAGGCAAAAAGTGAAGGCCGGGATCGCGTCGTCTCGCAGACCCTGAACTCGAATGCGGACCGCAATGGACAGGACGCGCCACCCGGATCGGGACAACCGGCACCGGAACCCATGGGCTGAAACCCGCACACCGCCCGGCGGTCAGCCCTGGATACGCCAGCTGCCATCCGGCTGGCGGCAGACCGGACCTACACCTGCTCCTTCTGCCCGCCGATCACCATTCCAGCCTGCTCCTGCGAGCCCTGATGGGTTGCACAGCCGCCGACCGCCAAAGCCCCCCGCGAGAACCATCGCGAGCTAAAGATTGCGCCACATAAGCAATTCTCCACCAGCCTCGTGACTGGATCATGGGGGCCACGGCTTCACCCCGTGATCGGAGTATAGGCGCAGGGAGGTCACTCCGAGCGCCTCGCCGCGGGATCACAATCAGCTCGGCGACTTCGGCGTGGTAGCTGCAGCCCCCTTCGCCTCCGGCTTCGAGGCGTTGATCGCGCGCTGGAACACCCAGCTTTTGATCTCGCGAATCTGCTCTACCATGGTCCGCGACAGCGGCACGGTATTGATCACGTTGCGGACCACGTCACGCTGGTTGAATGCCCGTCCCTCCTGATAGGCGTCGATGCGGGCCGATTTCACGGCCTGTTCGATCTCGGCGCCGCTCCAACCCTCGGTGCTGGCCGCCATGTAGTTCAGATTGAAGTCTTCGAGACTCCCTCCGTGGCGCGCGACGTGAATGCGCAGGATCTCCTTGCGCTCATCGACGTTTGGCAGGTCGAGGAAGAACAGCTGGTCAAAACGGCCCTTGCGCATCAGCTCGGCCGGGAGCTGCTGGATGCGGTTCGCGGTGGCCGCCACGAACACACGCGGCGATTTCTCCTGTAGCCAGGTGAGAAAGCTGGAGAAGATGTTTGCGTTGCCACCACTACCCGAGGAGTGGCTGTCGTAGCCGAAGGCATTCTCCAGTTCGTCCACCCACAGCACCATCGGCGCGATTTCCTCGGCGATGCGGGTGGCGCGGGCAAAGGCATATTCCGGCGTACCAAAACTGCCGGACAGTACCAGACTCATATCCAGCCGCACTAGCGGCAGCCCCCAGGCACTGGCGATCGCCTTTGCCGCCATACTCTTGCCGCAGCCACTCACCCCCATGAACAGCACCCCGGCGGGGAGCGGCACGTTGTCGCGCCAGGCCTTCTCCGAAAACAGATCGGCGCGGGTACGTACCCATTCCTTGAGGTTCTCCAGCCCGCCAATCTGATCCAGCGACTGCTGCGGGGGGTAGAACTCCAGGCAACTCTCCTTGCGCAGGATCTGCCCCTTTTCCTCCTGAATCTCGGCCAGCATCTCGGCTTCGTCCATGCCCTTGGAGCGTAATAGACGCGCGCTCAGATGCCCGACCTCATTCAGCGACAGACCCCGCATCCCGGCCGCCAGTCGGAACAACTGATCACGCGGGATCACCCCGGCGCCCTGTGTGTCCTCCAGCTGTTCCAGCACCTCTTCCTCGGAGGGCAACGCCACCTCGACCAGGAAGACCTCTTTCTTCAGGATCTCGGGGAGCTTCAGCAGCGGGCAGCTGAGAAACACCACGTTGCGGCCCTTCTTCAACTGGTAATAAAGGTCGCGCACTCCCCGCACCAGGGCCGGATTGTCCTCGAACCAGGTGGGCAGATCCTTCAGGAGCACCATGCGGGGCGTATCGGTTTCGCGAGATGCCACCCGCGCCACGGCCGCCAGCGGATCCGTCGTTGGGGTATCCGGATCGTCATGCTCGCCAAACCCGTGGCTGGCTGACCAGACTTCCAGGTGGCCGTCTTCGCCATAGAACGAACGTGCGACCGAGCGCAGCAACCGCTCAATCCGGTCCTCGTCCCAGCCAAGCAAATAGAACACCGGGTAACGCGACTTGAGCCCACGCAAAATCTTGTGGGCCGTCCGGTTCTGCAGCTTCATCGCCAACGCACCTCTCCCTATTCGAGCCGGGCCTGATCCATTCCCAAATCGGACTCGAGTGTAACGATATCCACTCCGTAAACGAGTGACACACTATGGTGCCGGAAGGTGTCGGCTACCCTGAACCCATGGTTCCGCCCCGTAAGAGGCCTGCGATGTCATCACCCCACCCCCGCACCCCTCCAGCGACCTCTACTCGCATCGGCCAGGGTCTCCTCGTATTCCTGATCGGACTGGGGATCGCAATCGCCCTTTGGATCGGGGACCCGGTCCGCATACTGGCCTGGGGCGAGGCCCTCGCAGGGGGACCCTGGGCCACAGCCGGGCTCGTGGTCCTGATGAGCCTGATGCTGACGTTTGCATTACCCGGGACGCTGATATTCTGGCTGATCGCCCCTTTTCATCCACCCATCGTCGCGGTCAGCCTTCTGCTTCTGGGCAGCCTGAGCGGGGCGTGGGGTGCTTACCGCCTGTCAGCCCGGTTGGCCCGAAAAGCCGATCGCCACAGCGGCGATGAGCCCTGGCTGGCGAAGTTCCTGCGGCGACACAGTGGGCTGACAACGCAGATCGCGCTCCGTGTGCTCCCCGGATTCCCCCACGCCATGGTCAACTACGCGGCAGGCACATTGGGCCTCCCCGTACGTTGGTTCATGCTGGCCGCTGCCGTCGGGCTCGCCATCAAATGGTCGGTTTACGTCATGGCCGTGCATGGCGCCACCGACGCCCTCAAAGCGGACGAGGCCCTGCAACCACAAGCCCTGCTGCCCTTGTTCGCACTTGCTGTCTTGCTCCTGTTAGGGGCCGCCCTGCGCTATCAGATCCAGCGGCGGTTCTCCTGAACAAGACCACCCCTGACCGGATTGGCCACAGCCCTCCACTCAGTCCGCGCGAAAAACGCGAACGGCGTCGCGCGAACAGTCCAGCACTGGCCAGACATCCTGTGGCCCCCGAACAGCTTCGTTACACTGCTCAGGTACATACAAGATTGAGTTCCATGTGATCCACGATCCCGCCTCGCGCGAAAAGCCAGACGTCGGTGACATCAACCAGCGCTTCTACGACAGCCTGTGGACCGATGCGCGTCTGGTTGGCCCGGATCGCTTCAATACCTGGGATCTCGTCTCGGGTTTAGCGGACTCACATGCCCGGCGCCTGGAGGTTGGACCAGGAATGCGTCCACGGCTGCCGATCGCCAATACCCATTTTGTGGACATCAGCCGTCCGGCCCTGTCGGCGCTTAAGCGCGAAGGCGGAGTGACCCGAACGGCCCCTATCTCGGCCCTTCCCTACGCCGATGACAGCTTTGACCTGATCTGCGCCCTGGACATCGTCGAGCATGTCGAAGACGACGAGGCGGCCCTGTCCGAACTCTCCCGCGTCGCGGCACCGGGAGCCACCATCCTCCTGTCGACTCCGCTGCATCCGGAATACTGGACGCCCTTCGACGAGATCGTGGGACACTACCGGCGTTACGAGCCGGAGGCGCTCATCGCCTTGCTGGACCGCCACCACCTGCAGATTGAACACAGCGCAATCTTTGGCATGAAGCCGCGATCTTCGTGGATCAACGACCTGGGCATGTGGTTCATGAGGCGCCACCGCAACGTCGCCATGAAGGTCTACAATCGTTTTCTGATGCCCCTCGGCCTGCGCCTGCAAAAGCCCCTGGAACTCAACCCCGGAATGGTCCCCACCAACGGGGTAGAAGAGATCTTCATGGTGTGCCGAAGAACCGCTTGATCCCCGCCCAACCGCAGGGCGTGCAGGACCCGCAAAACCCCGCACGCCGCCCGGACAGCTTGATCGAAACCCCGGTCCGGGCGTACTGTCGTATCAAGAAAGCTCTGAAAGAGAACATCGATGCTCCAACTGCTTCGTTCCCGTTCCACCTATAGCGACCAGCGTTTCCAGTTTTCCCTGCTGGTTCTGGCCACCGGCATCGTGCTGACCCTGCAGAATCCGCAAGCGCAAGAGTCGGCCGCCGAGCTGTTCTCCAAGGTGGAATTCCCGAACCTGGCTCAGGTGCAGGACATGCGCCCACAGTTGCCGCCGCCCTGGATGGAGGGTGACCAACTGGTCAGCGAGGACAGCGAATCGGCACCCGTCGTGACCCTGCTGGAACGTGGGGACGGCCGTTCCGCCGATCTCCGCGAACGCCCAACTCGGGCCACTGGCGAGGAATAGCGTCCGCGCACCCGCCGCCTGATCGCGGAGCGCGGAGGCGTTCCTCTACACCCTCTCCGCGCAAACGCGGTTACGGCCCTCGCGCTTGGCGCGGTAGAGCAATTGATCCGCTCGCTCCAGTATCTCCAACGGCTCGACTTCCCCCATCCCCGCGATCGCACAAACGCCGAGACTGACCGTGACCGTATAGAACTCATTGTCCGGATGGGCCAGCTTCAACGCCTCGACCTCGGCACGTACACCTTCTGCCACCGCCACCGCCCCATCCAGGGACGTATCCGGAAGGATACAGACGAATTCCTCGCCCCCGTAGCGCGCCACCAGGTCCGTGGGACGATGCGCCGCGCTCCGTAACACCTCGGCCACGCGACGCAGACACTCGTCACCGCGCTGATGCCCAAAGCGGTCGTTGTAGGGTTTGAAATGGTCGATATCGATCATCAACAGTGCGAGCCGCACCTCCCGGCGCGATCGGCATTCGCGCTCCAATACGGCATCGAGCTCCCGCCGGTTGGCCAGGCCCGTCAGCCCATCCACCCGGGCCTGGCGCGCAAGCTCCAACTCCGCCTGCTTGCGTGCGAACGTCCCGGCAATAATGTCGGCGACCACTTGCAAAGCCGCAATCTGCTCCGGGCTCCACTCACGGCGTTGGGCCACCGAATCGAACCCGAGAAAACCGAAGGCGTTCTGGTCACTGATCAGCGGAATCAATAGCAGCGACTCGATCCCCTGTCGCCGGAACTCGGCTTGCTCCACGGCCGCGACCTCGGGCAGCG
Source organism: Thioalkalivibrio sp. ALJ1 (assembly GCF_000745395.1). NCBI lineage: Bacteria > Pseudomonadati > Pseudomonadota > Gammaproteobacteria > Chromatiales > Ectothiorhodospiraceae > Thioalkalivibrio > Thioalkalivibrio sp. ALJ1. Next base: position 1,831,520 of record NZ_KN050684.1, on the reverse strand, counting down.
AGTTCACGTCAGGCACATGCACGGTGCGCCGCTTGCGGATCTGGCGGGTCACCCAGCCATGCGCCTCCATGGGGATGTCCTGCATGTCGTCCAGAAACGGCGTAACCCCTGGGGCACACCATTCGTTCACCAGATCCATTGCCTGTAGATCCGGCCGGAAGCGCACCACGTAGGCCCGCCCTACCCGAAAGAACTCACCCAGCCGGTGCAGCGCGTCCGCTACCGCGGAATCCACCTCGTTCGCCTCCAGATCCGCGAACTGTGCGGAGATAGCCGACACCAATGCCTGTAGCTGATACTGCTGTTCCGCGCGCACTTCCAGTTGCTTGCGCTGGGTGATGTCCTCGCCAATCGCGCTCGCCCCGAGCAGGGCACCGTCGATATCGAAAAACTGCTGTGAATGCCAGGACAGCGTGCGTTTCTCGCCGCTGCGTGTACGAATGACCGACTCCAAACCCGCCACGGACCGACCTTCCTGAATGATGGCCTGCACCTCGACCATGAGCGCCGCGCGATAGTCGGCATCCGGGTAGAGCCAGTCCCAGACCCCCTTATGGCCGACCACCTCCTCGCGACTGTATCCACTGATGCGCTCGGCGGTTCGATTCCACAGGGTAATGCGCCCTTCGGTATCCAGGGTATTCACCCAGACCGGGGCATGTTCAATGATCAAGGAATGAAAATGAGTGGGGCGCTGCTGTTCCGCCATAGCCGTCCTCGCAAAGGGAACCGATGAACTCGGGCCGCGCGCCCGCCAGCGGCGACACCGAATCCCTTCTGTGCATCTCCGACCTGACCCCAAGGTAGCAACTTTCGCCCCTGAATGCCCCCGTCTGATAGGCTTTTCAGCCTCATCTGAACAAGGCCCACCCGCATGTCCGAAACCTTCAAGGCGCTGCTACTGGAACAGGGCAGCCCCCAACCTGAGGCCCAGGTTCGGGATCTCGCGATCGAAGACCTGCCCGCGGGCGATGTCCTGGTTCAGGTTCACTACTCCGGCCTCAACTACAAAGACGGCATGATCCTGCAGGGATTGGGCAACCTGGTCCGTGATTACCCCCATGTGCCGGGGATCGACCTCGCCGGGACCGTGCTCGAATCCGAAGACCCGAGGTATCAACCGGGCGACCCGGTGGTCCTGACCGGCTACCGCGTCGGCGAGACACACTGGGGCGGCTATGCCCAACGGGCCCGTGTCCAGGGCGACTGGCTGGTGCCGCAACCGGAGGGCTACAGCGCACGCCAAGCCATGGCAGTCGGCACCGCCGGTTTCACCGCCATGCTGGCGATCCAGGCCCTGGAAGATCGCGGCCTGCAGCCAGACGACGGGGAAATCCTGGTCACCGGTGCCTCCGGCGGGGTTGGCAGCATTGCCGTCCGCCTCCTGGCGCGGCTGGGCTACCGCGTTACTGCCGTCACCGGGCGCTCGGAAAACACCGATTATCTACAGGCGCTGGGGGCCCACACAGTGCTCCCGCGCGACGAACTGGCGGCCGCTCCGGACAAACCATTGCTGCGCGAACGTTGGGTGGGTTGCATCGACAGTGTCGGCGGCGACACGCTGGCCCACGTCCTGGCCACCCTGGCCTACGGCCGCTCGGTGGCCGCCTGCGGCCTGGCCGGTGGCCCGCAACTCCAGACCACAGTCCTGCCGTTCTTGCTGCGCGGGATCAATCTGCTGGGAATCGATTCCGTGATGTGCCCCGCCCCGCGGCGCCGCGCAGCCTGGAGCCGCCTGGCGCAGCTGCTCCCCGGAGCCGACCTCGATGCCCTCACCACTGAGATTTCCCTGGACGACCTGCCGCACTACGGCGAGCGGATCCTAAAGGGCCAAGTCCGCGGCCGCACGGTCGTCCGACTGGACTAGGGAGACGCTGATTGAATCGCACGTGAACCGGCTATGCTCGGCATATTACTCTGGAGACGCTCGTGAACGAACTCGCAACCCGCCTGAAACAGATCCGAGACCGCCTGGCTGACCTGGAGAGCATGGCCCGCGCGGATCAAACGGAGTCCGCCCATCGCCTGACTGCTGAACTCACCCGAGACCTGAATCAGGCGATGGAAGAAGCGGCCGCGTCCGGCGAGACCCCGAACCCATCAGCCCCCGCAGAACCGCGAGCACCCCGCGACCCGGTCGAGAAATGCCCGCGCTGCACCCTGCGCAGTTTCACCTTCCAGGAAGGCACCATCCGCGAACTCGCCAACGATCCGGGCCATTTCGAGGCGCAATACCACTGCATGAGCTGTGGCCACGAGGCCTGGCGACGCATGAGCTGAAACCCCGGCCCGGGCTATAACCGGCCGCGCACCCAGCGTACGATATCCGCCGCCCCCATCGCACCCGCCTGACGCCCTGCCTCGTGCCCACCGCGAAACAGTGCGAGGGTCGGAATGCTGCGGATCCCGAAATGCTGGCCCAGCCCCGGCTCGGCCTCGGTGTTCACCTTGGCCAGGCGCAGCATCGGCTCCAGATCACTCGCAGCCTGGCGAAACTGCGGGGCCATCATCTTGCAGGGGCCGCACCAGGGCGCCCAGAAATCCACCAGCAGCGGGATGTCGTTACGCTCAAGGTGGCGGCGGAAATTTGCTGTGGTCAATTCCAGCGGCTCGCCTGTAAAAAGGCGCCGATGACACTGCCCGCACTTCGGGCCCGCATCCAGACGGGCCGCAGGGATGCGATTGACCGCATCACAGTGCGGGCAGACAACATGCAGGGCGTCACTCACGGCAGCACCTCCGTTCCAGCCAGAAGAAAACCGACCCTATCCCCTGATCTTACGCCGAGAAGACCGCATCAATGCGAACGCGCAATTCAATCCGCGTCTCCCTAGGTGTGATCTCTCAATAGGTTGTCCACCGTACAGCGCGCCCGCGCCGGCCAATGGCGGGTCAGTTCTTCTAGGTTCACGGGCTGCGCCGTTGCCTCGTACTGCCTCAGGAACGCACCCGGTTCGACCGGCCCGACCCGCGCGACAGGCATGGTCTCGATCATGCCCCGTCCTGCAGACTACGGGCGCGACCGAACCGAGACAGCAGCCAGCTGGCCAAACGATGGGTGACCCACCACACCCCCGCACAAAACGCCATGACCACCATCAGCCAGGCAACCGGGTGCATCCAGGCCTGTTCCTGGCCGCCAGGGCCAAGCACCCAGTTCACGTTGCGCTCGGGCGTCGCCAACACGAAGGTCAGCAACAAGACCCCCAGGCCCAGCACCACCATATAGCGCCAGGCCTTTGGGTCGTAGCCTAGCCGCCACACCAGCCAGATCAGCACAAACGGCAGCGGCAGGTGATAGAGCGACAACAGGCGTACGAACAGGGGAATCTCCGGGTTGAACATGTAATGCACAATCCCCAGCGGCGCCCAGCCCCAGATCACCATGCTCAACATAAAGTCCAGGACCCAGCCGAGTTCCAGTAGCACCACGGCCACCAGCATCATGCTCGCAATCCGGCGGCTCTCCAGCCAGACCGCCAGCAGCCCACCCAATAACGCCACGTTGGAGAACCACAGAAAGTTAAGCCAGCCGTGTTCCAGCGCGTACACCGGCACCAACACGACCACAAAGGCGAGATAGGCCCATTTGAAGCCTCGCGGAATCGCAACCCCGGAGCCTTCTGGACCAAGCCTCTCTTGTCGCTCCATCACTTGCTCCCCGGCGGATTCAGGCTCACGGTAGACCCATCGCGTGTTGCGCAAAAGGACACTATCCCATGAGATTCGCGTCCGTTGTGTTGCTGGCCTGTAGCCTGTTGGTCACGCCCACCATCGCGACAGCCGATGAGCGCAATCCGCTACCGCACGAAATCGGGCTGGCGCTCGGATCCGGTGGCGCAACTGGGCTTGCCCATATCGCCATGCTCCGAGTCTTTGACGATCTGGACATCCAGCCCGACCGCATCGTCGGAAGCAGCATCGGGACCGTGATCGGCGGTCTCTACGCCGCCGGGCTGAGCGCCAACGAAATCCTGGATATATTCGATGACTTCGCCGGATCCGAACTGAACGCCCTGACGGGATTGGCGCGCTCTGACATCCGACTCCTGGACCTGATCCCTTTGCGGCTGGGGCGCAATGCCCTGATGGATTCCGGCGAGTTCCTGCGCTTGCTCGCGGCGCATACCGACGCCCGCGACTTTGGTGACCTGGGAATCCCTTTTGCGGTCGTTGCCACTGACCTCCACACCGGTGAAAGTGTGGTGATCGACGAAGGCAACCTGTTCCAAGCGATCGAGGCCAGCATGGCGGTACCGGGCCTATTCGAACCGGTTCGGGGCGACGATGGCCGTTACCTGATCGATGGCGGGGCGTCCAACCCACTCCCCTACAACCTGCTCCAAAACGGCCATGATTACGTCATCGCCGTCGACGTGTCCGGAACGGGCGCACACAACGATACCGCGTCCCTCGGCATCACCGACATCCTGTTCAAGAGCTTCAGCATCATGCAGAGCTCCATTATCCGGCACATGATCAGACTGGACCCACCCGATCTGTACCTGGCGCCGGACACCGGCACGATTCGCCTGCTCCATTTCAACCGCATTGATGAAATCATGGCGAACGCCGAGCCCGCAGCCGAAGAGCTGCGTGCGGCACTCACCGCTTTGCGAGACACGAACTAGTCCACGTTCCCTTGCGCCGATCTGCCCTATACTCCGGGCATCCGCCAGCAAGGACGCGGCGGCACCATCCAGCGCGTGGACTCCGTGAGCAGCGACCCCCCGGATACCCAGCATGAACCCAACACCCCGCCACCGGAATCCGGCGAGGGGCGTTACGAACTGTGGTACACCCACCGTGACGGGCAGGTGTGCGGCCCCTACCCGCAGCGTCAGATCGGTCGCTTCCTGATCCTTGGGCGCCTCCACCCCCGGGACCAAGTCAGCCTCGACCGCGAGACCTGGTGGCGCATAGACCAGCGCCCGCACCTGATCCCCGAAGAGCTCCAGAACGCGCACACGCCCGAAGGACGCGAGCGCCTGGAACAGGCCCGCCTGCGGGAAGACGAACGGCTCCGCGAGCGCCGCCACGACGACCCACCCGCACAGACCGGCGAGCGTCGCAAGGGCGATCGGCGCTGTCCCGAGTCACCGGAAGCCCTGGTACACCGCCAGCAATGGCTCGAAATTCTGCAGCGCCCCCTCCCCCCCTGGAGTCAGTGGATGCACGGCCCGCGTCCCTGGATCGCAGGGGCGGCCAGCGTGGTGATTGCACTCGCGGTGCTGATCGGTTTTGCCTTGCAGTTCGAACAGGACCCAGGCCCCGACTGCGACCAGCCCGCCGCACCGGGCGTGAACTGGAACTACTGCGACAAGGCCGGGGCCGACCTGCGCGAAGCCGACCTGCGCGGGGCCTCGCTCCACAATACCCGCCTGGCCGGGGCCCGCCTGCACGAAGCACGGCTGACCGATGCCGACCTGCGCTTCGCCGACCTCACCCTGGCGGCCCTGGACCGAGCAGAGCTCGGTGCAGCGAACCTGACGGGTGCCGACCTGATCAACGCCCGACTAACCGGTGCCAACCTCGAAAATGCCAATCTTGAACACGCCAATCTGACCGGCGCAGATCTTGCCGGCGCTCGATTGGACGGGGCGCACCTGGGTCGTAGCATCTGGATTGATGGGCGTTTCTGCGCCCGCAACTCCATCGGTTCCTGCGACTAGTCCTCGCGCCCCTGAACACCCTGGACCGGGCCCAGCTCGATCCTGAGGTCGCCGGCGACCTCGACCCAGTAGGGCTCTGCCTCGCAGGAACAACAATCACAGGCCGCGGTCACGCCCTCGTGCATGCTGAGGCGACTATGGAGCGGTTCAGCCGCTGGATCCAATGGTTTCCCGGGCGGTCGCTGCTCCAAACGTGCGTTCATGGGACACCCCCAAGAGATCAGGCCTCATCCCAAGCATAGACCGGCCAGCGCGCGGCACGAATGCTTCGGGCCTAAGCCGGTATCCACCCAACCGCATGTTAATATCCAAATGTTTCGCTTCTTCCACGGCCACCATGATCACCCGACGCGACAAGGTCCTGATCTCGATCTCCGCAGCGGCACTGCTGGGAATCCTGCTGCCGCTTACGGCATTGGGGTGGTTCCTGTGGCAGGAATCCGTCGTCGCCGAAGAGAAACGCCTCGCCGACCTGTCTCAGCGATTGGGGGAGCAGACCGAAACGGCCTTAGTCGATGCCCACGAGTTGCTGGACCACCTGAATCAACTGGGGCTCGAACCCTGCTCTCCCGAGCACCTTGAACAGTTGCAGGACGCGGCGATGGCCCGCCCCCACGTGCGCGCCATCGGCTATTGGCGAGCCGCCGAACGGGAGTGCGGCGCCGGGTTCGTGCAGGGCGATGCCCTGACCCCACCGCGCGCCAGCCGCATCTATGACACCGGGGTGATTGCCTGGTGGCCCAGTGCGGACACGGCCGTGGGGGGTGTGGAGCTGTTCCTGATGCGGTTTGGCCAGCACGATGTCGCCATCGACCCGCGCCTGCTGATGAGTCCCGGCCTGCTGGACTCGCAGCAGGTTGGACTGTGGGTGGAGGGGCTTCCGATGAGCCGCCACCCTCACGATGCCGAGCTGCCATCACTCGACGACGCGAACCCAGGCCTTTCCGTCGATCGTTCGCAGAGCCGTATCGTCAGCCGTTTCTCGCTAGGGACTTTATTCCCGATTGATGTTATCGCCGTACAGCCGCTGGCGGCCTTCTGGGACCGCTACCTCCCGACGCTGGTCGTCGCCGGCGTGTTCGGCCTGCTACTGGTCATCCTGTGGTTGCTCCTGGTTCTACACTACCTACGTCGCCACCTGAGCCTGTCCAGCGAACTGCGCGAGGCCATCGCGCAGGACCGGCTTAGCGTGGAATACCAACCTATCGTGGACCTCGCCGACGGCCGTTGTCGGGGTGCCGAGGCCCTTGCTCGCTGGCACCGCGAGGGCGACGAAACGATCCAGCCGGATGTCTTCATTCCCCTCGCCGAGGACACCGGCCAGGCCACCGATCTTACCCTGGCGATCCTGCGGGCGATCCTGCGCGACCAGGCCGGCACCCTTCGCGATCACCCCGAGCTGTCGATCAACCTGAACATCACCGGTCAGGACCTCGCCTCTGATCGCTTCGGCAATGCGATGCGCACGGCATTGCGCGAGGCCCGCATTGAACCGTACTCCATCAAGCTGGAGCTAACCGAGCGCTCGCTCCTGAATAGCGACGAGGTGCGCACACGCCTGCGCGAGTTACGCCGCCGCGGCCACCGGATCGCGGTCGACGACTTTGGAACGGGATACTCCAGCCTTGCCTACCTCGAGCGCTTCGAACTGGATACACTGAAGATCGATAAATCCTTTTCCGATGCCATTGCCCACGAGGCAGTCACCAGCCAGGTCATCGGGCATATTATCGAGATGGCGCGCTCCCTCGATCTGCACATCGTGGCCGAGGGCGTCGAATCGGCCCACCAGGTGGATTGGCTGCGTAAACAGGGCGTCGACGGGGGTCAGGGCTACCACTTCAGTCGCCCCCTGTCGGCCGAGGCCTTCAGCACCTGGTGTCAACAACACTGAGGAGAGCATGACCCCAGCCAGAGTATCCCGGACCGCAGCACGCAACCTGGCCGCCGCCCTGTTGCTGACGATGACGGCTAGCGGCTGTGCCCTGTTGCCAGTCGGGTCGGAGGAGGTCGACGAACCTGCGGCCCCCGAACCCCAAGCGTCCGCCCCCCCCGCGTCTCCGGCGGAAACCGAGGCTACCCCCAGCGCCAGCCCGGAAGCCGACCCCGACCCGCCCGCCGAACTCGACGAGGATCTGCAAATCGCCCGTACGGAGACTGCCGAGAGCGAACGCCAGACTGCCCTGCGCACAAGCGGCCACGAGACCCTGGAACCCGACCGCCTCGGCTACTACATGGATGTGCTCGGAGCCCGACTGCGCCAGGAACTCGCGGGCCAGGACGTCGCAATTCACCATCAGGATCCCGGCATCCGCGTGCAACTCTCGGCCGACGCCACTCCGGAAGATCACGAGCGCACTCTGGACACCATCGGCCGGGTACTCGACGAGTTTCGTGCCAGCCTGATCACCGTGATTGCCCATGACAACGCATTGGGTGCGTCAGAATCTGATCCCCAGAGGTCGGAGGACGACGCCCTCGCCGCCGGTCGCCGACTGGAGCAAACCGGCGTGGCCCCTGAGCGCCTGGTGCTCCGTGTAAACGACTCGGAGTCCCATACCGTCGACACCGACACTACGACGACATCCCCGCGCATCGAGCTGCGAATTCAGCCCCTGGCTGCGGGTTGAGGCTTCCCCTCCAACCTTTCGCCCTTTCCAAGAATGCCCCGTAGGCGATGGTAAAGGATTGTCACGCCATGAGCGCAGATTTGCCTACATTGGCCACTCGATTGAGGCGCTGCTCGGCCGGACCAGCATTGATGACTGGGTGGAACGCATGCCCCCGGAAGACCGCGATTCCGTGACCTGCCCCGATTCTTGCCGGATACGGAATGTCACGAGCTGGAAAATCCCGCCCGTTCGGACCAGACTCAGACGATCTGCACACCCTTAGGGGTATAGACAGACATGACCAGCCTGCACGACCCCACTCGGGAGCCCGCCCTCTACTACCTCCTTGGACTGGTCCTGCCACCCGTCGGTGCCTACCGCTACGGCGCCGCCGCTCACAGTTGTGCGGCGCCGATCGCCATCGTCTGGGCCACCGCGCTCGCCTCCATCACCTACGCCCTGGTGACCGGGCTGCCCGAAGCTTCCGACTACGGAGGCTTCCCACTCGCAATCGGCCTGTTCCTCTGGGCATTCGCCTCGCTGTGGACCTTTCTCGTAGTGCGCAACGTGCAGACCGACCGATCAATCACCGACCCTGCGGAACACGACCGGCAACTACGCCGGCAATACGATGACCACGATCCACTGAACGACTCCGAATCGGATCTCGAAGGCTCACCTGACGACCGCAGTAGCCACTAAGTCCACCCGTATTTCCCGAAACTTCCAGCCCTATGTGCCAGACTCTGGGCGTGCCTCGCGGATCCAAAACCCTTTTGGCGCCGTCTTTCGCCGAGGTCCAGAACCCGGCCTTGATGGCCAAAATGACGGGCGCGAGTATCAGGCACCACGACATCCACAGGACCGGCATCATCCGGTACGGCCATATCAGCTCGGGAGCACACGTGCGCGCACAAATAATGATGATCGCCGGGGTCATGCTGGCAGCCGGCTGCAGCGCACTGCCACGCGGGGATGACACCCCGCGCGAGGTCGCCTACGTCTGCGCGTACGGGCCGGAACTCACCGCAACCTTCGAAGGCGAGCAGGCGATACTGGCCTTCAACGGTGCCCGCGCCCGGCTGCAGGCCACCGAGACCGCCTACGGCGGGCGCTACGCCAACCCGACTGACGACATCGTGTTCTGGACCCGCGACGATGCGGCCATGCTCGAGATGGTGGGTGTGTTCTGGAGCTGTCGCGCCCTGCCCGATCGGTGATGACGGACGCCGCGAACCGTTTCGTGTTGCAGTCCACAGGGGCCCGCAGCGCAGTCCGTGACCACGTGATCCAGACGCTCTGGAGCGGGTATGGCGAGATCGTCCGCTACCGCCTCGAAGGGGCCAAACGGCCGACCGTGATCCTCAAGCACATCGTCTTCCCGGACGAGCTGGACCACCCTCGCGGCTGGAGCAACGACCGCTCGCATCAGCGCAAGGTCCACTCCTACCAGGTCGAAATGGCCTGGTACCGCGACTGGGCCGGCCAGTGCGCCGCCAGTAGCCGCGTACCCGAGTGTCTGGCCGCGGCCACCCACGGTGATGAGCACCTGATCCTGCTCGAAGACCTGGACGCCAGCGGCTTCCCGTTGCGCAAGGACCACCTGACCCGTGTCGAAACGAGACTTTGTCTCGACTGGCTCGCACGCTTCCACGCGCGCTTCATGGGGGTCAACCCCGAGGGCCTGTGGCCCGAAGGGAGCTACTGGCACCTGGCAACCCGCCCGGACGAATGGGCCGCGATCGAGGACGCCACGATCCGCGAAACCGCGGCCGCGCTCGACGCCGCTCTGACCGGCGCTCGCTACCGCTCGCTGGTGCACGGCGATGCCAAGGTCGCCAACTTCTGTTTTGCACCGGAAGGCAATGCCGTCGCGGCGGTCGATTTCCAGTACGTCGGGGGCGGCTGCGGCATGCGCGACGTGGCCTACTTCCTCGGGAGCTGCCTGGACGAACACGAACAGGAGACCTGGGAGCCCGGGCTGCTGGACGGCTACTTCACCACCCTGCGCCAGGCCTTGCGCGAGCGTCATGACATCGGGAATGTTGAGGCGATCGAACGCGAGTGGCGCAGCCTGTTTCCCATCGCCCAGGCCGACTTCTACCGCTTCCTGGTCGGCTGGATGCCCGATCACTGGAAGATTCACGACTACAGCCGCCGCACGGCCCTCGCGACCGTGCGGCGCTTTCAGGCGTCCGGATCGTTCGATGATGCCTCGTCGGGACCAGGGTCCGGATCGGGTATGGACTCGAGGTCTTCCGCTACCTCTCGCCAATAAGGCTCGGCCGAGCAGCTCCCCCAGTCACAGCCATCACCCCCAGACCGCGTCCGGTCCGGGCCATCCTGCAGATCGGCAGCATGCTGGGGTTCCGTCGGTTTGTTTTCAGCTTCGCTCATCGCGTAGCGATTATGGCATGCACCCTGCCCTCAGGGGGCCTCGGGATGCGCCGCGGCGGGTGCGGCTGTGCCCGAAAACTCCGGGCCGCGAACGTCACGGGCCTCCCAGCCGCGATCCGCATCGCGACCGGTCACCCACCATTCGTGCACGAAAAGGCGTAGCGGCCCGCGCACCCGTTCCTCGAAGCGCGTGGGCAGGGTGAAACCCGCGATCTCGTCATACTCGAGGAAGGTGGTGTCGACGTGCGCCCCCTGCGTGGGACCAAAGCCGTTCAGGGTGATATGCACGCGATACAGCAGGTCGGTCTCCGGGTCGATCCACATCACCACCTGGTCCGACTCGGCCTCACCAAACCCCGGTTCGATCGTGGCCAGCAAACGACGATATTCCATACCGCCCTCACGCTGGTTCGGCAGCCGCGCCATGGCCGTAGCGCGATGCTTCACGAAACTGGGTCCGTAGTGGAAGAGCTCCCCCGCATCGGTGGTCATCGCACTCGCCCGGATTTTCTCGCGGTCGTCGCTGCGCTCACCGTCGTAGTACACCCGGAAGTCACCGTCGCCGCGAATCACGGTCTTGGTGCCCTCGGGACCGGTGTAATGAATCGCGTACAGGCCGTCCGCGGGACGATAGCGCTCCTCGCCCTGACCGCGGTACCCACCATCTGCAACCAACGGCTGGATACGCTGGATCATGCGCCCCCACTCGCCATCGGTTGCCTGGTTCAGATCACCCTCGTACTCGCGCAGGTCACCGCCGTGCGCCGCGAGTGTTTGTTGAAAAAGGGTCTGTGCGCTGAAGCCATCTTCTACGGGCCGGTCTGCATCGGCCTTCGGGAAAGTTCCGCCGCACCCGGCCATCAGGGCCGAGAGTGCCAACCCCAGCACCGTGATCCACCCCCCTTGCCTGATTCGCTTGATCATCACCTGGCTCCCTGAATAAAATTTCTGTACTTTACTTGTACAAGTACTGTACATTCATTGCAACGGCGAGTGCCGTATCCCTTGTCCAAGGAGCTCGTCATGTCATCCATTTCTGCCCTCCCCCCAACCACCGAAGCCTATACCCCTGTGCTCGAGGCCATCCGCGAGGCCGTTGCGTACATTGAATTCACCCCACGCGGCCAGATCCTCGAGGCCAACGATCTGTTCCTCAAGACTGTAGGGCATGCACGCGAGGCGGTCCTTGGCCAGCACCACAGGATGTTCTGCAGTCCCGAGTACGCCCGCTCCATGCCGTACCGCGACTTCTGGCGCCGCTTGGCGACCGGGGAGCCCCAGTCCGGTACCTTCCCGCGAGTGACGCATGACGGCGAAACCTTATGGCTGGAGGCCACCTATTTCCCGGTACGTAATGCTCAGGGGCAGGTGGAGAAGATCGCCAAGATCGCCTACGACGTCACCGAGAAACAGGAGCAGCTACGCGACCAGGCCGCGGTCTTCACCGCCCTGGATCGGTCCATGGCGGTCATCGAATTCACCCCGGGGGGCGAGATCCTCAAGGCCAACGACAACTTCCTCGAGGCGGTTGGCTACCGCCGCGAAGAGATTCAGGGCCAACACCATCGCCTCTTCTGCGACGACGCCTTTTATCGCGAACATCCGGATTTCTGGGAACGCCTGGCACGCGGCCGTTTCGTGAGCGGCAAGTTCCGACGCCTCAAGGCCAGCGGCGAGGAGCTGTGGCTAGAGGCCACCTACAACCCGATCCTCGACCCGCAGGGCCGGGTTGAGAAGGTCATCAAGTTCGCGACCGACATCACTGCCAGCGTGCATACGGCGCAGCGTACCCGAGAGGCCTCGTCTGTCGCCCACGACATGGCCCGGAAGACCGCGGAAAGCGCCCACAATGGCGAAGAGTCGCTGCGGCTGAACGCCCAACACACCGACCAGATCCGCACCGAAGTCCGCGCGGCCCAGGACGCGGTCGAGCGCCTGAACGCCGAGGCGCGCGACATCGAATCCATCATCGAGACCATCCGCACCGTGGCCGAGACCACCCGGATGCTGTCGCTTAACGCCGCGATCGAGGCGGCGCGCGCGGGCGAGCAGGGACGCGGCTTTGCCGTGGTCGCCCAAGAGGTGCGCAGGCTCGCCGCCAACACCCGTGAAGCCACAACCCGTATCGCCGAGGTACTCAACGGCAACCTGGACCGTACCCGCGAAATCGCCGCGCGCATCGACACCGTTCGCAGCGTCGCCGAACAGGCCGGCACGCAGGTGAAGGCCGTCCAGGACATCGTTAACGAGATCCGCGAAGGCGCGAATCTCGTGGTGGAATCCGTCTCCTCAATCCCTCACGATACGCGCACGTAAGGTTAGCCCTTTTTACTCGTCACTCACCGGCGCCGCTGTAATCCAGACTGTGCAAGGGGGCACCACCCGCGAAAGACTCTCGGCCCCACACGACAGTGCGCGCTCCTGACCGTCAACGGATGGGAGCATGGGCACCTTTTATCCGAGTCCTAGTCCGACAGGCTATAGCGCATCCTTCGATAAACCCCATGCCCATCAGTCGTACATTTTGGTTTGCCACACTCGTGCTGCTCGCATTGACCGCCCCGGTCCAGGCAGAAGAGCCCGCACAAGCGGTGCTGGCGGGTGGCTGCTTCTGGTCCATGCAGCCGCCCTTTGACGGGCGCGATGGAATCCTCGAGACCGAACTGGGGTATACAGGAGGCCACACCCTCAACCCTTCCTATTGGCAAGTCGTGACCGGAAAGACCGGCCACGTCGAGGCCTTACGCATCGTCTACGACCCGTCACGTATCGACTACGCCGAGATCCTGGATATCTTCTGGCGCAGCATCGACCCGACGGATGCCCATGGGCAGTTCTGTGATCGCGGCGCTCACTACCGGACCGCCATCTTTGCGCAGGATGCCGAGCAGCGGGCGATTGCCGTGGCCTCACGCGACACACTCGACCGCTCGGAGCGGTTTGACCTGCCGGTCGCCACCCAAATCCTCGGCGCGAAGCCCTTCTACCGGGCCGAAGATGTGCACCAGGACTACTACCGGAAGCACCCGGAACGCTATGCCGACTATGTGGCGCAGTGCGGCCGCGAGGAACGCCTGCACGCGCTCTGGGGCCCGCCGAACGAGCCTCCACGCGAGCGTTAACCCCCATCACCCGCGCGCTAAAGTTCGCCTCAAATCGGCCGTTAACCAACTGTACTCGGAGAGTTCCGGCTACAGTTCCCGGCGGCGTGGCACCGGGGTAGGCCGCGGTCGCGGGCTGCGAGGGTCCTGGTGATCAACACGAATCTCCTGTCGCTGAATGCACAGCGCAACCTGCGCCTTTCTCAGGGCGCCTTGCAGCAGGCATTGCAACGCCTGGCCTCCGGCCGCCGGATCAACTCGGCGCGCGACGACGCCGCAGGGCTTGCGATCAGCGAACGCTTCACCACCCAGATTCGCGGCCTCAATCAGGCCATGCGCAATGCGCAGGATGGCATCGCATTGGCGCGCACCGCCGAAGGCGCACTCGGGTCGATGGGCGGCAACCTCCAGCGCATACGCGAGCTGGCCCTGCAAGCCGCTAACGGGACCCTGTCGCCCTCCGACCGCCAAGCCCTGAATCAGGAGGCCCGGCAGCTTCTCGCCGAGACGAACCGGGTCGCTACGCAGACCACATTCAACGGACGCTCCCTACTGGACGGTAGCGCGCCCACCGCGTTTTTCCAGATCGGCGCCAACGCCGGGCAAACCCTTGCCGTGGACCTGGGCAGCGGCATGCGCACCCAGGACCTTGGCGCAGTCGCCTCCGCCCGGACCGAGGATCTCACCAGCCTGTTCGAAACGGGACCCGTCACCGTCGACGGCGACTTCCGCATTCAGATCGGTGACGCCAACGAGATCGCGGTACCCGACGGCGAGTACCACTCGGTACAGGAACTGGCAACGGCCGTGAACCGGGTACTCGCGTCCCCGAGCCGGGGCTTTGCGACCCAGGACGGGCGCCTGGAGATCACGGCGCAGGAAGCAATCACCATCAGCGGCGATGCGGCGCTCAACACGCTCAACCTCTCAGCTACGCACACCGTGGGCGGAAACCTCACCACCATCGAGCTGAGCACGGCCCCAGGAGCCACCGATGCTCTCGCCCGCCTGGACCGGGCCATGGATCAGATCAATGCTCGGCGCAGCCAGCTCGGTGCGGTCCAGAACCGCTTCGAGTCGACCATCGACAACCTCGGCATCAGCAGCGAGAACCTCTCGGCCGCCCGCAGCCGCATCCTGGACACCGATTACGCCACCGAGGTAGCCGCCCTGATTCGCGCCCAGATCCTGCAACAGGCCGGCATCGCCGTCCTCGCCCAGGCCAACCTCGCCCCACAGACCCTCTTGCGGCTGCTCACCTGAACCGCCATCACGGTCCTGACGCCGCACTGAATCCAAACCCAGTACGGGTTGCCCCCACCCACGGTGGTAACGCCGCTCTCCCTACCCGGCGTGGCCGGGCAAACCGGACCAGAGCTCGTCGAGGTCCGGGAATGGCCATGCGGCCGGATCCTCGCGCCCGGCGATCGCGTCCTGGTGATGAGGCGCCGAGAGATTCACGATCCTGGGAGGAATCCGGCAGCCAGAGCTGGTGGAATAAAAGATCTTCACAACCGGCTTAAGCAGCGACTCATCCGACTGGTCGACGACCACCCCAATCCGGCCCGACGCCATGCGCACCAGGGATCCCACAGGATAGATCCCCAGGCTCTTCACGAAGGCCTGGAACACCTTGGGGTCGAAGTGCCCGTCGGCCCATTCGGCCATCTTCCGGATGGACTCGCCCGGGTCCCACCCATTCTTGTAAGGGCGATTGGACGTGATCGCATCGTAGACGTCGCAGACCGCGCCCATCTTCGCAAACAGGCTGATTTCCTCGTCGGTGAGTCCCTCGGGATACCCCGAGCCATCCACCTTCTCGTGATGATGCAGGCAGACATCCAGGGTGATCGGGTGCAGGGCCTCGTCAGCCGCCTGCAGGATGCGGTACCCCTCGCCTGGATGTCGCTTCATCACGGCAAACTCCTCATCCGTCAGCTTGCCGGGCTTGTTGAGCACCTCCAGCGGCATGGCGGCCTTGCCGATGTCGTGCATCAACCCGGCCTCGCCGGCAGCCATGAGCTCCGCCTCCTCGAGCCCCAGCTCCCGCCCCAGTGAGACCATCAATGCGCACACCGCGACCGAGTGCATGTAGGTGTAGTCGTCGGCGTTCTTGAGACGGGCCAGGCTCACCAGGGCGCGGGAGTTACGGGTCACCGAA
Source organism: Thioalkalivibrio sp. ALJ1 (assembly GCF_000745395.1). Taxonomy (NCBI): domain Bacteria; kingdom Pseudomonadati; phylum Pseudomonadota; class Gammaproteobacteria; order Chromatiales; family Ectothiorhodospiraceae; genus Thioalkalivibrio; species Thioalkalivibrio sp. ALJ1. Next base: position 1,815,577 of record NZ_KN050684.1, on the reverse strand, counting down.
TCGGTAATCTCCTCAACGACCTTGCGTGCCAACTCCGTATCCACCGCCCGGCCCATGCGTGCCTCGCCAAAGATCGAGGTCATCGCCTGCCGCGATTTGTGGCAGATCGTGGCGGCCCGCTGCAGTTCTTCCGCGGTGGAGACCGGTTCCTGGTGGCGTTCCACGGTTGCCGCGGCCTGCAACGACGCCTGGACCTGGGCCTCGCGTTCCGCCTCCATCACAGCCTCTCCCGCGCCCTCGAGGTCACGGCCCTTGGCGGTGTCGATCCACACTTCGCGGATGCTGCTATTGCGCAACGTGTCGAGGTCTTTCGGATCGTTCAGTAGAAAGTGCGTTCGCCAAAAGGGGTGCTCCATCCACGAACCACAAAGCTCCTGAATGTACATTCCGGGGGCGACACGCTCCACCTTGATCTTTTTTAGCATCCAACGCTCTGAGATTGCGACAACAGGCCCGGGCCTCGCTCCGGACCATGGATTATGGGGCCGGACCCAATACTCCACAAATCGCGGCTAACGGCGTCTAACGAGAGTCCATGATGCGGTGGCGGGGGTCACGAGGAGAAACATAAGCAGCAAGGCCATCAAGGTGGCGGGACTGGCGGGGCCGGCCTGACCGATCAGGGCATCGTCCTGCTGCTGACCGGTCTCTCGACCGTCGCCGGGGCTATCCGCTTGCGGCCCGCAGTCAACGCGTAGGGCGTACACCGCTCGGCCAGACGGCTCTTCCTCGTGCCCTGTCCATGCCCTACTCGTAGCCGGACTCCTGAAACCTAACGTCACGCGATAACTTTGCTTCGTCAGCACGCAGTTCACGGCGGGTGTATCGGCACCTCTAGTTATCCAGTCGCAGCAGCCGCAGGAACAAACGAATTCAGGTGAATGCACTACACTCGCTCCAGAGGTCACCAGACGGGATGGTCGGGCGCGCCTCAAGGGGGTCAGCTGCGGCATCGGCCCATCATGCAGCAACGGGTCATGGAGTGATCCAAAGGGGGTGTGATGCCCAGAGTCCATTCGGCTCTGCCTTCCGGCAATGGCACGCGATACTCCGACCATCTGGCGCGCAGCACCTTGCGCGCCTGGGTGGGTATGTCTTTCGTGAGCGCTAGCCTGCTGATTATTGGCGGCCTGACGCTGTCCTGGGTGATTGTCTACACCGCCGGGGGCGCGGACAGCATCGTCCCGCATCTCTACTACGTGCCCATCCTGTTTGCCGCCGCGCGTTTCGGCGCGGGTGCCGCCCTCGCGGTGGCCCTGGTCGCCGGCGTACTGGCCGGGCCACTCACCCCTGTGGATGTCAGCGCTGGGATCGCCCAGGAAACCGAGCGCTGGTTAACCCGCACGGGTTTCTTCGTGGGCATCGGCCAGCTGATGGCCTGGCTGGTAATCCCGGCCCTGCACCCAGTCACCGAAGAACTGCGGCGGATGCGTCAGGAGCTCGATATCCGACGCGGGCTGCGGCATAACGAGTTCTTCCTGCGTTACCAGCCCATCTACTCGCTTGAGCAGGAGCGTTATGTGGGTGCCGAGGCTTTGATCCGCTGGCAGCACCCGATCCGGGGCGAGCTCGCGCCCGCAGACTTCCTGGAGGTAGCGGAGGATTCTGCGCTCATCCACGACATCAGTGATCTGGCCCTGAACGAGGGTTGTCTCCAGGCAACCGCGTGGAAGGCATTGGCTGCCGAACATGGGCGCCCGCCCTGGCACGTGGCAATCAACCTCTCGGCCCGGGATTTGTTGCGTCCGGAAATGGCTGCGCACGTCGCCAGTGCAGTGGAACGCCATCACCTGCCACCCGATCTGCTACACCTCGAGCTGACTGAAACGGTGCTCGCACTGGACGATTCCACCGATGCCCTGAACCAACTCAAGTCCCTGGGCGTACAGCTCGCTATAGACGACTTTGGCACTGGCTATTCATCGCTGGCCTACCTCAATCGCTTCCCCATTGACATCCTCAAGATCGATCGCCACCTGATCTCCGGGCTCGGCCTGGCTGCATCCGCTCGTGACCTCTCGCGCGGTATTGTCCTGCTCGCTGAATCGCTGGGGCTTCGCACCATCGCCGAGGGGGTGGAGACCGGCGAACAACTGTCGATCAGCCGAGAGCTGCAGTTTGACTGTATACAGGGCTACTACTTCGCCCGCCCCCTCCTGGCCGACGAGATCCCGTACCTCCTGCTCTCCGATCAACCGCACAAGGGCCGCCTTCATTCAGTCCAGTAATTCCCTCTTGGGAGACAAGATTTCGATGCATACGCCCACCCCGCGCTGAAGCGAATGATGGTCAGGTACAACCGACTAACGGCCGGGCGCGGTAGCATTAGGGGCACTTGTTAGCGGAAATCCCAATGATGCTGTTCTGGCTCACGCTGGTGCCCTTCGTCGTGTTGTTCGCACTACTGGTGCCTCTGCGCCGGCCCGCGTACGAAGCAGCACCCGTGGCATACCTGGCCACGCTGGTGCTGGCCGTGGCCATCTGGGAAGTCGGCGGGATGGTCATCGTGACCAGTCTGCTGGATGCATCCGTGGTGTTCGTCGAAGTCCTGCTCATCATCGTCTTCGCACTCCTGGTGCTGAACGTGATGATCGTGACCGGGCACATGAACGCCATCCAGCAGGTGATCGCCAGCGTATCCCGCGATCATCGCGTCCTGGCGATGCTGCTGGGCTGGGGTCTGGTGGGATTCGTCGAGGGTATCGCCGGCTTTGGCACGCCGGCGGTTCTGGCCGCCCCGTTGCTGGTGTATTTCGGCATGAAACCGCTCAAGGCTGTCGCGATCGCGCTGATCGGGAACAGCACGGCGGTGCCCTTTGGCGCCGCGGGCACCCCGGTCATCATCGGGTTTGCCGGCCTCGGGCTGGAGGAGGCGACGCTTGAGGAAGCCGTGCGCCAGACGGCCATGATCCACGCAGTCCTCGCGATCTTCATCACCATCTTCATCACCTGGGTCGCCACACTGGGCGAGGCCAAGGGACGCTTCCGCGAGTTCCTGCCGTTCGCCACCCTGTCCGCACTCGCTTTTGGCATCCCGTATCTGCTGGTCGCATGGCTGATCGGACCGGAGCTACCCTCGATTATCGGCGGCGTGGTGGCCATGGCCGTGATCGCGTTGGCGGCCCACCGCGGGCTGTTTCTTCCCAGCCACCAGCCTCGGGCGGAGTCCGTGGAACAGGCGCCGATCGGGCGCGTACTGCTGGCATTCGTACCGTTTGTCGTGATGGCTCTGGCCCTCAGCGCTTCGCGCACCATCATGCCGCTGCGCGAGGCCCTGCAATCGGTGCGCTGGTCACCGGGTGACACCCTCGGGATCGAACTGGGCCAGAGCCTGTCGCCGCTGTACACACCGTATTTCTACTTCGCCCTGGCCCTGATCACGGCGCTGATCCTGTTTCGGGTGAGTCGAGCCTCGCTAGGGGAGGCCGTCGTAGCCACCTGGAGCAAGCTGCGCGTCGCGGCCATCGTACTGGCGTTCATTATCGCCCTAACCCAATTGCTCCTGGTCTCCGGTCAAAATGCCGCGGGCCTGCCCTCCATGCCGCAGGTACTGGGACAGGGCCTGGCCGAACTGCTGGGTGGGACGTTTGTGCTGCTCAGCGCCTTCCTGGGGGCACTGGGCTCGTTCATGACCGGGAGTGCCACGGTCTCCAACCTCCTGTTCGCGCAGCTCCAGGTGGATACGGCGGATGCCCTGGCGATCACCCTGCCCTCGGTGCTGGCCCTGCAGCTGATTGGCGCCGGAGTAGGCAACATGATTTCGCTGCACAACATCGCCATGGCCGCCGCCGCGGCAGGGCTGCAGGCGCGCGAAGGCCAGGTCATACGCGAGACCATCATCCCAGTGATCGTCGTGTGCCTGGGCGCCGGATTGCTGGCGCTGGTCTGGTAAGCGACTCGGCCGAACCGCTACTGGCCGAAATAGTCGCGCAGGAGCTGCGTGGTGCGGGCAGCGGGGTCCTCGCGGATGCGGCGTTCCTCGTCGGCCAGGATGGTGAACAACCCGTCCAGGGCGTGATCGGTCACATAGCGATCCAGATCCACGTCCAGGCTGGACAGACCGGGGATACGGCCCGCGGCGTCACGCAACGGTTGATACACGCGATAGACATCGGCCCGTTCCATCTGCTCGCGCACAATGGGCATGTAGCGCTCGCGCAGGGTCGATTCCGACGCGCCCCGCAGATACTGTGTGGCGGCATCCTCTTCGCCGCGCAACACGCCTTGTACATCCTCCGGGCGCATCTGCCGTATGGCACTGACGAACACCGGAACCGCCTCCTGCGCGGCAGCCTCCGCCGCCCGGTTCATACGCCGTTGCAGATCGTCGACCTCGCTGGCAAAGCCCACCCGGCGCAACGTATCGCCCGCCTGTTGCAGCTCCTGCGGTAGTCCGATCCGAATCAATTCATTGCCCCAGTACCCGTCCTCGCGTCCGGTCCGGTCGACCGTGCGCTCGGTCCCCACGCGCAGCGCCTCGCGGATGGCATCCTCGGCGCGGTCGCCCCCGCCGTTCCCAAGGCCAAGGTCACGCACGTCCAGGCCGGCGCAGGCCGTCAACAGAAAGGGTAGAAGTAGAAACGGGACAAACTTCGATAGGCGCATGCCAGAACTCCTTTGAGGCCAACGCCGTCATCATACACAGCGCACTACCCAACCCCGGAAAGAAACGCCAGCGCATCAACCGCTACCGGTCCATCGCACCGCTTGCTGTACACGCCCAATTGCCCGATCGTGTGGAACGAAATGAAGCCGAAGAACACACATCCATCCCGGCGCCGCCGACGCCTGACCGCCTTCCTGGTATTGCTAGGCGCCCCCCTGCTGGTCCTGGCCATCTGGGTGGGCTGGGCCGAGCAGAACCCGGAACAGGAGCGTGAGCTGCGCGTCGAGGTACAGGACCGCCTGCAGCAGTGGTTCCCTGAGGCGATGGAGTTGCCCGACGAATTGGTCGGCTTCGTGCCCCGCTCCGAGACCTTCACCGCCGACCAACCGCCGGACGTGCTGATGCTGCACGGGCTCGACGAGCCGGGCGATATCTGGGACGCCCTCTCCGAAGCGCTGGACGACACCGGAACCAACGCCTGGGAGTTCCGCTATCCCAACGACCAGGCCATCGACCACAGCACCGACCTCCTGGCCCAGCATTGGGACCAACTCGAGGGTGACGACCCGCTGATCCTGATTGGCCACAGTATGGGGGGGCTGGTGATCCGTGATTTCGTAACGCGTTACCTCCACCCTTCGGCAGCACCGCCGCAGATCGGGGGCCGCCCGGTAGCCGGCGTCATCCTGGTCGCAACCCCCAATCATGGCTCCGAGTGGGCCCGCCTGCGCGTCTGGCTGGAGGTTCGCGAGTGGCTGGCCGACATCCAGGAACAGCGCTTCTCGCTATTTGCGGGCCTGCGCGACGGCACCGGCGCGGCCAAGATCGACCTGCGTCCGGACAGCGCCTTCCTCGCCGATCTGAATGCGCGCCCATGGCCGGAGGGCATACCCATACGCATCATTGGCGGCATACTCCCCGAACCCACCCCAGCGATGCGTGAGAGCCTGGCCGCCCTGGACGACCAAATCGATCTCGAGGCCGTGGCCGGCCACATCAGCGAATGGTGGGAACAGACCGACGAAGAACTGGGAGACGGCGTGGTGCCGGTGGAGTCGCTTACCCTGCAGAGTCACCCCGAACCGCTCATCCTGGAGGCCTCGCACCGCGGACTTCTGGTCCCCGGCCCGCTGACCGACGAACCGCCGGCGATCGACCCCGTGCTGGAGATCGTCGACAAATGGCGCGAGCAGCGAATCAACTAATCTCCGAACAGCCGCTGCCACCAGCGACGGCGGCTTCCGGTGGGCGGCATCGCCGCCTCCAGGTCCACCGGCCGCACCCGCGAGATCACCCAGCCCGGCAGCACACGAAGCCCCGAGGAACCGCAACTCGATCCAAGGTTATTGGGATCAAAGATCTTTATGAATGCCGGGTTCTCGCGGTCATCGACGTAGACAATCCCGCAATACTCCTCGTCGTGGTCCCGACGCAGCAGCGCATCCATCTCGTCGATAAAACGCAAAAAGCGTTCCGCGGGTGCCGGTTCCCGGGGCACCTCTTCACCAACGGCATAGACATACCAGGCACCGTCCGCCCGCTCGCGCAGTTGTGCCCACAACCGATCCAGTTGCTCCCAGTGGAGGATACCGGTCGAACCCGCCTCGAAACGCTGAAGAAAGTCGGGGTCGGGCAAGGGTTGCGCAAGGGACATGCTAGGAATCCGGGGCCAGGGCAGAGAGGGTCATCCTAGGCTGCCGTCCACGAGCCTACAAGCATCCAGCACTTGCATGGAACCCCGCACGCACGGGATGCTCTTAGACGATAGAACCTGGCCGCAAAGACGATCCACTCATGCGAACCATCAACCACGCTACATCCCTGCGCGCCGAGCCGCAGCGGGTCTTCGATCTTCTCAGCCATGTGCCGAACTTCGTGGAGTTGTGCGACCACGTCGAGCACATTGAGGATCTGGGGGACGATTGTTACCGCTGGACCATCCGGGCGGCCGGGATGCGCCTGGATTTCGACGTCGAGGTCTGCAGCGCGATCGCCCCGGAACACTTCGCCTGGCGCTCCATTCGAGGGATTCACAATCGCGGCAGCTACCGGCTGCAGCCAGAAGGCGATGGACACACGCGGGTAGAGTTCGAACTGGAATACAAACTGAACCCGCTGCTCGACGCAGCGGTGCGCCGCGCAGCCCAGTCACTAGTAGATCGGGTATCGGGCCAGCTAATGGCGCGCGCTCAACAACGTCTCGATGCCGAGGCGGCGCGTTCCTGATCGACGCGATTCAGGCGCCGTCGGTCGCAACCGCTGGGCGGGTCTGGTGGCTGCTGGCGAGCAGATCGCGAAGAGTACGGCCGTCCAGGCGCTCCTGCCGCGCCACATCGACTTCCTTCAACGTCGTCTCCACCGCCGGGCTACCGCGTAGCCTCCGGATCGCGTGATCATCCGTGTCCTCGCGCAGGGCCGCGAGGATCTCCTCCACGCGGATGGCATCCAGATCACGCGCCGGCACCAGATGCTGCCCCTCCGCGCCTGCCTTGAGCAGGAGCCCGGCATCCTCCAGACGCCGCGCTGCATCACTCAGCGCATTGCCCGGCACCGCCAGGGCCACCGCGACCTCATCCAGCGTCGGCGCGGGTTTGCCATCATGGAAAAGCTGCCCCACCTGCTGCATCAGATGCAGCCCCATACGCTCGCGGGCCGCACCGGACAGGTGCAACCGCAGGCCGCGTACATTCATGTACTCGGGGTGCTGGACGAAGAAGGCCACGTTCGCGCCGATCAGCAGGATCAACCAGGCCAGGTAGATCCAGATCAGCAGCATGATCATGATGGCGAAGCTGGAGTAGATCGCCGCATAGCGGGTGGAGCCCGCCACCATATTGGCAAACACCCAACCCACGCTCTGCCACAGCAACCCGGCCACCACCGCGCCAACCAGCGCCGGGAGAATCTTCACGCGCGTGTTCGGAACGAACACATAGATAAAGGCGAAGGCGGCGATGATCAGCAAATACGGCACCAGCCGCGAGATCTCGGTAATCAGCATGCCAAAGGGCTCGACCCCGGCAATCGCCTGCATCGCCGCCGACGACATCACCGTGGCAGTGACCCCCAACGCCGAGACCACCAGCACAGGCCCGATCAGGATCACCGACAGATAGTTCGAGAAGCGCTGCGCCAGGCTGCGGCTGTTTTCCACCCGCCAGATGGTGTTGAACGCCAGCTCGATCTTCTGCACCAGCGCGATCACCGTATAGACCAGGAACAGCAAGCCCACAAAGCCGAGTACGCCCACTCGCATGTTGTCGACGAAATCGAGCACGTTGTGCGCAATCTCGACGCCTTGCTCGCCCAGCGGCTCCAGCACGCCAAGCAGGAACGGCTCGACCGCGTTGTGCGCCCCAAAGGCCTTGAGTACCGAGAACGACAGCGCCAGCAACGGCACCATCGATAACAGCGTGGTGTAGACCAGGCTCATCGCGCGCAGGGTCAACTGGCCTTCGCCGACTTCCCGCGCCAGGGCAAACAGGCCCCGCACCATCCCGAGAGGGACCGCCTTCCAGCGCGGGAGCACGGACAAGTCGGTGTCGTGGATCAGCTCAAGGATCCGCCGACGGCGTGCATCCAGTCGTTCGGCCCAGGCTACACCGGCCACGCAACCCCCTTGCGATGATGATCGTGCGTCACGACCCGGCTACTTCTGCTGCCACTGACCGTTGCGATCCTGATACCAGTAACCCGACGGGGCCTCCTCCACCCAGACGCGGGCGAAGGTCTCGCGAATCTGACGCTCCCAGTCCGGGCGGTCATTGGCCCGGGCAATCTCGCGGTACAGGGAATCGCGGTCCGAGTTCTCCTCGCTCACCAGGCGCTGCACTGTGCTGCGATCCCGCAACGGGATCTCGGAGAGATCGCGGATCACCACGTCACCGTTGTTACCGAAACCGATTGCGCCACTGCGCAAGTGCGGCGACAGTTGCGGGGCCCGTTCCCGGATCGAGGCGCGGATGCGATTGATCGCGGGCGTCTCGATCTGCAGGTTCGGGCTTTGTGCCGCCGCCGGGCTCACCAATCGCTCCAGCACCCAAGCCACTACCGGGGTCCCATTCGCTGCCGCCGCCTGACGAACCTCCGGCGCATCCAGGCGCGCACCCGGCTCGGACTCCGGCGTGGACTCGGCGTCCGGCACCTGCAGTGCATCACGCACGATGGCACGAGCCGCCTCCTCCGCCGCAGCGGTGGGGAAGTAAATATTGATGGTCACGCAGCCCGCGAGCAGCGCGAACATCAGGGCCAACCCCGGAACACTCCACAAAGCCTTCATGCCTGTCATTCCTTGTTCGGGCGGGTAATTCCCGCATGTGTCCAATCTACACCATCAACCTGAACCACAACCAAATGCCGAGGCGGGATCATTGCACCGTGGGGCCCTCTCCGGCCTGGATGGTCGCCAGACGATTGATCAGCTCCGGCCAGTCCACCCGCCGGTTGTAACCAATCACCTGAATCTGTGGCAGCCCACCACCCTGCACCAGCACAAACCCACCGTCGGGCCGGTCCGCGACCCCGGAGGCCGTACATACCTCTCCGCGCAGCTCGCAGCGAAAACCCAACCGGCGATAGCTGAAGTTCTCGAAAAAGCGCAGGAAGATGGAGGAAGCCGCCGCCTGGATCCCACCGCCCAACTCGGTGATGTTCTCCACCGCGCGTTGGCTAATGCGCCGGCGGCCCGGATGATCCATCGGCGTCATCAGCTCCAGATCCATGTGAACCGGGGACCAGTCGATCATGACCAAGTCGTTCACATGTCCTGACAACCGTCCCTGAACGCGTCCTATATCGAACGCCCGCGTGACCAGCTCCAGATCTAGCCGCTCGATCTGGGTCGATAACCCAAGCTCCGGGGCATACCCGAACAGATCGTGGATATAGACATCGCGCAAGATGACCTCGCCATCGAACACCTGGACCAGCAAGCGACCATCGACGTTCAGATCCCCATCCTCCAGGCGCACGCGCGGGATCATCCCGGCGATCTGCCCCGAGAATCGAGGCCAGCCCAGGACCTCGGTCAACGGCTCCAGACTGATGGCGCGAATCCCGCCCTGGAACTGCACATCCGGTCCGGTCTCAGTCTGCTGCACATTGAAAGCCCCGATCCGCAAGCCACCATCCAGGATCGGGATCTCGGTCGGCTCCAGAAGCTCCAGGCCCTGTGGGCGCGCTCGTACCTGGGCAACGAAACCCTCGAACGGCAATCCGTACAGATGGGCACCTTCCAGCGCAATCCGGCCCGGCTGACCCGGCACGCTATCCGACCAATCCAGGTCGCCGGACGCGCCGTGGATACCAAAACGCCCACGCCGATCCTCGGCTTCCAGAGAGGACCATTGAGCCCGGGCATTGCGCGGCGCGGACGCCTGCAGCTCTAACCCGACGTTCATGCGCCCCTTCGTCTCCAAATCACCCAGGGGCGTGCCCACCAGCCAGGGAGACAACAGCGCATCGTAAACCACCTCCAACGCCCGGACCTCTGCGTCGAATACGCCATCCAGCCCCCGCTCCGGCGCGAACTCCAGGGCCCGACCGCGCACCGCAAGCGCCTCGCCATAGTCCAACGCCAGCGTGTCGGCACGCCCCTCCTGGGTAGCCGCATCGGCTACCAGGCCACGCGCCGCGAGCACCAACGGGCCATCGGTTTCGACATCCACAAACCATGGATCGACGAAGACCACCCCCGCCGTCAACGAAGCGTCCACATCCCAGCCCCGGGCATCCCCCACGAGCTGGAGACGGCCGTCCAGCTCCTCGCCAGCCTGCAAGCCAAGGGCATCACTAAAGGCGAGGTCGCGTATCACCAGGGTCGCCTGAGAGCGCCTTCCTTCGCGCCAGTCCAGTGTCAGATCCGCGAGGCCCTGTCCTAAGTCGACCGGGAGCTCCAGTGGTAACCGCGGCGAAGCGGCGAGCGCTGCCAGGTCGAACTCCCGCAGGTCGGCGCGCACCTCCCAGCCTCGTGCTGGATCGAGATGCGCACGCACTTCGCCCCGCGCCCCAAACCAGCCAGGCCATGAGCCCACCAAGGTAAGCTCACCGCTCTCTCGCCCCCAGCGCAGGCTCACCAAGGCGCCGCGCAGGTCCAGATCCCCGGCATCGCCCCACAGTCGCGCGGCATCGCAACGTATCTGTGCCCGACTGACCCGCAGATCGGGACACTCCACACGCACCCGCTTCAACACCCCGACGGGCTCGGGCAAGGTGAACTGCTCGGCCCTGACCTCCAGCGACAACCCCGCCTGCGACCACCGAACTCGCGAACTCAGACCACGGGCATCAAGACCATCACGCAACAGCGATTCGATCTTCAAGTCCAGTTGAATGCCCTCCTCCGGGGAAGGCTCGGAATCCGCCGCAACACTCAGGCTCGTCCATCCGCAAAGCAGCAGACCGACCGCCGCAACACGCCACACCGGTGGACGGCGCCATCGCTGCATCAGGCGGAGCCGCTCCGCCCTGGCAAGCGGTCACGCAGGGGCCGCGCCAGCCGGGCGAGCCATTCGCGCAGGGCAAATTGGGAGGTCTCCAGTGCCTCCCAACGCGGCAGAAAGTCCGTGATCTGGCGCGGATCCCCGGTCGGACCACGAAAGCCCGCGGGGGCCGGGTCGGCCGCCATGCCAGCGCGTTCGAAGCAGGCCAGAGCCCTCGGCATGTGAAGTGCCTGGGTCACTACCAGGACTCGTTGCACGTCGCTGTTTTGTAGGCGCTGGCGGGTATGTGTGGCGTTCTCGCAGGTATTGCGTGAGGTGTTCTCCAGCCAGCGCACCGGCACCCCAAGATCACCCTGTAATGCCGCCGCCATCAGCTCCGCCTCCGACCGCCGACCGGGCAGGGCACCAGGACTACCACCCGAGACCAGGATTGGCAGCCCGGTGTCCCGGTGCAGCCGCGCGGCGTGGCGCACACGTTCGTGGGTCTGGGGATTCAGCGCATCACGGCCGCCATCCTCGCCACGCCCGGGCAGGCGCCCGCCCCCCAAAACCACGATGGCATCCGCCCGCCCTACGGCCAGGACCTGATCGCGCAGGTCGCGTTCGATGCTGTGAGCCAGCGGCTGAGCGACAATATTGAGACTGGGCAGAACGAGGGCCAGCAACCCAACCGCCAGCAACGGCCGGCCACCGCGCCAGTCCGCCCGCCAAAAGGCGATGCCAACCAGGGTCAGCACCATGCCGAGCCCCGGTGGCAGGAGCAGGTGTTCGGCGACCGTCTGCAGGCTGGCGAACACGCGGGTCTCGGCTCCCGGCCGCCGTTACTTCTTGCCCGGCGAGTAGAGGTAGTGGGCGTAGGTGGCCACGTCCTCGGAGACCCGACGGATCAGGTGATCCAGACTGATGATTGCGAACTCCAGCAGGTTCACCGCGATGTAGGGCTGCTCGACACGCAGGCGATCGTACATCGAGCGCGACAGGCGCAGCAGGCGCGTATTGTCGCTAAGGGCGCGCATACGGACCCCGCGCGGCACCCGGTCAAAGAAGGACATGGACCCGGCCAGCTCGCCGGTCTGCATGCGGCCGACCTCGATCTCCTGGCTCCCGTCATCGTGGTATAGCGCGGCGGTCCCACTGACCACGAAGAACAGCGACTCTCCGACCTCGCCAATATCGGCGATCACCTGCTTGTGGTGGGTCTCCAGCACCTCCAGGTATTCGAGCAGAACCTCGACCTCGGCCGGCGTCAGCGACGCGGAGATCGGGTGTTTGGAGAGGAATTCGGTCAGCAGTTCCTTGGACATGGAGAGGCTTCCTTCTGACGGGTCCGCAGTAGAAGTGAGAGTCCTTTAGAGTATAACGAACGCGGCCCCGGGACGGGGCCGACGCCGAATACCGGGGGAGGTATCACTTGATCGACATCGACGTCCTGCGCCGCCACCTGCCGCAGCGCCTGCGCGACGGGCGCGCCGTCCTGCTGGTCACCGCCCCAGAGACCGCGGGCAGCCCGCCGGACGTGGAGCAGGAGACGGTGGCGGCATTTCTCGACCGGCCACCCGAACAGCGTATACCGCTGGTGCTGCTTCCGGACACACTCAGCGAACTGGACGTCACCACGGGACAACAACTGCTGGGAGGCCTGCGCGACCGCTGGGCCGACGAGGTGCTAATCCTGCACCGGCTGGACGATCCACGCTGGGACCTGAACGATTTCCTTGCGCTCGGATTCCGGCGTGATCCCGAGGCGGAGGCCGCCGCGCCGGATCACGCCGTCTATCGCACCAGCCTGTACGACTACAAGCTCACCCCGGACTGGCTGAACGCCCGCTTTTGGGCCAACCCGGAGATGTGGGACCGCGCGCGCTGGTGATTCAGTCCTCCGGATTCAGGCGCGGATGCGTCTCCTCGCCCCACCACCAGACCAGGGCGCCGGAGAGGAACATCGCGATCACCACGAACCAGAAGCCCCAGATCACGGAGCCGCCCAGGTGGGCGACGATGCCCAGCCCCAGCGCACCTACGCCATAGCCAAGATCACGCCAGAACCGATAGGTCCCGATCGCCGAGCCGCGCCAGTTCGGATGGGCGATATCCGCCACCGCCGCACTCAGGTTGGGATACAGCAGCGCCATCCCGAAGCCGGTCATCGCCGCGGCAAATGACCACCACAGCACGCCCTCGCCAAGCAATGTGAGCGCCACCCCACCACCGCAGATCCACATGCCCCAGACAATCGGCTGCAGGCGCCCGATGTGGTCAGACAGCCGACCCGTGACGAACTGCGATCCGCCCCAGACGAAGCCGTAGATGCCCACCACCCAGCCGATCGCCGCCAGGCTGAGGCCCTGCTGGTAAAGGAATACCGGGTAGAACACCCAGACCAGGGCATCCACGAACTTCTCCACCAGCCCCGCCTGGCTGAACGCCGCCAGGCGTCGGTCGCGCCAGGACATCAGGGTGAACACCTCCCAGGTGGTCGGTGTGTCGGAAATATTCTTTGGGTAACGAGCGACTGGACCGGTGGACTGCCCCGCAGCATGCCGAGCGCCCTCGGCTTTGGCCCAATCGAGGGTCTCGCGTACGAAGACCGCGGTCATCACGATGGCCAGGGCAATCACCACCAGACCGAAGATCAAGAGACCCATGCGCGGGCCAAGGGCGGCGGCCATGTAACCGGTCACGATCCCGGCCACGGCGACCCCGACATAGCCGGAGAACTCGTTCATGCCCATCGTGAAGCCGCGCTCGTCCGCGCGGGTGATATCCATCTTGGACGTCTGCGTCATCGACCAGGCCAGCCCCTGATTAACGCCCAGCAGCACCGTAGCCGCGATAATCCAGCTCCAGGACGGCGCATAGAGGATCATGAACGGGATCGGGATGGCGGCAATCCAGCCCAGCATCAGAACCGTCTTGCGTCCGAACCGTTCGGACAGGCGCCCGGCCACGAAATTGAGCACCCCCTTCACCACCCCGAAGGCAACCACGAACGCCGTCAGCAGCATGAACGAGCCCTCGGCCACGCCGAACTCGCTCTCCGCCAGCGCCGGCACCACCGTGCGCATCATCCCGATGGTCAGGCCCACGAAGAAGACCTGGATCAGCTGCTGACCAAACTGACCGAGGTTATCCCGAATGCCGTGCGTCAGATGGGCGTAGGCCTCAGTGGCCTTGTGATCGTCGGTCATTCCGTGGCCTCCTTTTGATCCGACTCCATCTCCAATGGCAAGCCTTGATAACGCCATTCGGCAATGCCGTCGTCGAATCGACTGGCGTGGATGCCGTGCTCACCCAGAATCTCCACCGCCTCCCGGGCCATCAGGCAGTAGGGTCCACGGCAATACGCCACCACGGGTCGGTCCTTCGGCAACTCTCCGAGGCGAGTACGCAGTTCATTGACCGGTATCGAGCGCGCATAGGGCAGATGCCCATTCGCATATTCCATGCCCGGGCGCACATCCAGCACGATCAAATCCCCTCGCCGCGCCTGATCCAGCAACTCGGCTCCGGCCATCGGGGCCAGCTCTCCTGGGCCCTCGGCCATCTTCCGGGTAGCGGCCTGTAGTTCAAGCAGCCGCTCCTCGGCAAGCGTGCGCAGCAGCACCCAGAAATCGGCCACATGCTGTTCCACCAGGCGATAGAACATCCGGCGACCCTCACGCCGGACCTCGACCAGACGGGCCTGGCGCAGCTGTTTCAAGTGGGCACTGGTCAGCTTCACGCTCATCTCGGCGTCGGCCGCCAATTGCTCAACACTCTTTTCGCCCTGCACCAGCACCTCGATCAATTCGAGGCGCTTGGGGCTCGCTGCGGCCCGAGCAATGCGCGCGACCTGGTCATACAGCAAATCTTTCAGTTCACGACCCGACATGATTAGTAATTCTAATATTCGTTTGAATACACGATAGAGGGAAGATCAGAGATCAGCAAGGGTGCGCGACGTGGCGGCGCAAAGCCCCTTCGAGGCCGAGTCCGCCCATTTAGTAAGCGATATTTTGACGCCACCGAATAACCGAGTAACGTACTCAGGAACTTCAATTAGAAGTTGCTTACTAACTGAATGAGCTTCCCGTGCCTTCGGGCACCTTCCCCCGAAAAGGAGGACGTTATGAGCCAGCTGATCAACAACTTCCCGGCCGACGGTGTGGTCACCATCAACCGTGTAATCCTCAAGCCGGAATACACCATCGACGACCTGCAGGAGCGGGTCGCGGTGCTCTGCGAGAACGTGAAGACCTACCACTCGGACACGGGCTTCGTCGGCGGCTTCGTCGCCCTGAATTCCGGTTCCGTCTCCAACGAGGGCTCCACCATTGGGCAGGCGGTCGAAAGCCCGATGAAGGACAAGGAAGCGCTGATTATCACCTTCTGGAACAGTTTCGAGGAACACGAAGCCTCGCACCAGAGTGAGACGTTCCAGCCGCTTTTCCAGCAGGTCCTTGAGCTGTGCGAGAACGGGAACGAAGAGATTGCCTACGAAATGCTGTGGTCCGGAGCCGCCTATGATCCGGAGCAGGCGCAGGCCGCACGTGAGGCGAAGGAGACACACGCGGCCTGAGGGTCGCCATCCAGGAACTGTCGTCTCTCCAACGACTGTACCCATTGCCGGGGCCTTGCGCCCCGGCTTTTTTGTGCTCGCCTTACCGCGTATGCCGCTCCCCGTACCGCCAAGCCCGGATTAGCGCCCCGGCTTGTCGTCCTGCGAACCGTCCTGCATCTCGGGGGGAGACGCGAGGGTGTGGGTCTTCTCGTCGTAGCGCCCCTTCAGCTCGTCGGTCTTGCTGTTTTCCCACAGCGGAACACCGACGAAATACCCGGCGCGCCCGATCGCATGGGCGGCCACAGGGGCGGTCAACAGCAGGAAGCCGATCACCGCCACCGCGCGCGTGGTCACGCCGCCGTCACCGAAGTACACCGCGACCCCGACCATCATCAGGCCGGCCCCCAGTACGCCGGCCTTGGTGGTCGCATGCAACCGCATCGGCAGATCCGGCATACGAACCAGACCCAGGGCCGCGACCACCATAAAGGCCGCGCCGACCACCAGGAACAATCCGGTCAGGAACTCAATCATTTTCGCGATGCCCCCCTTTCTCGAGGTAACGGGCAAAGCCGACTGCCGCCAGGAAGGCCGTCAACGCCAGCACCATGGCCACATCGATAAACGGCGTACGGCCGCTGGAGATCACATAGACTGCAATGAAGCCGATGGTCAGCGAGGCAATGAGCTCCAGGGCGACCACACGATCCGGCAGCGTCGGCCCCTGCAGCAGGCGCCAGAACCCCAGCACCAGTGCGAGACTCAAAAGACCATTGGCCGTCAGCAGTGCAATCTCGAACATCGTCACACCCCGCGTTAACGCAGGACCTCCAGGGCTCGGTGCTCCAGGTACTTGATGGACCGAATGACCTCATCCCGGTCCTCCAGGTACATCACGTGGATATAGAGCACCTTCTTGTCGGTGGACACGTCCAGGCTCAGGGTCCCCGGCGTCAAAGAGATCAGATTCGCGACGATGGTGATCTCCCCGTCGGTCTTCGCTTCCAGTGGGAACGCGATGACACCCGGCACCATATGGTGGGTCGGCGTGATCACGTCGTAGGCCACTTTCAGGTTCGACAGGAATAGCTCCCACAGGAAATAACCAATAAACGCGATGAACTTCGGCACCCGCCGCGCGTAACTGGCAAACCCCGGCATGTCGCGCAGGGCAAAGGCCAGCAGCACGTAGCCAAGAAAGAACCCCACCAGCAGGTTCCCGGCGGTAAAGGTACCGGTCAGGAAGACCCAGATCAGGGCCAACGCGATATTCCAGGTCAAGGCGATCATTGGCGGCTCTCCCCGAGGACCGCTTCAATGTATTGCGATGGATCCAGCAGTTGCTCGGCCGACATCGCCGCCATCTGATAGATCGGCTCGCCGTACAGGCCAATGGCCACGGTCATCAGTGCGAGCATGATCACCGGGACCCACATCCAGACCATCGGACCGGAGGTCACATCATCGGTCTCCACGCCTTCCGGCTGGGCCTTCCAGAATACCTCGGCCCAGATCTTGATCATCGAATACAGCGTCAGCAGCCCCACCACCAGTGCGACCGCCACCGCCCAATAGGCCTCGGCCTCGATACCGGCGCGGATGATAATGAACTTGGCGAAGAATCCGGACAGCGGCGGCAGACCGGCCAGCGACAGCGCCGGGATCAGGAACAACACGCCGAGCATCGGGTGGGTGCGATAGATCCCGCCCATCAGCTTCAGCTCGTGGGTCCCCTTCATCACGAAGGTGATCCCGCTGATCAGGAACAGATTCGCCTTCACGATGATGTGGTGCATGATGTAGAACACGCCGCCCACGATAGCCAGCGGCGTGAACAGTGCCAGACCCAGGATCATGTAACCGATCTGGCTAATGATGTGGAATGACAGGATGCGCCGGAACTCGTAGTGCGCCGCCGCCCCGAGCACGCCGGTCAGCATGGTCGCGGCCGCCACCCACAGCAGGATCTCGTGGGTAAAGTCCACCTCTTGATTGAAGATCAGCGTGAACACGCGATAGAGCGCGTACACCCCCACCTTGGTCAGCAGGCCCGCGAACAGCGCGGAGACCGCGACCTTGGGCGTGTGATAAGACGCCGGCAGCCAGAAGAAGAACGGGAACGCCGCCGCCTTCACCCCGAACGCGACCAGGTACAGCATCGCGATCACGGTGACCAGCCCGGTGTCCTCCACCGTAGACAGCTTGTCCGCGATGTCGGCCATGTTCAGTGTGCCGGTCAGCCCGTAGGTCAGGCCGATTGCGGTCAGGAAGATCATCGACGACAGCAGGTTCAGGGTGACGTACTTGATCGCCCCTTCCATCTGCGCTCGCTCCCCCCCCAGGATCAGCAGCGCGAAGGAGGCGACCAGCATCACCTCGAACCACACGTAAAGGTTGAAGATGTCGCCGGTCAGGAAGGCGCCGTTCACGCCGGCCAGCAACAGATGCAGCAACGGGTAGTACCCGAACTTCTCCGACATCTTGCCGATGCCCGAGAGCGAATAGATTGCGGTGGCAAACCCGATGATGCCGGTCAACACCACCATGATCGCCGCCAGCATGTCGGAGACCAGCACGATGCCGAACGGCGCCGGCCACGAGCCCATCTCCATCACCACATGGCCGTGCTCCCAGGTATCGGCCAGCAGCCAGACGGACACCGCCAGCATCGCGCCGGTCCCGATCACGCCGAGGGAGCGCTGCGCGAAGTGCGAGCGCCAGAGCATCACGGACAGTGCGCCAAACAGCAGCGGCAGCACGACCGGAAGGGCCACCGAAATCATCATCGATCGGTGTCCTTCATCTGGTCCATGTCGTCGGCCTGCACCACCTCATAGGCGCGGTGGATCAGCACCACGGCGAACGCCAGCACCCCAAACCCGATCACGATCGCGGTCAGCACCACGGCCTGGGCCAGCGGATCGGCGGATACGCCTTCGGGCACCGTGTCACCCGGTGAAATCAGTGGTGGCGCCCCCGAGGTCATGCCGGCCACCGTGAAGATCAGCAGATTCGCAGCATTCGACAGCAGCACCAGCCCGATCACCAGCTTCACGATCGAACGGCGCAGCATCATGTAGATGGCCGCGGCGTAGAGGCCGCCGACCACGATGGCCATGACGACTTCCATTACTCCTCCGCCTCCGCGAGGGTCAGCATGATGGTCAATACCGAGCCGATCACCACGAGGTACACCCCAATGTCGAAGATCAGCACGGTCGAAAGCTTGATCTCGCCAAACAGCGGCGCGGTGAATTCCCACCACTGCGCAGTAAAGAAGGGCTGGCCCCGGAAAACCCCCGGGATCGCACTGATCACCGCCAGCACCATCCCGGTGCCGAGCACATCGCGCGGATCCACTCGCAACACCTTGCGTGCCGACTGGATATCCATCGAGAACAGGTACAGCACGATCGCGGCGGCCGCGACCAGGCCACCGATAAAGCCACCGCCCGGCTCGTCATGCCCACGCAACAGCAGGAATACGGAGAACAGCAGCAGCAGCGGCAGCAGGAAGTGCCCCGCCGTGCGCAGGATTAGCGAGTGCATGTTCATCGGCGGTCCTCCGCACGGAACCGGATCATCGCGTACACCCCAATCGCGGCCAGGGCCAGCACGAAGATCTCGCCCAGCGTATCCAGCGCGCGGAAGTCGACCAGCACCACATTCACGATGTTCCGGCCATAGCCCGAGGGCACTGACTCATCAATGAAGTACTGCGAGATCGACGGAAACAGGCGCGCGTCCAGGGTGCTCAGGATCAGCAGCGTGATCATGCCGCCCATCACCAGGGCAATGCCGGCGTCGCGGATACGCAGCGCGGTGGACGACAGATTGAGGAAGCCCGGGAGGCGGAACAGCACGAGCACCAGCAGGATCACGGTCAGGGTCTCGACCAGCACCTGGGTAATACCGACATCCGCCGCACTGTAGAGCACGTAGACCAGCGCCACGGTGAAGCCCAGTGAACCCAGCGCGGCGACACCGCCCAAGCGGGATCGGGTCAGCACGGCATACAGCATGGAAGCGACCAGGATGGCGAGGATCGCCATCTCATGGACCTCCAGGCGCTCGAGGTTCAACGAGCCCACCCCAACTCCGAACAGCTGAGCGGTAAAACCAACCAGACCCGCAGTCATGACCACAATCACGATCACGTAGTAGCGCAGGTAGCCGTTCTGCAGCACGCGGGTCTGCCACTCGGAGATCCAGACCAAGCCGTCCATCATCTTGAAATAGCCCTTCTCGGGGCCGTATTCGGCAGCGCGATCCACCCAGGCCAACGCGCGGCGCGCCTGCTCCCAGCGCCAGTACAGCACCCCGCCCGCGACCAGGCTGAAGGCCGAGATCGCCAGCGGCCAGTTGATGCCGTGCCACAACGACAGGTAGCCGTCCACCGGCGCGCCCTGCACGCTGGCCGCCGCGGCGTTGACCAGCCCCTGATCCGCCAGACCCGGCCCCAGGCCGAAGATCAGGCCGAGACTGGCGAGTACGGCAGGACCCGCCAGCATCGCCACCGGGGCATCGTGATGCGGGGTTTTGGGCGTTTCCACCCGTGCCCCGAACCAGGGACGGATACCGACGATCGCGGCCACCGCCACCCCCAGGATCGCAGTCAGCACGGCCAGCAGCGCCAGAATACCGCCCAGACTCGGGGCCTCCAGCACTGCCTCCAGCATCAGTTCCTTGGCGACGAATCCGAACAGAGGGATGACCCCACCCAGCGACAGGGCCGCCAGGATCGCGAACGCCGCCGTCACCGGGAGCGCACTGCGCAGCCCCCCAGTCTGCAGGAAGTCCTTGGCCCCGGCCTCGTGATCGAGAATGCCCGCGACCATGAACAGCGCGCCCTTGTACAACGAATGCGCCAGCAGGAAGGCCATCGCCGCCATCAACGCGGTCTCGGTGCCGATCCCGATCAGCATGGTCAGCGTACCCAGTGCCATCACGGTGGAGTACGCCAGGACCTTCTTCACGCCGGTGGAGCGAAAGGCCAGGAACACACCGGTAAACATCGTCACCGCGCCAAACAGCGCCAGCGTGGTGAACCAGATATCGGTCCCGCCCAGCGAGGGATTCAGGCGCGCCATCAGGTACACGCCGGCCTTCACCATAGTGGCCGAATGCAGGTAAGCGGAAACCGGGGTCGGCGCCGCCATCGCGCGCGGCAACCAGAAGTGGAACGGGACCTGGGCCGACTTGGTGAAGGCCCCCAACAGGATCAGCAACGACAACGGCAGGTACAGCGCATGCTCGCGGACCACGTCGCCGTTGTTGAGGATCTCCGACAGCTCCCAGGACCCGCCGGCCATCGCCAGCATGATGATCCCGGCCAGCAGCGCCAGACCGCCGCCTACGGTGACGAACAGGCCCTGCAGCGCGTACTTCCGCGCGTCCGCGTTCTCGTGGTTGTAGCCGATCAGCAGGTAGGACGTGATGCTGGTCAGCTCCCAGAACACGAACATCGCGACCAGGTTATCCGCCAGCACCAGGCCCAGCATGGAGCCCATGAAGGCGAGAATAATGACGTAGAACCGCCCGAGATCGCGGTGCCCCTCAAGGTAGCGACCGGCATAGGTAACGATGAAAAAGCCGATGCCCGAGATCAGCAACGCGAACAGCAGCGACAGGCCGTCGACCAGGAACGAGAGCTGGATATCCAGCCCCGGCAGCCACGGCCAGACCAGCACAATCGACTCGCCGCTGGAAACGGCGGGCAGGAAGCTAAGGAAGTAAACGAACAGCGCAGCCGGCAACAGGCCCAGCACCCAGCCGCTGGAGCGGCCGGTCACGCGATGGACCGTGGGGGCAATCGCCGCCACCAGGAATGTTGACAGAATCGCGTACAGCATCCGGCCAGCTCAGTCCTTTCGATTCCGCGCCATGGACGCGGCCGCTCGCCGCGCGTGAAGGGTACTGCGTTACCGCTCAACGCCGTTCAGCACGCCTTGAGGCGCGACGCCCAGGTCAAACGGTTGCGGAAGCCTAACGACTCGGGTGGGGCCGCGCAAGAAACTTGATATTCCTCACGTCCGCCCCAGTCAAACCCAGTCGCTCTGGCGTCTACCAGTCGCTGCGGCGCCTACGGGCGGGGATTCGGGTCAGGATGATTCCGAGGATGACCGAGCCCACGGTCACCAGGGCCCCAGTCATGAACCACCTGCGCTGACTGTCGGCCTGCATCACTTCGACCTGGCGGCGATACTCGTCGGCCGAGTCGCGCGCCTCGATCAGGTCCTCTTCCAGACGACGGTTCTCGCGCTGGATCTCCTGCGGGCGTGCCGCAATCTCGCGCAACTCATCCAGCTCGGTTTCCATATCCCCGATCTGTCCCTGCAGCTCGTCACGTTCGCTGGTCAGGGCATTGCGTTGATCCAGCAGCTCCGCAATCCGGCCTTCCTGGTCATCGGATCCTGACCGGATCTCGGCCAGCTCGGCTTCGACTTCTTCCAACCGTTCCCGCGAATGTGGCTCGTCCTGCAGATAGCGTGTCAGGATCCAGGCCTCCGTTCCACTCGGGAGTCGCACCCGACTCCAGCCATCGCCGGACTGCTCCATCACCGTAAGCGGCTGCCCCGCACGCACCGAACTTATGATTCGGTTCTGGTTGGACGGGCCACCGCGCACACCCACTTCCAGCTCTTCGCTGACGTACCGGGTCTGTTGCGCGGAGGCGCCACTCCAAGCCAACACCAGCAAACCACCCAGAACCAGTGCTAGCGCGCGCATCGGCCACCCTCTTATCGTCATGTCTGCTGCCATCTCTTGATTAGTCGGGATCAACGGCGCCGCATTCTACCGCGCGAATCGACCGCCGAGTGGGCGGCGCATGTCAGGTGTTGATCGAGTTCACATTCCCGGCAACGTATGTTTCACGCAAAGCGTTCGCGCACCGCTCGAGACGGGAACGTGATCAGATCAAAGACCACCGGCAACAATCGGCGGATCTGTGCCGCGGTCACCGCCAGCAGATACAACACCCCGGCCAGCAGGGCCAGTAGCAGGCTCAAAAGCCCTCCCAGCATTACCCGGGTCGCCTGCAGTACCCCCACCAGCCACACGGGCGCCAACGCCACAATCAACGGAATCACCAGCCCGAGAAGCGCCCCTACGGACTGCTCGAACAGGTCCAGCATCAATGGTGGGGATTCCTCCCCTTCCAATAGAGTCGCCATCAGCTCCTGACGATAGGCCACCCACTCCAGGTGAAAACCACCCAAACCGGAGATCAGCACGATTGCGGCCAACACCCCGACCGCAACGGCCACCAGTGCCCGGCGCACACCCTCGCTGCCGTCCATCAGGGCTTGCGGCAACAACCTTGAAGCCCCCCGTGCCTCGGCCAACAACCAACCGCTGACCGCTGCGGTCCCCAGCAAGATCGCAACCACAAGATCCGGGAAGGCGACGCCTCCGGCCTCGACCGAGGCCGGAAACTGCGCGCCCAGGGCCGGATCGAACAGACGCTGATACACCACCACTGCGGCCCCGGTCAGCACGAGTCCGGCGACGCCCAGCAGCCATTGGCTACCGGCCTGGGCATATGCTGGCAAATGCCGCTGTGCTGGATGATCACGGCTCTCACACCGTGCAAGCCCATTGTCCAGCCGCTCCCCCTGACGCTGCAGGTCCGCCAGCCTCCGGTGTACTTGTTCCAGCCGCGCGGTCAGCTCGTGCAGCGGTGCTTCCATCCGGCGCCGGGCTGACAACAAGCCACTCGCCATCTGGCGGTGCTCTTCCATCCCCAGTCGCGCGATCCGCAACACGGTTTCCTGCATGTCATGCGCCAGTCGCTGACCCTGAGGATTATTGCTTACCGGCGTGCTGATCAGCGCCTCCAGCCGACTCACCCAGGCCGGCTCGGCGGACAGACGTCCCTCGTCACGCGTAAATGCATCCTCCAGCTCCCGCAGCGTCTCGTGCACCTGCTGGCGCAGGTCCGGGATCTCCGCCAGGTCATGCCCCACCAGATGCCCATAGCGCCGCTCCAGGGCATGGACCGCCACATGCACACGTTCCGCCTCCAGGCGCGCCAGATGGGTGTGGTGCCAGCGCAAGGCCGCGTCGCGCAGGTGCAGGACCTGGCGCCGTAAGGCGCAAACCAGGCGTGTAGCGCCACCCGTCACCCCCACCAACAACCTCCGCAAGGGTCGCCGTGCCAGGTCCAGCACCACAATCGCGACAACAACCCCCAGCACCCAAAGCAACACAGTGACGGCCACGGCAACCCCTTGCTTGTTGTTCTTTTACCTCATGGTCCGTGCCCGCCATCCCCAGCGCAACTCCGAACTCCATACGGCCCGCCGATTATGTCGGATCATCCCCGCAGATGCCCGTTCTCGACCAGACCCGTGGATCTTAGTCTCAAGTTTGTGCCACTGACGCCGATACTCGACTTAAATCCCCGGAGACTTCGCGATGCTCAGCCTCGACCTTCTGCCAGCCCCACTACCGGCCCGCACCGAGAATCCCGCCTGGCTGGATGCCGGCTTCACCGCCGGCTGGCTTCCGGCCTTTCGCGACCGCCAAACCGGCGAAGTACACGCCAGCCACCTAGAAGATGGCCGTCTGGCCTGCACCCACATCCTGGATACAGTCCCTTCACACTGGGTCGCCGAACGCGACAATAAGGGCCGCCCAGGGGCACTGGTCGCCGACATCCAGGCCGGTTACCTGCGCGGCGATCGCTTCTTTACCCTCGCCGAACTGCTACGGTATCCCTCCGACGCCTGATTAAGGAAACACTGATTACTGTGCACGCTCGCGCTCGAGTCGCTTTTGCGTGCGAACAAGGCGCGGTGACTGCCGTGCAGTCATTCTGCACAAGGGAACCGCAACGCCGTTCCCACGCCCGTTTTGATCAACAACGGGCGGCCGAGCTCCTGGTTTCAATGACTTGTGGGATTGACACCCCAGGTTCCCCGATCCGGCGTTGCGGCCCTTGCCGGTAGAACCAACTACCGGCTGCGGACCGCTCCTGGTCTCGGAAAACCTGGGATGCCAACGCGGACGTGCGATTCAATCAGCGTCTCCTTAAGGGCCATCAGCGCGCCACCGAAACCCGCCGCAATTGCTTTTGTGCGCGGGTTTCGGTCCAATACCGGCCTTTTCCCCGAGCGGCGCTCCCATGCAGAAGAATCAGTACGATCGCGACGAACTCCTGGCCTGTGGCCACGGCAACATGTTCGGCCCCGGCAATGCCCAGCTACCGGTCCCCAACATGCTGATGATGGACCGCGTGCTGGAGATCAACAGCGACGGTGGCCAGTACGGCAAGGGCGAAATGATCGCCGAGCTGGATATCCATCCCGATCTGTGGTTCTTCGCCTGCCACTTCCCCGGCGATCCGGTGATGCCCGGTTGCCTTGGACTGGACGCCATGTGGCAGCTCGTCGGCTTCTATCTGGCATGGCTGGGCAACCCAGGCCGCGGCCGCGCCCTGGGCGTCGGCGAGGTCAAGTTCACCGGTCAGGTCCTGCCAACCGCCAAGAAGGTCACCTACCACATCGACATGAAGCGGGTGATCTCGCGCAAGCTGGTGCTCGGCATCGGCGACGGCATCGTCAAGGTCGACGGGCGGCCGATCTACGAGGCCCACGACCTCCGCGTCGGCCTGTTCACCTCCACCGAGAACTTCTAGTCCCACCGGCTTCCGCCATCGCGAGCGCGGGAGCCGGTGTTCTTTGTCCTCCCACGTTTCCTTGCCTCCGACCCGCCGCGTGCCTCGCGGTGGCTGGTCCTGGTTCGGCCTCTGTGTTTACGGTGCCTTCGGTCCACACAAACACCGGAGGACGAACCAGGACCAGCCACTACCAGGCAGACGGAGTCACCCATCCACTTCGGAGGACGCGCCGAACGCGTCGTGCAGCCAGCCTCGCAGGGCATCAAACCCGTCTTCGGCAAACTCGGACGGGGGCTGCATCCCCGGCACAAAGCCGCGCTCGCGGAACGGCTCCAGCAACTCTGGATCGCCCGAGATCACATGCACCGGCACCGCCCAGCTCGCGTCCTGGCCAGTGACCAGGGCGGCCGGCTGATGATCCCCCAGCATGAAGAACAGCGCCTCGTCATCGACATGCCGCACCGCATAGGCTCCGGTGACCTCCAGCGAATAGCGCACCGACTCCGCGTAGTACTCCCGCACCCGATCAAAGTCCCGCCACAGGGCTTCCGGCGTCGGCCCCTTCCCGGCCCATTCGTGGAACACCTCACCATCGCCGATCGTGTCCCAGTCCTCGATCACGGGGAGGATTGGTGTCCACGGCGCATGCGAACTCACCAGCGCCAGCATGGCGAAGACCGGCTCATCGCTCGGGGCCCGCACCCGCTCCTCGAAGAACGACCAAGTGTACTGATCCGGCATGGTCACCCAGAAGAAGGGCGGGCCCGCGTAGTTAAAGGCATGCATATCGACGATCCGGTCCCAGCCAAACCAACGCCCTTCGGGCCAGTCGAGCTGAATGGCCGGGGCCAGCATCGCGGTGTGATGCCCGGCTTCCTGGAAATCCTGCACCAACGTGTCGCGCGGTTGTGTCTGCAATGCCGCGTAATGCCCGGCGTAGCGCACCTGCAGGCCGGCGAGCAGCGAGGCCTGTGCCAACCAGGACTGTCCGCCGGCAATCGGCGCCTCCAGCACTCCGGTCGCCACGTGCAGATCGGCGGCCTCCAGATCGGCCTTGAGCGCGTCGAGTACGGGACGAATGACGGGCGCATAGCGATCGTCGAACACCGCCGAGACCCCATAGGACTCGATCAGGCCCAGCGTCACGTCCACCCCCGAGAGTCCCGGGAGCGGTTGCGCAGTGGCCTCGTGGGACAAACGCTGCAGTTCATCACGGAAGCGGCGATTATCGGCGGCGGCGCCCTGTGCGGCAGCCACCTGTTGCGCTACCAGTCCCGCGCCAGGCGCCACCGTCCCGGGAGGCGCAACGCCACGCAGGTCCGCCAGGGTCCCGACCAATCCCGCGACCAGCAGGCCCGCCGCAGCGGCCGCTGGCACTCGCTGCCATCTCGAGCCGCCCGATGAAAGTGCGAACAGACCGCGGTGGGCACCCCAGATCACGGCCATCAAGCCCACCACTAGCGCGATTCCCAGCAAAATAGTGGCGAGAAGGCCGAGATTGCCGGTGACCAGACGGTACACCGCATCCAGCAGGATCCAGTCCTGCCAGACGTTCAAGGGGCGTGTGAGGCTGGCCCGGGTGAGGGCGTCAAACAGGGTCAGCACCACCAGAGAGAGCAGTATCAAACCAGCGGCCCAGGCCAGAAAGCGGGCCAAACGGCCCGCCGGAAGCAGGGCAAAAAGCCCGGTCAGGAACAACGCCTCCCATGCCAGCCAGTGCCCGCCGAAGGCCGCGTACTGCGGGACCTCAAGCGCCAGCAGGACGATGTTCAGCGCCGCCAATACCAGTAGCAAGCGCAGCATGACGGTCAGGACCGATACCCGCCGAAAGTCATCCGCTGCATCACACCGTCCCGACGCACCAGCGCGTGATGTAACGCCGCCGCGATGTGTCCCAGCGCCAGCAGGGTAATGGCAATGCCCAACGCCCGGTGCCAGCCAAACAGGACCTCCGACAACGCCTCGTTCTCCGGGAACAACCCGGGCAGGAACAACGGACCCAACTGCACGGGGTAGCCGCCGGCAGCGGTGGCCCACCAGCCGATGACCGGCATCACGATGAGTAGCACATACAACAGACCGTGTACGGACTCGGCGGCGATTCGTTGAGCCCGCGGCAGCGCCATGGCGTAAGGCGGTTTGCCATGACGCAGGCGCAGGCCCACTCGCGCCACCATCAGAAACAGGATCAGCACGCCGAAGGACTTGTGCCAGGTATAGATCCGGTCCGTCCCCGCCGCTCCAAATCGCTCCTGCAACCCCTCGAACCCAAACCAGCCAATCGTTCCGCCGAGTACCAGCGCACCCAGCACAAGGGCAGCGATCAACCAGTGCAGGACCCTTTGGCTGCGGGCGTAGCGCGGCCAACGCTGGGCATTTTCGGTATCCATATCCTGCTCCCACTCAAACCGGTCTTCAAAATGCAGAGGGTGTTCGTTGATCGCAACCGGAAGGGTTTCCCCAACCCCACTGGCGGCATGCCCCTCAAGGCGCGCAGCGCCGCTAAGCTACGGGCATGCTACCGAAGAATCCACCCGACCTGTCCGGCATCCGGTGCCTGACGTTCGACCTCGACGACACCCTGTGGCCGGTGATGCCGGTGATCCATCACGCCGAGGCGCGGTTCTATGCCTGGCTTCGCGAGCATGCCCCGGCCGTTTGTGAACGGTTTGACGCCGAAGCGCTGATCCAGGCGCGCACAGCCTTCATACGCGCCGCGCCCGCCCACGAGCGACATGACCTCACCCGCCTGCGCAAACAATGGCTGCGCGAGCTAGCCGACACCTGCGGCTGCTGTCCGGATCACCTCTCCGGCGAGGGCTTCGAGGTGTTCTGGCATGCGCGCAACGAGGTCACGCCCTACCCCGAGGCGCAGGATGTCCTCGAACAACTGGGTCGGCACTTCCGGCTCGGTGCGATCAGCAACGGCAACGCCGATGTCTTTCGCACACCGCTGGGGCACCATTTCGATTTTGCGATCGCCGCCGGCGAGGCCGGGGCCGCCAAACCGGACCCGCGCATCTTCCACCAGGCCCGCGAGCAGGCGGGCGTGACGCCTGGGGCCATCCTCCACGTCGGCGACGACAGCACCGCCGATGTGCTGGGCGCCCTGCAGGCCGGCTTCCGCGCCGCCTGGTTCAACCCGCAATCCCTGCCCTGGGAGCACGGTCACCCTCGCCCTTGCCTGACCCTCGGCCGCCTCGGCCAGCTCCCCCACCAGCTCGGCCTCGAAACCTGACCCCGCGCACGACCACACCCGTGGGAGCCTGCTTGCAGGCTCCCACAAGGGCAGAACCGATGAAGGGACCCATCCCATGCTCCGGGATTGGCTTTACCCCACGATTCTTCCAAACTGCGCCCATGACCCCGACTGCCTCCCCGCGTCCATGAAGCTCCTGTGCGTGGGCGATATCCACCTCGGCCGCCAGCCCTCGCGCATCCCGCCGGCGGTGGACGAGGCGCTGGGTATCGCGAACCTCAGCCCGGCCGCTGCCTGGCGCCGCACCGTCGACTACGCCGTGGAACAGGACATGGACGCGGTGCTCCTGGCCGGCGACGTGGTCGAACAGGAAGACGACTTCTACGAGGCCTACCGCGACCTCCGAGCAGGGGTCGAACGCCTGACCGAGGCGGGCATACGTGTACTCGGCGTTGCCGGCAATCACGATGTGCAGGTCCTTCCACGGCTCGCCGAATCCCTGCCTGCCTTCGAGTTGCTGGGCGCCGGCGGACAGTGGGAGACCCGCGACCTGCACCGCGAGGACGGTGAGCGCCTGCGGGTGGCCGGCTGGTCGTTCCCCGATGCACGCGTCACCACCAGCCCGCTGGAGGGCGACTTCCCCAAGGCGACCGACTGCCCCACCGTTGGCCTGCTGCATTGCGACCGCGACCAGTCCCGCAGCCCGCACGCCCCGGTGCGCAGCCGAGACCTGGAGGCGGCCCCAGTCGAGGCCTGGCTGCTGGGCCATATCCACCGCCCCGACTCACTCGCCGCACCGCGACCGATGGGCTATCTGGGCTCCCTGACCGGCATGGACCCGGGCGAGCCCGGCCGCCACGGACCCTGGTGTCTCGAGATCAACCCGGATGGCCACCTGGCCATTGAGCAGATTCCACTGGCACCGCTGTACTGGCATACGCTCGAGATCGCCGTGGATGGCCTGCAGGAAGCGGCCGACATCCACCGCCGCGTGACCGAGGCCCTGGAAGCCCTGAATGCCGAGCTGGAAACCTGGAATCACGGCCCCGCGGCCGTGGGTTGCCGTCTGCGCTTCACCGGGCGCAGCGATCAACGCCATGCCCTGGAGCGCAGCCTGCATGCCGACGACCCACGCACCACTCCGCAGGACTTTGGGGGCAGGTTGTATTTCGTCCACGACTGGCGCCTGGACGCCGTGCCTGCCGTGGATCTCGAGGAGCTGGCCGCCGGCAGCGACCCCGCTGCACTGCTGGCCCGCAAGCTCCAACTGCTGCAAGGCCCGGACACCACGGCCCGCCGCGAATTGCTGGACCAGGCCCGCGAACCGCTCACCCAGGTGATTCACGACCCGCGCTATCGCGCCCTCGCCCCCGACACCCCCGATGACGAGGTCATCGCTCGCCAGCTGGAGGCCGCCGCCCTGCATGCCCTCGACCGGCTCCTGCTCCAGCGCGAGCACGAATCGTGAGGGCGGCATGAAACTGGACTCACTGGATATCGTCCGGCTGCCGGGCATCCACCCGGGCTTCCGTCTGGATGCCCTGGGGCCCGGCGTGAACGTGATAGTCGGCCCCAACGCCTCCGGGAAATCGAGCCTGGTGCGTGCCGTGCGAGCGGTGCTGTATGCGCAGGAACTGCGCCAGACAGGCGTCCACATCGAGGCCTCCTTCGTCGAAGACGAAGGCCCGCTGCAGGCCCATCGGCTGGGGACCGATCTGTACTGGTCCCGCAATGGCGAGCGCATCGAGGCGCCCGCGCTGCCGGATGCTCGCTTCATCGACTGCTACACCCTGCGCATCGAGGACCTGCTGAACGCCGACCACGGCACCGAGCAGGAGATCGGTCAACGCCTGGCCCGCGAACTGGCCGGTGGCTACGACCTGCCAGCCCTGCGCGACGATCCTGCGCTCAACCTGAAGACCACCCACGCGCGCAGCGAGTCGCAAGCGCTGACCGCTGCGGAAAAGGAACTGCGCGAGTGTGCGCAGCAGCAGCGCGGCCTGCAGCGCGACGAGCAGCGCCTGGACGACCTGAAGGCGCAACGCGAGCAGACCCAGCTCGCCGCGCTCGAGGCCGACCAGTACGCGCGGGCCCTGGACCTGCTGGGGGCCCGCCGCGAACACCGGGATCTCGAGAGCCGGATGGTGTCCTTCCCGCCCGGCCTGGACGTGCTTCGCGGCGATGAGCTGCAACGCCTCGCCCCGCTGCAGGACGAGTTGCGGCGTCTGGAGGACGAACAGCAACACGCCCGTAAGCGCCTCGAGGAGGCCAGCCAGCGCCGCGAGGAAACCGGTCTGAACGACCTCGAGCTGGACACGGATGCGGTGGACGACCAACGCCCCGCGGTGCGCCGGCTGCAGGAGTTGGAAGGACGGCTGGAACAGGCCTCGAGCAAGCTGCACGAGGCCCAGGTGACGCTGGACCAGGCCAACGAAGACCTGGGCGGCACACCGGGGTCCGCACCCGCTCTGGACCCGGACACGCTCCACCGGGTGGAAGAGGCCTTGGAGGCCCTGCGTACGCTACGGGCCGGCTTCGAGCGGCGCGAGGAAGAACTCGCGAGCCTGCCCCCGGAGGAGGACACCCTCCCCTCAGTCGACGCGCTGCGGCGCGGGCGCGACGAGCTGTTGCATTGGTTGGGCGCTCCAAGCCCGGCACCCTGGACCGGCCTGCGCCGTCTCGCCGCCGGGGTCGCTCTGGGCGCCGCGGCCGCCGCGATCGGCACGGCAGCGATGCTGGTGCACCTCGCGTTCGCGGCACTCGCGCTACCAGTCGCCTGGGGCACGTACATCCTCGTCCGCCCAACGACCGACAACATCCCGCGCGAGGCTGCAAAGGCACGCTTCCGTGATACCGGCCTCACACCCCCCGCAGACTGGGAGACCGACCCTGTCCGCCAGCGCCTTACCCTGCTGGAACAGGAGTTGGAAACCGCAGAGACCGGGCGGCGAACGGCGGAGCGGCGCGCCCAACTTGAACGCGAACTCCAGGAACGTCGCACCGCCCGGGACCAGGAAGAGGAACGGCT
This sequence comes from Thioalkalivibrio sp. ALJ1, assembly GCF_000745395.1. Taxonomy (NCBI): domain Bacteria; kingdom Pseudomonadati; phylum Pseudomonadota; class Gammaproteobacteria; order Chromatiales; family Ectothiorhodospiraceae; genus Thioalkalivibrio; species Thioalkalivibrio sp. ALJ1. Next base: position 1,784,142 of record NZ_KN050684.1, on the reverse strand, counting down.
GAGCGCCATCGCCCATCAGGTCGGCTTCGACCCCGGCCACCTGGATGCCTCGCTGCAGCGTTGGGTCCACCTGAGCGCAAACCACGACCGGGTCCGTCACGCCGTGAACGCGGCCCGTTCCGAGCAGGAACGCCTGGCGACCGAGCGGGATACCACCCGGACCCCCGTCATCGCCTTTCTGTCCCGCTATGCCGTCGCCCCTCCAGACCCGGCCCCCTCGGCCGACAGCCTGGCCCAGCGTCTGGATCGCCTTGCGGCACGACTGCAAACGCGGGACACCGCGCAGCACGAAAAAGAGGCCGCCCGGCGCGACCTCGAGCGGGCGCAAGCCAACGCGATCCGGACCCGCGAACAGATCGCCACACTCTACAAGGACGCCGGTCTGGAAGATGGCGATGAACCGACCTTGCGCGAGCGGCTGCGCCAGTGGCCAGGCTGGCAGGAACTGAGCGCGAAGTTGGGTCAGGTCCACGAGCGCGAGCGCGACCGCCGACGCCACCTCGAAGACCGCCCGGACCTGCTGGAGGAAGTCGAGGCTAACGACGCGGAGGCTCTGGAAGCGAAGCTCCAGGCGCTGCAAGACCAGGCGGCCGCCCGCGATCAACTAAGCGAGGAGATCGCCCGCATCGAGGCCGCGATCGACCATGCCGGCCACGCGCGTCAGCTGGAAACCGCCCGCGCCCTACGCGAACAGGCCCGCGATGCCCTGTCGGAGCGCCTGGATCAAGCCCTGTTCGCCACGGCCGGGAACTTCTTGCTGGATCAGGTCGAGGCCGAACACGAACAGTCGGTGCAGCCCGCGGCCCTGCGCCAGGCCCGCGAGTGGTTCCAGCGCTTTACCCGCCATCAGTACGAGCTGCAGTTCTCGCCTCACACCTCAGCGCGGTTCACCGCCCGCGAGACAGCCAGCGGGTCCACCCGCTCGCTCACGGAGCTTTCCAGCGGCACACGCATGCAGCTTCTGCTGGCCGTGCGCATCGCCTTCGCCCTGGAGGCCGAGCGCGGGCTCAGCGCGCTCCCGCTGTTCCTCGACGAGGCATTGGGCACGGCCGACCCGGATCGCTTTCGGGCCGTGACGGAAAGCCTGCAGGCACTGGCCCACGAGGCCGGCCGCCAGGTCTTCTACCTGACCGCCCAACCCGAAGACGCCCGTTACTGGCAGGCGCAGGATTCCAACGTCGAGGTCATCGATCTGGCCGCACGCCGCTGGGGGCAGCAAACATTGGCCAGCGACAAACAGTTGGCCTTTCCGGAATCCAACCCCGTACCCGCCCCCGGCCGCGATGCGCCCGAAGACTATGCCCAGCGGATCGGCGGCGTCCCGCTGATCGACTGCTGGCAAGACCCGGCCCGCATCCACCTGTTCCACCTGCTGCGCGACCGCCTGGACCTGCTACACCACTTGCTGGAACTGGGCGTGGATCGTCTGGGCACACTGGAATCACTGTTACAAAGCCCGGCCGATTCCCTGTTGGAGTCCACCGACCAACAGATGCTTCTGGCACGCAGCGACGCCGTCCGCGCCTGGATTCGCGCCTGGCGCCAGGGTCGCGGCCGCCCGGTGGATCGCGCTGCCCTGGAGGCCTCCGAGGCGGTCAGTGCGACCTTCATTGACGCGGTCGCCGACCTGGCCACACAACTGAATGGCGCAGCCGAACCCCTCCTGCGCGAGCTTGAAAACGGCACGGTCAAGCGCTTCCAGACCAGCGCCCGCGAGCGCCTCGAAGAATGGCTCAACGATAACGGCTACATCGACCCAAGCCCCGTCCTGACCGATGTCGAACTCGAACACCGCGTGATCGCGACCCTCAAGCCCCACCATTCCACACCGGAAGCCGCCGTCACCGAAGGCCAGACCCTGGCCCGCGCCCTCCAGACCGCGTTGTTCCATCCCGCCTGAGTGGCGCAATGACGGAAGCCCGAAAAGCGTGAACAGGAAGATAATGGTGGTCGAGCTTAGGATCACCCGGTCATGCCATCAGGAACCTGCTTACGCTTCTTGTCTTCCTGTTACCGGCCCTTGACCTTCAATGTGCGCTGACCCCCGCCGCGAGGATTCGGTGCTATTGTGGAGAGACCACAATTCGTGACCCCCCCGCCTTGCTGGCGAAACCTCAATGGAGACCCTGCTGCCCTATGGCCAAACCGAACTACCAATACGAAAAACGCCAGCGCGAGCTGAAGAAAGCCGCCAAGCAGGAAGAGAAGCGCCAGCAGAAACGGGCACGCAACCAGCCGGATGGCGCATCCGGCGCCCCGGAGGATCCACCCCATGAAGACCATGGATCGTAAGCGTGACAACAAGAAGAAGGCCGAAAAGAACATAAGGCAACACTGAGCAGTGTTGCCTTAATGGAAAAACGCGCCGCCAAGGCGGAAAACACAAGCCCAAGGTCTTTCTACCCTAGTTTTGGAACACGCGCCGCCGGCCCCCCGGGTCGGCGTCTTTCGTCCCGCCGACCCAGTACGCACTCATGAAAACCCCCAAGATCCTCCAGCCGCTCGTCGAAGACGGCGTAATTGATGACGTCCTCGCCCAGTTGCAAAGCGGCAAAGAAGCCAACATCTATATCGTCAGCAGCGGCGGTGAGACGCGCTGCGCCAAGGCGTACAAGGAAGCCAAGCATCGCGGTTTCCACAAGCTGGCCGAGTACCAGGAGGGCCGCAAGGTCCGCGGCAGCCGCGACGCGCGGGCCATGGCCCGGCGCGGACGTCATGGCCGCGAGGTCGAGGAAACCCAGTGGAAGAACGCCGAGGTCGAGGCGCTCTACCGCCTTGCCGACGCCGGTGTACGGGTACCGGCCCCCTACGGTGTATTCGACCGCGTCCTGTTGATGGAACTGGTCCTGGACGCCGACGGCAACACCGCGCCCCAGCTGCACGAAGTCGAGATGACAGCCGATCAGGCGCGCGAATGGTTCGCCTTCATGATTCGCCAGATCCAGCGCATGCTGTGCGCCGGCCTGATCCACGGCGACCTGTCCGAGTACAACGTACTGGTGGATGCGCAGGGGCCGGTCATCATCGACCTCCCCCAGGCCGTCAATGCCGCCGGCAACAACAACGCCTTCCGCATGCTGCAACGCGATGTGAACAACATGCGCGCGACCTTCGGCCGGGCCGCTCCCGCGCTGCTGGAGACGGAGTACGCCCACGAGATTTGGGAGCTGTTCGCCAACGGCGATCTGACGCCGGAAACGCCGTTGACCGGCCACTTCGAGCACAGCGAAGAGACCGCCGACGTCGAAGGCGTGCTCGACGAGATCGAGGACGCGCGCCTGGAGCACGAGGCCGAGCTGGCCGCGCTCGATCCAACCCACCCGGATAACCAGTAAACCGCGGGCCTGCGATTTCCGGGCCCGACCCTGGTTAGGATCGAAGCTTCGTTGACGTCCATTCGCCTGCAAGCAGGCTCCAACGTGGGGCAAGACCTTGCAGGAGCCTGCTTGCAGGCGAACATCGCGGCGAGTCCGGCCGAATCAGCGGCATTTCCGCCGCCCGCGAAGGATAGGGCCGATCAGGAGTCGGTCAGCGCACTACACCCGGGTCGTGCCGGAGAGGAAGGCGTCGACGCGATCCAGGTCCTCCGGCGTATCCACGCCCGGGGGATGGGCCTCGGACCGGCGTCCCACCTGAATCCAGGCACCCATCGCCAATGCCCGTAGTTGCTCCAATTGCTCCAGCCGTTCCAGTGCCGCCGGCGGCTCGGCACTCATGCGCCGGAGAAAGCCGGCGCGGTAGGCATAGAGGCCCAGATGACGGGTCGCCTGATCCAGCGACGGGCTCGCCCCCGCACGATGGGCTTCGCGATCCCAGGGGATGGGGGCACGCGAGAAGTACAGGGCCCGCCCCTGGTGGTCGGTCACGAGCTTGACCTGGTTGGGGTCAGCGAGGTCCTGGGCACAGCGGATCGGCACCCCCAGCGTCGCCATATCCGCCTGCGGGGTCTGCTCCAGCAGGGCCGCCAGATCATTCAGCAGTGGCCCCGGGGTCAGGGGCTCATCCCCCTGCAGATTCACCACAATCGACTCGTCGCCCCAGCCCTCGGCGGCCGCAACCGCGGCGATCCGATCAGTACCGGAGGGCAGTTCGGGATCGGTCAGGAAGGCTTCCGCACCACACTGGCGGGCGACCTCCAGGATGCGTTCATCATCCCCGGCCACGATCACACGGCTCGCGGCACTCTCCCGCGCCCGGCTGATCACATGCGCAATCAATGGCCGCCCGGCTACCGCTGCCAGCGGCTTGTCCGGCAGCCGATTGGAGGCCATGCGGGCCGGGATCACCACGACAAAACCGGTCATGCCGCGCACTCAGGCCTCGCGCCAGCGTTCCTTCTCGTCTTCCGAAAGGGTGCGCGCTTCGTCCTCCAGCATGACCGGGATGTCGTCACGGATCGGGTAGGCGAGCCCCGCCGAGACGGAGATCAGCTCCTGGTTCTTTTGGTCGTACTTGAGCGGGCCCTTGGTGACCGGGCAGACCAGAATATCGAGCAGACGCTTGTCCATGCATTACCCCAGGTGTTTGAGCCGACTGACGGTCTCCAGACGCGCGAGCAGCGCCGGCTCGAAAGTGGTTGGCAACCGGGCCGCAATCGGCCAGTACCAGTGATTGTCCTGCGCAAACGACCGGCATTTTACGGCATCCTTCTCCGTCATCAGAACCGGCAGGTCGTCGTCGAAACGGATCTGATGCGGCAGGAAGCGGTGATGATCCGGGAACGGATGCCGAATGATACCGATCTTCGCCGCCTCCAGGGTACGGAAGAAGCGTTCCGGGTCCGCGATTCCCGCGACCGCATGGGCATCCCGCCGGGCATATCGGCTGGGCTTGCGCGACTGCTCGGCCCCGTCCACCCGCTGCAGGCGGCTGGCAGGGACCAGCTCCATCGGGACCTCGCCGGGTTCCGGTTCGCCGCCCGTGACGATCACGAAGTCCGCCCGTTCCCGCGCCCGCTTCGGCTCGCGCAACGGCCCGGCCGGCAGACACAGGCCATTCCCGAACCGACGGCGCCCATCGACCATCAGGATGGTGATGTCGCGCGGCAGCCGGTGATGCTGCATGCCGTCATCGGCGATCACCACGTCCACACCCTGATCCGTCAGCGCCCGCGCCCCGCGCACACGATCCCGGTCCACCTGCACCGGCACCCCGGTGCGCCGGGCAATCAATAGCGGTTCGTCCCCGACCACCACTGGGTCGGACTCGGGCGTTACCGCAATCCCGGCCACATCACCGCGACCCCCATACCCCCGGCTCACGATGCCGGGACGATAGCCAGCGGCACGCAGGCGCTTGGCCAGCCAGACCGCCATTGGGGTCTTGCCGCTGCCGCCCAGGGTCAGGTTCCCGACCACGATCACCGCCTTCGCCGGGATCGTAATATCGCGCCGGGCCTGTTCCTGACGCTGGCGATTCCACTCGGCGAGTCCGGCATACACCAGCGAAAGCGGGAACATGGCCGCCGCGAACGGTCCGCGCTGACCCCACTGGTCCCACAACCGGGCCCCAAGCCACGCCTGGAAAGAGCCCATGGCTACCAGTCCCAGACCTGCTGCAATACAGCATCAAAGTTGGCATCCACCTGGCGCCGTTCTTCCCAGAAACGCCGCCGGGCCTCATCGCCCTGCTGCCGCCGCGCCGCCGGATCGTCGCGCAGGTCGTTCCAGGCCCCCAGCACAGCATCGGGCGCGTCCAGCACCGGGCAGGGTACCTCGGCATCCGGCGCCTCGCCCAGGCTCACCGCCGCACCTCCGGCCAGGCCCTGCCACAGTGCCTGGCGGTCGGGTGCGGCCAGGTGCACCGCATGAGCCGCACTGGCCGCCGCAGCCAGCCAGCGCCGGTCGTCCAGATGCAGGATCGTGCCTGGCGCCAGCGGCGACCGGTCCCAGCCGGAGATCGCGAGATCGGCACCCGGCAATTCGGACCGCGGTGCTTCGGGCTCATCGTGCAGACTCGCCAGCAGGATGTCGGTCCCGCCCCAGCCCGACGCCTGCCAGGCCGCCTGCCAGGCTGGCCAGTCGCCTGCCGTGCCATGCCACCACCACAGGCGCTCCACACGACCCCCAACCAGCGAGCGCAGGACCACATCGGCCTGCGCCTCGACAAAGCGCGCCTGGGGATCCGCCGGAGGCAGGGTCGTCCCTCGAGCCTCCGGTGGCCAGCCCTGCTCCGCTTTCGCATCGACGGGCCAGAACCCGGCGACCGCGGGTACGGTCCCGACGGGTGGTGCCGTATTGACCGCAATCACCGGGACGGCCGTCGAGCGCAGCAGATTTGCAGGGGTCTGCCCGCCGGCGAGCAGGATGCCATGGGGCTGAAACCGCTCCAGCACCCGCCGCACCACTCGCGGCCGGTCACAGGGCCCATAACCGACCCCGACCTTCCGAAACGGCTGCATGTGGCGTTCGAAGAGCGCCGGGTAGTCCTGCTCGAAGGTCAGGACAATGCGCACGTCGTGGCGTTTGTCACGCACCGCCCCGAGCAGCTCGATCCCCAGGCGCACGTCCTCCGGCGTACCCCCCGCCTTGACCCAGATCAGCCGCCCACGATCCGCGGGCGGCGTCAGAAACCCCCGTCGGGCCCGGGCCCGGCTGCCGTCGCCCTTCCTGTAGTCCTTCCAGATTGCACGCCATACCGGCAGCAGACGGTCCCCGTAGCCCGCCGCCTCATCGGCCATGAATGCACCCCGGAGCTTGATCAATCGTCCTCACCACCACTCCCCAAGGTGGCGATGGAGACCGAGGTGATACCCAGGCGGCCGACCACGTCCAGGGCGCGCACGACCGACTGGTGGCTGGCGTTGGCGTCGGCGCGGATCAGTACCGGGTCATCCTCACGGCCCTCGCGGGCCTCGGAGAGCACCCGCTCCAGAGTCTCGGCGCGGCGGTTGATCAACTCCTGGCCGTTGATGAAGTAATTGCCGTTCGCGTCCACCACGATGTCGATCCACGCACGCTCGACCGCCTCGGCCTCGCGATCGGCTGAAGGCAGCGTCAGTTCGATGTCCGCGTGCTGATCGAAGGTGGTAGAAACCATGAAGAAGATCAGCAGCAGGAACACCACATCGATCAGCGGCGTCAGGTTGACGCCCGGTTCTTCCTGGCGGCGTGGCGTACGGAAGTTCACGCCTTCGCCCCACCCTCGACCGCACCGGCCTCGCGCTCGCCGTGGATCACCTCGACCAGCTTGGTGGCCTCCTGCTCCATCTCCAGCACCAACTCGTCGATATGCCCGCGGAAGTAGCGGTGGAAGGCCAGCGCCGGGATGGCCACGCCGATCCCCGCGGCGGTGGTGATCAGGGCCTGCGAGATCCCGCCCGCCAGGTCACGCGGACTGCCAACGCCGATCTCGGTGATTACGGTGAACACCTCGATCATCCCTACCACGGTCCCCAGCAGGCCCAGAAGCGGCGTGATCATCGCAATGGTGCCGAGCGTGTTCATGTAGCGCTCGAGCTCATGCGCAACACGCCGACCGGCCTCCTCGATGCTCTCTTGGGTGATCTGTCGGGCCCGGTCATGGGTCGCAAGCCCCGCCGCCAGGATCGCGCCCAGGGGCGAGCCGGCCCGCAGGCGCTGGATATCGTCCAGCTTGAGCCCCTGCGTGCGCATCTGTTCCCACACCGAGGTCAGCAGACGCGGTGGCACCACACGCGAGCGGCGCAATGTCCACAACCGCTCCAGCACGATGGCCACGGCCAGTACGGAACACAGCAGGATCGGCAGCATCAGCCACCCGCCCGCTTGTACGATCTCCAGCATGCAATCCCCCTCGGGTAGCGGTGCGCGCGTCAGGCGCGCCGGAATACGGCCATGGATTCCACGTGCGCGGTGTGCGGGAACATATCCATGATCCCGGCCCGCTCCAGGCGATAGCCATGATGATGCACCAGGCGCTCGGCGTCACGGGCCAACGTCGCCGGGTTGCAGGAGACATAGACCATGCGCTCGATGTGCTTCGGCGCCAGGGCCTCGATCACCGCGGCGGCACCGGTGCGCGGTGGGTCCAGCAGGACCCGGTCAAAACGCTCGCCCAGCCACGCGGCATTCTTCAACGCCTCCACGTCGTCCAGGTCCGCCCGCTCGTAACGGGTATTGGCAATGCCCTGGTCGCGGGCATTGCTGCTCGCCCGCGCGAGCATCGCATCATCCACCTCGACCCCGACTACCTCGGCCGCGGTGCGCGCCAGCGGCAAGGTAAAGTTGCCCAGGCCACAGTACAGGTCCAGCACCCGATGGTCCGGTTGCAGATCCAGCGTCGCCAGCGCCTGCGGGACCATCTTGCGGTTGATACCCGCATGCACCTGGATGAAATCCGTCGGCATGAACGGTACGGACACGCCGTAGTCCGGATGCCGGTAGACCAGAGGCTCGATGGGACCGGCCAGCGGCTCCACCGTGTCCGGGCCGCCGGGCTGCAGGTAGAGCTGGATACCCTCGGACTCGGCCCAGGCCGACAGTCGCTCGGTATCGGCCGGCGACAATGGGTCCAGGTTGCGGAAGATCAGCGCCACGCGCTCGTCGTCGTCCACCGCGACCTCGATCTGCGGCAGACGATCGCGTGCCTGCAGACCATCCATCAACTCGCGCAGCGCCTGGATACGCTGGCCCACGGCCGGGTGCAATACCTCGCAGTGGGTCATCTCGGCCAGGTACGGACTCCCGCGCTCGCGAAAACCAACCAGCACCCCGCCCTTCTTCGGGACGTACTTCGCGCCCAGGCGCGCCGTCCGGCGATAGCCCAGCGTGGTGTCCGTCAGCGGTTCGAAGCGGGCCTCGGGGGTCACGTGGCCGATACGCTCCAGGGCATCGAACAGGGCCTGCTCCTTGATCGTACGCTGGGTCTCGATCGACGCATGCTGCAGCTTGCAGCCACCGCACAGGCCGAAGAACTCGCAGGGCGGCTCGACTCGGCCCGCGGCCGGCTCCAGCACCTCGACCACCTCGGCGGAATCGAAGCGGCGCTTGCGCCCGGTCTGCTGGGCCATCACCCGTTCGCCCTTCAGCGCCCCGTGGATGAAGCAGGCCTTGCCGTCGCGGCGGATCACGCCCTGACCGTCCAGCGTGACCTCCTCGATGGTGGCCTCGAACGGGATCTTGTCGATGTGTGCCATCAGTCCGTGCGGCCGGCCGGCTGCCAGGCGTCGAGGAATTCCCGGTGGTGGGGCGCGCCGCTGGCCTCCAGGTACTCGGCCAGCTGCTGCTGCCGGCTGGCCAGCGCGGCGTCGGTCAGATTGCCGCGCATGTACTCGAAGCGCAGCCAGACCAGATAGGTGTTCAGCACGTCGTGCTCCACGTAGTCGTGGATCTTGGCCTGACGTCCGTCGCGCCAGGCCGGCCAGACCTGGGAGCCGTCCATGCCCAGCTTGCCGGGAAAGCCGAGCAGGCTCGCCATCATGTCGAGGCTGGTGACCGCGCGGCCCTGGAAGCCGGCGAGCACGTCCATCAGGTCCACATGGCGCCAGTGGAAGCGCGACAGGTAGTTGTTGTAGCGGAACTCGCGATCGTCGTCGCCCTGCTCCCAGTAGCGCGGGGCCTGCACACCGTTGACCAGCGCGCGGTAGTGCAGCACCGGCAGGTCGAAGCCGCCGCCGTTCCAGCTGACCAGCTGCGGCGTGCGCTTGTCGATCACATCGAAGAACTGGCGCAGCAGCTCGGCCTCGGTCGGCGCCTGGCCGTCCTCGCCCTCGCGCCCGAACGCGGAGAGCTTCAGCGCGTCGCCGCCCTGGTAGAGCACGCCGATGGAGACGATGCGGTGCAGCGGGTGCTTCAGGAACTCCGTGCCGGCCTGCGCGCGGCGCAGGGCGAACAGCGCCTCGGCCACCTCGTGATCGCTCAGGCCCTCGAAGTCGTGCAGACGCCGGGCGCCGTCGATGTCGGGGACGGTCTCGAGATCGAAGATCAGGACCGGGGCGCTCATGACGGGAACACGCCGGTGGAGATGTAGCGGTCGCCGCGGTCACAGATGATCGCGACGAAGGTCCCGCCTTCGGTCTGCGCCGCGAGCCTCAGCGCAGCGGCCACCGACCCCCCGGAGGAGACCCCGGCGAAGATGCCTTCTTCTGTGGCCAGGCGGTGCATGGTGTCCTCGGCCTCCTCCTGGGTCACGTCCACGGTCTGGTCCACCCGAGAGGCCTCGAAGATGGTCGGCAGGTACGCCTCCGGCCAGCGCCGGATGCCGGGGATGGACGATCCCTCGGTGGGCTGCACGCCGACGATCTGCACGCTGGGGTCGCGCTCCTTCAGATAGCGCGACACCCCCATGATGGTGCCGGTGGTCCCCATCGCCGACACGAAGTGGGTCACCGTGCCCTCGGTGTCGCGCCAGATCTCCGGCCCGGTCCCGATGTAGTGGGCCTCGGGGTTGTCCGGGTTGCCAAACTGGTTCAGCACCCGGCCCTTGCCCTCAGCCTCCATCCGGTCGGCCAGATCACGCGCGCCCTCCATGCTCTCCTCGCACGAGACCAGCACCAGTTCGGCGCCAAAGGCCTTCATCGAGGCGCGGCGCTCGGCGGACATGTTGTCCGGCATCACCAGGATCATGCGATAGCCCTTCATCGCCGCGACCATCGCCAGCGCGATGCCGGTATTGCCGCTGGTGGCCTCGATCAGGGTATCGCCGGGCTGGATGTCCCCGCGGCGCTCGGCCGCCTGGATCATGTTCAGCGCGGGCCGGTCCTTGACCGAACCGGCGGGATTGTTGCCCTCGAGCTTCACCAGCACGGTGGATGGCAGATCCGCCGCCATGCGCTGCAGGCGCACCAGCGGCGTGTTGCCGACAAAGTGCTCGAGGGTCGGGAAGGATTCAGGATGCAGGCGTTTCTTCATGCGCGCAGAGTATAACGACCGGGCCCCGTCCCTGCCCATGCACGCGACGGTCCGGCGTCGGGGCTTCCCATGGAGATTGCTTCGTCGCGTTGCTCCTCGCAATGACGCGAAGGCGACACCGTCATCGCGAGGCGCGCAGCGCCGTGGCGATCTCCATGGGCGCCCTCGGCGCTTGCCAGGACCGACGTTGGGGGTTGCGTCCGGAGGTTACTCGCTGCGCTCGCCCTTCGGGCCGGCCTGCGGCCGTTCAACGCGCTTCGCGCTTTTGTGCCACGGCCCCTGCGGGGCCTCGCAATGACGTCGGAAAAGAATACTGTCATCGCGAGGCGCGCCGCGCCGTGGCGATCGGTGTGACCCGACCACCTGCGCGATCCCACCTCGCAACCTTGCAGATTCCGGCCTAAGCTCGAACACATGCTTGTGTTGCTCGAATACCTGGTCGTCACCTTCCTGGCGGTGTTCGTGATCGTGAACCCGCTGACCACGGCGTTCATCTTCACGGCGATGCTGCCGCGCGCCTCGGAGGAGAAGCGCCGGGCGATCGCACTGCGCTCGGTGAAGGTGGCCACCTCGCTGCTGTTCGCCTTCGCGCTGCTGGGCGGGGTGATCTTTCAGCTGTTCGGGATCACCCTGGCGGCGTTTCGCATCGCCGGCGGCATCATCCTGTTCGGTATCGCGATCGGCATGATCCGGCAGAAGGGGGCGACCGAGAAGGAGACCGCCGAAGAGGTGAAGGCCGACAAGGGGCAGGTGACCGAGGACATCTCGGTGATCCCGCTGGCGATCCCGTTCATGAGCGGCCCGGGCGCGATCGCCACGGTGATGATCCTGACCAGCGAGGCCCCGACGGTCTACCACACGGGGCTCGTGTTCCTCGGTGTACTGGCCTGCATGGTCGCCTGCTACTACGCGATGATCTATTCGCGCTACATCGTCCAGTACCTGGGCGACACCGGGAAGGACATCCTGACCAAGGTCTTCGGCCTGATCCTCGCGGTGCTGGCGGTGCAATTCGTGATCAATGGTATGAGCGATGCAGCGGTCGGCTTCCTTCTGGACACCCAGGTGCTCGACGAAACCGAGGTCGAGGACCCGCGCCTCCCGCCACGCGACAACGACTGACCCCATGGCGTACGCATCCCACCTGGGACGCGATCAGCCCACGCGGGCCCGACCCTACGCTCTGGCGAACCAGTCACGCAGGGTGGCAATGTCGAGCACTGCGCCCGGTAGCGCCGGGCCGGATAACACACAGGCCGGTGAATCCACCTCACCCAGGCCATCCAGAACCGCCATTGCTCCGGCAAAATCCTGGTCTCGCGTGTAATCGTTGGTGGTCACGACCACCTCCAGGCCGGCACCCCGCGCGGAGCGCACTCCGTTATCGGAGTCCTCCAGTGCCAGGCAGGCCTTTGCGGGCAGATCCATCGCGTTCAGCGCATGGGAAAAGATGTCCGGGGCGGGCTTCTTGGCAGGCACCACATCGCCGGCCGCGATTACCTCGAATCGGGATGGGCCCTCTTTCCCCAGCGTGGCCTCCAGCAGGGCCGTGACATTCTCGGGGGTTGTGGTGGTCGCAATCGCCAGACGCAGGCCTTCGGCCTCCGCCTCGTCCAGCAAGCGGCGCACCCCAGGGCGCAACGGGATCGCACCGGTCTCGAGCAGGGCGACGTAGTGGCGCGTCTTGGCTGCGTGCAGTTCGCGAATTCGGTCATCAATCCCTGCCTGTTCGAGGATCGCGGGATGGTCCTCGGACAGGTATTGGCGAATCCTTTCCTTACCACCGGTCACCTTCAGCAACTCGCCGTAGCGGGCAACATTCCAGTCCCAATCCAGACCGGCCTCCGCGAATGCCTTGTTAAAGGCAATGCGATGACCGTCCCGTTCGGTGTCCGCCAGCGTGCCGTCCACGTCAATGATCAGCGCCTGCAATTGCGTCATCCCGTATTCTCCATGTCCTTATCCATCTCACTGAAACTCCAGGCCATGCACGGATTCGCGGGCATCCTCAATTGCTACCGGGCGCAAGCTGTCATGGCACGGGACTTGCCCAACCCGCCGGACTCTGGTACTAAGTGCGCCTCATTTTTCCAGCCGGAGAAAGGCCGCATGGCTGCAGACAACAAGACCGCCAAACCCTCCACCCAGCACATGGTCGCCGGGGGTATTGCGCCCTACCAGCCGAAGCCGGACGAAGAGTACATGAACTCGGAGCAGCTGGACCATTTCCGCAGCCTGCTGCAGGCATGGCGCCAGGAATTGGCCGAGGAAGTGGATCGCACCGTGGGCCACATGCGCCAGGATGCGGCCAACTTTGCCGATCCGGCAGACCGGGCCACGCAGGAAGAAGAATTCGGCCTGGAGCTGCGTGCCCGCGACCGCGAGCGCAAGCTGTCGAAGAAGATCAACGAGGCCCTGCGCAAGATCGACACCCACGACTACGGGTACTGCGAGACCTGCGGCGTGGAGATCGGCATTCGTCGCCTGGAGGCCCGCCCCACGGCCACCATGTGCATCGACTGCAAGCAGCTCGACGAGATCAAGGAAAAGCAGCGGGCGTAAAGCACGCCACGGTCATTCGGCCTCGGCCGTGACCCCATCGCACCGGAATGACTCCGGCTACGTCGGGCGCTTCGCCCCGACCCCCTCGGGGCCCCTCCATGCCGGTTCACTCCTAGCGGCAGTGGTTTCCTGGCTGGACGCCCGCCATCACGGCGGGCGCTGGCATCTTCGGATCGACGACATCGACGGCCCGCGTGTGCGGCCCGCAGCCGAGTCCCTGATCCTGCAGACACTGGAGGCCCTGGCCCTGTGCTGGGACGGCCCCCTGACCCACCAAAGCGACCGCACCCCGGCGTATGAAGCCGCACTGGACACCCTTCTGAACGGTGACCACGCGTTTGCCTGCGCCTGCTCGCGGCGCGACCTGACCGCGACTGGCCAACCGGGTTGGGAGGGTCCGGTCTATCCCGGCACCTGCCGTAACGGGCTCCCCGCTGGGCGCGAGGCACGGGCCGTGCGCGCCCGGGCGCGGCAGCGCTACTGGGAGGTAGAGGATGGTTTCCTGGGGCTCGTGAGCTTTGACCTTGAGGCCCTGGGTAGCGATTTCGTGATTCGTCGTGCCGACGGGATCTTTGCCTATCAACTGGCGACGGTGGTCGACGATCTGAAACTGGGCATTACCCACGTCGTCCGAGGCATCGACCTATTGGGTTCCACCCCCCGGCAGCTACAGCTCTACCAGGCCCTTGGGCATACCGGACCCCGGCATGCCCACCATCCTGTGCTGGTGGCCGGTGACGGGGCCAAACTGGCGAAGGCCACTGGCGCCGTCGGCGTGCGTACGGACGCCGTGCGACAGGAACTGGCTGCGATCCTGACCCGCATCGGACTGGCCCCCTCCGACCCCTCCACTCCGGATACACCGGAACAGCAGCTGAGCGAGGCCCTTAGCCGCTTGCGAGACTCGGGCCTGCGCGATCTTCTGCCGCTGTCGGCAACCCTGCCCGTTGGACCTGACAGGCGGTAGACTGCCGCCATGCCGCGCTCGCGACCACAATCGGCCCCATGTTGAGTTCCCGCGCCATCCTGGTCGCCGTGCTCGGGGCTCTGCTGTTCCTGAGCCCGCTGGTACCCTGGGTCGCCCATCTCGCCCCCGCATGGTGGTGGCCGTTTGTCGCCTGGGCGGCTTTCATCGGCGTGATCGCCCTCGCCTTCGCCGGGGTGCAGCGTGACCCTTAGCCTGGGTCTGCTCTACACGGTCGGCGTCGCCTACCTGGCCTTGTTGTTCGGCATCGCCTTTCTGGCCGACCGCGTACCCCGTATCGGTCGCCTGGCCGCCAACGGCTGGGTGTTCAGTCTGTCGCTGGGCGTCTACGCCACCTCCTGGACCTTCTACGGCAACTTGGGCTTTCTCGCTGATCAGGGCTATCTGTATCTGACGATCTATCTCGGTGTGACCCTGGCCTTTGCCGCCACCCCCTGGCTGTTGCGACCGATCCTGCGTCTGACCCGCGAGCAGCAGCTGACATCACTGGCGGATCTGTTCGCCTTCCGCTACCGCAGCCGGATGACCGGGCCTGTGGTGGCCCTGTTCATGCTCGCCGGCGTGCTCCCGTATATCGCCCTGCAAATCAAGGCCGTCGCCGAGTCGGCCGCCGTGCTGACCGCGGAGACCCCACCCCACCTGCTCGCCCTGACCTTCAGCGCTACCATCGCGCTGTTCGCGATCCTGTTTGGCGCCCGCCACATCGCACCGCGCGAGAAGCATGCAGGGCTGGTGCTGGCCATCGCCTTCGAATCCATTATCAAGCTGATCGCCATTCTCGGTATCGCGGGTGTGGCCCTGTACGCCGTGTTCGGCGGATTCGGCGGCCTGTCCGACTGGCTCACCGAGCATCCCGAGGCCGTCGATGCCCTGTACGAACCGGTCCGTCAGGGTGGCTGGTTCGCGATGATGATCCTGGCCTTTGCGGCCGCGTTCCTCCTGCCGCGCCAGTTCCACATGCTGTTCACCGAGAACATCAATCCGAGGGCCCTGAACACCGCCGCCTGGGCCTTTCCGGCATTCCTGTTATTGCTGAACCTGCCGATGCCCATCCTGTTCTGGGCCGGCAACGCCGCGGGCCTGGAGATTTCACCCAACTATTACGCCATTGGTATCGCCGGGCTTCTGGAGTCTCCCAGCCTGGCCATGTTGGTCTTTATCGGCGGGCTGTCCGCCGCCAGTGCAATGATGATCGTGACCACCCTCGCACTGGCCCATATGGGCACCAACTACCTCTCCCCGCTGACGCGGCTGCACGAAGAGGAGCGCACCGCCAATCTCTACACCCGCCTGCTTTGGGGACGGCGCATCTGGATCGTATTCATTATCGGGCTCGGCTATGCCTTTTACGGTCTGTTGCAGGTGGTGGAGGGTCTGGCCCAGCTGGGCCTGATCTCGTTCGCCGCCGTGGCCCAACTGCTTCCAGGGCTGATCGGCTTAATGCTGTGGAAACAGGCAACCCGGGTCGGCTTCCTGCTGGGTTTGACGGCTGGCATTGCCGGCTGGGCATTCACCCTGGTGATGCCACTGCTCTCGGATGCCGGCATCGCCACTGGTCTGCCCGATCCACAGCACCTGCTGGGTGCCGAGATGCTGGATCCGTGGACCTTCGCCCTGATGTTGAGCCTGGGAGTCAACGCAATTTTGTTCGTCATTGGCTCGGTATTGACGCGGCCCAACCGCGAGGAGCTCGAGGCCGGACGGGCCTGCTGCCCCAACGAATCGGCCGGTGGTGGGGCCGGCCTGCCCCTCGCCGGAGACGTGACCGAGATGGAGACCGCGCTGGCCGCAACCCTGGGGCCGGGCGCCGCGCACCATGAGGTCCAGCGGGCCCTGGACGACCTGGGCCTGCCTCGCCATACACGCTCCCGCAGCGACCTTCGACACCTGCGGGAGCGTATTGAACGCAATCTGTCCGGCCTGCTAGGGCCGGTACTGGCACGGATGATCGTCGATCAGCATCTGCGTCTGGACGCCGCCGGACGCCATACGCTGAGCGAAAGCCTGCGCCTCATCGAGGAGCAATTGGAAACCCGTTCGCTCCCGCTATCCGGCCTGGCCGCCGAACTGGATGCCTTGCGCCGGTTTCACCGTCAGATCCTGCACGAACTCCCCCTGGGGGTCGCGAGCCTGACCAACTCCGGCGAGATTACGGGCTGGAATCAGGCCCTGGAACAACTGACCGAGGTCACCACCGAGATCGCCGTGGGCCAGAACGTCGGGCAGCTCGACAGCCCCTGGAGTGGACTGCTGACCGCCTTTCTCGAGAGCCCGGACCGGCAGTGGTACAAGCTGAACGTGGAACTGCCCACCGGCAACCGGCGCCTGAACCTGCACCGCTCCGAGTTGCAGGATGCCCACGGCCAGGTGGATGGCCGCGTGGTCCTGATCGAGGATGTAACCGAACGTGCCCAGATGGAATCCGAAATCGCTCATGGCGACCGCCTCGCCTCCATCGGCCGCTTCGCCGCCGGGGTGGCCCACGAGATCGGGAACCCCCTGACAGGGATCGCCTCCCTGGCCCAGACCCTGCCGCTGGAGGACGACCCCGACGAGATCCGCGGAATCGCCGACGACATCCTGGCCCAGACCCGCCGCATCAACGTCATCGTGCAATCTCTGATTACCTTCGCTCATGCTGACGAGGGCCCCTCAGCCGGTCACTTCGAAACCATCGCCCTGGACGAACTCCTCGCCGAGGCCATCCGCCTGACCCGACTGGCGGGACGCAAGGACCTGCGATTCTCGACCACTGGGCTCGAAGGCCTCCACGTACGCGGCTCGCATGCGACGTTGCTGCAGGTCTTCATCAACTTGCTAACCAACGCCGAACAGGCCTCGCCCGAGGCCTCCACGGTCGTGATTGCCGCACGTACCCATGGCCGCCACGTGCAGATCACGATCGACGACGCCGGGCCTGGAATCGAAGAAGCCAGCCTGGAACGCCTCTTCGAGCCATTCTTCACAACCAAGCCGGCGGGCCAGGGCACTGGCCTGGGCCTGCCCGTGGCCTACAGCATTGTTCGCGATCACGGTGGTACCCTAATAGCCGCCAACCGCCCCGAAGGCGGAGCCCGTTTCCTGTTAACCCTGCCGCGCCAAGGCTGATGACCCGCATTCTCCTCGTTGACGACGAAGCCCCGATCCGCCGCGCGGTGCGCCGGTTCCTGGAGCATCACGGCTTCGCGGTCGGCGTGGCCGAAAACCTGGCCGAGGCGCGAGCCTTGGCGGCCGCTGACCCCTACGACCTGCAACTGGTGGACCTGCGCCTTCCGGATGGCGAGGGCATCGAGCTCCTGCCCGAATTCACTCGCACACCCACGGTCATCATGACCAGCTATGCATCGGTTCCTTCGGCGGTGACCGCGATGAAAGAAGGCGCGGCCGACTATATCGCCAAGCCCTTCGATCACGACGCCCTGCTGCTGACCCTTCGGGCCGCGCTGCGAGAACGCGCGGAACGCGACCGCCCAACAACCGAAGCGACTGACGAGGATGCGGAAGCGCCATCCCATCCCGGCCTGGGGCTAGTGGGCGAGAGCGCGGTCATGCAACAGCTACGCGATCAGATTCGGCGGGTGGCCGCGACCCATTCCACGGTGCTTTTACGTGGCGAGTCCGGCACCGGGAAAGAGCTCGCCGCACGTGCCCTGCACGAGCTGAGCCCACGGGCCAGCGGCCCGTTCGTGGCGGTCAACTGCGCGACGATCCCGGAAGGTCTAGTCGAGGCCGAGCTGTTCGGTCACGCCCAGGGCGCCTATACCGGGGCCGTCAAGGCGCGTACGGGTCTGATCCAGAGCGCCCATGGTGGCACCCTTTTTCTGGATGAGATCGGCGAACTCGCGCCCGCTGCCCAGGCACGCCTGCTGCGTGTGCTGCAGGACGGCGAGATCCGCCCGGTCGGGGCCAACGAAAACCTGAAGGTGGATGTACGGCTACTGGCCGCCACGCACCGGGATCTCGAAACCATGATCGCGGAACAGACATTCCGCGCCGACCTTTACTACCGATTACGCGTGCTGGAGTTGTCCATACCGCCATTGCGCGAACGCCGCGAGGACATCCTCCCCCTGGCCCAGCATTTTCTGGAAAACCTGCCCACTTCCGGTCCGGCTCCACACCTGACTCCAGAAGCGCAGGAGGCCCTGGGGACCCACGACTGGCCCGGCAACGTGCGCGAACTGGCCAACGCCCTAGAGCGCGGCTGGGTGCTGAGCCCGGATGGTCACATCGCACCGGAACAAATGGGCTTGTCGACCCATTACGAGACCACCGTGGACGACGACATCCCCAACCCCGCGTTCCCCACGCGGCGCAAGGGAAAAGGCTCGAGCCTCAACGAGTACTTCCGCCAGTTCGTGCAAGAAAATCAGGACCGCATGACCGAGACCGAGCTGGCGCGGGCGCTCGGCATTAGCCGCAAGACCTTGTGGGAACGTCGCCAACGCGAGAATCTTCCCCGTCCACGCTCCTGATCGAGCCGCCGATGGACACCCCCGCCGAAGTCCGACCCGACGTTCGGCGCGTCTTCCTGGCCCTTTGGCCCGACGAACACACCCGTGACGCCCTGACCGCGCTGGCTCACGATCTCGACGGCCCCGGGCGTCCGGTGCCCCGAGACCACCTGCACCTGACCCTGGCCTTTGCCGGGACGGTGCCGACCAACCAGGCCGACTGCCTCGCGGCCCGCATCGGCACACTGGCCTGCGCCCCGATCGACCTCTCGCTAGACCATTTGGGGTATTTCCACGGCCCGCGCATTACCTGGGCCGGACCGACGAGCCCGCCACCCGCGTTGGTGACGTTGGCGAACGCGGCACGGCTCCTGTGCAACGACTGCGGTATTCAGATTGGCGCGCCGCATCCCTTTCGGCCACACCTATCCCTGCGCCGCCATGCGGCACCGCCCCATCAGGAAGCGATCCGGCCGCCTATCCTGTGGACAGCCGATACCGTGGTCCTCGTGGAATCGGGACAAAACGGCCACCCAGGGCCTTATCGCGTCCTCGCCCGATGCGGCACGGATCACCCCTCGTACGGCCCACCATAGGCGGACCGCATCACGACCGGATTTCGACGCAGTGCGCCCGTGACGGGCTCAGGTTCAATCCGTCGGCGGAAGGTTATCCCCACCCGAGGGCTCGGCCGGCTCGGCGGGATCCGCGGGCTGCCCGCCCGGCTGTGGGGTACCCGTATCGGGCTGCGTGGGCCTTTGATCGCCCAGGGGCGGCGGATCATCCGGCTGACCCTGGGGTTGCCCCTGCCCGCCGGGCGGAGTCGCAGGCCCACCCTGGCCCGGTGGCTGCTGACCGCCGGGCGGCTGCTGCCCTCCCGGAGGTTGTTGTCCATCCGGCCCCTGGCCTGGCGGCATGTCTTGCCCACCGGGCTGACCTTGACCCGGCGGCATTTCTTGCCCGCCCGGCTGACCCTGACCGCGCGGCATACCGCCCTGGCCCGGCGCCGGCTCGCCCCCTGCGGGAGGGGCACCGCGCTCGGCGGGGGGAGTGCCCTGCCCCATACCACCTTGTCCCATACCACCCGGTTGCCCACCTTCCTGTGGGGCCTGAGCGTAGGCCGTGCCCGCTACAAACAGGGAGCTAAGGGCAACGGTGATGGCTGTGCTGCGAAATTTCGACATTGGGTACTCCTCCTCGGGCCAGTACGGCCAGATTTTCGAACCCAATGGGTAACAGGCCTGCGCCCTGTACCTCAAACCCCAGACCCGAGTTCCAAAGATTTTCGCGAACCATTTCACTTCATGGCCAATCGGCCACGAAGGTTCAATTCTTCAGCACCACCGGACTCGTGAACACCAGCAGCCCATAGTCCGCCTCGTATTGCTCCTTCAGGCGGGCGGCGATCCGATCACACAGTTCTGCGCTACCGATCACCTCGAGCTTGATGTTGCCACCCTGTCGCCAATTGCCACGGCGCTTGCCGTGCTTACCCCAGCCACGCGCATCGGTGACCGTATAACCGGCCGCGCCCTGACTGCGTACCTCGTCGATGAGCATTTCCTCCAGGATCGCTTCGGCCATGACCGTCAACAGAAACATGTCGTCCGATTGCATCGAGCTAGCCTCCTAGCGAGTACAGGGTCTGAGCCATCCAGAAATACAGCGGAACGCCCACGAAAATGTTGAACGGGAAGGTCACCCCCAGCGAGGCACCAATCGACAATGCGGGGTTCGCCTGGGGCACCGCGATACGCATCGCCGCCGGTGCCGCGATATACGACGCACTGGCGTACAACGTGGCCAGCAACACCGTCCCGCCCATGCTCATGCCCAGCCCCCAGCCGAGCATGACACCCAGGATCGCCGAGACAATCGGCATTACGATCGCAAAGGTGACCAGAAAGAAACCATACTGGCGTACATCGGCAATCCGACTGGATGCCACCAGCCCCATCTCCAGCAGGAACAGCGCCAGCACGCCCTTGAAGAGATCGAAGAACATGGGCTCCAGGGGTTCGATGTGAACAGGGCCGGCGATAAAGCCAATCACCAACCCCCCGACCAACAGAAAGATACTCTTGCCGAAGAAGACCTCATGCATGGTCTTGCCCCACCGGGTCGGCCCCTTCGCCCCCGCGCGCGCGAGCAAGATGCCGATAATCAGCGCCGGCATCTCCAGCAATACCAGGAAGACCACCATGTGGCCCTCGTAATCGATCCCGCGTGATGCCAGAAGCGCCACTGCAACCGAAAAGGTCACGACCGAGACCGAGCCGTAATGCGCCGCGATCGAAGCCGAGTCCGCCAGTGGCATCCGCCCCAGCCAGCGCAGCACCGGAAACGCAATCAGCGGGATCAAAGAACCCACGGCCAACACCGCGAGCCCTGGCAGCAGCAACGGAAGAAGTTCACTCTCCGCGAGCTTGACCCCGCCCATCAGGCCGATGGCCAACAGCAGATAGATCGACAGCGCCTCGTAGATCGCCATCGGGATCTTCAGATCCGATTTGGCGAGCCCCGCGATCGCGCCCAGCAGAAAGAACAGTACAACCGGATCGAATGCCATCTCGCCTCCGTGGGCAGACGCGTTATCCCTACCATTCGCTCCTTAATCCTAGGCCAGAGCCCGCAGGAGTAAAACCGTCCGCCACACCCGCGCGGGGCGACTGAACTACCCTCCGGGGTAAGGGAAACACTGCGAGGAACATCCCATGACCCGCATCCTGATACTGCAAGGCCATCCCGACCCCGACGAAGGACACTTGGATCATGCACTGGCCGGTGCCTACCGCGAGGGTGCGGAAGAGGCCGGCTTCGCCGTGGACGCCTACACCATCGCACATCGGGATTTCCCGCTGCTGCGCAACCAGGCCGAGTTCCTGTCGGAAACCGTGCCCCCCGCGATCCTCGAAGCCCAGGAACTGATCGAGGCGTCCCATCACCTGGTACTGATCTATCCGCTCTGGCTGGGCGACATGCCATCCGGGGTCAAAGGGTTCCTGGAACAGACCCTGCGCCCCGCCTTCGTCGCCGATGGCGACATGAACCGCCTGCGGCATACCCGCCTGAAAGGCCGCTCGGTCCGTATCGTCGTCACCATGGGCATGCCGGCTTTCGTCTACCGCTGGTGGTTCGGCGCCCACAGCCTGAAGAGCCTGGAACGCAACATTCTGCACTTTTGTGGGTTCGGGCCTGTGCGCCACACCCTGATCGGCCAGGACGGGGGCGATGCCGCCTCCCGCGAACGCTGGTTGCACCGTATGCGGGCTCTGGGCGCTCAGGCCCGCTAGCCCCTTCCATCCTGGGGCGATAGTGTCGGGCCCCGCGCACCGATACCCGGTGTCCCTTCGGACCCACGGTCGGTACACTCGCCCGGTCCCCCGACCGGCCGTCCAGCGTGCCTCACAACGACCATCCGCTCAGCGAAGTCCCGGCCCAGGCCCGCAAGGGGTTCTGGTCGATCACCGTCGTCCTGTTCGGCTTCACCTTTTTCACCTCGACCCTGTGGGCCGGTGGCTCCCTGGGCACGGCCTTCAGCTTTGGCGAGCTCATGCTGGTGATCGCGCTCGGCAACCTGCTGCTGGGCGCCTACGCGGCCACCCTGGCCTATATCGGCTGCAAGAGCGGGCTACACACCGTGCTGATGGGCCGGTTCTGCTTCGGCGAGTGGGGCAGCAAGCTGTCCGACGTGATCCTGGCCTTCACACAGATCGGCTGGTACGCCTGGGGCACCGCCACGGTCGCTATGATCCTGGTGGAAACCACGGCCCTACCGGAGCCGATGGAGACCGGTCTGATGGTGGTGTTCGGGCTGGCCTTCTGCATTACCGCGATGATCGGTTATCGCGGCCTGGACTGGCTGTCGCGTGTCGCGGTGCCTGTCATGCTGATGTTCATCCTGTTCACGCTGTACACCGGGTTTGGCCAGGCGGGCGGCGTCGGCGGGCTGCTTGATCAGGAGCCGACCACGGAGATGGGCTTCGGGGCCGCATTGACTATCGTGATCGGCACCTTCGTTGGGGGCGCCACCCTGGCCACCAACTGGACCCGGTTCGCCCGGACTCCGCGCATCGCGGTCATCGCGACCCTGGCGGCGTTCGTACTCGGCAATGGCCTCATGGTCCTGACCGGCGCCCTTGGGGCACTGGTCTACCATGAGGTGGATATCGTACACGTGATGCTGGCACAGGGCTTTGTGGCGATGACCGTCACCATGCTCCTGCTGAACATCTGGAGCACCCAGGACAACACGATCTACAACTTTGGCGTGGCCGGATGCAACCTGCTGCGCACCCAGCGCCGCCGCCTCGTCACGGTACTTGGAGCCGTGATCGGGACCGGCCTCGCGGTCCTCGGGATGTACGACTACCTGGTCCCGTTCCTGATCCTGCTGGGCACCTTCATTCCGCCCCTGGGGGGCGTGATCATGGCCGACTTCTGGCTACGCCATCGGGGCCGCTACCCGGCCCTGGAGCACGCGCAGCTGGCGTCCTTCCATTGGCCGGGTCTGCTGGCCTATGGGGCCGGGTCCGTCGCTGCGTTCTACTCGCCCGTGGTCCCCCCAGTCATCGGGGTCCTGACCGCCGCCCTTGCCTACATGGTCCTGACGCATTCCAGCCGGCCACGACCCATCGGCACCGGACACCGGCCCTGACCGGCCCGACCTGACGTCGAGGCCGATCCATTCGGCATGGTTCCACTCGGCACGACGCACAGAAAATCCCCGGCAAGCGCAACAGTCCCGTCACGACCGCACCGGGGCTCCTGACACTGCGGGCACTACAACCCCGGCGTGGGGGGCTCGGGAAGGTCCGACGGGTCCGGCAGGTCGGAGGGGTCCGGCAACGGGCCATCACCCGGTGACGGGGCATCCGAAGGACTCGGCGGTTCAGGCAGATCGGGGCCACCGCTCCCGCCACGGCGCTGTCCCGGTGGCGTCCCGCCATGCCCCGGCGGGGGCTGGCTCCCGGCCGGGGTATCACCACTAGCGCCCGGAGATCCGGAAGGGGGTCCACCGGGGCTTGGCTGCGCCTGTGCACTTCCAACAGCGAGCGGCGCCGCGAGCAACACGGCCAATACCCAGCCATTCGATGTCTTCATGTCACGCGCTCCTTGTGTGGGCTCTATCCGTGTGTCAGTCGACTGGCCACCGGTGTTCCACCCGAGACCTCAACCTGACAAACGCGTCACATGGTCAAGGCCTATGTTGCAACAACCAGCTGCTGGAACAGCGCAGCCAGAATCACCAGGGAAAAACCGGCATACAGGCCCGCGACTACGTCATCCATCATGATCCCGTGACCGTCCTGCCACTTTTCATCAAAGTAGTTCGCCGGCCAGGGCTTGAGAATGTCGAACAGCCGGAACAGCACAAAGCCCACGACCACCCACATCAACCCCGCGGGCGCGAAGGCCAACGTGATCAGCAGACCCGCCCATTCGTCCCAGACAATGCCGGGGTGGTCGTGCACGCCCAGCTTGCGAGCACTCTCGCCGCAGATGTGAAAGCCGGCCATCACCACGATGACGGTCACCGCGAGATAGGCCCACTCCGGGAAATTCATGATCGCGAAATACAACACCAGCGCCGCCAGCGAGCCGGTGGTTCCGGGCGCCCAGCGCGACAGGCCCGACCCGAAACCGAAGGCCAGCAGGTGAATGGGATCGCCGAATACGGTCTTTGCCGACGGCATCTTGGGCTTGTTCTGCGACATGACTCCCCTTTGCTTTCTTGTTATTTCAACCCGGCGAAATGATCGTGCCCCGCATGCCCGGCGTCCAGTCTCATGCCATTTTCGTCCACCACTTCCACTGCATTGCCCTCGACAAACTCTCCAATGACGGTGAGCGCGCTATCCACGCTGAAGGCCAGCAGGTCCAGTGATTCACCCGGGGGCAGTGCGAATAGAAGCTCGTAGTCCTCCCCACCCGCAAGCGCCAGTTGACGGGCCTGTGTGTCCGGAAGGCTGCCCAGGAGTGGGTCCCAGGGAGTGACCGGCCAGTCGACCCGCGCACCACAGCCCGAGGCGGCACACAGGTGGCCAAGGTCGGCCAGGAGCCCGTCGGAGACGTCGATCGCCGCACGCGCGCGATTGCGCAGCATGCGGCCCAGCCCCAAGCGCGCTTCGGGCCAGAACAGGCGAGTCAGGCCCGGGTCCGCGGAATTCGGTACGGATCCGCCCCGGTCCCGGCGCTCGCCTTCCATCGCCAAGCCGGCAGCAGCACCACCCAGTGTGCCACTCACCACCAGGCGATCACCCGGACGCGCGCCCGAACGGCGCAAGGCCTGCCCGGCCGGCACCTGTCCCAGAACGGTGACGCTGATCGAGCGGGGTCCGCGATTGGTATCGCCACCTACCAGCGCCACCCCGGCAGCCTCTGCCAATGCGAGGAACCCCTCGCTGAATCCTGCCAGCCAGGCATGATCCACCTGCGGCAGGGTCAGGGACAGGACCACTCCCAACGGGTCGGCCCCCATCGCAGCGAGGTCGCTCAGATTCGCCGCCAGCGCCTTGTGCCCGAGGCTTGCCGGCGGGTGATCAGGGAAGAAATGGGTGCCCTCAACCAGCGTGTCCACACTGACGACCAGCTCATGACCACTCTCGACGGCCAGCAAGGCGGCATCATCGCCAATGCCCAGCCGCACGCAAGACATGGCCGAGCCAGCCGCCGCGGCCGGCTCGGCAAAGTAGCGTCGGATCAGATCGAATTCGGACTCAGGGCCGGACATGGGGGAGCACGCCGGCCGGATTCAGCGCGGAGCGGAACGCTCGGGACCGCGCAGATCCGCGGAAAGCCGGTCCAGTACGCCGTTGATGTAGCGATGCGATTGCTCGGCCCCGTAGCGCTTGGCCAGATCCACGGCCTCGTTGATGACCACGCGATAAGGCACCTCGATCCGCTCGGCCAGCTCCCATTGTCCCAGCCACAAAAGCGCATGCTCCACCGGGTCCAGCTGATCCAGAGGACGCCCGAGGTAGGGTTCCATGCGGGCATCCAGGGCCTCGCGGTCGCGGGTCACCCCGATCAGGAGCTCGCGGAAATACTCCGCATCCGCCTTGGCATGTTCCTCGTCATCACGGAACTCCGCCAGGATGTCCTTGGGGTGGGCGCCGGTCATCTGCCAGGAGTAGAGCGCCTGCATCGCCCGCCGCCGTGCGAACGAACGCGCATGCCGCGCCCGCTGCTCGGGCGTGCTACGCGGGCGCCGGGCTCGACCGGACTTGCCGGGCTCGGCGTCCTTGCGCGGGGTCCGGCTTTCGGGGCGGGGATCGGAGGGTTCAGTCACGGCAGACCTGTTCGGATGGGCGGATGACACTCGGGCGATGTGCGGAATCAACCGCGCAGCTTGCGCATCAGGCTGACCATCTCGATCGCGCCCATCGCGGCGTCCGCACCCTTGTTGCCGGCCTTGGTGCCCGCGCGCTCGATCGCCTGCTCGATGGAGTCGGTGGTCAGCACGCCAAAGCTGATCGGCAGATCCTCAGCCATCTGCACCTGCGCCAAGCCTTTGGCCGCCTCGCCCGCGACGTAATCGAAATGCGGGGTCGAGCCCCGGATCACGCAGCCCAGCGCAATCACGCCATCGTACTGTCCTGAACGCGCCATGGCCTGCGCCGCCAGCGGCAACTCGTAGGCGCCCGGAACACGGGCGATGGTCAGGTTCTTCTCCTGCGCGCCGTGACGCTTCAGGGTGTCCACCGCGCCTTCCAGCAGGCGCTCCACGATCAGGCTGTTGAAACGCGCCAGCAGCAGGCCATAACGGTGATTGGCAACGTCGGTGAAGTCGCCTTCCAGGGTCTTGATGTCGTGCATGGTTTCATTCCGATTGAGATGGAAACGAGGCGGCCGTTCGGGGCCGACCCGCGGGGCCGAGTTGCAAAGGCCGCCTAGTGTAGCACCGCGAACCCGCGCGGTAGAGCGCGCCCGCCCGAATCGCGCAGCGGGCCGCCTGCCATGGCGCTGACTGGCCCTGCATATGGCGCCGGTATTTTCAGTGGCCTCGGCCCGGAGTCCCGCTCGATCATCGCGGACCCTTCTTCATCGCTCGGTGGTTGACGGTCCCTTCGTTGGGTCACCTGCCTGTTCATGGCTGGTCCTGGTTCTGCATCCGGTGTTTACGTGCCTCCGGTCCGCATACTGCCGTGCGCTGACTCGCCAGCGCGCCCCGAGGCACTTTCTTGCTTGCCCAAGAAAGTGCCCAAAGAAGGGCACCCGGATTTCGCCCGGGAACCTCGCTCCGGACGCGCTGGGCCGGCGGCGCTGAACTCGCTGCGCTGCGCTTCGCTCAGACATCCAGCGCCTTCTCCCGGCCCATCACGCCCTCCACGAGGGGCTCCATACGGGAAGGGAAGGTCAAGACAGAGGGTATTCCGGCCCCACGACACCACAACAGGCATTGCTGCCCGAAAGCCCCCCGGCGCCCGCCCGCGGGCGCGGCACGCAACGGCCGCAGGCCGAGCGTGCCCAGGATGTCGGAACCGCCTGCCTCCAACCATTGGCAAGAACGTCGGGATCGCCGTTGTTTGGACCTACCCCCCGTTGTCGTCGCGCCGAGCGGAGAGGGTTTTCGCGGGACGATTCTAAATACAAACGGGGCGCTGGATGTCTGAGCGGAGCCGAAGGCGCAGCGAGTTCAGCGCCGCCCGCGAAAACCCTCGGAGCGAGGGAAACCCCGGCCCGCGCAGCGGGCCGGGGTCGCGGCAGTCGGGCGTGTTTCTTGGGTACTTCTTTGCACGAGCAAAGAAGTACCTCGCGGCGCGC